>DATGGQ010000014.1:0-27791 GCA_035308445.1 Candidatus Limnocylindrales bacterium | reverse complement strand
AGCCCGACGGCTTCGGCCAGCTGCGGATCGGTCGCCGTGATCCGCCCGGTCAGGACGGCGGCCAGGTCGTCCGGCGCCGCCGGCGCCGCGGCGGACAGCGAGCCGAGGAGTCGCCACCGATTCTCCGGCCGGCCGATCAGCGAGACCGCGGTCGTCGCCACGCCGCTGTCGATCGCAACGAGGGACCGCGGAGCCGTCACGACACCTGCATCTCGAGCTGCCCGATCACGCCCGGGTCAGGCGTCCCAGGCCGTCTCCTCGGAGAGCTCCTCGAGGCGGTCGATGAGCTGCTCGATCCCGTCGTCGTCCGCCATCAGTGCCGATGCGGAGGCGAGCTCGCCGCCGAAGACGCCGCGCAGCACGGGGTCGAAGAAGAGCATCGCGTTCGCGCCGAGCGGCCGATAGGGACGCGAGGCATGGAGGAAGTGCACGGCGGGTCCGGTGAGTCCGCGAAGCTGGATCTCGCGGGCGACCTGCTCGACGAGCTCGTCGCGCTGGTCGTCGAGGTCGCCGATGGGGTTCGGGAGGTCGGTCACGCGAGCGTCCTCCTCGGGCGTGGTCCCGTCCCGGAGACCAGCGTCCGGAGCCCCTGCGGTCCGGAGGCGGCATGGTACACCCGGGGCAGGCGGGCAGCCATGTTCGTGACGACCTCCCACTGGTTCGTGGCGCGGGCGCGCGCCAGGTCGAGGGCCGTGATCTCGAGGTCGCCCTGGCGGCCGATGAGCACGAACTCGTCTTCGACGCCGACCGGCAACCCGGGCACGTCGGTGACGTCGGCCATGATGGCGTCCATCGCCACGTTGCCGACGATCGGCACGCGAACGCCTCGGACGAGCGCCTCGGCGCGGTTGGACAGGGCTCGCGACCAGCCGTCGCCGTAGCCGAGCGGGAGCGTCGCGATCCGGCTCGGGCGGCTCGTCGTGAAGGTCGGCCCGTACGAGATCCCCGAGCCCGCGGGGAGGTTCGCCACCCGGACCGGCTGGGCCCGCAGCGACATCACCGGCCGGAGCTCCCGGGCGCGGGCGTCGGCCTGGCGACCGCCGCCGAGCAGCTCATCGGGCACGAGGCCGTAGATCGCGAGGCCGGGGCGGACGCCGTCGAGGCTGGCGACGCCGCCTTCGAGGATCCCGCCGGACGCGGCGGCGTGACGAGGCAGGTCGTGGCCGGCTTCCCGAAGCCGAGACACCGCCTCCTCGAACCGCCGCAGCTGGCGAGCCGTGATCGCCTCGTCGTCGGATGCCTGCATGTGCGTCCAGACGCTCGCGAGGCGGACACCGGGAGCGGCCCGGAGCCGATCCGCGGCCGGGGTGAGCGCCTCGGGCTCGAAGCCGCCTCGACCGAGCCCGGTTTCGACCTCGAGGTGGACGGCCAGGGGCGCCGCGATCTGGTCCAGACCCGGCTGCGCCAGGAGTCGGTCGAGCAGGGTCTCGTCGCCCGCGGTGACCGCGATCCGCTCGTCGGCGGCCTCCCGAGCGAGCTCGGGTGGGATGGGATACAGGACGACGATCGGGCGATCGATCCCGGCTTCGCGGAGGACGACCGCCTCGTCGAACGTCGCGACGCAGAGGCCATCGGCTCCGGCTGCGGCGAGGGCCTGGGCGACCGGCACGGCACCGTGCCCGTAGGCGTCGGCCTTGACCACCGGCGAGACCGGAACGTCGCCGGCGAGCGAGCGCAGCACGCCCAGGTTCCGCGTGAGCGCGCCGAGGTCGATCTCGAGCCAGGCGGTGCGCGGAAGCGGGTCGAGCCCGGCCGCGGCCAGCTCCGCCTGGATGCTCAGGCGTCGGCTCCGGCGCCCGTCCCGTCCTCGCGCGGCGTGAACCCGAGCCGCTTGCCGGCCCTCGCCCGTTCGGCGATCGCCGCGAGGCGCTTCCGCGCGACCGGGACCAGGTCGGGCAGGTCCGACGCGAGGAGCCCGGCGTCGCCGAGGCGTTCCCGGACCATGTCACCCGCGAGCCCGTGGAGATAGACACCGAGCCGGGCGGCCGCGCCCGGCTCGAGGCCCTGCGCCAGCAGCCCTCCGATCACGCCGGCCAGGACGTCGCCGGTCCCGCCGCTGGCGAGGGCCGGGTTCTCGAAGCCGACCGCGGTCACCGTGCCGTCGGGCTCGGCGATGACGGTCCGGGCGCCCTTCAGGACCACGACCTGGCCCCACGTCGTGGCCGCGTCCTTCGCGGCCGCGGCCCGTGCCGCGTCGTCGGTGGAGAGGTCGCCATCGGCCTCGGGGTCGAGGCCCGCCCCGGCCCGCAGCCGCTCGAACTCGCCCGGGTGCGGCGTCAGGACGCAGGTCCGGCTCGTCCCCGACCACCAGTCGCCGAGCGTCGCCATCGATCGCAGCGCCTCGGCGTCCAGCACGGCCGGGGCCGGCCGCGGATCGTCGGGCACGGCCAGGAGCTCGCGGACGAGCTCCACGGTCGCGAGGCCCGGACGGAGCCCCGGACCCAGCACCAGCGCGTCGTGCTCGTGGTCGAGGATCCGGGCGATCGCGGGCTCGGGGTCGACCTCCTCGAGGTCGTCCTCGGGCAGGGCCATGGTCGTGGCCTCGACGACCTTCGCCGCGAACAGCGGCTGGAGCGATTCGGGCACGGCGAGGGTCACGAGGCCCGCGCCCGCCCGCCCGCCGGAGCGGCAGACGAGGAGCGCCGCGCCGGCGTAGTCGAGCGAGCCGGCGATCACGAGGAGCTTGCCGAACGTGCCCTTGTGGCCGCGCGGCTCGCGGACCGGCAGCAGCGCGGCGGCCGTCTTGTCGTCGAGCGTCGGGATCGTCAATGGCGTCTCCACCGTGGCGGTCTGGGCGGCGTCGTCCCGCCGTCCGAAGCCCAGCGGCCGCGAGTCAGCCACGGCCCGACTCCTGGAGCGACCGGAGCCGCTCCACCCGGGCGAGGATCCGGCGCTCCCGATCGTCGAGGCGCTCCTCGATGTCGACCGGGAACAGGAACCGGCCACCGGCGGTACGGATCCCAAAGGCCATCGCCACGGCGTACTCGGACTCGTGGCTGATCGACAGCGCGATCCGCTCCATGCCGAGCTGCTCGGCCCGGCGGAGGGCGCGGCCGTGCAGACGAACGGCCGGCTGGCCGGTCGGCAGCCGCTCGACCTCGATCTCCTGCCAGCCGATCCCGCGGACGCCGAGCCCGAGGACCTTGCTGACGGCCTCCTTGGCGGCCCATCGGCCGGCGAACGTCTCCGGCCGGTCGCGGACATAGCGGCGCTCGGCAGGGGTGAGGACCCGGACGGCGAACCTCGGCCCGAACCGCTCGATCATCGCCCGGATCCGGGCGACCTTGATGATGTCGATGCCGAGCTCGGTCGTGCCCTCGGGCGGAGCGGGCCGCAGAGCTCCCCCACCGACCTCCGGGGGCTCCTCGGGAACGCCGCGGGGAGGCTGCCCGTTCAAGGGTCGGTTACTCGACCGTGACCGACTTCGCCAGGTTGCGCGGCTGGTCCACGTCCGTCCCGCGGGCGACCGCGACGTGGTAGGCGAACAGCTGGAGCGGGATGACCGCGAGCACCGGGCTGACAAGCTCGTGCGTGTCCGGGACCCAGCAGACGTCGTCGGCGTATCGCTCGATCTGGACGTCACTCTCCGTCGCCACCGCGATGACCCGGGCGTCGCGGGCCCGGCCCTCCATGACGTTGCTGATCAGCTTGTCGTACGTGTGCGAGCGGGTCGCGACCGCGACGAGCGGGCATTCGGCGTCGAGCAACGAGATCGGACCGTGCTTGAGCTCGCCCGCCGCGTAGCCCTCGGCGTGGACGTAACTGATCTCCTTGAGCTTCAGCGCGCCCTCGAGCGCGGCCGGGTACGTGGCGCCCCGGCCGACGAACATGAACCCGCGCGAGTTCACATAACGGCGGGCGAGATCCTTCGACCGCGGGGCGTTCAGCTCGAGGGCCCGCGTCGCGGCGGCGGGCAGCTGGCGAAGGGCCGCGACGAGCTCCGGCTCGGCGTCCTCGGTCAGCGAGCCCCGCAGCTTCGCGATCCCGGCCGCCAGGACGACGAGTGTCGTCACCTGGGTCACGAACGTCTTGCTGGCCGCGACCGCGATCTCCGGGCCCGCCTGGAGGAACAGGACCGCGTCGGCCTCGCGAGTGATCGCCGAGCCGACGGTGTTCGTGACGGCCACGATCGGGCAGCCACGCTCCTTCGCGAGCCGCGTCGGCGCGATCGTGTCGGCGGTCTCGCCGGACTGCGTCACGGCGATGACGAGCGTCCGGCCGTCGAGGGGCGGGGGGTCGTACCGGAACTCGGAGCCGACCGTGACCCGAGCGGGCAGGTCGGTCCAGGCCTGGATCGCATCGGCACCGACGAGGGCGGCGTAGGACGCCGAGCCGCACGCGACCAGCTCGACCCGTGTCGCGGCCCGGATGGCATCGGCCAGCGGCTCCAGCTCGGGCACCTGGATCCGGTCATCCCGGCTCAGGCGGCCCTGCAGCGACTGGCGGAGGGCCTCCGGCTGCTCGTGGATCTCCTTGAGCATGAAGTGCTCGAAGCCGCCTTTCTCGGCGGCCTCCGGCGACCAGTCGATTCGCTCGACCGTCCGCTCCACCGGCCGGCCGGCCACGTCGGTGGTCCGGACGGCGTCGGGCTCGAGATCGGCGACGTCGCCGTCCTCGAGGAAGATCACCCGGTCGGTGTGGGCCAGGATCGCGGCGACGTCCGATGCCAGGAAGTTCTCGCCCCGGCCGACGCCCACGACGAGCGGCACATCCTTGCGCGCTCCGACGATCCGCTCCGGCTCGTCGCGATGCATGACCGCCAGGGCGTAGGCGCCCTCGAGCTGGCGAAGCGCCGACCGCACGGCGTCGGCGATGTCGCCCTCGTAGGCCTCTTCCACGAGGTGGGCGATCGCCTCGGTGTCCGTCTCGGAGACGAGCGTGTGGCCCCGGGCGGCGAGCCCGTCCCGGAGCTCGCGGAAGTTCTCGATGATCCCGTTGTGGATGACCGTGATCCGGCCGGTGCAGTCCATCTGGGGATGGGCGTTGACGTCGTTCGGCCGGCCATGGGTCGCCCAGCGCGTGTGGGCCAGGCCAACCGCGGCATGCGGCGTGCGCTCCGCGATCGCGGTCGCGAGGTTCGAGAGCTTGCCGGCCTTCTTCTCGACGAACAGGTCCCCCTGATCGTCCACGAGGGCGATCCCGGCCGAGTCATAGCCGCGGTACTCGAGCCGCCGGAGGCCTTCCATCAGGATCGGGCCGGCTTCGCGAGGACCGGTGTAGCCAACGATTCCGCACATGAGCCGGGTCAGTCTAGGCGCTGTTTCGCGAGGGCCGCCAACGCATCGGCCAGCTCCCGCACGACGACTGCATCGCGGCCTTCGACCATCACCCGGAGCGCCGGCTCGGTTCCGGAGGGCCGGACGAGCACGCGGCCGCCGCCGTTCAGCCGCCCCTCGGCGTCGGCGATGGCACGCCGAAGCTCGAGGTCCCCTTCCCACTGGTCCTTGTGGCGAACCCGGATCGTGCGCTGCTCCTGGGGGAGCATCGGGATCCTGGCCGCGAGCTCGGCCAGCGGCCGGCCGGAGGCGGCCATGACCCGGAGGACCTCGAGCGCGGTGACGATCCCGTCGCCCGACGTGGTGTGCTCCCGGACGATCACGTGGCCGCTCTTCTCGCCCCCGAGCCCGGCCCCCGAGACCTGCATCCCCTCGAGGATGTACTTGTCCCCGACCGGGGTCCGGATGACGAGCCCCCCGGCTGCCTCGACCGCCTGCTGCAGCCCGCCGTTCGACAGCACGGAGACCACGAGGCCACGCCGGGCCGGCCCATCGCCATTGCCCCGTGCGAGCCGGTCCAGGGCCAGGATGCCGAGGACGTGGTCGCCGTCGACGATCGCCCCCGCCGCGTCCACCGCGATCAGCCGATCGGCGTCGCCGTCGAGGGCGAAGCCGACGTCGGCGCCGGTCTCGACGACGCGCTCCGCGAGCGACTCCGGCGCCGTGGCCCCGGCGTGGAGGTTGATGTTCACGCCGTCCGGCTCGGCGTTGATCACGTCGACGGACGCGCCGGTCGCTCGAATGATCCCGGGCGCCACCTCGCTCGCCGAGCCGTGGGCACAGTCGAGCACGACCCGGAACCGCGCCCCGTCGATCCGCTTCGCGAGCCGCTCCCGGTTCGCGACGTACGTCGACACGCGGCCCCTCGCGTCGCGAACGACCCCGAGCTGGTCGTTCGGCACGCCGGGGAGCTCGTCGGAGCGCCAGATCAGCTGCTCGAGCTCGTCCTCGATCGAGTCGTCGAGCTTCAGCCCGGCATCGTCGAGGACCTTCAGGCCGTTGTCCTCGGCCGGGTTGTGCGACGCCGATACCATGATCCCGGCGGCGTAGGCGGGATCCGCGGCGATGAACGCGAGCGCCGGCGTCGGGACGACGCCCACGCGGTCGACGTTGACCCCGAGGCTCGTGGCGCCGGCCGCGATGGCCGAGACGAACATGTCACCCGAGCGGCGCGTGTCCTGGCCGACGACGATCGACCTTCCGGGGCCCACCAGCCGATGGGCCGTGGCCCGCCCGAGGGCGAAGGCGATGGTGGGCTTCAGGTCGGCGTTGGCGACGCCGCGAATGCCGTCGGTGCCGAAGAGTCTGGACAAGTCAGCTCGGGGACGGCGTCGGCGTCGAGATCGTGACGACGACGGGGCTCGGGCTGATCCCGAGGAGCGTCAGGCCCGTCGTGAGGTTCGCCGTCGGGACGATCCTGTGATCGCCGTCGTCGAGGCCCGTCACGTCGAGGTTCAGGACGAGCGTGCCGCCCTGCAGACGGTCGAGATCGGCCTCCGAGCCGCCGATCGTCACGAGGACGTGGCCCGTCGACAGCGTGTAGGTCTTGTCCGGGCTCGCCCCCACGAGGATCAGGCCGGCGTCGAACGTGCGGGTGCTCGTGACGGGGCGCAGCACGATCGTGACCTGGACGGTCCCGTCACCAAGGGGCTGGATCCCGTCCGGCAGGGCCAGGTCGACCTTCTCGACCACGGTCGACGAGGCGCCGCTGACGCTGACCGGGGCCGTGTCGGCCTCGTTGAGGGACGACAGGTCGTTGGCATCGCCCTCCACCTGGACGACGAGGGGCTGGACGGTGACGGACGCCACCTCGAAGCCGGCCGCGGGCGTGCCGACGACCACCGGGCTGACCGGCACGGTCCGCGTCTTGCGGTCCGTGAAGACCGGCAGCTTGACGAGGACGCTCCGCGGATCGATCTCCATCGCGTCCGAGGTGACCTGGTTGCCCTGGGCGTCGACCGCCACGAGGTCGATGGTCTGGTTCACGTCGATGCCGGAGTTGTCGACGACGACCAGCGCATCGGCCTCGGCGATCTGGGAGATCACCGACGCCGGGCCGGTCACCGTGGCCGACGCCTGGTCGACGACAGCGTTGCCGATCGCGAGGCCCGACGGGATCGGGCCGGAGACGACTGCCTTGATCGGCACGGTCTTGCTGGCCTTGCTGTCTAGCTGGATCGTGATCTGCTGCGGCTGGAAGTCGAGGACCTGGACCCGGTCGTCGAGCGACACGACGCTGACCGGCACGGTCACGTGCCCGGAGCTCGGGTCGACCCGAGTGAGGTCGACGGTCGCGCTGAACGTCTGCGAATCGATCCGGAGGCCGGGGTCCGAGGCGACGTAGCGGATGTCGGTGACGACGCCGAGCGGCGACAGGATCATCAGCTGTGGCGACTGGTTGACCGGCACGATCGGCACGGACCCGGCGAAGTCGCGGGTCGTCTGCGAGAGGACGAGGCCGCTGTACAGGAGGGTCGAGAGGGCCAGCGCGCCCAGCTTCAGCGGCCAGTTCCGGACGATCAGGCGGTAGGCGCCGACCAGCCCGCGGATCATCGAGCCGCCGCGGCGTCGCGGCCCGCTTCCGTAGATTCGGTCGCTGGGCCGGGCGTCGTCTCTGCATCCGAGCCATCGCGCGCCTCATCCCCCGTCGGGTCGGACGTCGCGGCCGGCGGCGGCACGACGGAGATCGGCGCCGGCGACCGCTCCTCGACGATCGGCTCCGGCCCGCGGTCGCCGGCATCCCGGGCGCCGTTGCCGCCGACGAACCGGCGCACGCCCATGAAAGGCGCCGGCCGGCCGGCGGAAGCACCGGCGCCGAGGCGACGGATGGGCCCCGGCTCGCCGCCGGGCTGGAGGAGGCCGCGGATCTGGCGGGCGAGCTGGATCTCGTTGAGGTTTCGGACGATGCGAGCCCGCTGGACGAGGCTGATCTGGCCGTTCTCCTCGGAGACCACGACGACGACGGCGTCGGTCTGCTCGGTGATCCCGAGGGCGGCTCGATGGCGGGTGCCGTAGCGCTCGGTGTGGACCGTCGTCTCGGCGAGCGGCAGGAGCGCCCCGGCCGCCAGGATCTGCGAGCCACGCACGATCACCGCCCCGTCGTGGAGCGCCGACCGGGGGGTGAACACCGTTCGCAGGAGGTCGGCCGTCAGGTCCCCGTGGATCATCACCCCGCTCTCGGCGATCTCCTCGAGGCCGGTCTCGCGCTCGAGGACGATCAGGGCACCGTGGCCCTCGGCGGACAGGAGCGCCGCGGCGCGGGCGACCTCGGTGGCGACCTGCTCGGCCGTCCGGTCCTCGGGCGAGAGGAGCCATCGCAGCGATCCGACCCGGCCGATCCGGTCGAGGGCCCGCCGGATCTCGGGCTGGAAGATCACCACGAGCGCAAACAGGCCGACGACCGCCCCGGTCTCGAGGATCTGGGTGAGCAACCGGAGCTGCAGGAAGCGGGCCGCGAAGTAGACGACGAACAGCACGCTCACGCCGATCACGAGGCGGACCGCCCGGGTTCCCCGGATCAGGCTGAAGAGCCAGTAGATGAGGAGCGCTGTGATCCCGATGTCGAGGATCGTCGTCGGGCGAACCTGATCGAGGATCGACGCGATCAGCTGCGGCATCCCACCGGCAGTCTACGTCCCGGGCGTCAGGCCCGGGCGAAGCTCGAGAGGGCGTCGTCCCGCAGGCGCTCGGCCGCGAGGGCGTGTGCGTCGGCCTCCGCCTGCGTGTCGCCCGTGAGGGCCGTGAGGCGCAGGAGGAGCTGGATCTTCTCGGTGGCGAGGACCTGCCAGCCGTGGTCGAGCTGCAGGCCGGCGATCGCGAGGTGGACGTGGGCGTCGCCGGGGAACAGCGCCAGGAGCTGGAGGCACACATCCAGGGCGGCGTCGGGGCGGCCCGCGGCACGGTGGACCATCACGGCGGTCAGCATCAGGTTGCGGGCCGCCTTGGGATCGCCCGAGTCGATGAGCGCGAGGGACTGGGCCATGAGGACCTCGGGATCGGGTGGCGGCCCGACGATCGGCGGCGGCGGCGCCGACGGCAGGTCGATCGCCGGCCAGGGGATGGCGTCGGCCGGATCGGCGTCGGGCTCGAGCACGACGAGCCCCTCCAGCCCGGGGTCGCGGACGGACGGGTCGAGCGAGATCCGGCCGGGCGTCTGGGCATTCAACACAGCCAGCTCGGGGACGAGGGGTCTTGGCGCGGAATCATCGCCCTCGGGCACCTGGACGGGCGCTTCGGCGACCGGCTCGACGGCCGTTGGCGCGTCGATCGGGGCCCCGGCGATCGCGGCGGCGCGATCGATCGGCCGCTCGTCGGCCGGGGCGTCCTCGATCGGCTCGTCGTAGAGGTCCATCAGCGTCGATGACGACCCGGCGGCAACCGGTCCGGCCGCGGGCTCCGGTGCGGGTTCGGGGGCGAGCGCGGGCGCCGACGTCTTCGCCGGCGACGGGGCCGGCTTCGGGGCCGCCGCCGCGGCCGCCGGAGTCCGGCGTTCGGTGATCGCCGGCCGGGGCCGGGCAGCCGCATCCTCGTCCCCCTCGAGGCGCTCGACGAGCGCCCGCCGAGCCGGCGTCGCGGTCAGGTCCAGCGCCTCCCGGGCCGCCTTCAGGGCATCGTCCCGCCGCCTGTCGGCCGCCAGGGTCTCGGCGACGCGCTCGAGATCCGCGGCCGCGCTCGCGAGCCGGCCCATCTCTCGATAGACCGCGGCCCGGGCCCGGAGCGTGGCGTCGTCGTCGGGGGCGACCCGGAGCGCGAGCTCGAAGGCCTCGAGGGCTTCGCCGTCGCGACCGGCGCGATGCAGGACCGTCGCGCTGCTCGCGTGCGGGGCCGCGCGATCCGGGGCGAGGCGTGCCGCCTCGGCGTACGCGGCAATGGCGTCGTCGAGCCTGCCGCCGCGCGCGGCGAGATGGCCCCGCCGGAGGGCGTCCTTGTACTGCTCGAACAGCGGCCGCGTCACGGCCGGCAGCGTACGCTCCCCCGCCGCGCGGCGGGGTGGCCGAAGAGTCCCGGTCTGGCTACCGCTTTGTGTACTGCGGTGCCTTGCGGGCCCGCTTGAGGCCGTACTTCTTCCGCTCCTTCATCCGCGGGTCCCGGGTGAGCAGGCCGGCCTGACGGAGCTGGAGGCGATAGCCCTCCGGGTCAAGCTCGAGCAGGGCCCGGGCGATGCCGTGGCGGATCGCGCCGGCCTGGCCGGTGACCCCCCCGCCCTCGACCTTGACCATCGCGTTGTAGCGGCCGTCGGTCCCGGTGACCTTGAACGGCATGCGGAGGTCGTTGGCATCGACGGCAGCGCCGAAGTGCTCGACGAGGGAGCGGCCGTTGATGACGATCTCGCCTTCGCCCGGCAGGAGCCGGACGCGAGCGACCGCCGTCTTGCGGCGGCCGGTGCCCGAGTTGATCGTGGTCGTGGCCATGCGTTCCTCCGTCAGGCGAGCGGCTCAGGCCGCTGGGCCTGATGGGGATGGTCGGAGCCGGCATAGATCTTCAGCTTGCGGAGCTGCTGCGTCCCGAGCCTGGTCCGCGGCAGCATGCCTTTCACGGCCCGCCGGACGACCTCCTCGGGTCGGCGGGCCATGAGCTTGCCGAGGCTCTCGGACTTGAGGCCCTGCGGGTAGCCGCTGTGGCGGACGTACGCCTTCGCGTCGACCTTGTCGGCGCTGACCGTGATCTTGGCCGCGTTCAGGACGATCACGTGATCCCCGGTGTCGAGGTTCGGGGCCCAGGTCGCTTTGTGCTTGCCCTCGAGGACGCGGGCGACGCGCGTGGCGAGGCGCCCGAGCGTCTGGTCCGTCGCATCGACGACGAACCACTGCCGCTCGATGTCGGCTTCGCGCACCGTGTAGGTCTTCGCGTTCATCGCTATTCGCTGTCCTCGTGCTGTGCCTGTCGATCTCTCGTTCGTCCCCGGACGACCCGCCGGAGGCAGAGCCCCCGAGCCGGTGCCGCGGCTCCCCCGAATGCCGGTCGGCGCTCGAGCAGGGCCTCGGCGACCTCGCCCTCGCCGATCTTCCCGCGACCCACCGCGACCAGGGCGGCGACCATGCGCCGGACCATGCCGCGGAGGAACGCGTCGGCTCGCACGTCGATCGTCACCAGGTCCCCGGACCGCCGGACCCGCACGGCGTGGACCGTGCGAACCGGCTGGGGATCGGCCCCGCCGAAGGCGCTGAAGTCGTGTCGGCCCTCGAAGGCCGATGCGGCTCGCGTCATGGCGGCGGTGTCCAGATGGGCTCGCACCCGGTAGGCGGTCCGCTCCCGGAGCGGGCTCCGTGGCCCGTTCCAGATCGTGTACCGGTAGTCCCGGTACCGAGCGGCGTAGCGGGGATGGAACCTCGCGGCTGCCCGGCGAACGTCGCGAACCGCGACATCCGGCGGGAGCGAGCCGTTCAGCGCCTCGGCCAGGCCTGCCGCGTCGAGCGCCCCGGCATAGGTGAAGGCGATCACCTGCCCCGTGGCGTGGACGCCGGCGTCGGTCCGGCCGGCCCCGTCGACCGGCTGGCGGTTCCCGCCCATCAAGCGGGCCAGCGCGGTCTCGAGCTCTCCCTGGACGGTCCGGAGCCCAGGTTGGACCTGGAATCCGGCGAACTCCGTGCCGTCATATTCGACCGTGGCTCGAAACCGCTTCGCGGCCCGATCACGGGGCGCCCTCTCGGGCACGCTTACACCAGTTCGATCTGGACCAGTTCCGCGCCGTCACCCGGGCGCTGCCCGATCTTGACGATGCGGGTGTACCCCGAGGTCCGATCCTCGTACTTCGGGGCGATCTCGTCGAAGAGCTTGGTGACGACGAGCGGCTCGTTCGGGAACTCCGAGACGACCGCTCGGCGGGCCGACAGGTCGCCGCGCTTCGCGAGCGTGATCATCCGCTCGACGCGGCCCTGGACCTCCTTGGCCTTCGCCTCGGTGGTCTTGACCCGCTCGTACCGCAGGATCGAGACCGTCAGGTTCCGGTAGAGGGCGAGCCGGGGGCCGGTCTTGCGGCTGAGCTTGCGGCCGTCGATGCCGTGGGCCATTGGATCAGGCGTCCTCGCCGTCGGTCTCGAGCTCGAGGTCGTCCCCGGACTCGTCGTCCTCGAACTCGCCGGGCTCCGTCTCGGGGACGATGAAGCCGCGCATCCGGAGCCGCTCCTTCATCTCGTCGAGCGACTTCTTGCCGAAGTTGCGCATCCGAAGCAGGTCCTCGTCCTTGAGCTGGAGGAGTTGCCCGACCTTCACGATGTTGTTGCGCTTGAGGGAGTTGTAGGCCCGCATCGGGAGGTCGAGCTCCTCGATCGGCATGTCGAGCATGTTGGGCGGCAGGGCGGGGACGCCGGCCGCGGCGCGCTCGGCCTGCATCTGGGCCTGGCCGATGCTGATGAACGGCCGGAACTGCTCCATGAGGATCCCGGCCGCGCGGCTCAGGGCCTCCTCCGGGCTGATCGTGCCGTCGGTCTCGATCTCGAGCGTCAGCTTGTCGAAGTTCGTGACCTGGCCGACGCGGGTGCTCTCGACCCAGTAGTTGACCTTCCGGACCGGGGTGAAGATCGCGTCGACGGCGATGACGCCGATCGGCAGCGCGTCGGTCCGCTCGACCCCGAGGTAGCCGATGCCACGCTCGACGGTGAGATCCATGTCGATCGTCACGTCGTCGGAGTCGAGCGTCATCAGGACGAGGTCGCGGTTGACGATCTCGACGTCCGCCGACTCCATGATGTCCGCGGCGAGGACGGGACCGGCACCGCTCTTCGTGAGCCGGAGCTGGACGGGGTGCGTCGCGAAGCTCTTCATCCGGAGCTTCTTCACGTTCAGGACGATCTGGGTGACGTCTTCCTTGACGCCCGGGATCGTCGAGAACTCCTGGTAGACGTCGCGGATCTGGAGCGACGTCACGGCCGCCCCCTCGAGGGACGACAGGAGCACGCGACGGAGGGCGTTGCCGAGGGTGACGCCATAGCCCGCTTGGAGGGGGCCGACCTCGTACTTGGCGTACGTGCCGACTTCCTCGACGGGCTCGATCTGGGGCGTCTCGAGTTCGATCATCAGGGCGGTTACCTCGAGTAGTACTCGACCACGAGCTGCTCGCTGAGATCGAGCGGCATCTGGTCACGGCGGGGCTGGGAGGCGATGGTGCCGGACAGGTTCGCGGCGTCGAGGCTCAGCCACTCGGGCGCCGTGTGGGACTTCAGGGTCTCGCGGACGAGCTTGAACGCCTCGCGGCTCCGCCGGCTCTCCCGGACGGCGACCTTGTCACCGGGCTTCAGCTGGAAGGACGGGACGTCGGTCGGGACGCCGTTGACCTGGAAGTGGCCGTGGGCGACGAGCTGGCGGGCCTGGGCCCGGGAGACCCCGAAGCCGAGGCGGAAGACGACGTTGTCGAGGCGCGTCTCGAGCGACCGGAGGAGGTTCTCGCCGGTGATGCCCTCGCGGCCGGAGGCATCCGTGTAGTAGTTCCGGAACTGGCGCTCGAGGACGCCGTAGACGCGGCGGACCTTCTGCTTCTCCCGGAGCTGGATGCCGAAGTCGCCCATCTTGCGGCGACGGACGCCGTGCTGGCCGGGCGGGGTCGGGCGTCGCTCGAAGGCGCACTTCTTGGTGTAGCAGCGCGTGCCCTTCAGGTAGAGCTTCGCGCCCTCGCGACGGCAGAGGCGGCAGACGGAACCGGTGTAGCGAGCCATGCCGATCCTCCTCAGACCCGGCGCCGCTTGGGCGGGCGGCAGCCGTTGTGCGGGATCGGGGTGACGTCGGTGATGGCGTTGACCTCGAGGCCCGCGGCCTGGAGGGAGCGGATCGCCTGCTCGCGACCGGCGCCGGGGCCCTTCACGTAGACCTCGACCTGGCGCATGCCGTGCTCCATCGCCTTGCGGGCGGCCGTCTCGGCCGAGAGCGCGGCCGCGTACGGGGTGCTCTTGCGAGAGCCCTTGAACCCGGCCACGCCGGCCGAGCCCCAGCTCACCACCGAGCCCTGCAGGTCGGTGATCGTGATGATCGTGTTGTTGAACGACGCCTGGATGTGGACGTGCCCAACGGGCACGTTCTTCCGCTCCCGGCGGCGCTGCTTGACGGCTCGCTTGCGTTCAGCCATGCGTGCGCTGATCCCTCGCTATGTCTTCGCGACGGCCTTGCGGCGAACGCCGACCGTCTTCTTCGGGCCCCGCCGCTGGCGGGCATTGGTCTTCGTGCGCTGCCCGCGGACCGGCAGGTTGCGGCGGTGGCGGAGGCCCCGATAGGAGCCGATCTCCTGGAGTCGCTTGATGTTGAGCGCGACCTCGCGGCGCAGGTCCCCCTCGACCTTGTAGCGCCGGTCGATGAGCTCGCGGAGGCGGTTGACCTGGTCCTCGGTGAGGTCGCGGACCCGCGTGTCCGCGTTGACGTTCGTCTGGGTCAGGATCTTCTGGGAGGTTGGCAGGCCGATCCCGAAGATGTACGTGAGGGCGACCTCGACCCGCTTCTCGCGGGGGATGTCGATGCCGGCGATTCGAGCCATGCGCTCCTACCCCTGCCGCTGCTTGTGCTTCGGGTTCGAGCAGATGACCATCACGGTCCCGTGACGGCGAACGATCTTGCAGTTGTCGCAGCGGGTCTTGACCGACGCTCGGACTTTCAACGCTTCCTCGTGTGTGTTGACGGCGTCCCGGGCGGGCGCCTAGCGCATGCGGTACGTGATCCGACCGCGGGTCAGGTCGTAGGGCGACAGCTCGACCCTGACGCGGTCGCCGGGCAGGATCCGGATGAAGTTCATCCGGAGCTTCCCGGAGATGTGGGCCAGCACACGGTGGCCGTTATCGAGCTCGACCGCGAACATCGTATTTGGGAGCGGTTCGACGACCGTCCCTTCGACTTCGATCGCATCTCGCTTGGCCACGGGCGGCTGGTGTTCCCTTTCTCAGCACGAGTGCCGGCCCGGAAGGGCCGACACACGAACGCATAGCGTATCAGAAGATCGTTCCGGCGGGCTAGCGGGCATCTCGGCGCTCAGACCGTCGTCAGGATCTCCGGACCGTGGTCGGTGATCGCGATCGTGTGCTCGAAATGGGCAGCCAGCGAGCCATCGGCCGTGATGACCGTCCAGCCATCCGCGAGCACGCCGACGTCGCCGCTGCCGAGCGTGAACATCGGCTCGATCGCGAGGCACATCCCGGGCCGGAGCTCGGCGCCGCGGTGGCCGGTCCGGTAGTTCGGGACCTGCGGCTCCTCGTGCATGTGGCTGCCGATCCCGTGGCCGACGAAGTGCCTGACGACGCCGTAGCCGTGCGGCTTCGCGACGTCCTCGACCGCAGCCCCGATGTCGGCGATGTGGTTGCCGGGCAGCGCGGCGGCGATGCCGGCCATCATGCCGAGGCGGGTGGCATCCACCAGCTCCCGGACCGCGGGCTCGACCTCGCCGACGATGAACGTCCGGGCGCCGTCGCCGTGCCAGCCGTCGACGATCGCGCCGACATCGACCGAGACGAGCTGGCCAGCCTGGATCGCGCGGTCGCCGGGGATCCCATGGACCACTTCTTCGTCGATGGAGATGCATGTCGAAGCGGGAAAGGCTCGCGGGCCGCGTCCGTAGCGGCCGCTGCCGAGATAGCCCTTGAACGACGGGACCCCGCCAGACGAGCGGATGTGGCGCTCGGCGAGGCGGTCGAGCTCGGCGGTCGTGACACCCGGCTGCAGCTCCGCCTCGACGAGGGCGAGGACTTCGGCGACGATCCGCCCGGCCCGGCGCATCCGGTCGATCTCGCGGGGAGCCCTGATCACGCCTGGTCTCCTGCCCGCGCCCGCGACACGGCGGCGATCAGCGACGCGCTGACCGCGTCGATCGGCTGGAGGCCGTCGATGACCTGGAGTCGGCCCCGGTTGCGGTAATAGCCTGCGACCTCCTCGAGCGCCGGCAGCTGCTGGGCCATCCGGGCCCGCACCGTGGCCTCGGCGTCGTCGGCGCGCTGGTAGAGCTCCGAACCGTCGACGTCGCAGACCCCGGGCACGCGGGGCGGGTTCGAGCGGACGTTGTAGACGTGCCCGCCCGCGCGACAGATGAGACGATCCGCCATCCGGGCGACGAGGGCCTCGAGCGGCACCTCGATGTAGATCGCGGTATCGACGCCGGCGCCCATCGTCTCGAGGGCCGAGTCGAGGGCCTCGGCCTGGCCGCGGGTCCGCGGGAAGCCGTCGAGGATCGCGCCACCGGCCGCATCGGGCTGGGCCAGCCGGTCGAGGAAGATCCGGACCGTCGTCGCATCGGGGACGAGCTCGCCCGACTTCATCGTGGCCTCGACCGCCTTTCCGAGGTCGCTGCCCGACGCGGCCACCGCCCGCAGCAGGTCGCCCGAGGCAAGGATCGGGACACTCAGCGTCTGGGCCAGGATCGGCGCCTGGGTCCCCTTCCCGGCTCCCGGTGCGCCGAGCAGGACGATGACGCTCATCGTCGGGTGCGTGAGCGAGCGCCCGGAGGCGGCAACTCGCCGCCGGCCCGCCAGGCGCGCCGCCACATCAGCGGATGAAGCCCTCGTAGCTGCGCATCATCAGCTGGGCCTCGATCTGCTTCATCGTCTCGACGACGACCGAGACCACGATCAGGACGCCCGTGCCGCCGATGGCGAGGCCCTTCAGCGACGGGTCGATGACCCCGGCGAGCACCGGCGCCACCGCGACGACGCCGAGGAACAGGGCGCCCGCAATCGTGATCCGCGAGACCACGCGGGCGAGGTAGTCCTGGGTTGGTCGGCCCGGCCGGATCCCGGGGATGAAGCCGCCGTTCTTGCGCAGCTGCTCGGCGGTCTCGTCGGGCTTGAACGTGAACGCCGTGTAGAAGTACGTGAAGCCGACGGTCAGGAAGAAGTAGAGGACCGCGTACTGGATCGTCGTGTTCGACAGGAACCCGGCGATCCCGTTCGCGACGTCGCGGATGATCTGGACGTCCGAGAACGAGAAGTAGATCGCGAGCTGCGCCGGGAACTGCAGGATGCTGATCGCGAAGATGATCGGGATGACGCCCGCGAGGTTGACCCGGAGCGGCAGGAACGTCTGCCCGCCCTGGTACATCCGCCGGCCGCGGACGCGGCTCGCGTACTGGATCGGGATCCGGCGCTGGCCCTCCTGGATGTAGATGATCACGAAGACCGCGGCCACGGCCAGGAGGACGAACAGCAGGATGTCGCGCGGCGACGGCTGGCTGAGCAGGCCGGCGATGCCCGTCGGCGCGCGGCTGACGATGCCGGCGAAGATGATGAAGCTGATGCCGTTGCCGATGCCCTTCTCGGTGATCAGCTCGCCGAGCCACATCAGGAGCACGGCGCCGGCAGTCATCGTGATCATCTGGACCCACGACATCGCGATCCCGAGGCCGAAGCCGCCGATGATGACCGGCGGGTTCTGGTGGCCGAGCGCCGACAGGATTCCGAACGACTGCAGGAGCGCCATCGGCACGGTCAGGTAGCGGGTGTACTGGTTCAGCCGCTGGCGGCCGTACTCGCCTTCGCGACTGAGGTTCTGGAGCGACGGGATCACGCCCGTCATCAGCTGCATGATGATCGACGCGTTGATGTAGGGGTTCATCGCGAGGCCGACGACCGACAGCTGCGACAGGCCGCCGCCGGCGAAGAGGTCGATGATCCCGAACGCCGTGTTGTTGTCGAAGAAGGCCTTCAGCTGGGTGTGGTCGACGCCTGGCAGCGGAACCTGGGCGAGCAGCCGGTAGACGACCAGGATCCCGAGGACGAACAGGATCCGGCGTCGGATGTCCGGCGCGCGAAAGGCATTGATGAGGGCGTCGATCACGGTCGATCAGGCCTCGTTCGAAGCGTCGGCCCTGGGCTTGCGAGCGCGTGGCTTCGCGGGCGCGTCGCCCTTGGCCGCGGCATCGGCGACCGCGGCATCTGCCGCCGCGGGTGCAGCGTTGCGCGAGGCTCGAGCCGGCTTCGCTGCGGGCTTGGCGGCCGCGGCGGGGCTCTTCGCCGGCCTCTTCGCCGGGCTCCCGGCCGGGATCTCGGCCGCCGGAGCTGGCTCGGCCGATGGTGCGGCCTCTGCCGATGGCGCTGCCGCCGGCTCGGCGGCGACCGCGAGTGCCGGCTCGGCGGCGGCCGGCGCCGCTTCGGCACTTGCGTCGGCCTTCACGGCGGGCCCTTTCGCGCCAGGCGTCTCGAGGACGTTGACCGAACCGCCGGCCGCCTCGATCTTCGAGCGGGCCGACGCGCTGAAGGCATCGGCGACGACGAAGAGCGGGGTAATGAGGTCGCCGCCGCCGAGGACCTTCAGGGGCTTCGACAGCGTCCGGACGAGGCCGGTCGCTCGGAGGATCTCCTGGTTCACCGTGATCGGTGCGGCCGAGGCGCCCTTCGCCTTCTTCGTGCCGGGCATCTCGCCCGGCTCGAGGACGCCGGCCTCGACGAGCGCGGCGATCGCCCCGACGTTCACGACCTCGTAGTCGACCTTGAACGCGTTCCGGAAGCCGTGCAGTTTCGGGATGCGCTGGTGGAGCGGCGTCTGGCCGCCCTCGAACCAGGCCGCGATCTTGCCGCCGGCGCGGGCCTTCTGGCCCTTCGTCCCGCGGCCGGCCGTCTTGCCCTGGCCGGCGGCGATGCCGCGGCCGACCCGGCGCCTGGCCTTGTGCGACCCGGGGGCGGGTCGCAGGTCGTGGAGCTTCACTTCGATTCCTTCGCGCTCGTCTCGGGCAGCTCCTCGACGGACACGAGGAACCGGACCTGGCGGACCATGCCGCGGGTGGCGTCGTTGTCAACGACGTCGACGCTCGAGCCGACGCCGTGGAGCCCGAGGGCCCGCATCGTCGCCCGATTGCGGCCGATGTGGCTGATGGTGCTCCTGACCTGGGTCACGCGCAGCCTAGCGGCCATTGGCGGCCTCCGCGGCCGGCTGGCCGGGGATGTAGAGGCGGACCGTGACGCCGCGGCGGGCACTGAGCTCCTCGGCCGAGCGCAGGCTGCGGAGGGCCTCGATCGTCGCCCGGGTGACGTTCACGGCGTTCGTCGAGCCGTGGACCTTGGTGAGGATGTCGCGGATGCCGGCCGCCTCGACGACGGCGCGGACCGCGCCGCCGGCGATGACGCCGGTGCCCTGGCTGGCGGGCTTGAGCATGACGTTCGCCGCGGCGTAGACCGTTCGGACCTCGTGCGGGATCGTCGTCCCGACCATCGGGATCCGGATGAGGTTCTTCTTCGCGTCCTCGACGCCCTTCCGGATCGCCTCGGGGACCTCGCCGGCCTTGCCGAGCCCGACGCCGACATGGCCGCCGCCGTCACCGACGACGATCATCGCGCTGAAGCTGAACCGCCGGCCGCCCTTGACGACCTTGGCGACGCGGTTGATCTGGACGACGCGCTCCTCGAGCGCGAGCTTGTTGGGATCGATCCGTGCCATCGTTCGCTCCTAGAACTGCAGTCCCGCTTCGCGGGCTGCATCCGCGAGCGACTTGATCCGGCCGTGGTAGCGGTACCCCGCGCGGTCGAACACGACCTGGTCGACGCCTGCGGCCTTCGCCCGCTCGGCGAGGAGCCGGCCGACGGCGGCCGCTTCCTGGATCTTGGTCCCGTTCGCCGCCCGAAGCTCCCGCTCGAGGCTCGTGGCGGCCACGAGGGTCCGGCCCGACGCGTCGTCGATGACCTGGGCCGAGATGTGCTTCAGGCTCCGGAACACCGCCAGACGGGGCCGTGCGGCGTCACCGGACAGGCGGAGCCGGATCCGGTCATGGCGCTTCTGGCGCGCGGCGCCGCGGCTCGCGACCGGGGTCACTTCTTGCCCCCGATCTTGCCAGCCTTGCCGGCCTTGCGGCGGACCTGCTCTCCGGCGTAGCGAACGCCCTTGCCCTTGTATGGCTCGGGCTTGCGGCTGGACCGGACGCGGGCGGCAATCTGACCGACGAGCTCCTTGTCGATGCCGAGAACCGCGAGATGGGTCGGGTTCTCGACCTCGAAGCTGATGCCGGCGGGCGGGTCGATCTCGATCGGGTGGCTGTAGCCCAGGTTGAGCTGGAGCTTCCGGCCGACGAGCGCCGCGCGGTAGCCGACGCCATTGATCTCGAGGCCCTTCCGGTAGCCGGCGGTCACGCCGACGACCATGTTGTTCACGAGCGTCCGGGTCAGGCCGTGGAGCTGCTTGTGGGTCTTGGCCTCGCTCGGCCGGGTGACGACGATCGAATCACCCTCGCGGGCAATCCCCATCTCCGGGTGGAGCGACCGCGACAGGGTCCCCCTCGGGCCCTTCACGGTGACCTCGCGCCCGGCGATGGCGACGTCGACCCCGGCGGGGACGGCGATGGGCAGGCGGCCGATTCGGGACATCTCGTCTACCAGACGTAGGCCAGGACTTCGCCGCCGAGCTGGGCCTTGCGGGCCTGCGCGCCGGTCATGATCCCCTGGCTCGTGCTGACGATGACGATGCCGAGCCCGCCGAGCACCCGTGGGATGTCGGTCTTGCCGGCGTAGACCCGCAGGCCGGGCTTGCTGATGCGCTTCAGGCCCGAGACGACCGGCACCTTGCCGTCGACGTAGCGGAGCGTCAGCCGCAGCTGGTGCGCCGGCCCCGCCTGCTCCTCGGTGACGTCGGCGATGAAGCCCTCGGCCTTGAGGATCCGGGCGATCTCGCGCTTCGTTCGGGAGGCGGGCACGACGACCTCGGTGTGCCGGGCGCGCGAGGCGTTCCGGACCCGGGTCAGCATGTCGGCGATGGGATCGGAGATGTTCATCGGCCTACCAGCTCGACTTCGTGACGCCCGGCAGCTCGCCCTGGAGGGCGCGCTCCCGGAAGCAGATTCGGCACAGGCTGAAGCGACGCATGAAGGCCCGCGGCCGGCCGCAGACCACGCAGCGGTGGTAGGCCCGGACCTTGAACTTCGGCGTTCGCTTCGACTTCGCGATCAGTGACTTCTTGGCCATCGACTCCCCTCCCCGCCTACGAGGCGAAGGGCATGCCGAGGAGCTCGAGCAGTCGCTTCGATTCCTCGTCGGACTTCGCCGTCGTCACGATGCTGATCTCCAGCCCGCGGAGACGGTCCACCTTGTCGTAATCGATCTCCGGGAAGGCGATCTGCTCCCGGAGCCCGAGCGTGTAGTTGCCGCGCCCGTCGAACGACCGACCGGGCGTGCCGCGGAAGTCGCGGATGCGGGGCAGGGCGAGCATCGTGAGGCGCTCGAGGAAGTCCCACATCCGGCGGCCGCGCAGCGTGACCTTCAGGCCGATCGAGTTGCCCGTCCGCACGCGGAACTGCGCGATCGAGCGCTTGGCCTTCGTGACGACGGGCTTCTGGCCGGTGATCAGGGTCAGATCGCCGACCGCGGCGTCGACCGCCTTCGCGTTCGTCAGGGCCTCGCCGAGGCCGACGTTCACGACGATCTTCGCCAGGCGCGGGACCTGGTTCGGGTTGCCGTACTCGAACTGCTTCACGAGCGCGGGCACGACCTCGGACTGGTAGCGGAGCTGGAGCCCGGCGGTCGTCACTTCGACGCCTCCATCGCCTGGCCGCAGCTCGTGCAGATCCGGACCCGCCGCCCGTCGTCGAGCACCTCGTGCCGGATCCGCGTCGGCTGGCCGCACTTCGGGCAGACGAGCATGACCTTGGAGATCGACATCGGCTGGGGCACGTCGATGATCCCGCCCTGCTGGATCTTCGGCATCCGGTCCGTCCGGCCCTGCGTCTGGCGGGGCTTCTGGTGGCGCTTCGCGATGTTCATGCCGGTGATCACGACGGCCGCCGGGTGGGGCGAGGCCTTGCGCCAGTAGCTGGACTGGCGGACGCGGCCCTTGCTGCCCTTGTTGGCCTGGACCAGCGCCGACGCGACCTGGTTGCGGACGACCTTCTCGACGGTCCCCCGCTTGCCGGCGTCCTTGCCACTGAGGATCACGACGGTGTCGCCCTTGCGGATCTCGGGCAGCTTCACCGATGCGCCGGCCATCACAGGACCTCCGGCGCGAGGCTGACGATCTTCATGTAGTTCCGATCCCTGAGCTCGCGGGCCACGGGCCCGAAGATCCGGGTCCCGCGGGGATTGCCCTGGTTGTTGATGAGCACGGCCGCGTTCTCGTCGAAGCGGATGTACGAGCCGTCGGAGCGGCCGTACTCCTTGGCCGTGCGGACGACGACCGCTCGGACGACGTCGCCCTTCTTGACGGCGGCGTTCGGGATGGCCTGCTTGACGCTGGCCACGATGACGTCGCCGATCCCGGCGGACGTCTTCGTCGAGCGGCCCATGATCCGGATGCACTGGATCGTGCGGGCGCCCGTGTTGTCGGCCACCTTCAGGCGGGTCTGGACCTGGATCACGCCTCGCCGCCTTCAGATCCGGCTGTGTCGGCACTGCCGGTCTCCGCCTGGCCGGCGTCGGCGTTCCCGGCCTCGGCGTTCGCGGCCTCGTCGGCGTCAAACCTGGCCACACGGCCGGGGTGGGCCGCGGAATGGATCGCCTCGGAGGTCTCGACCTCCTCGGCCATGAAGTCGGAGGCGAGACCGTGCTCGCCGGCCTTGGCGACGATCCGCACGAGCCGCCAGCGCTTCGTGGCCGAGAGCGGCCGCGACTCCTCGATGAGGACGGTATCGCCGACGTGGGCCTCGTTGGCCTCGTCGTGGGCCTTGAACTTCGTGGTCAGCCGGATGACCCGCTTGTACAGCCGGTGGCGGGCCAGGCGCTCGACGGACACGACGATCGTCTTGTCCATCCGGTCGCTGACGACGCGACCGACCTTCGTCTTGCGCTGCGCCTGCACGGGGGTGGTTGCTCCTGTCATCGGACGCCGCCTACGCCGACTTCTTCGCGGCCGGGGCGAAGCGGCTGAGGCCGCGCTCGCGCTGGACCGTGAGGATGCGGGCGATCACCCGGCGGGTCTGGGGGATCGAGCTGGTGTCATTGAGCTGTCGCGTCGACAGCGAGAAGCGGGCCGTCCAGAGGTCCTGCTTGGCCTGCTTCAGGGCATCCGCCAGCTCGGTGTCGGACATCTCTCGGATCTTGGCGATCTCCAGGATGGCCATCAGCGCTCGCCTCCCTCGACCGCGCCCTCGCGGGCGACGAGGCGCGTCGCGACGGGCAGCTTGTGGCTCGCGAGGCGCATTGCCTCGGCCGCCTCCTCGTGCGGCACGCCGGCCATCTCGAAGAGGATCCGGCCCGGCTTCACGACCGCGACCCAATGATCGGGCGCGCCCTTGCCGGAGCCCATCCGGGTCTCGGCCGGCTTCTTCGTGACCGGCTTGTCCGGGAACACGCGGATCCAGATCTTGCCGCCGCGCTTGACCGAGCGGGTCATCGCCCGTCGGGCAGCCTCGATCTGCCGGCTGGTGATCCAGGCCGGTTCCATCGTCGCGAGGCCGTAGTCGCCGAAGGAGACCTCGTGGCCGCCCTTCGCCTGGCCGGACATCCGGCCGCGCATGACCTTGCGATGCTTGACGCGTCGAGGCAGCAGCATGGCTAGACGGCCTGCCCGGCCGACGCCGCGGCCTGCGGGATGTTGCGGACGGGGGTCATATCACCGCGGTAGATCCAGACCTTCACGCCGATCCGGCCGTAGGTCGTGTGGGCGTGGACCTGGCCGTAGCTGATGTCGGCCCGGAGCGTGCCGAGCGGGATCCGACCCTCGCGGTCCCATTCGCGCCGGCTCATCTCGGCCCCGCCGAGCCGGCCGGAGACCATGATCTTCACGCCCTTGGCGCCGGCCTTCATCGACCGCTGGATCGCCTGCTTCATCGCCTTCTTGAAGGCGATGCGGCGGCCCAGCTGCTGGGCGATGTTCATCGCGACGAGGTAGGCGTCGAGCTCCGGCTGGCGGATCTCCTTGATCTCCAGCTTGACCTTGCGCTTGGTGAGCGTGCCGATCTGCTGGCGAAGGATCTCGACGTTCTGGCCGCCCTTGCCGATGACGATCCCGGGCTTGGCCGTGTGGACCGTCACCGTCACCTGGCCGAAGTTGCGCTCGATCTCGAGGCCGCTGACGCTCGCGTTGGCCAGCCGCTTGTCGACGAGCTGGCGGATGGCGATGTCCTCGACGAGGAGCGTCGTGTACTCCTTGTCGTGATACCACTTCGCGGTCCAGGTCCGGGTGACCCCGAGCCGGAAGCCGTACGGGTGGACCTTGTGTCCCATGGCTAGGCGTCCTCCCGATCGGCGACCGTCACGGTGATGTGGGTCATCGGCTTGTGGATCGGGAAGGCCCGACCCTGGGCTCGCGGCTGCCAGCGCTTCAGCGTCGGGCCTTCATCGGCCCGGGCGTCGACGATCACCAGCTCGTCCGCGGCGAGGTTGTGGTTGCTCTCGGCGTTGGCTGCCGCGCTCTTCAGGACCTTCGCGACGTCGCGGGCGGCGGCCTGGGGCATGAACCGCAGCAGGGCCGAAGCCTCCTCGACGGGGCGGCCCTTGATGGCGTCGACCACGAGGCGGGCCTTGCGGGTCGAGCCGCGCAGGAACTTCGCGGTGGCGGATGCGCGCATCAGGCCACCGGACCCTTCGGCGCGGTCGTCCGGTCGGTGCTCTTGCCGTGGCCGCGATAGGTGCGGGTCGGCGCGAACTCGCCGAGGCGGTGGCCGACCATGTTCTCGGTGACGTAGACCGGCACGTGCTTCCGGCCGTTGTAGACGGCGACGGTGTGGCCGATGAACGACGGGAAGATGACGGACGCGCGTGACCAGGTCTTCACGACCTTCTTCTCGTTGCGCTTGTTCATGTCGTCGATCCGGCCGAGGAGCCGGGATTCGATGAACGGACCCTTCTTGATGGAACGGGACATGTCGCTGCCTCTCCGCTACTTCCGGCGTCGCGAGCGAACGATCAGGCGCCCGGTCGTCTTCGCGCGCCGGGTGCGGTAGCCCATCGCGGGCTTGCCCCACGGCGTCTTGGGTGGCATGCCGGTCGGCGACTTGCCCTCGCCGCCGCCATGCGGATGGTCGCGCGGGTTCATGACGACCCCGCGAACCTCGGGTCGCTGGCCCATGTGGCGAGCCCGGCCGGCCTTGCCGAGGTTCTGGTTCTCGTGGTCGAGGTTGCCGACCTGGCCGACGGTCGCCATGCAGGTCATCGGGACCCGGCGGACCTCGCCCGACGGCAGCCGGACCTGGGCGTAGTCGCCCTCCTTCGCCAGGAGCTGGGCGGCCGCGCCAGCCGAGCGGACGATCTGGCCACCCCGTCCGGCGACGAGCTCGATGTTGTGGATCGTGGTGCCCAGCGGGATGCTCGCGATCGGCAGGGCGTTGCCCACGCGGGCGTCCGCTCCCGGGCCGGAGACGACGACGTCGCCCACCTTCAGGCCGTGAGGCAGGAGCATGTAGCGCTTCTCGCCGTCGCGGTAGTGCAGCAGGCCGATCCGCGCGGAGCGGTTCGGGTCGTACTCGACCGTGGCGATCGTTGCAGGCACGCCGAACTTGTCGCGCTTGAAGTCGATCCGGCGATAGTGGGTCTTCTCACCCGCGCCCCGATGGCGGACCGTGATGCGACCGGCGTTGTTCCGGCCCGAGGCCCGTTTCTGGGGCTCGAGCAGCGGCTTGTGGGGCGTCGTCGTGGTGATCTCGTCGAACGTGGACCGGGTCATCCCACGGCGGCCCGGCGATGTCGGCTTGTAGCTGCGCAGCGGCATCGCCTAGACCCCCTCGAAGAACTGGATCTTCTGGCCGGGGGCCAGGGTCACGACGGCCTTGCGCCAGCCCGCGGTCTGGCCGGTGACCCGGCCCCGCTTCGTGCCGCGCTGCTTCGTCTTCGGCAGCTTCGTCAGGACGTTGACCGAGACGACGTTGATCTTCTCGGTCGCGTAGAGCTCCTCGATCGCGGCCTTGATCTGGATCTTGTTCGCGCCCGGGTGGACCCGGAACGTGTACTTGCCGCGGCTCGACTCGTCGATCGACTTCTCGCTCACGACCGGCCGGAGGATGACCTCGGCGGCGCCCAGGGCGCTCACAGGTAGACCTCTTCCATGCGCGCGAGGGCCGGCTGCTCGATGACGACGGTGTCGGCGTTCACGAGGTCCACGACGTTGAGCGAGTCGGCCAGGATGACGTCGACCGTCGGCAGGTTCCGGGCCGATTTGCGGAGCGTCTCGTCCGCGGTCGGGGCGACGACGAGGATCCGGCCCGTGGCTTTGACGGCCGCCAGCAGGGCGACGACGTCCTTCGTCCGCGTGGCCTCGAGCCCGAACGCGTCGACGATCCGGATCGCCTCGTCGCCGAGCTTCGCGGTCAGGGCACCGCGCAGCGCGAGCCGTCGCATCTTGCGAGGCAGGCGCTGCTCGTAGCTCCGCGGATGAGGCCCGAACACGGCGCCGCCACCCCGATAGTGGGGAGCGGTGGGCGTGCCCTGTCGGGCGCGGCCGGTGCCCTTCTGGCGATACGGCTTCTTGCCGCCGCCGCGGACGTCGCCGCGGGTCTTGGAATCGTGGGTGCCCATTCGCCGGCCGGCGAGCTGGGCGGTCACGACCTGGTGGAGCACGGCGGCGTTGACCGGCGCGGCGAAGAGCTCGGCGTTGAGCTCGACGTCGCCGATCGAGGCGCCGGACTTGTCGTAGAGGGTGGTCGTCGGCATCGGGCTACGCCTTCCGGACCAGGACGAGGCTGCCCCGGCCGCCGGGCAGGCTGCCGGCGACGAGGAGGACGTTGTTCGCGGCATCGGCCTTCACGACCCGGACCTTCTTGGTCGTGACCTGCTCGTCGCCCATGTGGCCCGCCATGCGAAGACCCTTGTAGACGCGGCCAGGGGTGGTGCCAGGCCCGATCGAGCCGGGCTCCCGATGGTGATCGGACCCGTGGGTGGTCGGGCCGCGGTGGAAGTTGTGGCGCTTCACGTGGCCGGCAAAACCCTTGCCTTTCGAGACGCCCGTCACGTCGACGAGGTCGCCCGCGGCGAAGACATCGCCGATGGCGAGGGTCTGGCCGACCTCGAAGCCGGACGGGTCGTCGACGCGGAACTCGCGGAGGGTCCCGAGCTTCGGGAGGTCCTTCAGCTGGCCGAGCTGGGGCTTGGTCAGCCGGGCGCGCTCGTTCGTGCCGAGCTGCACGGCGGCATAGCCGTCGCGCTCGGGCGTGCGGACGCGGGTCACCCGGTTCGGGGCGACCTCGACCACGGAGACGGCGACCATCGTCCCGTCCTCCTGGAAGACCTGGGTCATGCCGGCCTTGCGGCCGATGAGTCCGATGCTCATCTACATCTTGATCTCGATGTCGACGCCAGCCGGGAGGCTGAGCCGCATCAGGGCATCGACGGTCTTCGACGAGGGATCCAGGATGTCGACGAGCCGCTTGTGGGTGCGGATCTCGAACTGCTCCCGGCTGTCCTTGTCGATGAACGGCGAGCGGATGACGGTGAACTTCTCGATCCGGGTGGGCAGGGGCACGGGCCCGACGATGTCGGCACCCGTGCGCTGCGCCGTCTCGACGATCTGCGCCGCCGACTGGTCGAGCAGCCGGTGGTCGTAGGCCTTGAGGCGGATCCGGATCCGTTGCTTCGCCATCGCCTACTCGGTGATGCTGGTGATGGCCCCGGCGCCGACGGTCCGGCCACCCTCGCGGATGGCGAACCGCTGGCCGACCTCGAGGGCGATCGGGGTGATGAGCTCGACGCCCATCTCGACGTTGTCGCC
>DATGGQ010000013.1:0-28787 GCA_035308445.1 Candidatus Limnocylindrales bacterium | reverse complement strand
ACGGCGGCGGACTCGTAGAGCAGGCCCATGGCGAGCGTTTCGCCGCGCCAGTGCTCGAAGGTCCGCTGGCCCCGCGTCGATCGACCCGGCAGTCGTTCCAGGCGCGCGTCTTCACGATAGGCAGCCAATTTCGCCTCATGGATCGCGAGCTGCTCTTCTGCGAGGCGCAATCTCGCCTGCGGTGAGGCGAGGTCGGCAAAAAAGAGCTGGAGCAGGCCCGGATCGCGCAGCTCGGTCCCGTCGACCGAAGGCCGGTCGATCCATGCCGCCACCGCCGATTGTCCAGCGGCGGTGACCTCAAAGACGCGGCGGCGCCGGCCGCCGGGTTCTCGTCGCTCCGTCGTGAGACCGAGCTCGGCCAGACGGGCCGGCTCCGAGTACAGGAGCGTGTGCGGGAAAGACCAGAAGTTGCCGAGCGTCGCTCCGACGTGACGCTCGAGGTCGTACGACGTCGACGGACCCTCACGGGCGAGGAGGCCGAGCACGAGATATGACGTCGGGGTCAGGCGTTCGGTTGACATCCTACGGAATGTACCATACAGTTCGAACTATTCCGCCTCAGTTCACGAGCGACCAGTCGCCGGGGTAATTCACACCCGGTGGGCATCCCTCTCGGAGTCCCCAAACCTGGACCAGCCTTGGCGCTGCGGATACGAAAGGTGGGTCTATCAATGACTCCCGAGATCAAGCTGACGGCCGAGCGGATTCCGCTCGAGGTCATCAATCAGGGCAACTTCGGCCTTCTCGACGAGCTGCTGACGTCCGACTACGTCGAGCACACGCCGGAGCCCGGCGTCGCCCCGACGCGAGATGGCGTCAAGCAGAGCCTCCGGGCCCTCAAGAGCGCGTTCCCGGACGTGCGCTACACGATCGAGAGCTCGATCGCCTGCGGTGACGAGGTCGTCCACTATCTGAAGGCCACCGGCACCATGACCGGTGAGTTCATGGGGATTCCCGCGAATGGCAAGCGCGCCGAATGGACCGAGATCCACATCGGCCGGGGCGTCAATGGACGTCTGACCGAGCATTGGGGGCTCATCGACCGGCTGGGCATGCTCGTCCAGCTCGGGATCGTGCCGGCGCCAGGACGCGTGCCCGTCACCGTCTAGCCGCACCAGCGCAAGCGATCGCGAGGCCCCCGTCATCCATTGCCGGGGGCCTCTCGACGTACAGACGTGTGCCGCGCGACCTCACGTCCGCAAGAACGACAAGCGAGGAGGTGGCCCCAGTGACCCCCCTCCTCGCTCGGAGCGAGCGAACCGACCCAGACGTAATGCTGTTCGATCACCGCTACTTAAGAGAGTCTGCACAGCGCTCCGGCAGCGTCATTACGCCTCGTCATGGGTGGTCCACGACCGGCCTTTGGGCCCGGCCTCCAGATTCCATCCGGCATTGGTGAAGGTTTCGGGATAGAGCGGTAGCCATGCCCGGGTACGGTCGCGATGAAGCGCGGATGGCGGCAGTCGTTCTGGGGCTTGATGCGCAACGATTGGGCGCCTGGGCCGACGTTCGGCCATCGATCGAGCCCACTGTGGCTGCCCCAATGGGCGACGAGGTTCGCGAACCGGGTACGATCTGTCGCCGGCTGTCGCCGGCCGAGGGCGGCTAGGTCCTGATCCTCGTCCGCGCCGCCTCGCACCAAGCCTGACGATCTCGCCGGCGGCTGCGAACAAGCGCCACGCCGCATGACCGCCCGTCATGACGACGCGCCCAGGCGTTTACACACTCCAGCAATGACATACCGAAGAAAGGCAGTCGAGGCGGCACTCGCTGGTTCGCGAAGACCGACCTACGCGGGTGTGCGGACGGGCGCGATGGCTGGCGTGCGCGCGGTCGCCACCGCCATGGCGATGTCGCTGATCGTCGCGGCCTGTGCAGCGTACGCGGTCAGCTCCACGGCCGGCTCGGGCGCGCAGGCGTCTCGTGGTGCTGCACCGACGAGCGCGCCGTCGGGATCACCGCCCGGCCTCGCCGAGCAGGTCGTCAACGTGTTGTTGTCGGGTAACTGGACGGGGACCTTCCGTCTATCGGGGACGGTCAGCCTGACGAGGGCGAATGCCCGGCCGGAGGTCCAGCTGGTCCGCGGGAGCTTTGAGGTCGTCGGGCACGACAGCAGCTCGTTCGTCGAGATCGACACGGGCGCCACATCAACTTCGACCGAGCTCGCGATCGTCGGACCCCAGGCGTGGCGGCGGGACAACGGCGGCTCGGAGTATCCGGTGCGACGGGACGCCTGCCAAGACTTCCCCGACATGCTCGTCCATGCGACCGCGATGGAAGAGGAGGGGGCCGCCGGGTCGCATAGCGGCGTTCCGCTATCACGACTCCTGGTGACCGAGTACGCGTCGGTCGACTGCTCCCAGGGCTATGCCCTAGCAGTCATGGTCACGCCATTCCCGACGCTCATTGCCCTATCGATCGACCGGACGAGAACGATCGAGGTCAATGGCCGTGCGGCAGTTGAGGTGACGGCACTCGAGGCGACGTGGTGGGCGCCGTCCGCGGCAATCGTCCCGCCGCTCGGAGCGTGGCAGCACGTCAACGACACGATCGACGCTCTCGAGTTCGATCTTCCCGGTGCCTGGCGAGCTGGCGTCCAGCAGGGTGGTGAGGTCATTGCCAACCCGCAAACTGCGGCTGGTATCCGAATTGTCACCACGCCGGCGGCTGGCCGGACGCTCGGCGCCGTCGTGACCGAGGTGCGGGCGACGCTGCAACAGCTCGAGCGGTTCGCCCTTTCGAGCTCTGCGGTGAGCGGCAGCGGCGGGTTCCCGGCACAGGTGGTTGCCTACCATTACGTTGCCAGCGGCCATCTCGAGTTCGGCATCACGGCGATCACGGTCCATGGTGGACTGGTCACCCAGGTCACCTGGACAGGGCCGGCGGGCCATGAGGCCGCCGACGAGGAGCTCTTCCGCGCAATCTTCGGAACCATTGCCTTCAGCGGCTGACCGTTGTCGCGGCCACGCCCGACGGGCTCGAGCGTCGAACGCGGGCGGCGACCGCCCGGCTGGCTACGCGCAGCCTGCCTCCGACCTGGCAGGCTCGACGATCGCGGCGCCTCGGTTGTCCCTGCCTGACACCGAACGGTGATCCGCCCGGACGAGCCATGGGTCCATCGAGGTCGCCCGGTCGACCCGATGACAGCCGAGCTGCGGGCCGAGAAGAGTCCGCTGAAGCGGCTCCTCAAGGTCCTCGGGCCGGGAGTCGTCACCGGGGCGTCCGACGACGATCCCTCGGGCATCGGCACGTACGCTCAGGCCGGCGCTCGCTACGGCTTCGCCACACTGTGGGCGACGCTCCTCATGTTGCCGCTGATGACAGCGGTTCAGTACATGTGCGCGAAGATCGGCCTGGTGAGTGGCCGCGGCCTGGCCGGGGTCCTCCGCGAGCACTATCCGCGAGCAGTCGTCTACCCGGCCGTGATCGCTCTGGTGGTCGCAAACACCCTCAATGCGGGAGCGGACATCGGCGGGATTGCGGCCGCGATGAATCTCCTCGTGCCGATCCCGGCCATCGTCTTCATCGTGCCGGTGAGCCTGGGGATCATCGCCCTCCAGGTGTTCGGGACGTATCGCCTCATCGAGCGGGTCTTCAAATGGCTGGCCCTTGCCCTGCTGGCATACATCGGGGCGGCGCTGCTCGCTCGGCCGGATTGGGCGAGCGTCCTCGGCGGCACGCTGATCCCAACGATCCGGCTCGATCCGGGCTACATCGCCATCCTCGTTGCGCTCCTCGGGACAACGATCTCGCCCTATCTCTTCTTCTGGCAGGCCAGCCAGGAGGTCGAGGAGCAGATCAGCATCGGCCGACGCCACCTCCGCCAACGTGAAGGAGCGTCGGTGTTCGAGCTCAAATACGCGCTCTGGGACACGGTCGCCGGGATGGTCTTCTCCGAGGTCGTGGCCTACTTCATCATCCTGGCGACGGGCGCGACGCTGTTTGCAGCCGGAAAGACGGAGATCGCGTCGGCGGCCGATGCCGCCGTGGCTCTCCAGCCGATCGCCGGCAGCGGAGCTACGGTCCTCCTGGCGGTTGGCCTCATCGGGGCTGGTGTGCTGGCGGTCCCCGTGCTCACGGGCTCGGCAGCCTACGCCGTGACCGAGGCCTTCGGTTGGCGCTCGGGCCTGGACCGGACCCTGACGCGTGCGCCGCAGTTCTACGGGGTGATCGTCGCAGCCACGCTGGTCGGCATGGCGATCAACTTCCTCGGGATCAACCCAATCACCGCGCTGGTCGTGAGCGCAGTCCTCAACGGGCTCATCGCGGCCCCATTGCTCGTCCTCGTGATGCTGGTCTCGAACAACCGCAAGGCGATGGGCGAGCGAACAAACGGACCGCTTCTCAACGTTGTTGGTTGGGCGACGACGTGCGTGATGGGGCTCGCCGCGGTCGCGCTGGTCGTGACGACCGTTCTCGGTTGATGCCCAAAGCGGCGGCACCGGTTCGTCAAGCCCAACCACCGATGACGTCACGGCACTCGCGATTGCCGGCTGAGGACGCTGAGTCCGCATGACGGACGGTCATGACTTCGCCGTGTCGGCGCCGGAGACTGGCGATCGGCATCCCGTGTTCGGGCGCACCTCTCGACCTCGTCGTACGGGCTCCCAGCCCGCGGATGCCTTGGAAAGGCCAGGGAACAGCATGACCATCGACACGGTCGATCACACAGTCACCACGCAGGTCCCGCCGACCTCGGCCGGCCATGAGACGGTTCAGACCGACAGGAGCCACACGAGCATGACGGGGCCCGGCGGGTCGGAGATGACGCGCCGCGTTGTCGTCTTCGTCTTCGGCTTGATCCAGGTCGTCATCGGGCTCCGGTTCGTCCTGCTGCTTCTCGACGCGCGTGAGGCCAATGGCCTCGTATCGGGGATCCTCAATCTGAGCCAGGTGTTCGTGGTGCCGTTCAACGGCATCCTCCGGACGGACGCGCTCAGCGCTTCGGGCTCGACCTTCGACGTGACGGCCATCGTCGCTCTGGTCGGCTGGACGATCCTCGAGCTCATCGTCCTTTGGGCCGTCGGCATGTTCCGACGTCAGCAAGCCTGACCGGAAAGGACTGCAACATGGGTTTCATCGCATGGATCATCGTCGGCGCGATCGCCGGCTTCCTCGCCAATCAGGTCATGGGATCGCGTGAGGGCCTGCTGCTGATGATCGTTCTCGGTGTCGTCGGTGGGCTCGTTGGCGGCTTTCTCGCGACGAGCGTCTTCAAGGTCGGCTCCGTCAATGGGATCAACGTCGAGAGCATCGTCATCGCCACGCTTGGCGCGATCCTCGTCGTATTCGTTGTGAACGCACTTCGGGGCGGGCGCGGTCTCACTCGGGGGGTCCGCTGACCATCGAGAGTCGCGGGGCTCGGCCCATCACCATGGCCGAGCCTCCGGACCACCGCCCTCGTCGCGCGCCACTTGTCCGGTCGCTTCCGTGTCGCACGGGGACGAGCTGATCGGGCCCAGCCTCGCCACCGTCAATCGGCGGCCGGCCGGCCCCGCCGGGCCTAACCGACCGGGACCATCATCGTGGTAGCGCTTCGAGCCTCCCCGGCCGCCCTCCTGAGGCGCAGGTCCTCATACCTCGATAGAGGGATTCACCGCAGCGCCGAGTGTCCGCTATCCACGGCATCTCGGCTCCCTACTTCACCAAGCTCGAGAACGACGTCGTGAAGAGCAACTCGCCTGACCCCGAGGGTCACCGTTGACCATGGATCAGGATCTCGACGATGGCCAAGGGCGCGCATCCGCCAGGACCGCAGCACGCAACCCCTTCGTGGACGGTGTCTCAGTCCGCCCGTGGCGACGAGAGGACCCGGGCCATGACCTCGCTGAAGCGGGCGGACGCGAGGCCCACGACACTGTCAGCGGCGCCGTAGTAGACGCGGAGCCTGTCCGCCTCCTCGTCCCGGATCCAGCCGCACGGGAAGATGACGCGGCCGACGTCGCCGATGACCTCGTACGGAGCCTCCGGAGCGAAGACCCATTCCTCGACCCGGCGACGGACGATCCCAGGGTTCTCGAGGTCGAGCAAGGCGAGCCCGGCCCGATAGATCGGGCCGTCCGAGGTGGTTCGCACCCCGTGGTACATCACGAGCCAGCCATCAGGGGTCTCGAGCGGCGGCGGTCCGAGCCCGATCTTTCCGGCGTCCCACCACGCGCCTTCGTGCGCCTCGAGCAGCAGCTTGTGGTCGCCCCAATGGCGCATGTCGGGTGACCACGACAGCCACATGTGGGCGCCGCCCCGCAGCGGGGATGGGCGATGGATCATCGCCCAACGGCCGCCGAATCGCCGGGGAAACAGTGCGGCGTCCTTGTCCTCGGGTGGCATGACGGGGCCGAGACGGCGAACGGTGCGGAAGTCGCGCGTGGTCGCGAGCGAGACGAGCGGACCACGGCGGCTGTAGGCCGTGTAGGCGATCGCCCACTCCTCACGCTCCGGGACCCAGGTCAGGCGCGGATCCTCGCAGCCCCACGTCTCCTCGGGATCGCGATCGACATCCACGCTGAGGAGCGGATCCGGATCGAATCGCCAGTTCGTCTCGCCGTCGCTGCTGCGCGCCGCGTGGAGTTGTGAGATTCCCCGAAGGTCCTCGACGCGAAGCAGCAACAGGGTCTCGCCGTCGACGACCGTCGCGCCCGGGTTGAAGACGCTGTTGGCCCGATATGGCAGATCCGCGGCCGTCAGGATCGGGTTGAAGGTCGACCGGACGAACAGCGGTTCGGGCGCCGTCACGAGGGCGCGCCCGACGACAACCCAGCCGCGGAAGCGCTCCTCGACTCCCGATCCCGGCGGATCGACGGTTGCCGAGCGGCTCGCTCGGGCGCCGCCCCCGCGGCGGCTGATCGAGCCGCCCGGATGTGCTCGACCGCGATCAGCCACATGAGCGTCGACTCGGCGCCCTCATTCACGTTCACGCCGTCCGGCGTCAGGCCGTCACGACACGCGCCACGGGCCGGATCGGCGACGGGAACGGAGCTATCGTTGGCTCCCAGGAACCAGCCGTAGGCTCGTTCCATGGCATCGCGGTACTCGGCCTTGCCGGTGGCGCTGAGCGCCGCCTCGGCGGCGAGGAGGAGGGCCGTCGCTTCGATCGGTTGCTGGTCGAACCGTGGTCGGACGCCGCGATAGGCCCACCAGCTGTTCCCGATGGGCGACAGCCTGCCCCGCGCTCCCGTCTGGACCTCCAGGAGCCAGTCGAGCACCTGGAGGCCGATGGCGACCATCGTGGTCGCCCCCAAGGTCTGACCCGCGACGATCATCGCTCGGGGGATGACGGCGTTCTCGTAGGTCAGCGTCGACTCGGGCCACGGCCAGCCGGGCCGGGCAAAGGTTCGGAACCGGACATGGAGCTCGGTTGCCATCCTGTTCATGACAGCGTTACGCGCCGCGTTCGGGGCCGCCGCGCACGCCAGGATCAGCGATGCCTGCGCCCGTGGCGACGTCAGTCGTGTGGCTCCGGGCAGGGCGCGGTCGAAGAGCGCCGTCGCTCGGGCCGCCAGCTCTGGGTCGGGAGCGGAAGCGGCCGCTTCAGCGAGCGCGAGCATCGCCCGTCCCTGTGAGTCGCCGGAGGCCGGTTCCGAATCCCAGGTGCCGTCGATCGTGCGGAAGTTGCGCAATCGGCCGCGGGGCCCCGCGAAGGCGGCCTCGAGGAACAGCAGGCTGCGCCACGCGCTGTCACGGACGGCCGTCCAGGGCAGGACACGCGCATGAAGCAGGTCGACCTCGAGCGCGCGAGCGACATCGTCCACGCAGTAGCCGTGGGTCGGGTCCGGGCGGGAGCCCAGAGCGTGCTGCAGGATGCCGAGATCGCCGGCGAGGGCATCGAGGTGTTCCCGGTTGACCGGGTGCAGCCGACGGGGCCGGAAGGGGGGCGCTTCAGACACGGATCGACATCGGTGCGGGCGTCAGCACGTCGCGGGTCGCTCCGCTCACCCGGGCGAACAGGGCACGGTACTGCCTGCCGACCGCGGACCACACCATTGGCCGGCTATGGGCGAACGCGCGGGCCCCGATGGCCCTCCGCAGCGCGGGATCGGCCAGCAGCGACGTGAGGGCCGCCGCAATGTCGGTCGGCGAGCCCGGGGGGACGAGAACGCCACGGCGGTCGGCGAGAAGCTCCGCGGCGTAGGCGTAGGGAGTCGACACGATCGCGCGGCCCGCGCCCATCGCATACGACAGGGTCCCGGACACGATCTGATCGAGGTTCGGGTACGGGGTCACGAACACGTCGGCCGCCTCGAGCCAGCGGCTGAGCTCGGTCCGATCGACGAAGGCGTCTACGAACCGAACGTGATCCTGCAGGCCCAGACGGGCGGACTGGGCAACGAGCGATTCGCGATACGCATCGCCCTCCCGCCGCAGCAGGTCCGGATGGGTCGCTCCGAGGATCACGTAGATCGCCCCGGGGTGGTTCCTGATGACGGCCGGCATCGCGTCGATCGCGAGCTCGTAGCCCTTCCCCGGGCCGAGCAGGCCAAAGCTCAGGATGACGTCGCGGCCCGCCAGGCCGAGGGATGGCTTGACGCGGTTGGAGTCGACGAGCGGGAGGTCGGGAACCCCGTGGGCGATCACGCTGACGCGGCTCGCGTCGACAGCGTAGTCACGGATCAGGAGTCTCGCTGCGGACCGCGACATCACGACCGAGGCCGCAGCCGCCGAGGCGAGACGCGAGAGGATCGATCGCTGGCGCGGCGACGGGTGACTGAGCACCGTGTGCATCGTCACGACGGCCGGCACGCGCAGCGCCTGGACGAAGTCGATGACGTGGTCACCGTCCTCACCGCCCCAGATTCCGTATTCGTGCTGGATCGACACGACGTCGGACGTGCGGCTCAGCTTGTTGGCGGTGTCGACATAGTCCTTGCGCACGTCCTTCCGGATCAGGCTCCGGACTTCGGGCGGGTATGCCAACGGGTCGCCAGCCGGGTGCAGCACGGCGATGTCCCGCGCGTTCGTCGCGGCCGCGAGATCGCTCGTGAACGTGGCGATGCCACATCGGCGGGGCAGATAGGTGGCGACGAACGCCGTCCGGACGATGACACTCCTCCCGCCTTCGGCTCGGACGCTCAGCCGGCGCCCTCGAAGGGAGCGATGCTGCGAGCGCAAGAGGCCCAGAGAAGACGAGAGCGACCCGCTCTGCAGCGGGTCGCTCGGTGAGCATGGGTCAGGCGGCGTGAACTCGGTTCGCGCGCGGGCCCTTTGGGCTCTGCTCGACCTCGAAGCTGACCTTTTCGCCGCCGACGAGGCGGTCGAAGTCGAGCGAGGAGTCGAGCGCGCCGCGATGGAAGAAGTACTCCTTCGCATCCTCGGCGGAGATGAAGCCGAAGCCGCGATCGGCAACGACCTTCTTGATGGTACCGGTGGTCACAGCGACCTCCAACGCTTCCCGAACTGGAGCTGGCAAGAACGCACGGTCCGTTCGAAAAGGGGGATCGACCACGCGGAGCATCGTCGCGAAAGCGCGGCGACTGACGTCATCGTAGCACAGACGTTCGACTGCCACGCTCGCCATGCCGAGCCAGACCATGATCACAATGGCGCGCACCGCCAACTGTCAGCGAGGTGATCCGTGGCGACCTCGATCGGAACGCTCCTTCGCCAGGCGCGCGAGATCCGGCAGCTCTCGTCGGGCGAGGCCGCGCGGGCGGCGGGGATCTCTCCGGCTTACCTCAACCGGCTCGAGAACGACGCGGTCAAGAAGCCCTCGCCCCATGTCCTGCACCGGCTGAGCGAAGCGCTGACGGTGCCGTACGCGGACCTGCTCCGGCTGAGCGGCTACCGGCTGCCAGACGAACCCGACGCTCCTCCCGCGACCGCGGCGCTCTCCGGCATGCTGTTCGGCGACCTGACCGAGGACGAACGAGCCGCCCTCGTCGAGTACCTGGCCTGGTACCGCTATCGGCGGCGGTCGCGCAATCGAGTCGACCCCCGCTGACGGGCCCGCCTGCCGCGCCGGCCTGCCCGGTCTGATGAGTGCGATCCCACAGTGAGCGTCACTCACTACAGTTGACAGGCCGATCTGGACGTGATGAACTCGCGGGAGCGGACGTGACGGGCGCGTGTCATGCGGTGATCCTCATGGCGCTCGCCGTCAGGACGATGCCGAAGCTCGATCGCGCGAAAGGTCCTCTCGGATGCCAATCCTCCAGCTCCTGGTCCTGGCTGTCGTCGCGATGGCCTGCCTCGCCGCCGTGCGGCTCGTGCGCGTCCGGAACGGACGGTCGCCGCTTCCCGAGGGGGCGCTCCGGTTCCCGATCCTGGCCGTCTTCGTGATCCTGCCGCCGCTCGTCGTTGGCGCCCTGGCTGATCAGCGCGGCTCCGGGCGGATTCTCGGGCTCGAGTTCCTGCCGTTCTACCTCGCGCTCCTCGCGGGTGCCTGGCTGGTCATGTCGGGTGTTGGAGCGGTCGTGACCCAGTTCGCCCATGGTCGGGTGGCCAGGCTCGTCAGCCTTGCCCTCTCCGGCACGGAGGTCGACCCGGATGATGTGCCGACGAACGCCCCGCTGACCCCACAGCTCGCCAGCAGCGTCGCCAGCGTGAACACGGCAAACGGAGCCTTCCCACGAGGCCCGGAGTTCCCGAAGCAGGTCGACCGGTCGGGGTTCCGCGGGTATTGGGAGGCACTCGACAGCGCGACGGACGAGCTCGAGCGTCGAATCGCCGAGGACGGTCGTCTCGGCCTCGGGGTGAACTCGGTCGCCAAGGACACCGCCGAGGACGCGCGCAGCCGCCTCGCCATGCTCCGGCGCATGGCCGGCGACGCTGGTCAGCTCTGGGCCACCGCCTGAGGCACCAACTCCGATCCTGACGCGGCGGGAGCCGGGACAGGCCCCTCAGGCCCCCGCGTCGCCCTCGGCCCGATCCCAGAAGGCGGCCTCGCGATCGCGGCCCCAGCGGCGCGACTCCTCCGCCATCCGCCGCGCGTGCTCCTGCTTCGCGACGGAGGTGCCGTGCTCGAACACGATCGATGCCCGATCGGGGCACTCCGCGCACCGGAAGTCGACCTGGCCCTGGCTCTCGGCGTCGACGGGCTCGAGGAGGGTCTCGCGGTTCCCATGGAGATGGGCGAAGCGCCCAAGCCCGCCCGCGTCGACTGGCGGGTAATACCGCGAGATCGTGGCACCGCTGCCGGAGCTCCGATCGTCCGGCGGCGTGCCGCTCACTTGGACCGCGCGCCTCGACGGTGGTCGGGGACCGCCGCGAGGGCGTCCTGGACGCTCAGCGGGCCGTCGCCAAGGAGCTCCGCCAGGACCTCGCGACCGCGGCGCGGGCCGGCGCTCGTGTCGCCGACCTGGACCGTCCCGCAGAATCGCTGGCCGCCCTGAGCCGTCCCGGCCAGCGAGCCGCGGCGAATCGGCAGGGAAAGCGGGACGAGGGCCCGCGCGGACCAGCGGTCAGCGCCTGAGGCGTCCTGCCAGACGTCGACCGTCGCGCCACCGACCGCGTAGCCGCCGAGCGTGACCTCGCGGAGGGCGAACCGACGATGGGCGCTGATGGCCGGCCGGGGGTCGCTCTGGCGGGTCACGGGGGCGATCGGCTCGTCGCCGGCCAGCGGCTCGCGTCGGCCCGCGGTTCGAGTGACCACGGCCATCGCCCCCTTGCTTCTCGAACGCAGGAGGCGGACGCACAGTCAGTTCGAGAAGAGTGACCGCACGGAGGGTGGCGGCATCGCCGCACCGGCAAGCCTAGCACGGGGCTCCAGCCCGACCGACGACCTCGACCCTCGCATACGCGCGATGGAGCGGCTCGTCTCGAACGTCGGAAACCTGTTACGGTTCAGGCTCCAGATGTGGTTCGGCGCTCCGGTCAGCGCCTTTCGGTCATCGACCGCCCCTCATTTCGACCACTTCGTCTCGCCCTGACCGGTCCCTGCTGCAGGTCGCAGCGGGCGGGCCGTCGCTCAGGAGCGCTCCTTGATCTCATTCGCCAGCCTCGGGCTGAAGCCCGAGCTCCTTCGTGCCGTCGCGGCCGAGGGCTACACCGAACCGACAGCCGTCCAGGTCGAAGCCATCCCCGCGGTCCTGCAGGGCCGCGACGTCCTCGCCGGCGCACAGACCGGAACGGGCAAGACGGCCGCGTTCGTCCTGCCGATCCTGCAGCTGCTGAACGCGACCCGCCCGCCGGCTCGTCAGCAAACGGGGCCTCGACCGAAGGGCGCCACGGGCCTGCCGATCCGCTGCCTGATCCTGACGCCCACCCGGGAGCTCGCGCTCCAGGCCGAGGCCTTCATCCGGACCTACGGCCGGACCGAGCCGGTTCGCGCCACGACCATCTACGGCGGTGTCGGCTACGACGCCCAGATCAGGGCGATCCGGGGCGGGCCCGAGATCGTCGTCGCGACGCCCGGGCGCCTGCTCGATATCGCCGGCCAGGGCAAGATCGACCTCGGCCGGGTCGAGATCCTCGTCCTCGACGAGGCCGATCGAATGCTCGACATGGGGTTCATCCGGGATCTCCGCCGCATCCTGGCCCTGCTGCCGCCGCGGCGCCAGAGCCTGCTGTTCTCGGCGACGTTCTCGGACGAGGTCCGCGAGCTCGCCGCGACCTTCCTGCAGCAACCGACCTACATCCAGATCGCCCGCCGGAATGCCCCGATCGAGCTCGTCCGCCAGGTCGTCCACCCCGTGGATCGGGCTCGGAAGCGCGAGCTCCTCAGCTGGCTGGTCCGCAGCGGCCGGATCGAGCGGGCGATCGTGTTCACCCGGACCAAGCACGGTGCGAACCGCCTCGCCCAGCAGCTGGCGGACGACGGCATCCGGGCGATCGCGATCCACGGCAACAAGAGCCAGGGCCAGCGGATCCGGGCCCTCGACGATTTCAAGGCGGGCCGGGCTGAGGTCCTCGTCGCGACCGAGATCGCGGCCCGCGGCCTCGACATCGACGAGCTGCCCCACGTCGTGAACTTCGAGCTGCCGATGGTGCCCGAGGACTACGTCCACCGGATTGGCCGGACCGGCCGCGCGGGCCTCGAGGGCGACGCCGTGTCGCTCGTCAGCGCCGAAGAGGCCGACCTGCTCGCGGCCGTCGAGGCAGTCCTCCAGGGGCCCATCCCGCGCGAATTCCTGGCCGGCTTCGAGCCGACCAGGGCTGTGCGAACGATCGAACCCGGGCGGGGCATGCCGCCACGGCGTCCTGCCCCGCGAGCGCGCCCAGGGTTGACGCGCGGGCCCATCGCCCACCGATCGAAGGCGCAGGCCGGCCGTCCCGGCTCTCATCCGGGAGCCCGGCGCCCATCAGCACCGGGTCGAACCGGCTTCCCGACGCTGCCCGGCGAGCGGATCGCCCGCGCCGCGTCGGGCTAGACGATCTCCTCGCCCGGTCGGTCGGTCGCACGGACGCCAGGGCCGGCCTCGGGAACGAGGTCGACCGTGCGCACCCGGCGAGTCTGGCCGGCGTCGGTCCGGACGACGGCCGCCGGGATCACGCCGCCGACCACCGATTCGACGGTCGCCATCTCGCCCTCATGGGCGCCGCTGCCGATCCGGACGCGGCTCCCTTGCCGGATGTCCGATCGCCCGACCATGGCCTGCAGGTTGATCGTCACCGCGCGGTTGGCGTTCGCCGCGGCTCGGGCTTCCGCGGCAGCCGCGCCGCCGCCCCTGGTGGCGGTCTTCGCGGGCGGGTAGATGACCTTTCGGCGGCGCATCGCCTAGCGACCGCGCCGGGGGCGCGAATCGAGCTTCGGCGGCTTCGGCTCGCGGCCGGGACGGGGCGGATTCGGCGCGGTCCCGGGGGCCTGGTTCGGCGGCGCCGCCAGTGGCCCGCGCTCCTTGGCCGCCCGGACCTGGGCGTCGAACTGGCTGGCGACGTCGCGCGACAGGCTGCCGCGCCAGGCGCGTTCGATCTCGGCTGTTCGGGCCCCTTCAGCAGTCCGGCGACTGCGCTCGAACTCGGAGTGCTTCGTCATCGTCCCTCGCTCGCGATCCGGTCATGCATCTCAGGCAGCGCGGACCCGAGCGGCTCGTGGGCCCTTGGGACTGGTCTCGATCTCGAACTCGACCTTCTCTCCGCCGGACAGCCGGTCGAAGTCCAGTGAGGACTCGAGCCCGCTGCGATGGAAGAAGTACTCCTTGCCATCTTCTGCGGTGATGAAGCCGAAGCCGCGATCGGAGACGACCTTCTTGATGGTGCCGGTGGCCACGATGACCTCCTTCGGAGACCTGGAAACAGGACGAGCGGTCCGTTCCCGCGAGGGAGGCGACACCACACGAGACGCTGCCCGCCCGAACGGGCGAGGCTCGACCATACCACACCCCTTCCACCCGGCTCGACCCGCGATGCCTCGATCACGGAACCATCCTGCCCGCCCGGACGTCAGCGGCGCCACAGGCGCGACCGCCGATTGGCGAGGTCCGCGACGCACGAAAGGGCCCGATCCATGTCCGCTCATCGGTTCGTTTTCCCGCTTGCCACCGCCGTGGCGGGCCTCGTGCTCGGCTCGGCGCTCGGAGCAGGCATCGTCCTCGCGCAGACCCCGGGCGCGGCGAAAACGGCTCTGAACACGCCGGCTCCCTTCGGTTCCGCTGCGCCTGCGGGCGTCGACGTGGGGGCGCCGGCCGTCGCGCCGGCTCCGAACGTGGTCGGAACCGGTGCCAGCGGGTCCGGCGGGTCCAGCTCGGCGATCGCCTACCCCTACTGGGCCGGCAGCCCGGGCCTCGCCCCCGACCACACGATCGTCGTCACCGGCACCGGCCAGGCAGAGCTCAAGACCGACGGATCGAACCAGGAAGCCGCTCAGGCAACGGCCATCGCCGCCGCCATCGCCGATGCGAAGTCCCAGGCCGACGCCGTCGCCACTGCCACCGGCCTCACGATCACCAGCGTCCTCTCGGTGGCCGTCTCCGCCTCCCCATACGGCGTCGTCGAGCCGATGGCCGCTCCGGCCGGCTCGGCTCCCGGCGCACCCGTCCCGGCACCCGGCACCGTGGGCCCCGACACGCAGGTGCTGGTCGTCTCGGTGACGGTCGAGTACCGCACGGCATAGCGCCCGGGCCTCTTGCGGGGCGGCGATGCAACGACCACGCTTGGCGGGACCCGTCACGAGGCGGGCGAAGCACGGCTCGATCCGCCCAGTCGCAGCCGCCGGAGGACGAGATGCCTGACGGCTCATACCAGCGCACCTGCAACAAGTGCGGCACGCAGTGGCCCGTGCCGGCGGAGTTCGCCGAGGAGCGCCCGAACCTCGGCGATGTCTCGAAGGCGATGTTCGCCTCGCTCGCCAGCGTCCAGGACCAGATGAAGCTCCGGCAGCACTACATGCAGCTGGGGTCGTACGCGAAGTGCCCCAACTGCGGCGCGACCTCGTTCACCCAGCAGCAGATCGCCGATGCGACCGATGCGGCCGCCGGAGCCAGCGCGACCGCCGCCGCGACCAGCCCGGCTGCCGCCGCGACGCCAACGGCAGCGGCGCCCGCGCCCGCCGCGGCGCCGTCGTCCCCCGGCCAGCCGCGGATCTTCGTCCTGAACCAGAAGCTCGTATCGCTGACCGGCGACTCGTGGATCGAGGACGAGCAGGGACACCAGGTCTACGAGGTCGACGGGCAGCTCCTCAGCCTCCGCGGGACGCACGTCCTCAAGGACGCCAGCGGCCAGGAGCTCTACGAGGTCTCGAAGCCGCTCGCGCCGCATCTCCACCGGACCATCGAGATCAAGAAGGCCGGTCAGACCGTCGCAACGGCCCAGGAGGCGCTCTTCAACCTGACCGGCGACAAGTTCACCATCACGCTCGCCAGCGGCGGGACCCTCGTCGTCAAGGGGGACTGGATCGACCGCGAGTTCAAGGTGAGCGACTCGACCGGGGCGGTCGTGATGGTGGCGTCCCGGGCGTGGTTCACGATCCGCGACGCCTACGGCATCCAGATCTGGGACGGCTTCGAGGTGCCACTCGGCCTGGCGATCGCCATCGCCCTCGAGCGGGTCGAGGCCGAGGAGCGGGGCGAGCAGTCGCCGCTCCAGAACCTGCTGGGCGGGCTCGGGGGCTTCGGCTCCGGCTGACCACCGCAGCGGCCGCCGATCGGGCTGGCCGGCGCGACGGCCGCCGTCAGGCGGGCTCGCCCACCTCGATCGGGCCGTCCGGCTCGCCCTCGATCGTGACCCGCGGGAGCCAGTCGAGGAAGCGTGGCAGCCACCAGTTCCAGTCGCCGAGGAGCGTCATCGTCGCCGGCAGGAGGATGCTCCGGATCACCGACGCGTCGACCAGCACCGCGACCGCGAGCCCCAGCCCGAGCTGCTGGATGAACGCGAACTTCAGGGTCACGAAGAACGCGAAGACCACGACCATGATCGAGGCGGCGCTCGTGATCGTGCCGGCGGTGACGGAGATGCCCTTCGCGATCGCGGCCCGCGAATCGAGCCCGCGGTCCCGAGCCTCCTTGATCCGGGTCAGGATGAACAGGTGGTAGTCCATCGAGAGCCCGAACAGGATCGTGAAGATGAACAGCGGGACCCAGCTCTCGATGACGCCGCCGGGCGTGACGCCGAGGGGGCCGGCCAGCCAGCCGTCGCGGAAGACGAGGATCATCACGCCATAGGCCGCCCCCGTTGAGAGCAGGTTGAGCAGGATCGCCTTGATCGGGATGACGATCGAGTGGAAGGCGACCAGCATCAGCAGGAACGACAGGCCGAGCACGAAGAGGAAGATCGTCGGCGTGCCGTTGGCGTAGACCTGGGTGATGTCCAGGGCCGCGGCCGCGTCGCCCGTCACGTACGTGCGGACCCCGGGCAGCGACCCGAAGACCGCCGGATCGACCTGCGTCCGAACCTGCCTGACGATGTCCCAGTCGGCCTGGGTGTTCTGGTCGCCGGCCATCGTGAACGAGACGAGCGCGACGGTCCCGTCCTTCGACTTCGACACCTGCGCCGGCCCGCTCAGGCCGGCGATCGCGAGCGCCTGCGTCTCGAGTTTGGCGATCGCCGTCTGGGTCGCCGGTTGATCGGCCTGCGTCACGACGACCTGGAGCTGGAGGTCGGTGCCGCCCGGCCACTTCGCGTTCTCGAGCTCGATCCCCGCGACGCCGTCGATCGACGGCGGGAAGGCCGTGATGTCGCTGACGCCGGTACGGAGCCTGAGGACGGGCGAGGCCACGGCCAGCAGGACGGCGGCCGAGATGACGAGCGCCGGGACGGGCCGGCGCATGACCGCGGTCACGAACCGGCCCCAGAAGCCGCTCCCCTCGATGCGGTTGGCACGGTGGTCGAGCCAGCCGAGCGCGGCGTCGCCCCACCGCCGGAGCGGCCCGATCCGCGTCGCGCGCGCGAGCCGTGGGATCCACGAGGAGATGCGGCCCGCGTTCGCGCGGTCGCCGAGGATCGCCATCGTCGCCGGCAGGAAGGTCAGGCTCCCGACGACCGAGACGAGCACCACGCCGATCGTGCCGATCGCCATCGACGTGAACAGCGAGACGCCGAGGGTGACGAGGCCGGCCAGCGAGATCATCACGGCGAGGCCGGAGAAGAAGACGGCCCGGCCGGCGGTCGAGCTCGACACCTCGATGGCCTTCGCCCGGTCGCGACCAGCTCGCCGCTCGACGCGGAACCGGGTGATCATGAACAGCGAGTAGTCGATCGCGACGGCGACGCCGATCAGGACGATGAGCTGGGTCGCGTTCGGACTGACGGCTCCCACGACCTGGCTGTAGATGCCGAGGATCCCGAACGCGGCGAGCAGCGAGGTCACCGCCAGCACGAGCGGGATCACCGACGCGACGATCGCCCCGAAGGCCAGCAGCAGGATCACGAACGTGACCGGCAGGGTCACGACGAGCGTGTCGTCGAGGCCCTGGTTGATGAGCGTGACGATGTCCTGGTTGATCAGGGTGTTGTCGATGACGTGGTACGTGAGGCCGGGATGCGCCGCGCGGGCCGCGTCGACGATCGGCGTGACCGGCGCAAGCAGCGGCTGCACCCGGGCCTTGTCGCCCGAGATCCTGCCGATGACGCGGACCGTCGAGCCGTCAGGCGACACGAGGCCGGCGGTCGGTGGCGCCTGGAAGGGGTTGACCAGCTGGTCGAACGTCTTCGTGTCGGTGCCGTCGAGCGGGGCGGTCGCTGCGCCGAGGTTGGCCACGAGGTCACCGACCGCCGCCTGGAACGTCGGGTCCGAGGCGGCCCCGGGCGCGCCGCTGACGAGGACCGCGAGGCTCTCGGACGGCGGCTCGGCCGTGCCGCTCGCGTTGAAGACGTCGTAGGCCTCGCTCGACTCGATCTTCTGCTGGTTCGGCCCGCCGCTCGCATCGGCGGAGTTGATGCCCCCGAGGGCGAGGCTGGCCCCGAAGATCCCGACCGTCGCGACGAACCACAGCAGGAAGACGGGGAACCGGTGGCGGGCGCTCCAGCTCGCGATGCGGACGGTCGCGGGCAGGCGCGAGGGAGCGGGCGACGGCGACGACGACACGGGGCCCCCTCGTTCGGCTGGGTCGATGGCGTGGAGAGGAAGGGTACGGCCCTCGCGGGGTTCTACGCCCGCGAGGGCCGCCTGGTTTCAGGAGCTGCCCGGCCTCCGGCGGAGGCGCGGGCGGCGACTAGCTGACCCGGACGGTCGCCGACGCCGATGCGCCGCTGTAGGCCGTGTTGCCGGCCCACGAGGCGGTCAGCTTCGCGTTGCCCTTGGTCGACGGGGCCGTGACCGTGGCGTGCGCGGTCCCCGTCGAGTCGGTGATGCCGGTGAACGACTTGCCGCCGATCGTGAACGTGACCGTCACACCGACGATCGCGGCGCCGGAGCTCGTCTTGACCGTGGCCGTCACGGCGACGGACGCGCCGCGAGCCATGGACGTCGGGCCGGTGTACTTCACGGTCGACGTGCCCTTCGCGACCTTCAGCGTCGCGGAGGTCGACGAGGCCGCGTTGACGCCGTCACCCGCGAACGAGGCGCCGACGGTGTACGAGGCCGCGACCGTCGGGGCGGTCGTGGACGCCGTCGCGACGCCGCTGGCGTTCGTGACGCCGCTGTAGCTGAATCCGTTGAGGCTGAAATTGACGGTCTCGCCGGGCAGGGCCGCCCCACCGCTCCCCGTGAGCGTCGCGGACAGCGTGATCGACGCGCCCGGGACGGCCGTCGTCGGGCCGGTGTACTTGAGCGTGGTCGTGGGCAGCGTGACGGTGTAGCTCGACGAGCTCGTGCCGGTCGTCGTCGCGCCCGTGACGGTGATCGGGCCGGACGCCGCGCCGGCCGGGACCGTCGCCTGGAGCTGGGTGTCGTTGGTGACGCTGAACGAGGTCGCCGGCGTTCCGTCGAACGAGACGCCGGTCGCGCCGGTGAACGCCGAGCCGTTGACCGTCACGACCGTTCCGACCGGGCCGGAGGCCGGCGAGAACGAGGTCACGACGGTCGTGCCGGGAGCCACGTCGGTCGTCGAGCTGGACAGTGACCAGCCCTCGAGGGCGTACTGGTCGATGAAGGCCCACGAGAGCTCGGCCCAGCCCGCGTCACCCCAGCCGGTGCCCCAGCTGTTCTCGATCCAGATGCCGTTGGCGTCGTACTTGGAGCTGAAGAGGGCGTGGTTGCCGCGGGAGACCTCGCCGGCCGTGGGCGGGTTCACGAGCCACCCGTTCGACGAGCTCACGTAGTCGAACTCGGGGTAGACGGGGATCGCCACCATCACCGGCGATCCGGCCGCGAGGGAGGCCTCGAGCGCGTTCTGATTGTTCGAGCTGGAACCCGAGAACAGCATCGAGTAGCTCGATGCGTGGTACGGGGCCGCGGAGGCGATGTCGGACGACGTCGGCTGGTCGGTGTAGTCGTAGTTGCCCCAGGTGTACGTGCTCATCGGGGCGATGCCCTGGCTGTCGAGGATGCTGAAGTTGGACGGGAAGCTGCTGCCGACGTCCGAGCCGTGGACGATCTGGGCATACAGGTACATCGGGGCGAACTGCGTCGTCTCGCCGAGAGCATGGTTCCGCAGCCAGTAGCGGGCGTAATAGCCCGTCGCCCACGACGTGCACGAGCCGACCTGGCCCTGGTCCCCGACCGGCGGGTTCCACTGGCTCAGGTCGACGCTGATCGGGACGCTCGTGGTCATCGCGACGAGGTCCTGGCCGTGCTTGGTCAGGCCCTTCGCGACGCCATGCGTCGGGATGAACCCGGTCGGGTGCAGGCCGCCACCCGCGTGTGGCGAGGCAGCGAGGGCCGGACCGCTCAGGACGAGGGTGAGCAGGATGGCTGAGAGGACGGACAGACGGCGCGGACCGGGCACGAGGCGACCTCCGGCGGGCATGAGGACGGTTGTCCGCAGCCGAAGGTATGGGTGGTGCGCGGCGGAGGTCGGGGCCCGGAGGTCCCGCCGTGGCCCGGACGAGAGTCAGGTGCAGCCGGTCAACGGCCGGGAATCCGGGCCCGAGCGGTCGGCCTACCGGACGGCCCACCACAGGCTGAAGGCGGCGACGGCGACCACGGCGCCGGCCAGGACGACGCCGGCGGCCGCGCCCGGAATCCCGGATCCGACGAGCGCGGCGGCGATGGCCAGCGCCGCGATCGGCCCGAGGAGCAGCTCCCAGCGGTCGCCGACGAGGAAGTCGTACCAGAAGCGGCCCAACCGACCCAACCAAGCCATCGGACGCCTCAGGCCGTCGCGCGACGCGCCTCGAGACGGCCGCGCACGAACGCGACCGCGAGGAGCGCGAGGGCGACGTAGACGACCAGGAGCACGAGGATCGTCCCGTCCTCGGCCGGCCACTCGATGCCGACGCCTTCGCCGGCCCAGAACGTGCCGAACGTGGTCAGCAGCAGCCCGACCGCGAACTTCATCGCGTTCTCCGGCACGGCGGCCAGCGGTCCTCGAACAGCCGCCGCGAACGCGAGCACCACCGCGGCGGCGAGGGCCGCCCCGGTCGCCGCCGGGCCGAGCATCCCGGCCGATGCGCCGAACGTGACGACGATGAACGCGACCTCGAGGCCCTCGAGGAGCACGCCCTTGAACGCCACGGTGAACGAGATCCAGTCGACGCCGTCGGTCGCGACCGGCGGCTCATCGCGCAGGGCCGCGATCTCGCGCTGGTAGATCGCCGTCTCGTCGTGCTTCGCCCTCGCGCCCGCGGCCCGGAGGATGGCCTTCGTCAGCCACTGCAGCCCGTAGACGATGAGGAAGCCGCCGACGACGAGCCGCAGCAGGCCGATCGGGATGAACAGGGCGATGGCGGTGCCGAAGACGGCGACGAGCACCGCGAGCACGAGGATCGCGGCGCCGGTGCCGAAGAGCGTCGATCGCCAGTGGCGGCTCGTCCCCACGGCCAGGACGATCGTGACCGCCTCGACGAACTCGACCGCAGACGCGAGAAACGCTGCCGCGAGGGTCGCCAGCTGGGCGGAGGTCAGGCTGCCCACGGAGCGTCAGTCGGGTCCGATCAGGGACCCGCCGGAACGAACCATGTGGGCCGAGACGCAGGGTCGAGCCCGGCGAGCTGCGTGAGGGCGATTGGATCGCTGACCGTCCAGTTCGGGCCGGTACCGGTGAGGTTCACCATGACGAGGTCCGTCACGCCAGACGAGATGTGCAAGTACACGATGGCATCGCCGGCCGGCGACCAGGCCGGCGCCGTCGAGCTCTCGTCAGTGGTGACGCGGAGGATCTCGGCGCCGTTCGTGGCGTCGAGGATCACGATGTCGCTCCCGATCGTGTCAAGGTGGGTGACCGCGATGTAGCGACCGTCCGGCGACAGCGATGGTTGCAGATAGCCGGGCCCGGTGATCGGAGCATTGCGCCGGGTCTGGATGCTGTAGCGGTAGACGACGGGCGTGCCTCGTGCGCCATCGCGGCCATTCGCGACGTAGAGCAGGCTCTTGCCATCGGGGCTCCAGACGGGGTCCTGATCGCCGAGCGGGGGATTGTCGATAGCATTGGCCGGGGTCAGGCGTCTGTTGGCGAGGTTAAGGAATTGCAGCACCACGTCACTCGTACATGGCCTCGGCGCGTCGGAGGCGAGCGCGAGGCGCGAGCCATCCGGCGACGGCACCGGCTGTCGCAGGAACGAGAACCAGCTGAGTGAGCCTTGGTGGAACAACCCGCTCTTGATAGCCTTCGGCGGGGTCGAACCGTCGACCGCGACCTGCATGATCACCGGCACCACCATCGAGTAGCCGGAGATGGCGCCGCCACAGCCGTACTTGCCGTACAGCGGGTACGTCTCCACGTAGTAGACCAGCTGACCATTGGGCGAGAAGGTCGGCATCGAGTCGGTCCCGGCGCTGGTCAGCTGGTGGACAGTGGTTCCACTCTGGATCCAGATGTTGCCGTCCTTCACGTAGGCGATGAGGCCCGGGACCTTGGACCTGGGATCCACCGGAACGACGACGACATTCGACGGGGTCGGCGTGATCGCCGGGCCAACCACCGGCAGACCGGATCCGGTCGGTCCGTGGACGGCGATCGGGAGGTCGCCGGTCAGGACGTCGAACGTCAACACGCCGACAATCGCGAGGACCACGATCGCAAGCAGTGGCTGGACGATCGTCAACGGGCGGCTGCGAAGGAGACTCTGCTGTTCCGACATGACCCTCGTCAGCGCCCGCGCTTGATAGACGCCGTCCATTTGTATCGTACCGGCCGATGACGCCGCGCCCCGGGAGGGCTGTCGCCGCGCCGTCGCCGCTCGTTGCCGCGGTCCTGTCGCTCCTGTTTCCGGGCCTCGGTCACGCGTACCTCCGACAATGGCGCCGCGCGTTGGCCTGGGCGGCCGCGCCGTTCCTGTTGGTGGCGTTCATCATCGGGACGGTCCTCCGGGTCAATCGGTACGCCCTCGCCGGTCTCGTCGTTCAGGACTGGGTTCTGACGCTGATCCTGGTCGTCGATGTGATCCTCGCGATCTATCGAATTGCGGCGACGGTCGACGCCTGGTTCCGCGCTCGGCGCAACACGCCTGTTCCCGCGTCTTCGCCCGGCGGCCCCCTTCGATCTGATCGCGCCTTGGCACGCTTGGCTCGTCCGGGTACGTGGCTATCGGCTGTCGGCCTTGCCGTTGTCCTGCTCGTTACGGCTGGCGCTCACGTAGCGGTGGCCCGCTACGACCTGCTCCTGAGCAATCTCCTGAACTGCGTGTTCGACGATACCGGGGCCGCCGCATGCGGCGGAACCTCGGGGATACCGGTCGCGACGCCGAGCGAGACCGCAGGCGACACCGGCCAACCGGCAGTGAGCCTGCCACCGGAAGGAACGCCCCTCCCGAGCGCATCGGTGGCGCCGTGGACCGGCGGGCCGCTCAATGTCCTGCTCGTCGGTGTCGATCAACGGCCGGATCAGAACGTGTTCAACACCGACACGATGATCGTCGTGTCGATCGACCCGGCGACCGACCGGGTGGCCATGTTCGGCATCCCTCGCGACACCGTCGACATCCCGATTCCGCCAGGGCCCCTACGCCAGGCGATCGGGTCGACCTATACGGGGAAGATCAACAGCATCTGGGCGGCGCTCCACAACCGACCCGATCTCTGCCCCGGTTCGACATCGCTCGCCCGGGGCTTCAACTGCCTCAAGCAGATCATGGGCTACTTCTACGGGCTCAACATCCAGTACTACGCCGAAGTGAACTTCGATGGCTTTCGCCAGGTGGTCGACGCTCTGGGCGGAGTGACCATCGACGTCCAGGCACCGGTCGTCGACGATCGGTATCCGACGTCGGGCCAGGGCGACAGCCGGATCTACATTCCGACGGGCATCCAGCACATGGACGGTGCTCAGGCGCTGATCTATGCCCGGTCCCGCCACGGCTCCAACGACTTCGACCGGGGGGCACGGCAACAGCGTGTCCTGACATCGCTGCTGCAACAGGCGGACTTCCAGTCGATCTTCGCCAATCTGGACCAACTGGTCGCCGCGTTCGAGCAGACGGTCCACACCGACGTCCCACGGTCAGCCCTCCCGCAACTGCTGCAGCTTGCGAGCCAGGTCGACGCCAAGGCGATCCGATCCTACGTGTTTGCCCCGCCCCTGTATGAACGCGAGGACTATGTCCCGGGGGTCCATGACTTCATCTATCCGAACGTGCCTCTCATCCGCGACGCGGTGCGAAACGCCTTCACGGTCGATCCGAACTTCGAGGTGACCCGCGAGAAGATCGCGGAAGAAGGCGGCATCGTCTGGGTGTTGAACGGATCTGGGCAGGCGATGAAGGCCGCCGACGTGTCGGCGTATCTGGACTACCAGGGATTCGCCGCCACCGCTCCGACCCAGCGTTCGCGGGCATCGTCGACAACGCAGATCGTCGTATACAACGGCGCCCAAACCCACCTGACCGAGAGCATCGCGCGCCTCGAGGCCATCTTCGGCGTCGCCGTCGTCATGAAGACGGACCCGTCCATCCATGTGGACATCGTGATTACGGTTGGCCGGGCGACACCCGACTTGACGCCGCCGGCCCTCCCCTAAGGGTGGTCGGTTAACCGAGGTGCCCGAGATCCTCGGTCGCCGATGATCCGGCGGTCCGGCTGGCCGTGGGTTCCGCCTTGGGCAGCCAGCGTGGCCAGCTGACGGCCATCCGTGCCCCGCCCGCCGGAGGCGTCCCGATCCGCCACTGGCCGCCGGTCGCCCGAACGATCGCGTCCCCGATGGCGAGGCCGAGGCCGGCGCCCGGATGCGCGTCCGTGGAACGGTGGAATCGATCGAACACCCGCGACCGTTCGGCCTCGGGGATGCCGCGGCCGGAGTCGTCGACCGTGAGGATGACGCGGCCGTGGTCGAGGGTCACGGCGACGCCGACCGAGCCGCCGTCAGGGGCGTACTTGCAGGCGTTGTCGAGGAGGACGCCGATCAGGCGGTCGAGCCACTCGGCCGGAGCGGCGACGATGACGCTCGTCGATGGCACGTGCACCTGGAGCGTCAGGTCGCGCGCCTGGGCGACGGCGACGAACCGGTCGGCGGCGGCCTCGGCCAGCACGCCGAGATCGACCGGCTCGGCGCTGAGGCGCGGGGCGGTCGCGTCGAATCGCGCGAGCCAGAGCATGTCCTCGAGCAGCCGGCGCATGCGGCCCGTCTCGTCGCCGACTCGCTCGAACGCCGATCGGTACCAGTCGGGCGAGCGATCCTCGGCGAGGGCGAGGCTCGTGTGGGCCTCGATGACCGAGAGCGGCGTCCGGAGCTCGTGGGAGGCGTCCGCTGTGAACTCGAGCTGGCGCCGGCGGGCCTCGTCCACGGGCGCAGCCACCCGCCGCCCGACGATGACCGCGCCGGCGAAGACGAGGAGGAGCAGGAACGGGGCGATGACGACCTCGGCGAGCACGAGCGTCGCCTGGGCGTCGGTCACCTGCGAGAGCGTCTGGGCCGTGACGTAATAGGCGGGCCCGACCTGGCGGCCGGCCATCCGCAGGTTCGTCCCGTTGATCACGACGGTCTCGGGGGACGCGATCGAGGCGTACGAGGCCGGCAGGTCGACGGCGTAGTTCGAGGGACCGACGTACGTCGCGGAGCCACCCGCGGGGATCCGCCAGACGAGGATGGGCGGACCGAACTGCCGGTCATCGCCGCCCGTCCGGCCATCGTCGCCGACCCGGTTCACGTCGTCGCCCGTGGTGAGCGAGCCGTTCGCGGCCGCGTTCGAGAGGATCGATGTCAGGCGCGTGTCGATCTGGCTCGTCAGGTTGCCCGTCACGGTCACGACGACGACCACCGAGATCGCGAGGTAGAGGAGGGCGACGATCGCGGTGGCGACGAGCGCAACCCGGATGGATTGCCGGCGGACGTCGCGGTGCGGAGCGCCGGCGATCACGCGGCCTCGAGCCGATAGCCGATCCCGCGGATCGTCCGGATGCTCACGCCGGCGTCGGTCAGCTTCGCCCGCAGCCGGCTGAGCTGGACGTCGATGGCGTTCGAGCCGAGCGGAACCGTCTCGTCCTCCCAGGCGTGGGCCGCGATCGACCTCCGATCGACGACCGCCGGTGCCCGACGCATGAGCAGCTCGAGGATCCGGTACTCGGTCGACGTCAGGCGCAATGGCCGGCTCCCCACGGTGACGTCGTGCGTGACGGGATCGAGAGAGACACGGCCGTGCTCGAGCGCCGGACCGCCGACGTGACGGGGCCGGCGCTGCAGCGCCCGGATGCGGGCCAGCAGCTCACCGAAGTCGAACGGCTTCACGAGGTAGTCGTCGGCTCCGGCGTCGAGGCCGCGGATCCGATCCCGCGGCTCGTCCCGGGCCGTGAGCATGAGGATCGCCGTGGGCCGCTCGTTCCGGCGGGCCCAGGCTACGACGTCAACGCCCTCTGCGCCCGGCATGCGCCAGTCGATCACGGCGACGTCGTAGTCGTAGAAGCGCAGCTGATCGATGGCGTCGTCACCGCGCTCAACGACGTCGACGTGGTACCCGGCCTCACGCAGGCCGAGGGCGATGACCTCGCGGAGCCCGCGATCGTCTTCCGCCACCAGGACCCGCATGCGTCAGCCTCTCCGATGCCCGGCGCCGTGTCCGGCAAGCGCGGGCGGAGCCGAGGCGATGACCGATTCTAGGCGCAGCGCCAGGACCGGGCAGACGTCGACGGCCCGCCGGGCGTGCTCGACGAGCCGGTCCGGGACGATGGCGTTGGACCGGAAGATCGGGTATCCCCAGTCGTCGAGGTCGATCATCTCGGGGAGCAGCTCGGCGCACATGCCGTAGCCATCGCACCGGATGCGGTCGACGCGGAGGGCGTGCGCCCGGCGGGCCATCAGGCGACCCGACCCGTCCGGGTCACGGGGGCGACCTGGGCGGAATGGGAGCACCGACCGCGCTGGTGCTGGTAGAACTCCGGGCCGAACGTCTCGAGGGCATGGGTGAGCAGGCCGACGGCCCCGTCGGGGTGGCGGCAGGCGCCGCGGTTGCGGACCTGGCCGGCCCATCGCTCGAGGTTGGCCAGGTCGTCGCCCAGTGGCGTGAGCCGCGCGATCCGGGTCGCAGCATCGGCGATCGATCGGAGGCCATAGACGCACGGGCCGCACTGGGCGGCGCTCTGGGCGGCCATGTACGTCGCGATCCGGGCCGTCGTCCGGACCGGACAGGCCTGAGCGGAGAGGAACCCGATGACGCCCGCGCCGAAGGACAGGCCCTGCTCCTTGAGCGCGCCCGGGTCGAGCGGGAAGGCCCAGGCGCGATGCGCCGGCAGCCAGCCGCCGAAGTACCCACCGAGCAGGACCGCCTGGACGTCGTCCTGCCGGATCGCGGGTTCGACCATCGCGGCCACGTCACCGACGGTCGCACCGAGCTCGACCTCGAGGACGACGGCCTTCTCGGACGGGGCGTTGGCGGTAATCAGCGCGGTGCCGCGGGACCCGTGCCGCCCGACGGATCTGAACCAGTCGTCGCCGAACCGGGCGATGAGCGCCGCGTAGGCGAGGCTCTCGACGTTCTGGACGACGGTCGGGCGCGCACCGATGCCGCGCTCGTACGGTCGGGGCGGCGTCGTGACCGGCCGAGCGTCGCCGGCATTGACGAAGTGGACGGCCGCCGACTCCTCGCCGGAGACGTAGCGGTGCGGCGGCTGGACCAGCCGGATCGGCACCTGGCGGATCGGTCGGAGCCGCGCGTTCGAGCTGGCGCCGCCGGTGGCCGAACCACGGACCGATCTGGGGCGTGACGTGGCCGCCCGCTCGGCCACGGCCCGGCCGAGGGCTCGCTGCGCTCCGGCGTGGGCAGCGCCCACGTACAGGACGATCTCGTCGGCGCCGACCGCGGCCGCAGCCAGCTCGGCGCCGTCGAGCACGAGATGGGGTCGCAGCGACATGAGCGCCCGGTCCTTGTGGCTCAGCGGCTCGCCCTCGGCGCCGTTGACCAGGACCACGGCGCCGCCGCCGCCCGCGCGCTCGGCGACGGATCGCCACTTCTTGCCGACGGGGAACCCGGCTCCGCCTCGGCCGAGCAGCCCGGAGGTCTCGAGCGTTCCGATCAGGTCCGCCGTGGCCGCACGGTCGGGCAGCGGCCCGAGCCGCTCGAGGTGCGAGGCCAGCCGTTCGGCGCCCAGCTCGAACTCCGGCCCGGCGAGGAGCCTCGGGGTCATCGGTCCCGGAACGCGGCGCGACCCGGTCCCGCGCGGGGCGGCGGGGGCAGCAGCGTGCCGTCGGCGACGCCGGCCAGCTCGTCGCGATTGCGGTGCGCGGCCGCGAGCCGCCAGATCACGGCCAGGACCACGGCACCGATGCAGACGACGTCCACGCCGAGCATCCAGATCGCCCCGGCATCGCTGCCCGCGCCGATCGAGTGCAGCACGGCCAGCGGCCACGCACCGTAGGCCGCCCAGTGGACGACCCGCCAGGCCTGCTCGCCGATCTGGGCCCGAAGCAGGCTCGTCACGACGACCGCCAGCCCGAGGTCGATCGAGATCACGCCGATGCCGATCCACAGCGGTCGGTACGGCGAGACGAACGGGACGATCGCCGACAGGAAGCCCATGTTCGCGAACGGGTCCACGACGGCGGTGACAATGTGGATGGCGAGGAACACGATCGACAGCAATGCCAGGTTGCGATGGAGCTCCGCGGTCAGGAAGCGCGGCCAGTCGGCGGTCTGCCAGCGCAGGACGGTGAGGATGCCGAGGCAGACGACGATCGTCGCGAGGATCAGCGACACCGTGCCGGCGCCGCGCGTGGCGAACCAGAGGAGCTGGGAGTTCATCGCCGATCAGTGTCCGGCGAGCATCCTTTCGTCACGGTTACGGGGCGGGATCGGGCGCCGACCCCGGGTCGGGCTCCGGCCCCGGCGCCGGCTCGGGCGCCGGCTCGGGCCAGCCGCCGGCCCGGAGCACCTGCCCGTCCGTCGCCACGAAGCGCCCGGCCAGGCCCATCGCCTGGAGCCACTCGGGGCCGTCCTCGCCCCGGATCAGCGCCGCGGTC
>DATGGQ010000012.1:0-83965 GCA_035308445.1 Candidatus Limnocylindrales bacterium | reverse complement strand
CTTCTCGTCCTTCCTCATCGTCCCTCCGTCTGTGCCTAGATCCAGCCTCAGCTCGAGCGGGCCGCTCAGTCAGTGTTCGCGAACGTCACAGGCGGTCATTCGGCGGTGCGAGCAGGATCGAGTGCCCGTTCGACGGCGTGTCCGAGCGCCACGAGGCGGTCATCGGCCTCGACGTCTCTGTCGCGGCCGCCGATCGCCAGGACACCGTGGAGCTGGCCCCACGCGAAGATCGGGAGGGCCGCTCCCTGCGACACGTGCATCCGGCCCAGGGAGTCATGGATGCTGGGCGCGAGCTCGGCCTTGCTGAAGGTGACGCCAACCGGAAGGCCCGTCCGAACGGCTTCGGCGAGGGCCGGATGCTGGTCGAGCCACACGAACGGCGGCGCATGCCGACCTGACGGATCGAATTCCGCCAGGACCGACGCCACGTCGCCGCGGACGACGAAGTAGACGGCTCGACTCTTCGGGCCCGCGAGTTCCGCGGCCCGCCTCACCGCCTCGCCAAGGATCGCCTGTGGGTCAGTCATCTCCCCGAGCGTGGGGAAGGTCAGGGCATCGGCCTCTTTGTGCGGCATTTCTTCCGAGCTCATCGGCAATCAGCGTGCGCGGATGTCACGCGCCGAGGCCCACCCTGGGAATGCCGTGGCTGCCTCGGCACCGTTGCAGCCCGTCTCCGCGTCAGCGGCGATGTTGGCCGTCCGCCGGGTCAGCCCTTCGAGCCGCCGCGCTCCGCGAGCAGCGCCTCGATCCTCGTCAGCCGGGCCAGGATGTCGGTGTCCTTCTGGTCGGCGTCGTCGGCTTCGGCGGCGGCATGCTCGAGGGTCGCCCGGTCGCGAACGGCCGACTGGTTGCTGGCGAGCAGGATGAGCGGCGCGGCATAGGCGGCCTGGGTCGAGAAGGCCAGGTTGAGGAAGATGAACGGGTACGGATCGAACGGCCGGGACAGGAGGTAGATGTTGCCGAAGACCCAGACCCCGACGACGACGGTCTGCAGGATGATGAACGTCCAGCTCCCCATGAACCCGGTCACGGCGTTCGCGATCCGGACGCCGAGCGGGGCGTTCGTGTGGAGGGCGACGTTGACCGGGTGGCGGAGTCGGGTCACCGCGGTGCGATAGCTCTGCATCGAGACCTCCCGTGGCCGTGGCGTTTCGTCGACGGCGCGATGCTACGCGCGGGCGCCCGCGGCGGTCTGAGCGTGCTTCCCGAGATGGCTTGTCGGGCGCAGTAGGCTGATGGCGCGATGTTCGAGGGCCTGACGCCGACGCACCTGATCCTCGTGCTGGCGATCGCCCTGATCGTGCTCGGTCCGGGCAAGCTGCCCGAGGCGGGGGCGGCGCTCGGAAAGGCGATCCGCGGGTTCCGGGACGCGGCCACCGGGAGAGACGAGCCATCGCCGCCGGCGACGACGCCGCCCGCAGATCCGTCAGCGGCCGGCGAGAAGCCCGCTGCCGGGCCACCGACCCTCCCGCCGATTGCGAGCGAATGAGAGGTTCCTGGCGGCGACTGGGCTGCTACTCGCTCACTCAACGTCGGCGAGTGTCAGGGCGCATGGCGGCGCGACCGGAGAGCCCACACGTTCGTTCCGGCGCAGGCGGCGATGCCGAGAAGAAGCCTCCTCCGTCAGCGTCGGTAAGTGTGCGTAGGGTGAGACCCGGCCTTCGCGGTTTGCGAAGGTGTCGTCGACGAGGGCGGATGGCTCTCAGCGCCGTGCCCTGAGCTGGGACCGACACTCGGATTTTGAATCGAGGACCTGCCACGAAACAGCTGCTCTAACACTGAGCTATGCCCGAAACGGGCCTGGAAACGTAGGTGGCGATGGGCGCCCCGACGGGATCAGGCAGAGGTCATGCTCGAGCTCTCGGCGGCCGGCGCTCGAGGCTCGAAGTTGGCCCGACACCGTATGGACGTCAAGCGAAGATGCGGGCCACAATCAGGGCTTCGCACACGCGTTGGGGAGGACCGTGAGAGCCGAGGACGACGGCATCACGACCAGCGGCGCATCGAGTCCCGTCGTCGCGACCAAGGTCCGCGTGCCCGACGCTCCGTCGATGGGTCTCGACCGGCTCGATGCCCGCCTCGACGCGGTGTGGAGCCACCGCCTTGGGCTCGTGATCGCGCCGGCGGGGTCCGGCAAGACGAGCCTCCTCGCCCGGTTCGCGGCCCGCTTCGACGGGCCGATGGGCTGGTACCGAGCGGAGAGCTGGGACACCGAGGAGTCGACGCTGGTCCGGCACCTAGAGGCCGCGCTCGGGCCGGCACTGCCAGGCATCCCCCGCGGTTGGCAGACGGTGGCCGACGCGGCGAACGCCCTCGGCGCCTCGCCCGGCCCGCGGATCCTCCTCGTGATCGACGACCTCCACACCATCGAGGGCAGCCCCGCCGAGGCGGCCCTCGAGCGGTTGATCGCCTACGCGCCACCGTCGCTCGCGCTCGTCATCGGCTCCCGCGTCCCGCCTCGCTTCAACCTCTCGCGGCTTCGCGTCTCGGGAGCCCTGCTCGAGCTGTCCGGCGATGACCTGCGGTTCCGTTCCTGGGAGGTCGAGCGACTGTTCCGCGATTTCTACGAGGAGCCGCTGCCGCCGGAGGAGCTCGCCCGACTCGCCCGACGCACCGAGGGCTGGGCGGCTGGGCTCCAGCTTTTCCACCTCGCGACCCGTGGCCGTCCACCGGAGGAGCGGCGGCGGCTCCTGAGCGAACTCGGTGGCAGCTCTCGGCTCGTCCTGGAGATGCGCGACTACCTGGCCCGGAACGTCCTCGATCAGCTGCCCACCGACCTTCGCGCCTTCCTCGTCGAGACATCGGTGCTCGGGCGGCTCGACGCCGAGCTCGCGGATCGGCTCCTCGGCCGGCACGGCAGCCGGGACCTCCTGGAGGACCTCGAGCGACGGCGGCTCTTCACGCAGCGGCTGCCCGAGCCGGGCTGGTATCGGTATCACGAGGTGCTCCGGTCCCACCTCCAGACGGTCCTCCTCGAGCAGGTCGGGCCGGCCGGGCTCCAGGCGCGGTTCCGGGCTGCGGCAGACCTCCTCGCCGAGTCGGGCGCCATCTCCGAGGCGATCGAGGCATACGGACGCGCCGGCGACTGGGACCAGGTCAGCCGGCTCCTCGGTCGGAACGGCCGCGAAGTCGCGAGCGGCCCCAGCCGCTGGCTCGACTCGCTCGCCCCGGCCGTCGTCGCCAGCGATCCCTGGCTGGTCCTCGCAAATGCGCGACGGCTCCGCGCCGAGGGCCGCGTGCACGAGGCCGCGGACCACTATCGCCGCGCTGAGACGGCGTTCGGCCCGTCGGATGCGGCAGGCCTCTGTCGGACGGAGCGCATGTCGCTCGACCCCTGGCTGGATGGCGCCACCCAGCTCCGATCCGACCGACCCGACCCGTTCGCGCTCCTCCGAATGGCCCTCGTGCGTGATCCCGTCAGCGCGGCCCGCGAGGCGGATCGCGTGCAGACCCCGGAGGGCGAGATCGCAGCCGGGCTCGCGTCGCTCGTGGCCGGCCAGGTCTCGCGGGCACGTCGGGACCTGCTCCACGCCGCAGAGCGAGCGGACGCCGGGAGGCATGCCCAGGTCGTCGCCTCGCTTGGTGCCGGGGTGGCGGGGCTCCTGATGGGCCAGCGTCACGCGGTGGTCGAGGTCGAGGGGGCGGTGGCGTCGGCCGAGGAGGCCGGCTCGGACTGGCTCGCCCGCCTCGGTCGGGCATCGCTCGCGTTGACCGGATCCGCGGATGCCGTCCGCGAGGCGGACGCCGTTGCGACGGCCTGCCGCCGGCTCGGCGACGGCTGGGGCGACGTGGTCGCGTCGCTGTGCGCCCGCTGGGGCGCCGCGATCGGCGGTCGCTCGGAGGTCGACCCTTCGGACACGCTGCCCGAACGGTTTCGCGGTCTGGAGGCGGGCACGCTCGAAACCTGGGCCCTCGCCCTGGCCGCGCTCGCCGCTGCGCACGCCGGCGAGCCTTACGCCTCTGAGGTTGCGACGACCGCCGAGGTGTCCGCGAGATCCCTCGGGGTCCCTGGAGCGAGCCTGTTCACGAACGCGGCGTTCGGGCTGCTCGCAGCGTTCGAATCCGAGGCCGACGAGTTTCGAGCGGCTGCGCGCGAGATCGCCCGCGAGATGGGGATCCACGCGACGCCGGCCCTGCTCGAGCCACGCCCCGTGCCTGCGCCCGCGCCCGGTCCCGCGCCAGCGACGGCGCCGAGCCACCCCGTCAACGTCGACGGTGCTGCCCTGCTGGCGGAGGTTCGGATCCCGCCGCGGCCCCGTTTGAACGCGGAGCTCCGCCTGCTCGGCGGCTTCGCGCTCCGGTTGCCGGGCGGCCCGGTCGACGTCGCGGGCATCCGCCCGCGCGCCCGGGCCCTCCTCCGCCTGCTGTGCCTGTACACGGACATGGCCGTGCACCACGAGACGATCGAAGGCGCCCTGTGGCCAGAGGCCGATGCCGAGTCGGCCGGGCGCAACCTCCACGTCGCGATCGCCGCGGTGCGCCGGGTGCTCGAGCCACGGGCCGGGCGCGGCTCGTTCCAGCTCCTCGTCCGTGACGGCGACGCCTATCGCCTGGTGTTGCCCGCGGGGACGGACGTCGACCTGTCCCGGTTCGAGGCCGCGGTAGCCGCCGGCCGCGCGGCCCGGGACCGGGGCGAGCTCGGGACCGCTGAACGGGCGTTCGAAGAGGCCGTCGCGCTCTATCGCGGCGAGCTCTTGCCGGAGGATGGCCCCGCCGACTGGGTCGCGGATCGGCGCGAGGGCGCTCGCCTCGCCGCGGTCGAGGCTGCGGCTGGTCTCGCCGAGCTGCTCCTCGATCGCGGCGACTCGGCCGGCGCGGCTCGCGTGGCGACCGCCGCGCTCCGCATCGAGCGATACCACGATCCGCTGTGGCGGATCCTCATCCGGGCCCGCGACGAGGCGGGCGATCAGGGCGCCGCGAGCCGTGCGCGGTCGAGCTACGACCGGATGCTCGCCGAGCTGGGGGTGCCAGCGTCGACCAGCGCCTAGCGACGCACCCCCGTCAGCGGCGCTCCTTGAACTCGATCTCGCGGATCGCGATCAGCTGATCCCCGCCGGCGCCGGACTCAAACCAGTCAACGACCCGGATCGCAACCGTTCGAACATTCCGGACATCGAGTGGGAATGACTGCGGGTCGGCAGTGTCCGCGAGCGTGAGGTCGATCGGGCTCTGGCTCGTCCCGGGGAACGTCAGCTCGACCGTCTTCGGACGGCGATGCTTCGTGTAATCGCTCTGGGTCGATGACCCGCTGTGGAAGACGAGCCCGCCGAGGTTCGTCGTCGTCCCGAGGTCGACGGTAAGCGTCACCGGACCTGCCGAGGGATCGGCCAGCCAGTACGTCGCGGTGTTGTCGTCGACCGCGAGCTTCCCCGTGAACTGCCCGACGCCGGCGCCCGACGCGGACGTCGGGTGGAGATCCACGATCTGGGGGAAGAACCGGAGCCGAAGGTCGGTGACAAACCCGCCGACGAGTGAGCGCGCGCCGGGCATGACGATGAGGCTCGTCACGCCGAAGGCGACGATGGCGATCAACACCAGCGGAACGAGACGGCCCAGGACGCCCGGGCGGGGCTGCCCGGCCTCGCCCATCCGCCTCGGTCGCTCGCCGGCAGCGGCGGCATGGCGCTCCCGACGGAAGATCCGACGCCACCACGGCAGGGGCTTCGGGGCCGGCGCCGCGGAGGCGAGGCTGTTGCCGCACTTGCGGCAGAACCGTCGGGTCGGGTCGTTCGGAGTGCCGCAGACGGCGCAGATCACGTCGCCAGGCCGGGCGACGATCGCCGGCTGTGGCTCCGAGTCGGGCACGATCCGCGGACGGGCTGGGATGTCGAGCGTCGGTTTGCGCTCGGACGGCTCGTCGGTCCGGTCAGGCGGCGCCGCCAATCGGCGGATCGGCGGAGGTGGAGGCTTGACGCCCGGGCGAACGGCCGCCGGCTCGTAGGGCTGCCCCTCCGCGGTTGCCGGAGTTGCGGCGAATTCGCCGGCTGCAGGGACGGCCGCCACCCCGGCCTGGTCCGCAGCGGCCTTCTCGGCCGCAGCGCGCTGGGCCGCGGCTGCTTGTTCCGCGGCAACGCGGTCGGCCTCGGCCTTGTCCGCGGCGGCCTTCTCGGCCGCAGCGCGCTGGGCGGCAGCCGCTTGTTCCGCGGCAACCCGGTCGGCTTCCGCCCGCTCGGCAGCGAGACGATCTGCTTCGGCCTGCGCCGCCACGGCTTGCGCGGCCGCGATCCGATCCGCCTCGGCCCTGTCCGCGGCGGCTTTCTCGGCCGCTGCCCGCTGGGCGGCGGCCGTCGCGGCGGCGGCCTGCTCCGCGGCAACTCGGTCGGCCTCCGCCTTGTCCGCGGCGGCTTTCTCCGCCGCAGCTGCCTGCGCCGCGGCAGCCTGCTCCGCGGCGAGACGATCGGCCTCGGCCTGTTCAGCCGCCTCGCGTTCGGCGGCGGCCTGCCGGGCGGCGGCCTGGTCCACAGCCAGACGATCCGCTTCGGCTTTCGCGGCGGCGGCCTGCTCGGCCGCGGCCTGTTCGGCGGCGGCGCGCTCGGCAGCCAGACGATCCGCTTCGGCTTTCGCGGCGGCAGCCTGCTCGGTCGCCAGACGATCCGCTTCGGCTTTCGCGGCGGCAGCCTGCTCGGTCGCGAGACGATCCGCCTCGGCCTTCTCTGCCTCGGCCTTCTCTGCCTCGGCCTTCTCCGCCTCGGCCTTCTCCGCGGCAGCCTGCTCGGCGGCAGCCTGCTCGGCGGCGGCCTGCTCGGCAGCCAGTCGATCGGCCTCCGCCTGCTGAGCTGCCGCCTGCTCGGCGGCAGCCTTGGCCAGGTCGGCGGCTACCTCGGCCGGATCGACCGGGACCCCGGTCCATTCCAGGAAGCTGTTGCAGTTCGAGCAGAAAACGTTGCTGTCGGGATTGATCGTCCCGCACTTGGAGCAACGGATCATCCGGGGAGTCCCTCAGCTGCCTGGCCGGAGCGTCAGATGTTACGCGGCGGGCTTGTCCCCGGTCTCCACGGTGTGCGTGACGTGCGCGGGTTTCGCCGCTGCGACCAGGGCGTCGAGCTTCGCGGCGTCGATCGACTCCTTCTTCGCCGGCTTGACGCGAACGCTGAGGGTGTACGAGGCGTCCCCCGGGGGCTTCGACCCCGGGCTCTTCGACCAGGTCGCCCCGCCGCTGTCCGAGACGGCAACGTCGCCGGCGGTCAGCAGCTTCAGCTGCATCGACAGCCCGGCCGCGGTGCCGCGACGCCGATAGATCTGCGAGGCGACGGCGACGATTGCCCGGCGTCGCTCGATCGGCCAGGTCTCGTCGAGCACGAGCCCGACCCAGCCCGCCAGCCAGTCGAGGAAGTCAACCGGGGTCAGGGCGGGATCCAGATACGCGGCCAGGTTGTCGATCGTGCTCAGGACCGGTGCGTAGGCGTCGTCGAACGCGCCGGTCAGCGCCCGGGCGAGGTCGTCCTCCTGGTACAGCCCGGGCAGGTAGACGATCAGCGGCTGTGGCGATCGCAGCTCGCCGACGACGCCCCTCATGCGCCCGCGTCCACGAGGACCTGGTGGTCATACGAGAACACGAGCGAATTCGGGTCGACGTCGAGTCGATCGGTCTGCTTGCCCCGCTCTCCGGTCACTGGGTCGGCGCCGAAGATCCGGACGTCCTCCACGAGCTCGACCCCGCGGACGCCCTGCAGGACGCCAAAGATCTCGCCGGACATTACCGGCCGTCCGAACGGCCAACCCGAGCCGTCCGGCCCGCCAATCGTGGGATGCAGGTAGCGGAACAGCGCGTCGAGCCCGTCCTGCTGGACGCGGGCGGGGTCCGTCCGGGGCTTGGCCGACAGCCGGGCGACGATCGTGACACCCCGGAACGCCGGCGGCTCGACGACGACCCGGGTGCCGAGGAGCCGGCTCTCGTCGAGCCGCTTCGAGATGCGGGCGAGCGTGTCATCGGCGGGCACGAGCTGGTCGAACGAGAGACGGCCCTGGTCGGTCGGCACGGCCGGCACGGCCAGGACGCGCACGACGCCGACCTCGGCGGGATCGCTGCTCGCCATCGCCCGAACGCGGGCGATCTCCGGCGCGACCTCCTTCGCGATGTGCTCGAAGTCCTCAGCGGTCACCGCCCGGTCGCGGGTGCGGAGCGTGATGGGGCCGCGGACCTTGGCCATCTCGAGATCCTCGCCGTCGACGCCGCCGGTCGCGGCGCGACGGTTCTCGACTCGCGCGACGTACGGGATCGAGGCCTTCAGGACGGACAGCGCCCCGACCGCCACGTTGCCGCCCGCTCCCCCACCCGCCCGGTACTCGGGAACGCGGACGACCGCACCCTGCGGCGGGACCGCGCCATAGTTCCGGAGGCTGCCATCTGCGAGCCGCACCGCCGGGCCGAACTCGATCCCACCGCTCGCCGCGTCCAGGACGAAGTGACGGTCGCCGGGATCGCTCGCGGCGAAGGTCGGACGCTGCTGCCACTCCTGCCATTCATCGCCCTCCCGGACCTCGACGACGAGGGGCTTCTCGCCGGCCACGACCGGGGTGCGGCGCAAGGTGAAGCGTCCCCCGGGCACGCCCTCGGCCTCGCCGAGGACCTCCTTGCGGATGAGCTCGGCGTTCATGGCGTCGGCCGTTCCGCCGATCGTGAAGGCGGTGAGGCCCCGGATCTCCGGCGACGCGCTGTACCCAGGCTGGCCCTCGCGGGGATCGGTGACCCGGGCGCGGAGCCAGCCGCCCTTCAGCTTGTCCTGGGACGACACGACGTGGCCGCGAGGCACGTGGACGACGACGTCACCGTCGCGGTTGAGGCCGCCGGTCGTGTCCCGCTCGAGCTCGCAGGCCGTCCACGCGTCGCCGGTCCAGGCCTCCCAGGCGAGCGGTGGATCGTCCGGGTCGACGCCGATGCCCTCGATCCGCGCGGTGAACCGGAGCGTGACCGCGCAGCCGGGCACCGCATCGGACAGGCCGACGAGCAGCGCCTGCCCCGGCTTCGGCGGACCCGAGAACGGGAAGATGCCGTTCCGCAGCGACATCGCGTCGGTGTGGTCCCGGATCTCCTTGCCGTCGAGCGTCGACGCGATCTTCGACAGCGCGCACGCCACGATCGCCCGATCCTCGGTCGTGCTGAAGACGACCGGCAGCTGGCTTCCCGTTCGCATCGTCGCGACCTCGGTGCCCGTCGGGATCGTGACGGTCGTCGGCTGCGGCGCGGACAGCCAGAACGTCATTGGCGCATGCGCCGCGGCAGGCGGGAAGAGGCGGACGCCGATGAGCTCCAGGAACTTGACGTAGTTCCGGTCCGGGACCCGGTTCAGTCGGTAGAGCAGCTGGTCCGTCATCCAGGCGAAGGCCTCGATGAGGGTCACCCCGGGGTCGGAGACGTTGTGGTCCGTCCAGTACGTGGTGTTCCGCTGGACGAGGCGCTTGGCGTCGTCGACGAGGTCCTGGAAGCGGCGGTCGTCGAGGTTCGGGGCGGGCAGCGTCATGGCCGATCAGCTCCTCCGACCGGGCTCGCCCGGGATCGTGTAGAACGGGAAGACAAGGTTCCGCGGGTCGTTCGTGTTCTTGACGTGATAGCGGACGTCCACGTAGAGCAGGCTCCGATCGGTGTCGTCGATCGTCACGACGACGTCGTCGACCTCGATGCGCGGCTCCCATCGCCGGAGCGAGGAGCGGACCTCCGTCGCGATGTCCCCGGCCGTCCCGGCATCGGCATCGGCGAACACGAAGTCGTGGATCCGACAGCCGAAGTCGGGCCGCATCGGCCGTTCGCCGTATGACGTCCCGAGGATCAGGCGGATCGCCTGCTCGATCTCGCGTTCGTCGGTCGCGAGAGCGAACCCGCCGGTCCGATCGAGCTCGAGCGGAAAGGCCCAGCCCGCACCGACGAAGTCGTTGGCCATCCCGGGCCTACCCGATCAGCACCGTCAGGACCGAGGGCACGATCGCCGTCGCCGGCGCGACGCACATCGTGGCCTGCGAGCCCTGGGTTGCCGCCAGCTTGCCGCCGATGACGACCGTCGTGCTGCCGCTGACGATCCGCCCGATCTGGGCCGTCGGAGTCGCGAACGCGCCGTCCACGATCCCGGCGTGAGGCGGGGTGTTGTAGCCCGATGAGCCGACGACCGCGGCCGCCTTCCCGCCGATCACGACCGTGGGCACGGTGCCGAGCGTGATCGGCGCCGAGAACGGCAGCGGGCCGGCCGGGGCCGTGCCGGACGCCGATGGGATCAGGTGGCTCGGGCAGATGCCGTTGATCTTGTCGCCCATCACGATCGCGGGGTTTCCCATCTGCCATCGGCCTCAGTTCAGCGAGATCTGGGCGCCCTTGAGGACGAGGTTGCCGTCGGCCTCGAGGGTGATCTTTGATGCGCGGATCTTCAGCTCGGCCTGGGCCGTGATCTCGATCGCGCCATCGGACTGGATGACGACCTTCTGGTCGCCGTGGTCGAGGGCGATGCTGGCGTTGCCGTTCGATGTGGAGAGGAGGGCGACGTCCTTGTCGTCGTCCCAGAACTCGAGGAAGTGGCCCGTGCGCGAGTAGATGCCACGGCCGTTGACCGCCCCATCCTTCAGCCACTGCGAGTACGTGGGCGGATCGTCCTGGCCGTTGAAGAGCCCGCCGAGGACGATCGGCCGGCCGACGTTGCCCTGCTCGAAGCCGCAAAGGACCTCGTCCTTCACCGCGGGCAGGAAGAACGTGCCGCTCTTCGGCCCGGCGCCGAGCTGGATCACCGGCGCCCAGTCGGACTTGTAGTCCTCGTCGAGCCACGGGAAGCTGACCTTCACGCGCCCCTGGCTGTCGGGATCGTCGTTCTCCTCGACGATCGCGCGCACGATCCCGGGCAGCCGATGGATCGAATCCCCGCCCTCGGTCGATGCCGTCGCCGGCACCTCTGGAATGGACTGGGCCTGCCGGCCGCCGATCGTGAAGTGGGTCCGGAAGCCGAAGCCGTCGATGACGTGCCGGACCTGGGTGAGGACGTAGGCGCCGTTGAAGTCCTCGCTCAGCTTGCCGATCCGGACCGCGGTCCCGGCCTTGAGCTTCGCGTTGCCGACGGCGACACCGTCGGCCTTCGCGAACGCGCTGCCGAGCCGCTCGCCGAGCGCCTTGGCGGCCGTGTTGGCCGCGCCGTCTGTCGTGATCGACTGGTCGACCGAGACGAGCTTCGGGTTGCCGAAGAAGCCCGCGAGCGTCGCCGGGTCGGCCAGGTTGAGCTTCGCGGCCTCGGTGCGCGCGTCGACGCTCGCGACGATCGCCTGCTTCTGCGTGTCGTCCCAGCCCCGGACCTCGACGCTCGACACCTGCTCGGCCGCGCTGATCCGGCCATGGAACGAGAGGAGGTTCTCGCCGTAGACGAGCACGCGCTCGTCCCGGCCCTCGGGGCTGTCGTCGATCGCGGACTCGGCCGGCGCCGTGGCCGCGGCGGGGGACCTCCCGAAGGTCAGCTTGCCGTCGACGATCGCGAGGTCGAAGCCGATGGCCCGCGCTCTCGTCGACAGGAACTCCCAGTCGGACACGTTCGCCTGGGTGACGTGATCGTGGACCTCGTCGGTGTCTTGCACCAGGCCGAGGTCGACGCCGGCATCTTCGGCGACCTGGTTGACGATGTCGCTGTCGGTCACGTTCACGAAGGCCCGCGTCCGGCGCCCCGAGTGGAGCCGGTGCGAGGGCGAGTAGCCGCGGACGACGACCCGGTTGCCGAAGGCGTCGTAGTCGCACTCGATGGTGACGACCTCGCCGCTGCAGATCGGGTCGTCGGCGCCGCCCTGGCCGGCATACGCGATGTCGACCTTCGCCCCGACCCGCATCCCGGACTTGGCCACGACGTCGAGCTCCGGGTCCTGCAAGGTGACGGCGAACATCGTCGGGAGGCTGACGTCGTCGTCGACGACCACGAGCTCGATGTGGCCGCGCATCTCCTCGTCGAGCTCGGCGCCGTCGACGGTGACGGTCGCGGCCGCGGCGAGGACCGTGTCGGCCATCGTGTCGACCATCGCTACGCCAGCTTCGCCGCGTCGCGGTAGGGCGGCAGCAGGAGCCGCGTGCCCGCGGGAACCCGGAGCGGATCGTCGATCTCGTTGAACGCGGCGATCGCGCGCCAGAAGTCGGGTCGCTGGTACTCGGCCCAGGCGACGGAGTGGAGCGTCTCGCCCTCGATGACGAGGTGCGCCTGGAACCCGGCCCGACTGCCCGAGGTCGGGTTCGTTTTCGTCTCCGGCTGGGGGACCTCGATGAGCGTGAGGTTGCAGGTGGCCCGGATGGGCGTGCCGTCCCGGCGGAACAGGGTGTAGTTCGCCGAGACCGTCTGGAGGTAGCCCTGGATGCCCTGGGCCGCGTTGCTTGAGCCCCAGTGGAACTCGAGGAGCGGCGGGCTCATGACCCCGTTCTTCGCCGGCGGGCATGGCCGAGTCCAGTCGAGGAGCGTCTGCACGTCGTCGGTGACATCGCCGAGCAGCTCCCCGAACGCGTCGAAGAAGATCTCCATCGTCACCGTCGTCGGGTTCGTCCGCTGGTGGGTCGGACGGGCGCCCGCCTTCTGGCCCGGATGCGACGCCTGGTCGGACCAGTCGGCCGAGCGGGACAGCGAGAATTGCTCGGGGTTGTACTTGAACTCCAGCTCCTTGCGGTCCGGGTTGTAGCCGGCAGCCACGACGAGCCGCGCCTTCTCCATCGACAGGACCGGCAGGCTGGCCATCTCAGAGCCCCAGGAAGCCCTGGTGGGCGATCTCGAGCGTCTCGGTCGCGTGCTGGTTGCCGTACAGGTCGAGCGTCGGGCCCGACCAGCGGACCGGGAAGACCCCGATCAGGAACCAGCTGGCGACCTCCTGACCCCCGCCGTCATGGACGGCGATCTCGGCCGTCCCGGGCAGGAGCCTGACCGCGACGCTGGCGACCCAGGCGCTGACGTCCGCGGAGCTGTCATCGATCGGGCGCGTCAGCCGAACGTTCTGATACTTGATCCGTCCGGGAAGCCGGTGGGTGAAGGCGTTCTGGCCGCCCTCGCTGTGCTCGTGCATGTCGTATTCGACCGACAGGCCGTCGCACTTCTCCCAGTTGCCGAAGTCCTGACCGTCGATCCGGACGTGGAACCGCAGCCCGACCGCGTACTCGCTCATGACAGATCCATCGCCATGCCGGCCCGCTCACGATCGACGAGGAGGTCACGCCGGAGCCGCCGCCCGATCCGGGCGTACAGCTGGCGGGCGAGGTCCTCCAGCTCGCGCTCGGTCGGCTTGGGCCGAGCGGCCGAGCCCGAACCGGGGGTCACGGCACCGCCGCCGGTGCGCGTCGGGGCCCGCTGGACCTCCGTGGCGAGGTGGACGGTCATGTTGCCCGCGGCCGGGAGCGCGGCTCCGGCGACGGCCCCGGGGACTTCGGGAGCGCGTTGCGGCAGCGCCCCGGGCTGGAGCGTCGATGGCTCGGCCTTCGAGCCTGGCTGGGGCGGCATCGCCAGCGGCAGGCTCGAGCCACGCTCCGCGGCCACCGCCTCGGCCTCCAGGGCCTGGCCCGGCCGGCTGCTCTCGCTCGGCAGGCTCAAACCGAGCCGCCGCTGCTGGACGACATGGGTCAGCTCGTGGGCGAGGAGGCTGCGGGCCGGGCCCGAGCTCAGGGATCCGTGGCTCGACGGCAGGTAGATCTCGCCCTGGTGGGTAAAGGAGCGCGCCTGGAAGGCGCTCGACAGCTCGGACGCGTCCTCGCCGCGATGGACGGTCACAGGACCGCCCGTCGATTCGACCGTCGTCGAGCCGCTGGGCCCGCCGCCCTCTCCCTCCTGGCCGCCGACCGCCCGACTGGCGTCGATCGTCAGCGGCGCCCGCTGGATCCGGCCACGGAGCGACCGTGCCGGCGTGAGCGGGGCGGCCGCCGGCGCGATCGGGGCCCGCTGGACGCCGGGCGACCTTCCCGGCCACGCGGGCGACGTCGCCGGCGCGACGCTCAGGCCGCGCGACGAGGCGGGCGCGGCCGTCGCTGGCGCAACCGGGGCCGGCGCGACCGCGGCCGGGCGCGAAGCCGGTCGCTGCGACGGCGACGGGACGGCCATGGTCGCCGGGCCGGACGAACCGATCGGGCTCGCCGGCGCCCCGACGAGGGCCGGTGCCCGCTGAGGTCGTGGGGCCGCCCCGAGCGCGCTGGACGACGGGACGGGGCCGCCCGCGATCGGCGCCCCGAGCCCGAGCCGCCGCGCCTGGCCGATCGACAACCGGGCCACGTCGTCGGGCGCCGACGCGACTGCCGCTGCTCGCTGGCGCGCGATCGGCTGGGGCGCCTCGCCCGCCGCCGGGACCACGGACCGTGCCGTCGTGGCCGAGGCAGGCACCGGGTCAGGGTCCGCCGGTGACGCGGCAGCACGCTGGACCGAACGATCGGCCGTGGACGTCATCGGCGAGGCGGGCGACATCGGCGGCGTCGCCGATCGTGCCGGCGATCGGACGAGACCGCCCGGCGGCCGGAGGTCGATGGCCGCGCGCGTCAGATCGAGGCGCTGGTTGGAGGCCGGAGGCTCGGCCACGGGCAGCCGCCGCCGCGTGTCATCGGGCGCACCCGCGACCACGGGCCCGGAGGTGGCAGGCGCCACGCTCGTAGGAGCGGTCGGCGGCGGGGCCTCGGGCGGTGCCGCGGCGGCGGACGTCGCCGAGCGGGCGGGGTGGATCGGCGAGCGCTGGACCGGGGCCGGCAGCGAGCCACCGCCCGATCCTCGCGTGGCGGGCTGCGCCAGCCCGACGACCAGGCCCTTCGGTGCCTCGAGCCCGGCACCGTGCGTCAACGGGGGCAGGATCGGCGGCGGCAGCGTGGCGCCGGCGAGGTCCGCCCGAAATGGCTTCGCGGGGGCGATCAGCGGCGGCTCGCCGATGGTCTCGGCGAGCGCGGGTAGCGATCGCCACGCCGCGCTCCGCGACGAGGCGCTCGGTCCACTGGGGTCGCCAGGGCCGACGGGACCGGCGGAGGCAGCCGACGTGGCCGCCTCGGGATCTGCGCTCGTCCGTCGGAACGGCCAGGGAAACCGCATCCGGGTGTTACTCCTCTGCAGTCAGGCGGCGGTTGATCGCGGCGATCTCGTCGATGAATCGCCGCCGGTCGGGGTGCTCGAGATCGAGGATCTCGTCGAGCGCCCAGTGGAAGTGGTAGGCGACGTACGCGGCCTCCTCGTAGAGCTGGTCCGCCCCGTACGTCAGGACCCCCCCAGGCGATCGCCCGCCACCTCGACTGTGAACTCGTGGTTGCAGGCCGGGCAGGTGACCGCGGCCTGGGTCGTGCCGTCCTGGTTGATCCGCCGATACAGGTCCTGGAGGAAGGCCAGGTCCGAGGCGAACATGTTCTCGATGATCCCGGGGTGGACCTCGCCGACCCGCCCGAGGCGGGTGATGACCCGCGATAGGAGGAGGACCGTCAGGTACGCCTCGTTCTCCCGGACCCGAGGGTCGCGGAGCGGGACGAGCTCGTCCTTGGCTGTCGCGAGGCGCATGACGCCGTCGCGATGGACGACCCCCGCCTGGTCGACGTAGCCGCGCGGGAGGATGAAGGGGAACTCGGTCCGGAGCTCGATGCCAGCGTCGCCGGCCGCGCTGGCCGGCGCCGCGGCGGCGGTGCCGGCCACGGCCTACAGGACCCGCTCGAGGGACTCGGTGACGATCGAGACCTCTTCCATGAGGACCTCGTTCGAGCCGGCCTTGAGCGTGCTGGCGCTGATCTTCGAGACCCAGCCGTTCGTGAAGTTGTAGCGGGCGACCTCGGTCCCGTCGAACGACTTCATGATCACCGAGCCATTGCGGCGGGCGTCGCCGAGCTTGCCCTGCATGATCGCCTCATGCCACTTCCAGAGGTCCTGGGAGGCGTTCTTGGCACGCTTCAGGGTGATCGTCGGCGACTTCGTCCAGCCGGGCACCTTCTTCAGGTTCGGTTGGCCGAGCGGGTTGTTCTCCTTGATCTCGATGACGTCGACCTCGGATGCGATCCCGCTCACCTCGGAGAACTGGGCGATCTCGGTCCGGTCGATCTCGATGGCGAACGTGTACGCGGCGAGCGCGTCGGTGGGCAGGTTCGGCAGGCCCTTCGGCATCGGATGGTTCCTCCTTCAGCGGCTCGTCGCCGTCATTCGCTCAGCGCCGCGCCGCCCGAGAACTGGGCGATGCGGAAGACCACGAACTCGGCCGGCTTGACCGGCGCGATCCCGACCTCGACGACGAGCTGGCCGGCGTCGATGACCTCTGGCGGGTTCGTCTCCGCGTCGCACTTGACGTAGAACGCCTCGCCGGGCGTCGCCCCGAAGAGGGCGCCGTCGCGCCAGGTGCGCACGAGGAAGGCGTTCAGCGTCCGTTTGACCCGCTGCCAGAGGTTCAGGTCGTTCGGCTCGAAGACGACCCACTGCGTGCCCTCGAGAATCGATTCCTCGACGTAGTTGAAGAGTCGCCGGACGTTCAGGTACCGCCAGGCCGGATCGCTCGACAGCGTCCGGGCGCCCCAGACCCGGATCCCGCGCCCGGGGAACCCGCGGATGCAGTTGATCCCGGTCGGGTTGAGCTGGTCGTGCTCGCTCTTCGTGATCTGGAGCTCGAGCGCTAGCGCGCCCCGGATGACCTCGTTCGCCGGCGCCTTGTGGACGCCGCGGGTGTCGTCGTTCCGGGCCCAGATGCCGGCGATGTGGCCGCTCGGTGGGACGAGCTGGCCCTGGGAGGTCACTGGGTCGAAGACCTTGATCCACGGCCAGTAGAGCGACGCGTACTTCGAGTCGTAGCCGGCCTTGTCGACCCGCCACTCGCGGACCTGCTGGGCGTTCAGGCCGGGCGGCGCGTCGAGGATCGCGACCCGATCGCCCATGAGCTCGCAGTGGGCGATCATCGCCAGCTGCACGGCCTGCACGCCCTCGAGGTCGATCATCCCCTGCTGGTAGACGGCCATCAGGTCCGGCACCGAGAGCATCGTCACGGTGTCGATCGCCTCGAGCCCGCCGAAGCCGGTCCGATCGGCGGCATCGCCGACGTAGTCCTCGGCGCTGAGGCGCTGCGGCTTCGCGCCGTCGGCGCCGGCCAGGGCGACCGTGCCAGCGACGGGCACGCGCTCGAGGGCGCTCGCCGTCCCGACCTCCTCGAGCTGGATGAGCTTCGACTTCTCCTTGACCATCGTCACGACGTTCGACTTGCCCCGCTTGGTCGTGACGTTCTCGTAGGTCTCGGTGTCGCGGCCGGGCGCGCTGACCGTGAGGTTGAACGCACCTTCTTCGCCGCTCGTGGCTGGCTTGACGTCGACCTTGATCTGGTTGCCCGCGGCGCCCGGCTCGAGCGCGGTCGCCCGGTAGCTCGGCGTGCCGGCGTCGCCCGCGGCCGCGAGCTCGGCCCGGGCCTGGGGTGCCGGCGCATCGCCGCCGATCCGGACGACGTAGCACGCCCCGCCGCCGTTCAGGAAGTAGCCGTACACCGCGTGCGCGAGGTACGAGCCCTCCATGAACTCGCCGAACGCATTGGTGAACTGGGCCCAGTTCGTGATGAGCGTCGGGGCGTTCGTCGGGCCGCGCTGGGCGAGCCCGACGAAGGCGGCCACGGCCGTGCCGACGCCCTCGATCGGTCGCGAGCCAGCCTCGACCTCCTCGACGTAGACCCCTGGCGACAGGTAGTTCGGCATTGCGTGCAGCCTCCCGAATGCGGACCAGCCCGATGCGGAGCAGTCGGTTCGGAGGTTCGATTCGCGCGAGGGAGACGGCAAGGTGCGCGGGGCCTGCCGTTCGGGCTCCCCGATCTGCCCGATCGGGCAGCCGGCCGTTCCCCGACGGCTGCCCGCCGGCATCTGGCCACGACTTTCGCGCGCGGGGACGCTTGGCCGGCGATGATCCATGACGTCGACGAGTCCCTCCGCGCCCTCGTCAAGCGGGATGCGCTGAACGGATCGGGCGTCGATGTCGCGTTCGACGCGCCGACGAAGGACTGGGTCGCCCGCCGCAACGCGCCGGTCGTGAACCTGTACCTCTACGACATCCGCGAGGACTTGACGCGCCGCGAGACCGCCTGGATGGACGTCCGCGGCGGCGACGGCCGAGTGATGGAGCGCCGGCTGCCGCCGCGCCGCTACCGGTTGTCGTACCTGGCCACCGCGTGGACTTCGCGGCCGGAGGACGAGCACCGGCTACTGTCCTCGCTCCTTGCGGCGTTCGTCCAGCACGAGTTCTTCCCGCCGGACCTGCTGCAGGGCGCCCTTCAGGGCGAGGAGACGCCGGTCCTCATCACCGTGGCCCTGCCGCCCGCCGACGAGCGGAAGATCGCCGACACCTGGTCCGCGCTCGGCGGCGAACTGAAGCCGTCACTCGACGTCGTCGTGACGGCGCCGCTCAGTATCGCTCGCAGCCTCGAGGCCGGCCCGCCGGTCCTCGAGGAGCCGCGGCTGGCTGTCGTCCGACGCGACGATGGCACGAACGGGAATGGTCACGGATCGAGGGACGGCAACGGGCACACGGAAACGGCCAGGCGTCGGAACGTCGGCGCGGCACCCGCCGCCGCGGTCCCTGCGACGGAGGCCGTGCTGCCCGAGGCGGAGGGGACTCGCGCGCCCGCCACGGTCACCACGGAGGGCGCGACCGCGGACGAGACGTTCACGGTCGGCCGTAAGTCTGCTCCGGGTCGCCGGATCCGCGTCCGCTACCTCCCGCGATGAGCCTCGCCGGCCCGGCGGCCCAGCCGGTCGACCGGTCATTGGACGACCTGCTCGCGCGCCTCATGCTCGTCGAGGAGCGCGTTCGAGCGGCGGTCGATCGGCGGCGCGCGACCGACCCCGATCCGGATGACCGGTTCCGCGGCCTGTACCTGTCCCACCAGCGGGCAGCCGAGTTGCTCGATCGGAGCCCGGCTGGCTCCGCCCCCGGCGACGGCGCAAGCGCGACGGTGAGGCGCGCCGCCGACCTCGATGCCCGGTCGGCTGCGTGGGAGGGAGCCGGTGATCGCGTCGGGCTCCGAGAGCTCATCCGAGCCTTCGAGCTGGACCCGATAGACACGGACCTGCTCCTGATCGCTCTGGCGCCCGATCTCGATCCGCGGTTCGAGCTCCTGTACGGATATTTGAACGACGACGTCACGCGCCGGCGGACCTCGATCGGGCTTGCACTCGAGATCGCGGGCCTGAGCCCCGTGGACTGGCAGGCGCGTCGCCGTCTGGGGCCTAGCGGACGTCTGGTCAGAGGCGGGCTCGTCGAGGTTGACGATCGGGATCGGCCGTTCCTGGGCCGCCCCCTTCGAGTCCCCGATCGGGTGACCGCCCATCTCCTCGGTGACCGGACGCCCGATCCAGCTCTCGCCGAGGTCATCGACGACGTTCCGCCGACGCCTTGGCTGCGGTCTCGACCGCTGGAGCGCGCGCTCCTCGATGGGCTCGGCCCGGTGTATGTCAGGCAGCGGGACGTCCAGGCCGGAACGTCGATCGCGGCGTCGGCGGCGGTCGCCGCCGGTGCGCCCTACCTGCTCATCGACCTCGCCCGGCTGGCCGCCGCGCCCCGGCCCGTGGAGCTTGCGACTGTGGCGATTCGGGAGGCCCGCCTGTCCGCGGCGGTCCTAATCGTGGCGCCCGTCGAGGCCGTGCTGGATCGGTGCCGCGAGATCATCGGGCAGCTGACCGAAGCTCGCTGGCCGGTCGTCGTCGTCGGCGACCGTGTCTGGGACCCGGGCTGGTCGCGCGCAGTTCCGCTCCTCCTCGACGCCGCGTCGATCCCGACGGCCGATCGCCTCGGCGAGTGGCAAGCCGCTCTGGATCGACATGGTGTCGAGGGCAATGGCCACACGCCCGACTGGCTCCACGCGGCGGCGCCGTTCCATCTGTCCCCGCTCCAGGTCGAGCGGGCCGCCCGCGCTGGCTGGCTCCGGGCGCGCGCCGAAGAGCGCGAGCTCGAGGCCGCCGACCTTCAGGCCGGGGCGAGAGCCCAGAACGCCGCCGGGCTCGATCGCCTGGCCCACCGGATCGTTCCCACGGCCAGCTGGCCGGACCTGGTGCTCCCGCCGGAGGTCACGTCGCAGCTCGGCGAGCTTGCGTCGCGCGCGCGGCAGCGTGATCGGGTCATCGACCAGTGGGGGGTCGGCAGCCGCGGCGCCCGAGGTCGCGGAATCACCGCTCTCTTCGCCGGCGAGTCGGGCACCGGGAAGACGCTCGCGGCCGAGGTGATCGCCGCCGAGCTCGGGCTCGACCTGTACGTCATCGACCTGTCGACCGTGGTCGACAAGTACATCGGCGAGACCGAGAAGAACCTCGACCGGATCTTCGCCGAAGCCGACCGAGTCAACGGGGTCCTACTGTTCGACGAGGCGGACGCCATCTTCGGCAAGCGCTCCGAGGTCAAGGATGCCCGTGACCGGTACGCGAACGTCGAGGTGGCCTACCTCCTGCAGCGGATGGAACGGTTCGATGGGCTCGCGATTCTCACCACCAACCTCCGCGCCAACCTCGACGACGCCTTCACCCGCCGGATCGACGTCATCGTCGACTTCCCGATGCCGGAGGAGGACGCCCGACGGGCGCTTTGGCGGCTGCACTTGACGCCCGGCCTGCCGCAGGCCGACGACCTTGACTTGGCGTTCATGGGCCGCCGGTTCCGGCTGTCCGGAGGCAACATCCGGAACGTCTGCCTGACGGCCGCCTACCTTGCGGCGGCGCGCGACCGGCCGCTCGAGATGGCCGACCTCATCCGTGGGATGGAGCTCGAGTATCGCAAGCTCGGTCGACTCACGGTCGAAGCCGAGTTCGGCGAGTACTTCGAGCTCCTGGCCGCGCGGTCCCATGGGGGCTGACGGGCCGGCCCAGGCCGAGCGAGCCACCGCCCACGATCGCTCCACGCCCGAGCCCACCGTGCTGGCCGCCATCGGGGCTCAGGCGGGCTCGCTCTCGGCGCCGACGGGCGGCCGGGCCCGCCTAATCGAGCTCCAGCAGACGGTCGGCAATCGGGCCGTGACCGCGCTGTTGACTGGCGTTCAGCGGGCACCCGCGGTCTCCGCAGTACCTGCCGCCGGTGCCAGCGCGAGGGCGGCTCCCGCGAAGCGCCGCGGCTCCCGAAACTCGTATGTCGACCTGATCAACGGCTTCACTGCCCTCGTCAATGCCTACGAAGCCGGCGGAGCCAAGCTCGACACCACCCCCTTCGGACCCGACCTGACCCCGGCCCACCGAGCGCTGCAGGCAAAGATCCGCGACGCGTTCGTGCAGGCACAGGCTCCCGACCAGGCATCGAAAGACCACGCCCGGGCGGCGTGGCCGGCGCTCGCCGCGAGCTTGCGAGCGGCGGTCGAGGAGTCGCGGCAATTCGGGATCTCGGGTGAGGGGCGGGCCAGAACCCTCGAGTACGCAGCCCTCGTCGGTTCGGAAATGGGCGCGAAGCCTGCTGCCGGCAATCTTGAGGCCAAGTCAGTGCCCGAGCTTATGCAGGACTACAAGAACACGTGCCAGGCCATCATCGACTTGCTGTGGGCCTTCAAGGCGCCGCCGAACGCTCCGGTGGACGCTTTCGCGGAGGAGGTGGCGGGTAGGAAGGATGCAATCATCCCGGACTACCTCCTGAAGGAGAACGCTGCCCGCCGGGCCGATTTGACCGCCGTCCAATTCGGCAGCCCCTTGACCGGGCGGCACGCCAAGCTCCTCGACACCCTCCGGAAGACCTTGATCACCTCGCGGAGCGAGAGCCCGGGCTCGGCCTATAGCGCGATGACGACATGGCGCGCCATTGCGAGCGACGTCACAGGGGCATTGCACCGAGCCCAGACCCTCGGCGTGCTCCAGGAGCCATCCGAGACGCTCAAGCAGGCCGAATCGATGGAACGGGCCTTCGCGGCCCAGTACGCCCGTGTCCACGGTGATCAACTGAGGCTCCAACTGACCGCCGAGCGCCCGGCCGAGGAAGCCAAGGCAAGGCTACGGCTCGAACGTGAGATCCAGATCGACAAATCGAGGAACACGCCGGCCGTCGCCGCCAGGCGTGAGACCGACGCGGTCCGGGATTTCCAGCACGCCTTGTCGGTCATCGAGCACGACCTCAAGCCCTCGCCTGACTATCAGGGAGAGTGGGTCATTACCAGCGGCGCGCAGCCGGTCCGAATCCGAGAGGAGCAGGCCAAGGCTATGCAGACCGCGGCCGAGGCACAGCTGAACGCATACATGGACGCAATCGCAAACGGGATCCTGAACGTGTGGGCCCACTACGACGGGATCAAGCGGGAGAACCCGGCGTGGAAGCTGCGGTACCTCGGTGCCTGGGGCGGCGCCACCGATCCCGGGGACCCCGAGCACTACGTCGATAGCGTCGATCAGGTTCAGCGGAAGATCGTCCGGCCGCTCATAGCGGCCAAGAAGTACACCGAGGCATTCGGGAACATCCTCAACCAGAAGGCGATCTTCGAGCAAGTCGCCAGGGAAGTCGGCGACTACGATCGCGATCTCGACGTCGGCTACTCCCGTCTGGCGACGTGCGCGACGATCGTGCAGGCGGCGCTGCTGGCGATCGTTCCCGTCGCTGGGGAGGCGGCTGTCGCAGGTGGCGCCACGGTGCTCGCCGTAGCCGGCACGGCCGTCGGGACGGGTACCGTTGCGGCGGGGGGCGCCGAGGCGATCAGGGAGAAGGTAAGCGGCGAGGATCTCTCGGCGCGCAAGATCGCGAAGGCCGGCTACAAGGGCGGAGTCGTTATCGGCGGAAGCGCGGCTCTCGGGCCGGCCACGAAGGTTGCCGGGAAGGCAGTCTCGCAGTTCATGGGAGCGGCCGAGGGCAGCTCGGCTGCGGTGGGCTTCGAAGCGGCGACGTCCGGTGTGGCAGGCACGCTCAAGTCCGAGCTCAGCGGCGACAGCGGCGCTCAAGGCTTCGTGACTTCATCTGTGGGCAGCCTCGTGGGGAGTGCCACGCAGAACCTCCTCCCGTCGTGGGCCCAGCAGGGAGTCCCGAAGGCGGCGATCGGAACGGCAGCGCCGATGGGGGTGGCCGCGTTCACAGGCGGCGATGTCTGGTCCGCAGGGGCGGCGGGACTGGTCGGTTCGGCTGCCAAGATCATTGCGGCGCCGAAGCCGCCCGCGGCGGCCGCTGCACCTGCAGCGGCCTCGCCGGGCGGGTCGCGGCCGACACTCAGCGGCACGGGGATCACGCCAAGGCCCCCGGCGAGCACCGGCGCGGAGCCCGAGCCATCGCAAGAGGAGACGATCCCTGGAGCTGGCATCGCGCCGCGAGCACCCGCGGCACCCCCGGCGCCGCCTGGCGAAACAGGTCCCTCTGCTGGTGCGACCCTAAGCGGAACTGGCATCGCACCCAGACCCCCGACGGTTCCGATCGCGGCGGGTGCATCCGGTGACACGGGCGCGGCGCCCCTCCGCGGAACTGGAATCCCGCCCCGGGCACCAGCGCCGCCAGCGCCGCCCTCGGCGCCGGGGGGCGGTACGCTCGCGGGGACGGGTATCGCGCCCCGACCACCAGTTGCCCCGACCCCAACGCTCGTCGGCACCGGAGTGGCGCCACGTGCCCCGGAAGCCGCGGCACAGGCCGGTGGCGCGCCCGCCGCGTCTGGCCCGGCGACGCTGCCCGGAACTCCGCCGCCACCGCCGGCCGCCGCGGGGAGCGCTGTCGCTCCGGCCTCGGCGTCGGCTCCAGCCGCCGGTCCACTGACCCAGCCATCGATGGCTCCCGCCGGGAACCCCGCCGGAGGCCCTTCGGCGCGCCCGCGGATCGCCGTCGCCCCCGAGTTCCGTAATCGTCCACCGATCATCGGCCGCGTGGCCCATGTCATCGAGGATCAGGAGGAAGCGGTAGCGCTCTACCAGCGCCTGATGAACGAGGGTCAGCGGAACATCCTGGGAAGCACCGAGGAGGACCTCGAGAACTTTGCCTGGCGGAGCGACGACGGTCAGGGCAGAGCACCGCTCGCTTGGGTTCGAACCGGCGACGGTGTCGTCAGATTCAACATGTCGCGATTCAGCCCACCGAGTCGCGGAGGGTACACATCCGAGCCGCAGTCACCGATTCCATTCGCGCCGGCCTCTGGGTCGGGCGGGGCGACGACAGGCTCGACCCGTTCGGGCGGCGGCGTGAGCCGGCAGCTCTTCCGACTCCCCGAGATGGCGGGCGCCCAGCCGCTCTACGGGCCTGACTCGAAAGTCGTACGGGTGATCAACGATCCCGCCGAGGCGGAACGCCTCTGGACCCGAATGGTGGGCGAGCGCGTCAGTCCTCTCGCCCGCGGGGGTCCGTTGATTGAGGACGATTGGAGCAGCGACGGCGGAGTCGGAACCGTCCCGCTGGCTTGGGTGAGGGCGGGTGACGGCGTCGTGAGGTTCAACCTCGATGACTTCCACCCGCCACCCGCTGAGCCCACCCCCTAACGCTAGCGCGGAGCTCTACCGCGCTCGGGACCACGCGACAGATCGCCGGTTTCACGGGCCTGCTGCGTGCGGGTCGTGAGGAATCTGCCTCATCGGGCACGCCATTCTGCGCGGCCGGCGGTGCCCCCCCATCTAAGATCGGGGTCATGTTCGAGCAGGACGCCACCCGGAGGCGCGAAATCGACGAGCCGGGTCGACGCGGGTACGACGATCGCCGACCCGAGGCCGGACGCCATCCGCTCCTGGACCTCCAGCGTTCCGCCGGGAACCAGGCGGTCGGGCTGCTCGTGCAGCGGGCGCCGAAAGAAACGCCGGCGCCGACCGACGCGCCGGGAAGCCGTCCGAAGCCCGCCAAGCCGGCTCCGCAGAAGGCCGCCGCGGACATCCACGCTCGCGTCCTGAAGTTCGAGGTCGACCAGGGCCACGGCTACATCACGATCTCGGCCGGCTCCGACCAGGGCGTCAAGGTCGGTATGGCCGGCGCGCTCCTCGAGGGCGACAAGGAGACCGCCGACTTCACCGAGGAAAAGGTCACAGAGGGGCGATCCTGGGCCCATGTCGCTGCGACCCAGGACCAGGTGGGCCGGAGCACGGGGGTGCTGATCAAGGCTTCGAAGTTCAAGGACGAGGACCAGACCGGCAAGGAGTTCTGACCCGCCGCCCCACTAGGGCGAGGGCGAGCGCGGCACTGACGGCCTAGATCAGTCCCTGTCGGAGAGCGTACGCGACGGCGTGGGTCCGGTTCCGGAGGTCCAGCCGGCTCGTCACGTCATGGACGATGTTCTTGACGGTGCGCTCGGAGTAGAAGAGCTCGCGTCCGACCTCGGCCGTGTCCTTGCCGTCGGCCAGGAGCCGCAGGACCGAGATCTCCCGGTCGGTCAGGCCGGAGAACGTGAGGCCGCGGGGCGCGAGGACCTGCCGCTGCATCTGGCCGACCTGGTCGAGGAGCCGCGCCAACATGTCCGGCGGAAGCAGCCCCTCGCCTGCCGCCACGGACCGGATCGCGTGGACGAGGTTCCGAGGGCTCGCCTCGCTCCGGCGGACCACTCCGGCAACGCCCGCCTCGACCGCCTGGAGCAGGCTCTTGTCGTCGACGCGTCCGGCCAGCAGCACCACGCGCTCGACCCCGCGACGGCGGAGGTCCCGAATCACGCGGATCGTCTCCGCATCGATGTCCTCGGCGACGACGAGGGCGACACCGCCGCCGAGCTCCTCCTCCGTGCATAGCGTCACGTCGCCGGTCAGCCGCAGCTGGGCGATCGTGCCGGCTCGGGAGAGCGGATCGGCCGCCCGGACGAAGACGGGGATGCGGGTCTCCCGAGCGGCGGTCAGCGCGTACACGTTCGCTCCCTCTGTCCGGCCCATTGCCATGCGGCCGCGGCGCCGGCAGGGTCATCGATCACGCTTTCCAGGCACTGAACCTCGACTTAACGAGGCGCGATCACGTTGCCCTTTCGGGCAGAGAACGTGCCCCGACGATGGCCCGTCCAGCGGGTCCGGATCGCCCGCGCACAGGCGACGATCGGGACGTGGTCGACTCCCTCCGCAAGCGACGAACCGATCTACCCGAACGCGATCGCGTCAGCCCGGCATCAGCGACAACCGCGGATGGCGCCGGCGCCGCCGACGGTCTCGTTCGATCGCTGCAGCAGGGAGCCGGAAACGCTGCCGTCGCGTCGCTGCTCGGAGGCCGCGTCCAGCGGGCGCCGCTGAAGGCCGACGACCGGCTGATGGATCCATCCACCGGCGAGCTTGTCCCCGGGAGCGAGCCCGACGTCCGCCCGAATGAGGCGGCGACCGCCGCACCGACCACGGCCCCGTCCCCGGCCGCGCCTGCACCAACCCCGGCTTCGGCCGAGGACCCGTCGGCCGGGGAAGCGACGAAATTCGAGGAGGACGTGATCGGCCAGGTGATCTCGCTCTATGCCGTGCTCCGCGACCCGGCTCCGGACTTCGAGCTGGCAGCCGCGAAGTTCAAGCCCATCGGACAGTCGCTCTTCGATCTGCAGATGAAGTACGAGGCCACGAACCCCGATCTCGCTAACCTGATCATGGCCGTCAGAGGCTGGATGAGCCGCCCGTATGATGCGATCCTCGCCCGAACAGGCGGCTTGAAGCCGATGCGCGACAGCGACATCGCCGCTCGAGTGTCCGACCTGATCCCCGACCTCCGGGCGATCGGCGACCGTCTGCGTTAGCGACCCGACACGCTCGGTCGCGCATAGATTCGCGGGCGGGTCGCGTCTATCCTCCGACGCCAGTGGGAGCCGTCGTCGCGCTCGAGCCGAAGGCCGTCGCCGCGACCCCGGGCGTGCCCACGACGGCGACGATCCGGGTCAGAAACTCCGGGTCGGTCGTCGATCAATTCACGTTCGAGGTCCTCGGCGATGCCCGGCCCTGGACGACGGTCGAGCCAGCGGCGCTGTCGCTGTTCCCGGGCGCTGAGGGCACGGCAAACCTGACGTTCGCTCCGCCCCGCGCCTCGCAGCCCCGGGCTGGCCAGGTGCCATTCGCCGTCCGGGCGGCGTCGAAAGAGGACCCGGGCGGCTCGGTCGTCGAGGAGGGCACGGTCGACGTTGCGCCGTTCTCGAATGTCTTCGTTGAGCTCGTGCCGAAGACGTCACGTGGCAGCCGTGGCGCAACGCACGACATCGCCGTGGACAACCGCGGCAACATCGCCCTCAACGCGGCCCTTGACGCCTCGGATGCCGACCGCCTGCTCCGGTTCGAGGTGCGCCCGCCGGTGGTGGACGCCGAGGCGGGCACGGCGGCGTTCGCGAAGGTCGGCGTGAAGCCGATCCGGACCTTCTGGCGAGGGCCGGCGCAGACCCGACCGTTCAAGCTCAACGTGGACGTCCCTGACGGACCCCCGGTCGTCGTCGACGGATCGCTCCTGCAGACGGCGATCCTGCCGTCCTGGGCGATCCCCGCGGCCAGCGCCGCCCTGGCGCTCCTGATCGCTGCGACGGTCCTGTGGCTGACGGTGCTCCAGCCGGCCATCCAGGCGACGGCGCGGCAGCAGGCGAACGACGTCCTCGCCGCGGTCGGGATCACCCCGCCGCCGTCGGCCGGCAGCGGAGCTGGTGGCGCCTCCCCAAGCCCGAGTGGTTCCGGAAGCGCCGGGTCGTCGGCCTCCCCGGCCGCCAGTGGCTCGGCGGCCCCGTCGACGGGCACGGCGAGCCCGACGCCGACCCTGCCCGCGACCGTCGGTGGCGCGACGCCGGCCGACGGGCGCCTGACGCCCGGGGCTATGGCGGCACCGACCGCCGGCAAGAGCCTGTACATCACCGATCTCGTGTTCTCGAACCCGAGCTCGACCGCCACCGGCGAGATCCGGCTGGAACGCTCGGGCGAGGTCCTCCTGTCGTTCCAGCTCCAGAACTTCCGGGACCTGGACTTCCACTTCGTCACCCCGATCGTGGTGGCCGACGGCCAGCAGCTCACCCTCTCGTGTCCGACCGGGTGCAGTGGCTCTGCGGTCTTCTACTCGGGCTACCAGCACTGATGTCGCAGCCGGCCGTGCTCCTGCGCTTCGTTCTCAGCGCCCTCGTCGGCGCGGGCGTGTCGATCGGGGCCGCCGCAGTCACGTCGCCGCCACCGATCGTGTCGACCGCACACGAGGGCCAGCCGATCGACCTGCAGGGCCTCGACTTCAACCTCACGGCTGGCACGAGCCCGGCGCCCATCGCGCCCCTGCCGGCAAGTGCGGCGATCCAACTCACGAGCTACTCGCCGGGGGCGGTGACAACCTCCCCGACCGGGCAAGTGCAGGCGCCGTGGCTCAACACGAGCCCGCCGCGCGTGCCGCAGGTCAGCCAGTTCGATGGCGGCCCGCTCCAGGGCAGCAACTGCCTCATGGCCTCTGGCGCGATGCTCGCCCGGCTCGCATTCGGGATCGTCACGACCGGCTCCCAGCTCCGATCGCTGCAGGACGTCCAGCAGGGCGGCACGAGCCTCGAGGACCTCGAGACGGCCGTTGGTCGCGGCTGGGGCGTCTCGTTCTTCAAGGGTGGGTTGAGCCCGTTGCAGCTTCGGGCCCTGATCTACGCCGGCGCCGGCGCCGTCGTGAGCGGCCTGTACGGTGAGGTTCCGGTCGATCTGCGGCTGTCGAAGGATTTCACCGGCGGCCACGCGGTCTACGTCGACGCCTTCCGCCCACCGGGCCCGGATGGCCCGGCGGCGTACTACGTGATGGACCCGATCGGGCTGCCATCGGCCGGCTACGACGGCGCGTGGTGGCCGGCCGAGGTCGTCGAACAGTTCGCCCTCGTCCATTACGGCGACAACCTCATCCACGCCGCCTGGGCGTTTCCGGGTGGGGCGATCCCGGCGAATCATCCGGTCCTGCCCGCCGGTGCGTATCCGACCGGCAGTGAGATCCCCGGCCAGACCTACGCCCCCGGCCAGACGCCAACCCCGGCCCAGACCTTCTCGGTGGGCTTCAACCCCGTTCCGCCCGGTAACACGACGCTCCCGACCGACCCGCCGACCGGCGACCCACCACCGCATCCGCCGATCACGCCGCCGCTGACCTTCGTGTCCGGGGCGTTCGACCTCGAGCCTGGGACCACCGACTGCACCGTGGACCCGAGGCCATCGGCCTGCCCGGCGGGCGTCGTCGGGATCGTCGGGGTCAATGGGGCATTCCCGGCCGGTTCCAGCCCACCCCAATCGCTCGACCTGCTGTACGCGAACCTCGTCTCACCCGGCGAATACCAGATCGTGTTCACGACGCCTTCCGGGAGCACCGGCGACCTCCAGTACTGGGGAACCGGCGGTGCGCTCCAGAACGCCACCGTCGAGCCCGCGGTCGTCGGCGGCCAGTCGGTCTCGGTCGCGACCGTGACCGTCGATCCGACGGCGTCGTTCTCGTTCGTCGCGACGGCGGCCGGCGACGCCACTCGCGAGATGAGCCCGGTCGGGCAGCTGACGGTTGGGCAGTAATGGGCGCCACGGCCAGCCTCGAACCGCGGACGCTGCCGGTCGACCCGGGCGCCGAGGCGACCCTCGTCGTCACGATCCGGAACACGGGGTCGGTCGTCGACGAGTACGCGATCGAGGGCCTGGGCGACACGGCCTCGTGGATGACGGCCGACCCACCGACCCTGTCGCTCTTCCCCGGCGCCCAGGGCACCGCGAGGATCACGTTCGGCCCGCCGCGATCGGCCTCGACGAAGGCCGGCCCGACGCCGTTCGCGGTGATGGTCCGGTCGCATGAGGACCCGAACGGTTCGACGGTCGAGGAGGGGACGCTCCAGGTCGGGGCATTTCTCGCGCCGTCGGCCGAGCTCGTGCCGCGGACGTCGCATGGCAGCCGCTCGGGGCATCACGACCTCGCCCTCGACAACCGCGGCAACACGGCGGTCGCGGCGGCCCTGTCCGGCTCCGACCCGGACGGGCTCGTCCGGTTCGCGATCGACCCGCCGACCCTGCCGGTCGACCCGGGCACCGCCGGTTTCGCGAAGGTCGCGGTCAAGCCCGTGCGCACGTTCTGGCGCGGCCCGGCGAAGACGCGGCCGTTCCAGCTGGCGATCCAGCCGGATGCCCCGGGCGCGGCGCCGGTCGTCCTCGACGGGAGCTACCTCCAGGAGTCGATCCTCCCGCCCTGGTTCGTGCGGGCGGTCATGGCGCTGATCGCGTTGATCGTCGCCCTGGTCCTGCTCTGGCTCCTCGTGCTCCAGCCCCAGATCAAGGCGACGGCGGCTCAGGCCCTTGCCGATGCCGGCTACACGGCCAGGCCGGGTTCGCCGGGAGGCGGCGGAGGTGGGACCGGGGGCGGCAGCCCGTCGCCGCTTGCCTCGTCGGTGGTGACGCTGACGCCTCCACCGGCCGGCCAACAGGCGCTCGTCGACGGCCGCCTCGACACGACGACGAACGCCCTCACACCGACCGCCGGGACCTTGTTCATCACCGACCTCGTGTTCTCGAACCCCACGGGCGCGAGCGGCGACCTCACCCTCCAGCGGAATCCGGTGTCGGGAGCGCCGACGAAGCTGCTCGTCCTCCGGCTCGACAACTTCCGCGACTACGACGTGCACTTCGTGACACCGATCACCGTCCACGCCGGTGAGACCCTCGCCCTGGTCGCGAACTGCGCCGCCACTGGATCCGGCGGCGGCGCGGCGCCGGCCTGCGAGCCCGCGGTGTTCTACTCGGGCTACGTGACGAGCGGCGGCTGACGATGGCCCTGCCGACCGGCGGACTCCTGTCGCGGATCGCGAGCCTGTTCGCCCAGCGCGGCGCCCAGGCCGTGGCGGTGGGCCTGCTCAGCGGCGCGGTGAGCGGATCTGCGCTGGTCGCTGGCGGCGCGATCCACTTCGGTGGGACGCGGGCCAATCCGTCCTCGGTCTCGTTGATCGCCTGCCCTGGCGCCGGGGCTGTGCTCGCCGACGTCACGGCCGGCCAGTCGGTGCTCGTCACCGGTCGCTCGGCCGACGGCCAGTGGCTCGAGGTTTACCTCGGACAACCCGGCCTCAACCGGGCGTGGATCCCTGCGACCTCCGTCAGCCTCCAGGCATCCGGTGAGGCGCTCCCCGTTTCGGCTTGTGCCGCCCCCGGCGCGACCGTGTCGCCCCAATCGAGCCTGCCGCCCGTGGCGACCCCCAACGTGATCGCGACGGTCTCGCCCGGCCACTCCCCCACCCCCGCCGCGACCCCGACGCCGGTTCCGACCCCCGCGCCGACCCTCGCACCCGGCGCGACCCCGACGCCGAGGCCCACACCGTCGCCAACGCCCAAGCCCACCCCGACCTCGACCCCGAAACCGACTCCGACGCCGACACCCACGCCCAAACCCACGCCCACGCCAGACACGACGCCGCCGTCCATGACGAACCTGAAGTCCAGCCAACCGTGCATCGGCCCGGGCGGTACGACGTATATCGACGTGACGATCACGGACGCCGATCCGATTCAGTACGCGACGATCTACGTTTCGCCGCCGGGCGGAAGCCCGTATTCGGACAGCATGTATTACGTGGGATCGAATGTCTGGGAGGACAACATTCCAGTCGGCGGCACGAGCGGATGGACGAGCGGTGTGATCGCGTACCACATCACCACGCGCGACTCACAACTCCTCACGAACACGATCTACAGCAGCTCAACTCCTGGCGACCCCAGCTACGTAACGTTTGCCCCGGGAGGCTGCATCTACTAGTGATGTCGTTCCGCCGCCCATCGGGTCCGCGGGTTTCGGGGCTGGTCCTTCGGATTGCGACAACGGCTGCCATCGCCCTGACGGCCGCGGGCGCCGCACGGACCGTTTCAGCATCTGCCGCCGTCGAGCGGCGATCCGCGGCGTCTACCGCTTCGATCTCCGAGCCCCCGATAACGGGTCCAGATGGTCCGGCAGCTCCGGCTCCCACCCTGGTCCCGACGCCGCCCGCGACCACGGAGCGTGACTCGGTCGCCGCGGGTGGGGCCCAGCTCGACGGGAACAGCGGCGGCACGAACGAGTTCCTTGCGGGCACGAGACCGAACCAGGCGATCTCGGCCGACGGGCGCTGGGTGGCATTCATCAGCACCGCGCCCGCCCTCGGCGCCGGCGCCACGCGGCCCCTCCTCTACGTCCACGACCGCCAGACGGGCGCCGTCGCGCCGGTTCCGTGGCTCGGCGGCGGGCCGTTCCCGGCCGGGGTCTCGGCCGCCGAACCGGCAATCTCGGCGGACGGGGGCGCCGTCGCGTTCACGATCGTCGTGGCGCCGAGCGTGCAGACCGGCGGCCTCTCGAGCGGCTCGACCACGGTGACGCCGTACGTCGTGGTCTGGGACCGGGCGTCGAACGCGACCTCCCTCGTCTCGATCGACTCGAGCAGCAAGCCGCTGCCGGCCTATCAGCCCTCGATCTCCGCGGACGGCCGGTACGTCGCCTACACGACCTGGCTCGCGCCGGACTCGACGCCGCCAGCCCTGAGCAACCTCTCGGTCAGCCCGAACTGCTTCGGCTCCGGCGGCACCGTCACGATCAGCGTGACCGCGAGCGATCCCGATGATGCCGTCGCCAGTCTGCAGATCGACGTGTCGCCGCCCGGTGGGTCGCCCTTCACCGGCTCGATGTCAGCGGGCAGCGGGAACACCTGGACGTACCAGCTGACCGGCCAGCCCGGCTGGACCAACGGGGTCGTCGACTACACGGCCACGGCCACCGACTCGCACGGGAACGCCGCCACGGTCGCGAGCTCTCAGGACACGTCCTCGCCGTCGTACCTGAGCTTTCAGCCGAACGGGTGCATCTTCTGATGCCGGCCAAGCGCTGCGCGCCGGCACTCGCCACGGCGGTCCTCCTCGTCGCGTCGGCCGTCGCGGCCCGGCCCATCGCCGCCGCCACGTTCCAGCCGAGGCCGTTCCCGCTCATCAGCCCTGGCAAGCCGACGCAGGTGATGGTCTTCGACCGCCAGACGTCGAAGACCAGCCTCGTGTCCCACGATGCGACCGGCAAGCCGGGCGCCCAGTCGAGCCGCTGGCCATCGATTTCGGCCGACGGCCGCTTCATCGCGTTCGAGTCCGACGCTGCCCTGGTCGCGACGGACCAGGACGGCCAGACCGACGTCTACCGCTGGGATCGCGCGGCTGACGCGAGCAGCCAGGTCTCGATCGGTCCGACCGGCGGGCTGCCCGACGGCGGCAGCCACGCCCCGTCCATCTCCGGCGATGGCAACCGCGTTGCCTTCGCCAGCACCGCGACGAACCTCACCCTCGACCAGGGCCTCAACCCGAACATCAGCCAGGTGTTCGTGCGCGACCTCGGCGCCTCAACGACGACGCTCGTCTCGGTCGGGACGAACGGTGCCGGTTTCGACTCGAGTCGCAGTCCGTCCATCTCGGCGGACGGCCGCGTGGTCGCCTTCGAGTCCGACGCCTTCAACCTCGTGAGGGGCGACACCAACGCGGCCACCGATGTCTTCCTGCGGGACCTGGACCGGGCCGTGACGATCCGGGCGTCGTTGAGCTCGACCGGGCGCCAAGTCGGGACGGCGAGCGACCGTCCGTCGATCTCCGGCAACGGCGGCACCGTTGCCTTCGACTCCGCCGCCCAGGCGCTCGTCCCGAACGACACGAACGGGGTCCGGGACGTCTTCGTCCGCGACCTGCCCCCGGCGATCTCCGTGGGCCCGAGCCCGCTCGGCTTCGGGGTCGTCGCGCTCGGCACGCCGGCCACCCTCGCCGTGACCGTGACGAGCATCGGCTGGACGCCACTCGCCCTCGAGCCGAGCACGATCGGCGGCACCGACCACACCGATTTCGCGCTCGCCGGCGACAGCTGCGCCGGGCAGTTGATCGAGGACGGCGCGAGCTGCTCGATCGGTGTCCTCTTCGTCCCGACCGCGCCGGGTGCCAGGTCTGGGACGCTCTCGATCCCGAGTTCGGCGAGGGCCAGCCCGTCGCTCGTCACCCTCCTCGGTGGGGTCGGGCCGCCCGCGCTCCACTTCGACCCCCCGATCGGGCCGCCGGGGATCGTCACGCTGGTCACGGGCTCGGGCTTCCCGCCCGGGGCGACGATCACGGTCCACTGGGACGTCGGGATCAACCAGGTCCCGTCGCCCGTCGCTGCTGGGCCAGACGGGACGTTCACCATCCAGGTCCTCGTCTTCCCGAACGACGTCGTCGGGCCGCGGAACCTCGTCGCCTCGGCCACGGCGGGCGGCCCACTCTTCCCCGATGTTTTCGGCCCGTTCCTCGTGGTCCCGCGCCCGCTGCAACCGCCGGGCACCGGGGCCCTGACCTACCTCTCGCCCGAGCTCCAGCTGCTGCCGATCAGCCGCTGAGGCCGGCTCAGGCTCCCTGTCTCCGGAACACGAACGCGCCGCCGACGACCAGCACGACCAGCGCCACGATGATCGGGATGAGGATCGAGCCGCCCTGATCCGTTGACGCGGCCGGCTGCCCGTTCGCCGCGGTCGGGGTCGCGATCGGGGCGAGTGAAGGCCCGGCCGCGACCGCGACCGGCCCGGCCGACGGCGGCGCGCCGCCTCCCGACGGCGTCGTCCCGCCGATCCCGACCGGCGTTGCCGTGGCGCCGCCCCCGCCGGTCGGAGCGGGAATCGGTGTCGAGCCGGGCGTCGCGCCAGCATGCGTCGGGGCGGGCGTCGGGGCCCCGGTCGCCTTCGGGGTCGGCTCTGGCGTGGGTTTGGGGGTGGGCTTCGCGGTGGGCGGCGGCGTCGCAGGAGCGTCGAACCGGGCGGTCGTGCTCGGCGACGTGCCGCTCGTCATCGGAACCGAGCAGGTCGTGCCGGTGCCCGTGCACGCCCCGGCCCAGCCGGCGAACGTCGACGAGCCACCAGCGGCGGCGGCCAGGTGAACCGTCGTGCCGGACGCGTACTGCAGCGAGCAGGCGGTGTGGCTGTTCCCGCAGTCGATGCCTGGCACGTTGGTGCTCGTGACCGCGCCGCTGCCGGTGCCCGTGACCGAGACCGTGAGCCGAACGGGGTCGAGGAGCGCAAATCCGAGGGTCTTGACCTTGGTCCCGCTTCCGACCGTGACCGACTTGATCCCGGTCGCGACGCACCCGAAGAAGCTGTCGCAGACAGGCTTGGACCCCGTCGCGGCGACGAGCTTGAAGTACAGGGTGGCGTTCAGCGGGAGCTGAATCGCGCAAGTACCCGTACCGGTCTTGGCCCCGTACTCCCAGAAGCACGCGATCCCGCTGATGGGCATGCCCCCGATCGTCGTGCTCTGGATCTCGCCGATCCCGTTCCCGTAGGGGACGAACGTCACCGATCCGCAAAGCACAACCCCACAGCTGGCGAGCGCGGTGCTGCCACCGCCCGAGACGGCCAGACCCGCGGCCGACACGAACAGGGCGATCGCGACGACGGCCGCGAGCGCAAGCGGGCTTCGCCTGACCGTGCCCTGGAGCGACGCCGACGGCATCCGGATCCTCCTCTGGTCGCCCTCCCCCGGCGAATCTCGACGATACAGCGTGGGCCGCCGGCTGGTCTGTCCATCGGGACTCAGATCGGACCGCGATCGAACCGGCATCGCGGCCCCGCCCGACCGTGACGGCTGCGTTGCAACCGCGCGACTACAACCGCAGGCCTGACCGTGTCTTGCCGCCGGCGACGATCGGGAGCCCGAGTCCATCTCGAGGATGGTGCAGGCCCGCGCGCGGAAGTCGGCATGGTCGTCCACGAGCAGCCGCCGAGGTCGCGTCGAGCGATCGTGTCCGGGCGGCAGAGGTCGCGGATCGGGCCAGGCCCCCGAACCGGCTCAGCCGGCCTCTCGGTACGTCAGCATCAGCCGGAGCGCTCGGGCCCAGATCACGCCGAGCCCGCCGAAGAGGGCGATGCCGACGAGCACGTCGATCGAGCCGGCGGTGTCCTGGGCGGCGATCACGCCGGGCAGGAGCGACAGCATCAGCAGTGCGATGGCGACGAAGACGAGCAGCTCGAGCGTCGCCAGGATCGGGGCGTAGTCGCGCGCCGGCAGGTTGCGGATCGCATTCGGCGCGGTCATCGGTCGCCGGCCGAATGACACGGCTTTCGGCTGGTTGCGCCGGAACCAAGCCTCCACGCCGAGCGCGGCCGCGCCCGCGGCCATCGCCGGGATGAGGAGCGAGACCCCGAAGGCGATGACGAACAACGGCGAGCCGGACCCGGCTCCGGTGGCGACGCTGGAGACCGCGCCCGCAGCCGCGAGGGTCAGCAGACCGAAGAGAAACAGTTGGACCACGACGGCGACGAAAGCCCGGATCCGCGACGGCCCGCCGACAGGCCGGGGTGTGGCGACCGAGGTCGCCGGAGGCGAGGCCGAGGCACCTGGGGCCGCCCCAGGTGGGGCCGCCGCGGAGACGCGGAGGGCCGAACCGCCCTTCGCTGTGAGGATCGCCTCAAGCTCGTCGCGAGCGTGCCCGACTTCGCCCGAGCTGCGCCCGGGCCGCTCGGTCGGCGTGAGCCGGATCGCGGATCCGTCCCCGAGCAGGGCCGTCACGACCTGCCACGGCGCCGCGCCGTAGATGCCGGCCCAATACGGATGGATCGTCTCAAGCTCGAAGGCCTGCATCTCGGACCAGGCGATCCGGCGCCCGCCGGTCAGGAACGGCACGAGCTCGAGGCCCGAATCGCTTGCCACGAGCCGCTCCCGCCGCGATCGCAGATAGAGCGCGATCAGCACGATCCAGACGATCACGCCGATGTACGCCCCGACCGGGACGCCCGTCGACCCGCCGGAGGCGGCTCCGCCGGCCGTCGGCCCGGGCGTTCCGCTCGGGGTCAGGATGCCGACCGCGATCCCGAACACCAGGATCACGCCGACGAACAGGTAGACCGAGGCGAGGACTCGGTCGAGCCGTGAGGGCCGGTAGACCTTCGGCAGCGGCGGCGCGGCGACGGTCGCCGACACGGGCCGGCTGGCCTGTGGCATCGCCGCGATCAAGCGGTCCCGGACCTGATCGGCCGCCGCCTCGGCGTGGCGCTCGCTCGGCACGAGCAGGACCGTCTCGCCGCTCGTCAGCTCGACCTCGACCGCGTGCCAACGCGACAGCCACAGGAGCCAGCCCGGGCGGGTGGCCGCGACATCGAAGCCGCGGATCTCCGACCACCGATAGGCGTGCGCCAGGCCCGAAACCCCGACGACGTGGAGCCCGCGCTCGTCCACGTCGATGCGGCTCCGCCGGGCGACCACGAAGGGAACGACGACGATGGCCAGAAGCAGGAGACCGTAGAACCAGGCGATGGCCTGCTGCGCCCCGCCGGTCGGCGTCGGGACGAGCGCAATGAGGACGGCGGTGAAGGCATTGCCGATGACGAGGAGCGAGCCCAGTGCGAGCCAGATCCCCCCGGCGATCCAGTGGGCCCGGGTGGCGGAGATGCTGGATGCCATCTGAGGCTCCTCTGATCGGCCCCCGGAAAGCGTACGGACTATTCGATCGGAACCGCGGAGAAGCGGAGCCCCAGCCAGATCGCCCACGCCGGAACGGCGATGCCGGTCGCGGCCAGAGTGAGCCACGTCGAGAGGTCCCCGCCCACGCTCGCGTAGGCGAGCACCACCGTGACAACGAGCAGGGCGGCGGTGAGGTATGACCACCAGCCCCAGGCGAGCGACATGGTTCGACCAGCGAAGAGCCGGCCGGAGATGACCAGACCCCCGGCAGCCAAGAGCGATGCGCCCCAGATCAACCACTGGACGGCACTCTGCACGACCATCTCGGCCCAGACCTGACTGACGATCTCCTCGTTCTTGAAGCCGCAATCGCAGTACGGGATGGCGATCGACGCGTTCACGGCCCCCAGCAGCACAAGCTGGCCGACGAGGCCCACGAGGCCGGCGCTTGCGAGCGTCCACAGGAGCAGGTTCCGGCGATCGTCCGAGCGACCGACCTGGCCGGCCAGGGCAAGGGCGAGACCCACCACGGCAAGGAAGCCGAGGCCAGCGAAGAGGTTCGCCCCGAGGAATATCGGCCAGTCCTGCTGTCGGTATGGGATCAGCGCGAGGACCCGGTCGACGAGGTTGGCACCCTCCGGGATGGCCGGGGGCTGGTAGATCAGGTTGAGCTGATCTACCAGCTGGAACAGGGTCGCGACGATAAGCAGGCCAGCGGTCGCGAAGGCGAACGTCCGGACTCCGCGGCCAGCGTTCATTCCGGCCCTCCTCGGACTGGTGCGATCGGAAGCGACGTCCAAACCGTCGGCCCTCGAAATCAAAGGCAACAGCAAGAAGGCTTCAACCGTCGCCGCATGATAGTCGGCGGCACGCGAGCCAATGGCTGCCGGTCGAGCCCAGGCGGATGCCGCGTCCCGCCGGCGTACTTTGGAAGGTTGCGATGCCACCGGTCGAGACCTATTTCTCCCCGGGATCGCCGCCGCCCATCGGTCCGCACAACGACATCGCGAACGTTGGAGCGTCCATCACAATCGGTGCCCTTGGTGGTCGATCCAGCGTCCGGGATGCTCGCCGGACCAAGATTCAGAGCCAGACTCGCCAGGCGCTCCGGAACATCGCGGCGCTGTCGCGTCGGTCGACTCGGACCTCGCGTACCTATAGGCGCCTTGGACGTACACGAGGTCGATCGGCCTCGCCCCGACCACGCAGGAGGCGATGTTGACGTCGCGCTTCTGGCGAACTCGACCTCGGGCACTGGGCGAGGGTGGCTCGGCCGGCGATACGCGTCAACGGTCGGCGTCAACAGCGACAACCCACGAGTCAGGCCGTGACCGGGGAGCGGCTCTCGGCAAGGAGAGGAAGCCACTGGGGGAAGGTCTCCACGGTGTCAGCGCAACTCGCTCGATCTAGCTGAAGTCCCCTGTCGCGTAGGCCTTCCGCATTCGCTCGCGCGGCGCCTCGTTGGCACGCTGGCCGTCAGTCGTCGAACCGCTCATCGAGCCTCGTCGGTACAGTCGGGCCGAGCTGCCGGGGGGCGCCCATCGCGGTGGCGCTTCCGAGCCGCCCCGTTGGCCGCCATCTTGAGGCGCAGGCCTTCATACCTCGAAGGAGCCGAGCGCCGCCCAATCGTTCAGTCAGCGGGTCGTGGCCTTCGACCGAGCCCGGAAGGCGAAGAACAGACCGGCGCCAATGAAGACGAGGGCCAGGGTGCCGAGGATCAGCGGGGTGTTGTCCGCGCCGCCCGACGAGGTCGGCGTCGTGCTCGGCTCCGTCGTCGGTGACGGGCTCACCTGGGCCACCGAGCCGGTCGGCGTCGCCGCCGGCACGGGCGACCCGGACGCGGCGGCCGCCGGCGTGGCGGTCGGCGTCGGGGCTGGAGTCGTGGCCGGGACCGGGGTCTGGGTCGGAACGGCCGTCGGGCGGGCGCTCGGGGTTGGCGTCGCGTTCAGCTCGAACATCGGGCGCACGACGGTCGCCGCGGTGATGGTGACCAGACAGGTGGACGACGTACCGCTGCAGCCGCCGCCGGACCAGCCGGCGAAGCGGGATCCAGAACGAGGCTGCTCCGTCAGGCTGATCTGGCCGCACGGATTGGCGCAGCCGTCGCGGCCGTTGGCCGGGAAGAGACCAGCGCAAGCCGTCCCGCAGTTGATGCCGCCCGGCGCGCTGGTGACCGTCCCGGTCCCGGAGCCCTGCTTCGAGATTGACAGCTGATCGGGGGCGCAGAGGTTGATGACCGTGGTGTATGTCTTGTTCGCCCCGACGGAAACGCCATCCTCGCCGTTCGCCCCGCAGGTTTGGCCGACCTCGCTCCAGCTCGGTTCGGTGAAGACGTAGTAGATGGTGATCGGCGCGTTCAGCACCCCCAGCTTGTAGGTATGCGAGCAGGTCCCTGAGGTCACCCCGTAGGCGCGCTTGCAGTCGATAAGCCCGTCGGGGGCGAAGCTGTTGTCGGTCGACTTCCACTCGCCGCTGCCGCGACCCGAGAACGCGATCGTCAGGGTCGCGGGGCAGAGGCTGAAGCAGATGACCCCCTGGGCGGGCGAGGCCGAGGCCTGCAGGCCACCGACGGCGAGAAGGACCCCGACGCCCAAGGCAAGCGCGAGCCGCGCGGCCCGACCGACCATCACCACCCACTCCAACCTGGACCCCCGGCGTCCGCGGCGGATCATGCAACGGGGTCAACCCCCGGCCAAATGAAGATTTGGTAATGGCCGCGGCGCCGATCGCGGCGCACTAGTCGCCCGCAGCCGTCACTTCGGGAACTCGAACGTGGTGACCACCGGCATTGCCTGTGCGATGAGCTGGCCGAACCGCGACGGCGTCGAGTTGTCGTCGATGAAGATGGCCACCGTCCGCCCGCCGCCAATGTCGAGGAGGATGAGACGCTGGTGCTCCGTCCCCCCGAGCCCCCAGTTCCATTCACCGCCCGCCCCGACGAGGAGCAACGCCGTCGGGAACGGATCGCCCGGACAGGTCCTGGTGGTCCAGCTTGGCGCCAGATGGAGGTCGAGCATGAGACCCGGTTCGCCGCCGATCATGATCGAAGCGGGTCTCGTGGCAACGACGCCTGGCCGTCCCGCGACCCAAGCGGCAAGCGCGGCTGGGGTCTGCCCGACACCCGAGTCGACCTGGTTGGCGCAGCTCGCCGTGGCCGCCGGCCGCGGGTAGACGAAGATGGTGTGATAGGCCGAACCATCCGGGACCCCGACCGGGCCTGCGTAGTCCGCCGCTGGGACGAGGTTGTAAGTCTCGGGAAAGTCCGCGCTGTTGGCCCAGCCCGCCGGCACCGTGTACCGGAGTTGGCCGTAGGCGCCCCAGTTCGGGACCGCGGCGGAAGCATCCCGGAGGTCGAGGAAGGTCGAGACGTAGGTCCCGGCCGGCATGGCCCCGAGACAGAGGTCGTTCGCGTCGCGGCAGGCGGAGCGTGTCCACGTGCCCGCGAACGCCTCCGCCCGGGCGGCGCAGGCATCGCCGCTCGCGGTCACGGTAAGGGACGCCCCGCCGGGCGCGAGCGACCAGGCGTAGGTCCCGACCGACCCGGCCGCGCAGCCGGCGGACGGGGCGAGCAGGGTAAGGATCAACGAGCCGGGGCGATCGACCGTCGCGCGCGACCTGAGGATCATGTCGCCACCGAGGTCGAACCGGACCCAGATGTCACCTCCGTGGACCTCCAGGACGCGCAGGCCCGACAGGCTCGTGAATTGGCTGATGACCCGCGGTGGGCCGGTCCACGAGGCCTGCAACGCGGCATCCAGTGGCGTACCGGTCGGAGCCGCGCTCGGCGCCGACGGGCTTGTGGTGCTCGTTGTCGGGGTCGGCACCGAGGGCGTCGCGACGGTCGCACTGCAGGCGGCGAGCAGGACGCCGGCCACCATCGCGACCGCGATCGTGCGCGCGGTCACAACTAGCCGACGCGTGACTCGTGCCACGATCGCCCCGCCTCCGTCCACACCGGGCCGATTCCTGCGGGCTGCCGTTGTCGCCATCAGTCCACCTCCTGCCGTTCACTCGGCTGGTACCGCAAAACGTCGACGCCGCGGCACCCCGTGTGGTTCAGGTCGCTGGTCGCCACAACAGCGCGCCGATCGACCAGGCCGAATGGGTGACGTGTCCGGTCGCGGGGTCGACGACGAGGGTTCCCGAGCCGCCGTTGGTCATGACGACGCTGCCGCCCGGCTCCCACCGGGCGGAGTTGATCGCGTCGTTCGTCGCCTGGCTCGAGGCTCCAGACCAGATCCGCCGAAGGGCACCGGTCGCGGTGTCGAGGATGTCGAGATCGGTCGAGAAACACGACGGGTCGGACTTCGTTGCCGGACAGGCCGCAACAAGGAGCTCCGCGCCATCGGCCGAGAACCCGAGCGCGGAGAGGTCGGGCCGGCCCGATAGGCGGGCATGCACCGTCGCAGCGCCGGATGTCGTCGCGAGGCCGATCACTTCGAATGTCGGGCCCTGCATCGCGACCTCGACGCGACTGTTACCCGCCCAACCGCCCAGATCCGCATGGAAGCCCGCCGGCAGGGCCAGGGTGGCGGTGGTCAGCCCGGCGGGCGCGTAGAGCTCGACGCCCGAACCGCACAGGATCGCGAGGACTCGACCATCAGGCGACCAGGCGAGCTGGTTCGAGGCGGGTTGGCACGTGCCGGCATCGACGGTCGACGGGCCCGACGAGCCCCAGGTTCGCAACGAGAAGGTGGCCTGACCTGGCGTCCCCGGCGAGCCCTCGACGTAGGCGAGCCAACCCGCGGGCTGGGCGAGCGGCGCGATGGCCACCCGTGGCTGATTAGCCGGAATGAAGTAGCCCGGCCGGGGATTGCCGGTCAAGCTGACGACCGATGAGCCGTCAACCGCGACGAGGTACAGGTCCGAACACAGGTGATCCAGGTTGTTTGGACTGTCGTGGCCCGCCCAGACCACGATCCCGCTGCCATCCGGCGACCAGCCCTCGACCTCGGCTCCGCCGCCGCTCGCCGACCCGAGGCCGAGCCAAGCCGCGCTGGTGATCGTCGCGACCGTCGTCACCTGGGTCGCGGTCGCGACCTGAAGCTGGGCACCCGTCACGTGTCCGGCCGCGGCGTCAAAGCGCGGAACGAGGGACGCGAACCGCTCGCCGACCGCCACGGGTGGCGGCGGGCCACCCTGAGGCACGCTGCCGCCGGCGGTCACTTGGACCAGGTTCGTCGTGCAGGTCGGGTCGCCGCTCGAGCTCAACGCCACGGTCGGCAGCGGCGACGCCGGGACGACCGACAAGCGACGGCCTAGGCCTGAACCGGCGACGAGCGCCCCGACGACTGCCAGCGTCGCAAGCAGCGCGGCGAGGACCAGCCAGCGGCGATCCGGCCGGCCCCGGGCCGCCGAGTCCGGCGACTTCGGCTGCTGGGCCGCGCGCCAGACAGGTCCGTCGCTCACGAGGCGGCCGACCGGCGCCTTCGTCTCAAGCCGCCGCTCGATGTCGGCCCACAGGTCTGGGACCGGCATCCGGTCGAGGGTCGCGAAGCGATCGCGGAGATCAGCCATCTTGGTCACCCAGCAGCTGTCGGAGCCGACCTCGACCCCGGCTGAGATTGGCCCGGACCGCCAGGCTGTTCGTGCCGAGGCGAGCGGCCACGTCGCGGACCGGGAGCCCGGCGTAGTAGAAGAGGATCACCGCGGCGCGTTGCGCGTCGGGCAGCAGCCGCAGGGCGGCGATCAGGTCTGGGTCGCCGTACTCGTCGTGGTGCTCACCGGCCGGGGCCGGCAGGCGCTCCCCGACGCGACGGGCCTGCATCGCGCCGGCGCTGATCCGGAACGCTGCGCGCCAGGCCCATGCCGCTGGGTCACGCACGGCCGAACCCCGACGGATGACCTGGGCGAACGCCTCGGCGACCGCGTCACTGGCGATCTCGGCGTCCCCGGTGAAGGCGAACACCGCGCGCCACAGTCGCTCGGCGTCGGCCCGGTAGACGGCCTCGACCCGGTCGTTCGACTCCGCGGCTGTGATCGCGATGTCCATCGATGACAAAGGGGTCACTTCGGGTCAAAAGGTGACATCGCAAGCGTAAGGAGCAAGCAGCACCGATCACGACCAGAGCCAGTCACGTCCGAAGGTGCGCGGGTCGGGTGCTCGATCGACCGCCGTCCCGGAGTGGGCGGAGGTTGCCTCGGGTCGCGAGCGTCAAGGGTCAGGCGATGTCGCCATGGAGCGGGCCCGATGCGGCGACAGTCGTCTGGCGCTTCTCTGGCCGAACGACGCTCTCACGCGGCCTCGCCGGGGCGAGTGCGACGGCCGGTAGCCGGGGGGCCGGTGAGGGCCGACGGCCGGTCGCTGTCCTCGCCGCTCGGCCTCCCGCCAGAACTCCGGCGATCCGCACAGGGAGCCCGAGGAGGACTGCGCCTACCGGCGACCTGGCTCACTCACGATCGCGGTCGACGTTTGGACCGAACCGCCGGCTCGGTGGGGTGAAGCGCTCGATCGGGCCTGGCCGCCACAGCCAGCCCAGGGTTCCTTGGGCGGCACTCGTCCCCGAGTAGCCACCGCCCGGGCCGCGCAACAGGTAGCCGATGCCTGCGGCGATGACTGCGCCCGCGAGCGGTCCCACGACGTAGACCCACCACGAGGTCGTGTTGCCGAGGACCAGCGCCGGGCCGAGGGACCGCGCCACGTTCATCGAGGCCCCGCTGACCGGCGCGCCGATGAGACCCGCAAGGGCGATATAGCTGCCGACGCCGATCGCATTGAGCGGGCCAACGTTCTGCGCGCCCGAGGCGGTGCCAAGGATCACGGTCACCAGGCCGGTGCTGAGGACGAGCTCCCAGATCATCGCCGTTGCGTCGCCGATCCCGCCACCCGGGACGGTGAGACCGGCTGTGCCCTGCGGGCCGAACAGGGCCTCGAGGAGCCCGCTCGCAAGAACCGCCCCGACCAGCTGGGCTGCTGCGTAGGCCGGCACACGCCGCCACGGGAAGTCACCGCGAAGCGCGAACGCGACGCTGACCCCCGGGTTGAGATGCGCCCCCGAGACCGCTCCGATCGAGAGGATGAGCGCGGCGACCATTAGACCTGGGGCGGTCACTTGGGCCATCAACGGGATGACCGTTCCCCCGAAGCGGGCGTTGACCACTGGGCCGCCCACGGCCACCAGAACCAGAAAGAACGTCCCGAGCGACTCGGCGAATAGGCGGCGCCACTCATACGAGGCGCTCTGAAAGTCGGAGCCGGGTACCAGGGGGTGCGAACTCGATCGACCCGACGGCAGCCCGACCGGGAGGTTGGGCTGCTCTGTCACGTCGCGACGTGACCGAACCGCGGTGCCATCGCCGGCATGGTAGGCGCCGGTCGTCAGCGAGAGGAGTCGCTCGTCGCGCTTGGCGTTACGACCGACGCGCTTCAACGCGGGCCGGGCCGCCTCGTAACTGCGGTCCGGTCGGGTCGAGTCGATGGATCGCACCGGCCGACCCGAGTGCGGCCTCTTTGGCCCCGGAGATGACGCGAACGGGCTCGCCAAGCTTCGCTGACAGACGCACGACGTGGTGAATCAGGCTCCGCCTGCCACGACCGCGTCCGACCGCGCCGCCTCCCGCCGATCCAGCCACCGCTTGGCGAGCTCGACGATCGCGAGGTAGGCGACCACGAACCCGATCAGCACCACCCAGAACAGCGCCGGCAGGGCGGTGAACCCAAGGAATGATGCGATCGGCGAGTTCGGCAGCACGACCGCGACGAAGATCGCGGCCGCTGCCGCAACGACTAGCAGCCGGCTCGGCCGGCTGAGCCAGAACGGGCTTCTGCGAGTCCGGATCACGAAGATCACCAGCACCTGGGTCGCGAGCGACTCGACGAACCAGCCGGTGTGGAATTCGGCTTCGCCCGCGTGGAGGACGCCCAGCAGGAATCCGAAGGTTGCGTAGTCGAAGATCGAGCTGATCGGGCCGAAGAGGACCATGAAGCGCTCGATCCCGCCGATATCCCAGCGGGCGGGGGCGACCTCGGCTTCGGGGTCAATGTCATCCGACGGGATGGCCGTCTGGGACGCGTCGTAGATCAGATTGTTCAGGAGGATCTGGCTCGGCAGCATCGGCAGGAACGGCAGGAGGACGGCCGCGCCGGCCATGCTCAGCATGTTGCCGAAGTTCGAGCTGATCCCCATCCGGATGTATTTCAGGGTGTTGGCGAACGTCCGGCGACCCTCCCGAACGCCCTGCGCGATGGCGGCAAGGCTCGATTCGAGGAGCACGATGTCGGCCGCCGCGCGCGCCACGTCGGTCCCGTTGTCGACGCTGATGCCGACGTCGGCGACGTGGAGCGGTGGCGCGTCGTTGATGCCGTCGCCGAGGTAGCCGACCACGGAGCCCCGCTCCTGCAGCGCGCGGATGACCCGCAGCTTCTGATCGGGGTTGACACGGGCGAAGATCGTCGTCTGAGCGGCCTTGGCCACGAATGCCGGGTGGGTCAGCGCCTGTATCTGGTCACCGGTGAGGACGCCCTGGATCTCGAGTCCCACCTGGGAAGCGACCGCCCGAGCGACAACGTCGCTGTCCCCGGTCACGACCTTCAGGCTGACGCCGAGCGCGTGCAGATCGGACAGGGTCGACCCGATGCCCGCCTTCGGCGGGTCGCTGAAGAGCAACAAGCCCTCAAACACGAGGTCGGCCTCGGCTTGTGGCTCGAGCCGGGCGGCTGGCGCGTCAGCCCGAGTCCCGACGCCGATCGCCCGATCGCCGTCCGCCGCGGCGGCCGCGATGATCGCATCGATGCGGGCCGCTGCCGCCTTGTCGAGGGGGCCGACGCCGGTCGCGGTCCGAACCTGGGTAGACCGGCCCACGATCGCTTCGGGCGCGCCCTTACTGATGAGGAGCGTCTGGCCGTTGGGCCGGCCGAGCAGGATCACCAGGCTCCGGCGAACGAAGTCGAACGGGAGCTCGCCGAGTTTGCTGTAGTCCGCGAGATCGGTCGGGCCGTTTCCTGTGGCCAGGATCGCGATGTCGAGCGGATTCGTGAACCCCGCCTCGAAGTGGCTATTGAGCCAAGCCAAGGCGAGCGCGTCCGGTGCCTCGCCGCCGTCCGCATGGACCGCTCGCTTCAGCGTGAGACGGCCTTCGGTGAGCGTGCCCGTCTTGTCGGTACAGAGAATCGTCATGCTGCCGAGGTTCTGGATCGATGGCAGGCGCTTGACGAGAACGCCGCTGCGCGCAAGGGCGCGGGCGCCCCGACTCAGGTTCACGGTCACGATCGCCGGGAGCAGCTCGGGGGTCAGGCCGACAGCCAGGGCGATCGCGAAGAGGAGTGATTCGACGAGGGGCCGCTTCAAGAAGACGTCAGCCGCGAAGACGCCAACGACGAGGAGCAAGATCACCCGCGAGACGAGCAAGCCAAATGCCCGGACGCCCCGCTCGAAGTCGTTACGGGGGGCCCGCTCGGTGAGGCGCTCGGCAATTAGGCCGTAGCTGGTGCGCGTCCCGGTGGCAGTCAGCTCCGCCGTCGCGACACCGCTAACCACGCTCGTTCCGAAGAACACTCGCGTGTCGCGATCCGAGCTCTTGGCGGGATCGCCCGGGGTAGGTGCAACGGCCTTCAGCGCGGGCGCTGATTCGCCGGTCAAGGCCGACTCGTCGACATAGAGGTGGTTCGCCTCGATGAGGCGCCCGTCCGCCGGGACAATGTCGCCAGCACTCAGCCTCACGACGTCGCCTCGAACGAGCTGCATGACCGCGACCGATTGGTCCTTGCCGTCGCGGATCACCGTTGCCTGGAGGGTCAGGCGTGCACGGAGCGCCGCGACCGCGGTCTCGGATCGCGCTTCCTGGATGAAACCGAGCAGCCCCGAGGCGGCGACGATCACCAGGATGATCCCGGCGTCGACCTGATCGCCGACCGAGATCGCCACGCCGCTCGCGACGATGAGCAGGATCGTCAGAGGGCTCGCGAACTGCCGTATCAGGATCGCAGCCCGCGAGCGCCCGCCCCCGCCCCCGATAGCACTCGGGCCATCCGCTCGGAGCCGCTCCGCGGCTACCGCGGAAGTCAGACCGACGGGCGCGTCGGTCGCGAGAGTCGCCGGTTTCTCGAGATCAGCCAACCGCCGCCGCCATTTTGGTTCCCCGCAGATCGCCGCGTGTCGATGCCGCAAGGTTCGCGCCGAGTCTGTCACCGCTCGAGCTCGCCCAGCGCCGCGCCGACGTCTACGCCCTGTTCGCGGCCGCGCTGCGATTGTCGGGCAAGCGCGAGCTCGGCCAGTTCACGATCTTCGACCTCGACCCGGTCCTGTTCGCCTCCTATGCCCTCCAGCCGGTGATCAGAGCACCGGACGCCTCAATCCCCGACACCGCCATCTCATCGCCACGCCCTTCGTCCTAAATCGCCTCGTCGCGCATTCCCGACGGCGTTCTCAACCCCGTCGGGGCCCAGCCCGTCGCCGTAACGGCGGCCCAGGCCGCGCGCCACTCCCCTGGCCCGGAATACGTGTCGTCGCAACCCGCAGGTCTAAATGATTCGCCTCTGTACATCGCCCCGATACGGCGCGCATCCTTCCCGTCGATCCGGCCGCCTCCCACGAGGCCATGACCTCAAGGAGCAAGATGGACCGCCTCGCCAGGATCGCCGCGCTCGTCCGCGACATCGTGTGGACGATCCTTGGGGTCCTCCTCCTAGCGGCCGTGGTCTTTGTCTTGGCTGGTGGCGCAAAGGACCTCCTGCCGGCCGGCCTCAGCTCTGGAGGTGGTGGTTCAGGAGGTGCGAGCGCCCCCGGCCAGAGCGCGGGTCCGGGCCCGACAAGTCAAGGGCCCGCAGGGACCCCCGCCGGCGGTGGGCAGCAACCCGGATCGGGGCCGCTCACGGTTAACGCCTCGGGAGCGTTCAGCGGCCCAGCGCAGGGCTCATCCATCTCCGCGACCTTCAGCGTTCAAGCGAGCCAAGGATCGGGCGGGCTCGTCTCGTTCAAGGTCCTCACTTCCAAGTCGCCGAACCCCTTGGGCTTTACGGGCGCCGTCGAGTGCATCTCACCGTCGCCCACGAACTCGCAGGAGGTGATCGTCGGCGGCCACATCAAGACCAGCACCGATGCGACGGCCTTGCCGAACGGCAGCGGGTTCGTCGTTGGACTGATCAGCGGGTCACCGGGCCAGGTCTCGTTCGCCGCGGGCTTCTCGTTGTCGGCGACCGAGCAGACAGGCCCTTGCAGCATGCCGTTGTTCGACTCCAATCATCCGGGGTATCCCCTGACCAGTGGGACGATCGCGATCCAGTAGGGATCGCCCTTAGCTCCGCACGGCGTGTCCGGCGTCAGCGAGGGAAGCTCCGGATCAAGCACCCGAGCTCCTCGGCATTAAAGGCTGGCGAGCGGCCTCGGTCGCACGCCGCTCCTTTGGCCGGAAGACGGTCTCGCTGCGGCCCGCCCGGATTGAGGGCGACGGCCCGTTGCCGGGGCCGGTGTGAGGTTACTGAGGGCCACTTGCGCGTCGCTCCGCCTCGGCCCAGAACTCGACGCTATCGCGCTGCCGCCCCTGAGCTGCCCACTCGGCCTCGAGGGTCGCCAGGAGCCCTTCGGCGCGCTCCTCGGACATCCGGAGCTGCGACGCGAGGCGGGCCAGGAAGCCGGCCCGCTTGGCGAAGTAGATTCGCTCCGAGTCGCCGCGTCTCATACCGAAAGAATAGAACGGCCGTTCGGACCGGGAGTCGGCTAGCGAGGGGCTGGCCCGCTTGACGCGGATACGCTGCGTCGCATGACCACTCGACGCGACACGTTCCTCGTCCGCTTGATCTCGATCGGCGACCTGCCTTCCGATGACGACGACACCCGCCTCAGGAAGCGCGTTGGGGTGGCGGCTGGTTACGTGACGATAGTCGTGCCGTTCGGCGTCGTTCTCGGCACGCCGACGCAGCCGCTGCTCGGCTGGGCCGCAGCCCTGAGCCTGTCGCTGTGGAGCGCCGCTAACCTCGTCGTCCTGGCGCGGACCAAGAAGTTCGATCGGTTCGTCATCGCGGAGATCGGCGCCGGAACGCCGTTCACAGTCGTGACCACGATCCTGATTGGCGGCGTGACCCACTCGAGTGGCGCCCTTGTGTGGGCCTTCCTCGGTCCGGCCTATGCGCTCCTCGCCCTCGGTCCGAGGCGTGCGACGCCGTGGTTCATCGCCTTCCTCGCGTCAATCGTCCTGTCGGTCGCGATCGATCCGCTGATTGGTGGTTCGTTTCCGCCGTTGCCCTATGCGACACAGTTGATCTTCACGATCCAGAACGTTGGCCTGCCGCTCACGATCACGTTCGTCCTGCTCCGCTATGTCGACGTTCGTCGGCGTCGGGCCGAAGCCCGCTCCGAGGAGCTCCTGACGAACGCCATCCCTGCGTCGATCGCGAACCGGCTCCGTCATGGTGAGACGCGGATCGCCGAGGCCTACCCTGACACCACGATCGTGTTCGCCGACATCGCCGGCTTCACTCCGTGGGCCCAGCAGACCGACCCGAGTCGCGTTGTCGCCCTCTTAGATGACCTCTTCAGCCGGTTCGACGAACTCGTCGCCGCGCACGGTCTCGAGAAGATCAAAACCGTCGGCGACGCGTACATGGCAGCGGCCGGGGCCCCGCAGGTCCGGCCCGACCACGGGCCGGCCGCGCTTGCCTTCGCAAAGGCGGCCCTCGGCGCTGCGAGCGACTGGGCGGGGGCCAATGGGACGGGCCTGCAGCTCCGGGTCGGCCTCGCGAGCGGGCTGGTCGTCGGCGGCGTCATCGGCCAGCGCCGGATCACGTTCGACCTATGGGGCGACACGGTCAACACCGCCGCCCGAATGGAGTCGTCCGGTAGCCCGGGCCGGATCCACCTCGCGGCGTCCACCCGAGCGCTCCTCGCTGATTCGCTCGAGTTCGAAGAGCGGCACCTAACCGTGAAAGGCCTAGGGCCGATGACGACCTATCTCACGACCGCGTAGGGAAGGAGTCGACGCGGGAGTGCCCTGGACCCGGTCGCCCTCGAGGATCCAACGCTCCTGTCCGGTTCGACGATCCAGTGGGAATGGCGCACGGCGAATGTCGCCTATTCGACGTCGGGTGCGCGTGACCATCCGATCGGAGGAGCACGGCCGGCACGTGAGCGCGATTGGGACGGGCGGTAACCGCTCTGGCTCCGCGCGCGCGGCGCTCGCACTTCTCGCGGCCACCATCCTCATCAGCGGCTGCTCGTCGGGTCCGGGCGCGACCGGGGCGACCGGCTCGAGCCCGACTGGAACCGGCGGAGCGGCCCAAAGCGCGTCACCACCAACCGCACTCGAGCAGGCGCTCGATGGGATATACGGCGACGGCGATTACTCGAAGGAGACTGCCCTCGCTGCATTCGTCGCGTCCTTCGGGCCGCTGCCGGGCGTGGCGTCACCAACCTCAACGGACGATGTCGACGACGGGACCCTTGCGATCCACATGGTCTCGACCTACTGGGCCGAGTTGACCGATGAGCAGCGCGCGGCAGTCCTCGCCTGGACCGGCGGCGACGCGGCCTCGGTCGCCCCGGCGGCGTTCCATGCCGCCACGGTCTCCATTGACCAGGCGGTCGTCGCCCAGGCCGAAGCCGACATCGCCGCGCGCGTCGGGCATCACCTCGGCATCCCGATCGTCGCCGTCGTCGCGAGTCCAACGCAGGCCGGCAAGTACCCGAACGCGAGGGCCTGGACTGTCGTCCACTACGACCCCACGGGCCAGCACGCCCTCGAGTGCCGGATCTGGTTCAGGCCCGATGTCGCTGCGGGTCCCGCCGACTCGCTGCGTTTCACGATGCTGCATGAGATCTGGCATTGCTTCGAGGGGATGCTGGTGGACCGGCGAACGAACGACTCGATCCGCCCGTGGCTGGCCGAAGGCGAGGCGGAATGGGTCGCCTTCGATATCACGAATGGCGTTGGCGCCACCTTCGGCTTGCTGCGCCACTGGTACCGGTACCTCACCCAGCCCTTGAAGCCGCTGCTCATACGGACCTACGACGCCTTGGGCTTCTTCGCTCAGCTCGACTACGCCGGCAAGAAGGCTTGGTCCCTCCTCGAGCCGATGTATGCGGCCGTCGGCAGCTATGCGGCCCTGGCCGTGGCGAACTACACCGACCCGGCGTTCGAGGATGCGTTGGCGTCGAGCTTCTACCGCGATGGCATGCCATCGGACAAGTGGTCGATGACGACTCGCGACGGCATCCTCTCGATCGGGGTCGCGTCCGCGATACCGCAGGTTCGAAACCTGGCGGATGACCAGCAGCAGAATGTGGAGGCGCCCGCGCTCGGGGCGGCCATCGCCGATCTCCACACGACGGCCTTCGTGACCGAGATCGGCACGAGCGGCTCGGTCCGGATCGGCGATCCGGCCGGCGGCGGCCTCGACGAAGCCGTTGACGACACGACGCTGGACCTGTGCACCGCCTCGAGCCATGACTGCACGTGCCCGCCCGGCACGATCACGAGGCCTACCCTGCGCTCGGCGCCGCAGGACCTTCGTGTTGCGGCGACCGGCGGCCTCCAAGACCACGCCTACGCCGCCCTCCAGGGCATCTCGAAGGCCACGTGGTGCAGGGGTTCGGCGCTCAACCTGACCGTCGAGGGCGTGATCGGCGGCCAGCCCTACTCCGGGGTGATCGGGGGGTACCCGCCCCCTGTGCTGACGTGCGACCCGCGGACGAACGGCAACTCGGTCCACTGGCACGGCGAGGCATCGAACACCCACAACGAGATCGGCGGCGAGTTCGACATGGACTACGGGACCTGGACCATCGGCGACGCGACCGTCGATCCCAGCTACAAGCAGATCTCGATCTTCGGCCAGGGTGCCACGCGGGTCTATCTGGGCGGCATCAGCGGGACGGTCACCAAATCGGCGACCGGTGGCTCGATCGACGCCATTGCCGCGAACGGCGCTGACATGATCCACGTCCAAGGCACCTGGACCTGTCCGTCGGGGCCGAGCCCATCGCCGTAACGGCGGCCCAGGCCGCCCGCCACTCCCCTGGCCGCCGACGGTCCCAGGGATACGCACGATCAACGAATAGTGCGCAGCTCCGTTGCGCCGCGTAAGGACTCGGTGGCCGCTCCGAGCATTCTCCGTCCGACCAGGCTCCGAGCCCATGCCGTCGCGAGCCGGATCGCCCGCTCGCCCAGCTTCGCCTGCGTCGTGACCTAGGCCGGCTCAACGGGATTGGCGGGCAGCGCCGGACGCGCGCTTCCACGTTCGACTCGTCGGGGCCCTGCACAGCGTTGGCCCCGTCGCCCTGGAGCCCGGGCTCCCACGGGCGCATCGTGACTCAGCTCAGGACGACGAACGCGTCAAGATCGATCCGGGGATGGCCCGAAGTGCCCGAGCAGACGAGTTTGATGGTGTGGGTGGCCACGCTGGACCAGGTCTTCGAGTACACCAGTCGGCGGTACTGGGTCGAGGTCGCGTAGTCGGAGCCGGTCCCGACGTAGACGCCGTCGAGGTAGACCTTGAACGACCCGTAACCCGTCCCTGTGGTCGCCACGACTGTGTGAGGCGCGCCAGTCGTCAGGGGCAGTTGAAAGTCGCCAGACGACGATTGGTACCCGTGCGTGCCCCGGATGACAGCCCATACGTCACGCGCTGACCCGATCCGCTGGCATGCGCCGAACCCCGCGCCCGATCGCGGCCCACCAAACTGGTCGGCTTAGCGCCGTCGCAGCAGAAACCAGCCGCCAGCGATCACAAGGACCACGATGACCGCGACGATCGCGGCCGCGGTACCAGAGAAGGTCAATCCGAAGATCGTTACCGCGAGCATTGGGGGCCTCCTGGTTTCGACGAGGATGCATGCGGGGCTCGGTTGGTGCCACCGGCCTGATCGCGGGTCGGGCCGTCGAGTTGGCGATAGCCTACCCGGGCACCGACCAATTCTTAAGAGTCCGGCCCCGGCCGCCCGCGGCTCCGCTCGCCGGAAGATGCTCTCACAGGGGCTCCGGGATCGAGTGCGACGGCCCGTCGCAAGGCCGTGGAGATGCTCCTCAGGACCGCGTACGCGGCGCTGTGCAGCCGTCTCGCCGCCGTGCGGAGAGCCGTTCCGAGGGCTCACAACCGCCTGGGCTCGCCGCTAGTCGTCGAAGATAGAGTCGCGCTCATCGTGCTCACGGCTGGCGATCGCCCGACGGATCTCCTGAGGCGGCCAGACCGCATTGATCGGCGGTCTCGGGATAACGTCGCGCTCTTCGATCTGGGCAGGGCCGCGAACGCATGAACGTTTGGCGAGACCCGGACCCCATACCCGAATGACAATGCAGTCGAGGTAGCCGGAGAGTGGATCAGCGGGCCCTCGTGGCGCGGGCGCAGGGCGGTGATCGTGACGCATTCGCTCAGCTCGTCACGAACACCGCCGATCGGCTCTACGCCCTGGCCTGGCGCATTCTCCGCGATGTCGAGCTCGCCCATGACGCCGTCCAGTCCGCACAGCTTGCCGCCTGGCGGGACCTTCGATCGCTCCGGGACCCGGAGCGGTTCGATGCCTGGCAATACCGACTCCTCGTCCGGGCGTGCTACGTCGAGGCACGGCATCGGCGCCGGCAGGCCGTTCTTCGGCCACTCGAACGAAGCCCCGAACGCGGACTCGATCCGGCCCGCCAGCTCGCTGATCACGATCAGCTCGAGCGGGCATTCCGGCGTCTCACGCCCGAGCAGCGGGCCGTGGTCGTCCTCCGCTTCTACGCGGACTTACCCTTGACAGAGGTCGCCGCCGCGGTCGGGGTCCCGGCCGGCACCGCTCGCTCTCGCCTGCATTACGCGCTCGAACGCCTGCGCGAGGCCATCGTGGCGTCGGGTGACCCGGCAGCCGAGGAATTGGCATGAACCTTCCCGGAACGTCCGAAGCCCGGGTTCGCGAATGGCTGGAAGCCGGGCCCGACGAGGCCCCGACCGAGCTCGTCGAAGCCGTCCTGGCCGAGCTGCCAGCGGCTCGGCAACGACGCCGCTGGGAGGTCGGACCGTCCGCCCTGCCGCCCGCAGCCTTTCGGTTGGCAGCCGCTGCTGTCGTGCTGGTCTTTGTTGCCGCGCTGATCGTGGTTGGTGGCGTCTTGCTTGCCGGGACCCAGCCCAAGCCGCTGACGTGGACGCCGATCTCAGATGTCGGAGCGCTCTCGACCGGATCGATCGCAGACGCGATCTCCTGGAAGGACGGGGTCCTCGTGGTTGGCAGCGCATCGACGACGGGTCGCACCGTCGGGCTCGCTTGGACGTCGGCCGACGGGCTGACCTGGCGCGTCGTCGGGTCCGGGGCGACCACCCTGGATCTGGGCATGAGTCGGGTGGCGACGAACGGAGCGGTGCTCGTGGCTCTGGCCTATGCCTGCGCCCCGGGGCCGGGATACTGCGGCGCATCGACGCTGCTCGCGTCCGCCGACGGTGTGTCGTGGCGGATCGCGACGATCAGCGGCTGCTGCAGCCCGGGCGACCTGTCATTCCTCGACGTGACCTCAGGCGGTCCAGGCTTTGTCGCGGTCGGCGGTCGAGGCGCCAACACCCTTACCGCTGCCGCCGTCGCCACGTCCGTCGACGGGTCGGCCTGGGACGCCGGGCCCTCCAATGCCCAAGCGTTTGGCGGCTCGTCGATGTCCGGCGTCGCGGCGAGCCCGAGCCGTCTCGTGGCCGTTGGCCTGAGTCCCGCCGGGCCGAGCGCCTGGCTTTCCGCCGACGGACGCGCGTGGGCGGTCGAGCCTCTCCCAACCGCGGCCGGATCGGCCCTGGTCAACGACGTCGCGGCCGGGGAGGGGCGGTTCGTCGCGGTCGGGCGGCTCGACACAAGTGCGGCGGTGTGGACATCCGTCGATGGCACCAGCTGGTCGATGGAGGCGGGGACTCCATCGCTCGACAGCGCCCGGATGACGCGGGTCCTGTGGACCGGCCGAGAGTACCTGGCGCTCGGGAGCTCGTCCGCCGGCAACGGCCTTGCCTGGCTATCAGTCGATGGCGTCGGCTGGACCAGGCTCGACACTGGCAGCATCTTCGCGGGGACGCCGATCGTCGCCGGTGCGCGTCTCGGCTCGATCGTCGAGCTATTCGGGACGTCGTCAGCCGGTCGGCAGATCGTTGCGATCGGCCATCCGTAATCACCGACCGCGGACCTGTCGACGCACCTGAACGTTTTGCCCCGCCGCTCCCCCATATCCGCGACGGGCCTTCGTGGTGAGGCTCCACGAGGTGGTCGCGAACGGGAGGGCGGCGTGTCAACGGGAGAACGTCGGAAGAACCGAAAGCCGACTTGGCGCTTCGGGTTCGGGCTCGGAGTGGCGATGGTGCTGGTGGGGTGCGGCGGAGGGACCCACCCGGCCGCGGCAAGCCCGGCCTTCACGGCCGTGACCGGCCTGCCAGCCGCGCCGGCAGGCTCACTGCGAGCGGTGATCGCGGCAGCTCCGGGTTTCGTCGCCGTCGGCAGTGCTTCCTACGCTGGCCCGGGCCTCGTCTGGAGCTCGGGCGACGGGTCGACCTGGCAGGTCGCCAGCCACGTGACGGACGTCACCCAGAACGAGTTGCTGCTCACCGTGGCCGCCGGTCCATCGGGGACCGTCGCCCTCGGACCGCAGTGCAACGGCGAATGCAGTGGTGGTATCCCGATCGTGTCCGCCGACCTGGCGACCTGGAGAACCGGCACGCCGCTCACGCCACCCTTCGTCGTCGCCGTGAAGGACGCCATCTGGGATGGCTCTCGGTATCTCGCCGTCGGTGACGAGATCACCGACGCCAGCCCAGTTGGCTACAACGCTCTCGCGTGGACGTCGGCGAACGGCCTCGCCTGGACGCTCGCGCCGGACAGCGCTGCCCTCGATCGGGCCACGATGTCAAGCATCGTCAAGGGCGGGCCTGGTTATGTCGCGGTCGGCGCGGGTCAGGAGACGAGCGGCTTCCGGGGCGCAGCTTGGACATCCCCCGACGGCACGAACTGGACTCGGGTCCCCGATGGCTCGGCCTTCGATAACGCCTTCATCTTCGCCGTCACCGCGGGCGGCCCAGGATTCGTCGCGGTCGGACGCGGAGCGAACGGCGCGGCCGTCTGGACGTCCAGTGATGGCGCAGCTTGGCAACGCGTGCCTGACTCGCCGGCGTTGGCGAATGCCGAGATGCATGGCGTCGTTGCCGGCCCGGGAGGGCTCGTAGCCGTTGGCTACGACCACGACGGCGCGATCATCTGGACGTCAGCGGACGGAACGACGTGGACACGGATCGAACAGCTTGCAAACGCGGCCGGCGCCCAGGCGCTCGCGGTCGCGCAGGCAAAGGGCACATATGTGGCTGTCGGCGGTGGCGGTCCCAGCGGGACCGCTCAGCCATACGTGTGGGTCGGTCGTTGACGGAATGCGGGCTTCGACCTCGACCTTCGGGACGCGCCGCGAATCGGAGCAGCCTCAAGAACTTCTGGTGGTCGCGACCTAGCGTCCAACGTCGTAAACACGGCGACCCCCCACATGGTGGCGACTCCACTCCGATCGCGATCCTCGCGGCCGCAGTGATCGTTGACGTCGGGTTCGCCGTCGGACTCGGTGGTCGGAAGGCGTTGGCGCTCTAGAAGCGGGCCAGGTCGCCCCAGGTCGCCTGCGAGATCAAGGTTGTTCAACAAATGCAGGGGGCGCCTCGCGACAGCAGATCGAGCGCCCGGACTTCGCCGCGGGAACCACCCACGACAAAGAACGGTCGGTTGGCTTCTGAATCCTTTATCCCCGATCTGGCGCGCTCATAATCGGGCCAGCGGCCGAGGACGCTCCTCGCGGCGTTGTGCTCTCCGCGAGACCGAGCCCGGTCACATGGCGCGACAACGCGCCGAGGAAGGCAGGGTCTCCCGTGGCCAACGAGTCCTCGATCCCGGCAGGCTCTCCGCGCACGCGCCGGGCCATCCTCGCGGCGGCGGTCGGGACCGGCGCCGCCGCGGTCGCCGGCGCCCTAGCTCGGCCGCTCACGGTAGCGGCCGCCAACGGTGACGCCGTGACGGTCGGCAACCAGTTCACCGGATCCTTGACGACCCAGATCGTCAATAACACAAACACGAACATCGTGATCGAAGGCACGAGCAATGCCGGCGGGATCGGGGTCGAGGGCGACAGCAACACGGGCTATGGCGTCTATGGCGACTCGACATCGGGCACGGGCACGTACGGGATCAGCAGCTCGGGCGTTGGGGTCGGGGCCTCGTCGGACACCAACCACGCCGTTGACGCCTACGCCGGCAGTGCGGCGGGCGCCGGGGTGCGGGGCGGCTCCAACGGCGGCAGCGGGGTCTATGGGTTCACGGGGTCCGCCCTGACTCCGAAGGCGAAGACTGGCGTCTACGGGGAGGGCAACACTGACAGCCTGAGTCGGGGTGTGTGGGGTTCGACCGCCGCTGGCCAAGGGGTCCGCGGCGAGGCCACGACCTCCGGCGTCGGTGTCTATGCCGCCGCCCCGGCCACCGGCATTGCGCTCAGGACAGCCGGCAAGGTCATCTTCAGCCGGAGTGGCAGGGTGTCGATGGCCGCCGGTACCAGCTCCAAGACCGTCTCGCTGGCCGGGGTGACGACGGGCAGCCTCGTTTTTGCGGTCCTGGCCACCAGCGCCAGCGGCCGCTGGGTCCGGGCCGTGGTGCCCCACTCCGGGTCGTTCACGATCTACCTGAACACCACTCTCGCGGCGCTCGCAACTGTGAGCTGGTTCGTCCTGAACTGACGCGATCCCACAGGGAGGACGAACTCGACAGGACGGGACAGACAGGGACCAGGCCCCGCTCTCCTGACCTGCTGTCCCCTGGGCATATCAAAGGACAAGGGGACACGCGTCCCTTCGGTGCGACCAATCCCATCTGGTGTGGGTGCCGCGGAGAGGGCCCGGTCGATATGGTGCAGGCTCCCGCAGACCACGGTCTACTACGAGATGATCGGTGACGGTCGCCCGATCGTCTTCCTTCACGGCTGGTCCCTCGATCACACCTATGAGCTCTCGGACTTCGAACCGATCTTTGCTCGGCGTGCTGGGTGGCAGCGGATCTATCCCGATCTGCCGGGCTGCGGCCGAACGCCGGGGAGTGACCGGATCGTGGACCAGGATGGGACCCTCGAGGTCATCCTGGCCTTCATCGACACCGTACTTGGCGACCGCGCCTTCTTGCTGGCAGGAACTTCAGCGGGCGCGTACCTCGCACGCGGCGTCGCCCAGAGATGCGCGTCCCGCATGGACGGTCTCTTGCTCCGAGTACCCACGGTCATCGTCGATGCCAAGAATCGGACGCTGCCTCCGTTCGCGCCTCTTGTCACGGACCCCGACTTGACAGCCGCGTTCGTCGACGAGGTCGGGGTCGGCGAACCATTGGTCGAGAGGTCCGCCTACCTGAAGGCCTTGCGCGCAAGGATGGAGTCGGTGGTCCTGCCTCCGATGGCCGCCGCGGATAAAGGGTTCCTCGACCCGATTCGAGAGGACCCAGCTCGTTATGGTTTCTCGTTCGATGTCGACGTCGGTTCGGCTCCGTTCCTTGCCCCGACACTGATCATCGTTGGCCGCCAGGACACCAGCGTCGGCTACCGGGACGCGTGGCAACTCGTCGAGCAGTACTCGCGAGCGACCTTTGTCGTCCTTGATCGCGCCGGCCACATCTGGCCGGTCGACAATCGCAGCCTCTTCGAGGCACTGGTCGAAGACTGGCTCGCGCGGGTTAGCGAATATCGCTAGCCGCCCGCCCGCGCTGGCCGGCTATGGCTCCTCTAGACCCTCAACGTTCGCTTTCGCTCGACGTCCGGGAAGGCCAGTCAGCGTTCGGCAACATCATTCGCTCGACAGGCCGGGGAGCGCCCAAAAGCCCTCCGAGTGATGGGCGAACGATTCCAGGATGACCGCAGCCTCCCGCTCGTCCGGGATTACGGGGCGCTCCCACGCATCACCGGTAAAGGCCTGGAGCGCCTCGAGATCGCGCCACACCGAGACCATCGTGAACTCGTCGCCATTCGCGCCGATCGGGCGACCGACGTAGCAGGCGAGCAATCCGTCCTGACGGGCGACGAGGGGAATCGAGACCTCCCGCAAGAGCGCCTCGAACTCGGCGTTGTGGCCCGGTCGGATTCGCGCCCGGAAGACCCGGATGATCACGGCACACCCTCCAAGAACCTACCGCCACCGAGGGACGGCCCGTAGGACCCGACTTCTACACTCGGGCCGTGGCCGACCCTGCCGCATTCACGGAGCTCCAGCGGCGGCTCGGCCCGGCCCTCGCGGCGAATCGTCCGGACTCGATGACCGAGCACGTCAGGTCGTGCTGCCGTCGTATAGCGTCGGCGAGTCGCTCCTGTCGCACTACACGAACCGGATCGCTTCGCTCGAGCATCGGTACCTCAATGCGATCTTTGTAGCCAACCGGATCCCGCGTTGCGACATCCTCTACGTCGCGACGCGGGGCCCGTCGCCCGAGGTGCTCGACTACCTCATCGGGCTGGTGCGGCCAGAGCGGCGCGATGCCGCTCGATCGCGGTTGCGGTTCGTCGAGGTCGATGACGGGTCGGCCCGATCGGTCGCCCAGCGGCTACTCGATCAACCGCAGCTCATCGCCCGCATCCGCGAGCAGATCGGCGATCGCCCGGCGTTCATCGAGCCGTGGAACGTCACCGAGCACGAGGCAGCCCTTGCGCTAGCCCTCGGCGTCCCGATCAACGGCACGGGACCCGAGCTGCGGCCGCTGGCCTTCAAGAGCGCCGGCCGCGCTTGTTGCGGATGGCCGGTGTCCCCATTCCCTTCGGACGCGAGGACGTCCGAACGACCGACGACCTCGTCGCGGCGATCGGCGCCATCCGGGCCGAGCGGCCTCGCGCGACGGGCGTGGTCGTCAAGCACGACGACAGCGGCGCCGGCGACGGCAACGTCGCGATCGACCTTGCGCCGATGGCCGACGCCGCGGATCGGTGGCGTGGCTTCGCGCGACGATCGAGGCCCTTCCCGCGTGGTATCGGACCGACCTGGCCAAGGGCGGGGTCGTCGAGGAGCGGATCGCGGGCGAGCACTTCTCGAGCCCGAGCGCCCCGGTCGACATCCGGCCGGGCGGCGAGGTCGTGGTCCTCGCGACCCACGAGCAGGTGCTGGGCGGTCCGGACAACCAGGTCTACCTCGGCTGTCGGTTTCCGGCGGATCCGGTCTACGCCCCGCTCTTGGCGCTCCATGCCGCCGCTGTCGGGGGGCAGCTGGCGGCCCGCGGAGCGCTCGGCCGGTTCAGCGTCGACTTCGTCACGGTCGCCGAGGCCACTGGACGGTGGGACGTCTATGCCCTCGAGGTCAACCTCCGAAAGGGCGGGACAACCCATCCCTACGCTGCCCTTCGAAACCTCGCTCCCGGGCGCTACGCCACCGACTCCGGTCAGTGGATCACGGAGGACAGGTCACCCCGGGCGTATGCCTCGACGGACAATCTCGTCGATCCGTCGTGGATCGGGGCGGAGGTCAATGGGACCGCGCGTCCGGGGAAGATCGGTGTCACGCTGATGCAGCCGCCACATGGCCGATGCGTACCGCGGCGGTGCCCCACTGGGACTTCAGCGGCAGGAACACGCGGACCCTGCGGGTCGGGCCTATTGGGCCTCAATTAGAGAGCGTCTACAGCAGCGTTTCGAGCAGGACGGACGCCGTGACCGGCGGATCGGTCGCCTGCAGCCTGATCGCGTGCTGAGCGGCCGCAGACTGCATCGCCCCGCTCGCGAGGGCCCGGTCGATCGCCCCCGCCAGCGCGTCACCCGAAGCGTCCCCACGAGCCACGACCTCGGCGACGCCCAACGCCGCGGCCCTCGCAGCGACCCCCGGTTGGTCGCGGCCCCAGGGCACGAGCACCATCGGGCGGCCGTACCACAGCGCCTTCATGACCGAGCCGTGCCCGGCGTGACTGACCAGCAGCGCGCCCTGACGCAAGACCGCCGCGTGGGACACGACCCGCTCCACACGGGCGTTTGGCGGGACGGGACCTAGTTCCTCCGGATCGTGATCGGGCCCGACCGTCAGCACGACACGCACCGGCCGGCCGTCGAGGGCGGCGAGCGCCGCCTGGGCGATCGGAACGTCGTCCTGGAGCTGGGAGCTGATCGAGACCAGGACCCACGGGTCGCCCGGCTCGGCCAGATACGCCGACGGCTGCCCGGGCGGCTCCCAGATCCCGAGCGGACCGACGTAGCGGTGGTGCGGCGGAAGACGATCGAACCCGAAGTCGAAGACCCTGTCCGTCGCGTGCAGAACGAGATGCGCCGATGCCAGGAGCGTTGCATAGCGCGACAAGAGCGGTATGGCCCGCGGGCCGAGGTCAGCCTCGAGTGGCCGAGGTGGGTCAGGGCCGATATAGAACGTACTGTTGATCACGGCCCACGGACACGGTGGCGACGCCAAGGCGAGCACCTCGACGCCGAAGAGCGAGGTCACCACGAGGGCGGGCCGATGTCGTCGGACGCCGGCGGCCACCGGCCCGGCTACCTCCCGCGCCCACCCGGCCATTCGCTCCTGAACGATCGGGCCAGCCGCCGCGAGGTCGCCCTCGGTCCTCGCCATTGCGTCGCGAACGGCACCGGCCAAGCGGGGTCCAAGGTCAAGCTTCGCCGGGAGGGTCTCGACGGCGATCGAGACGCCCCGAAGCACGCTCCGGACGGATCGGTCGCCGATGGCGATGACCTCGTGGCCGCGGTCGCGCAGGGTAAGGGCGGCGGCCACGAGCGGTTGCAAGTCACCGCCCGCACCCGCGGTCGCCACGACGAGGACCCGACTCACGGCGTCACTCCGCGGGCCTCTCCGGCTCGTTGGGTCGGTCCATTTCGAAGATCGATCTTAGGAGCGGGGTCGAAATGCCATCGGGAGGCCTCGGCTCAGGGCGACGTCACGTGAGCGGTGAATCGCCACGATCTACCCATGGTGTTGGGTAATCGTGGTCGTCTGGACGGTCGAGAAGGGCCCGCGCGGCCGGCATCCGCTTCCCGGCGAACTCGGGACGTTCGGCCCTATCGAGGAAACCGTTTCCCTCGTGAAGATCGTTCACGGTCCACACGGCCACCCGGAAGGTTGTCTTGGCGCTGCTTCGGTCCGTCGGGGCAGGGCTCGACGGGATCGGCACTTCGAAAGCGCATTGCGCGGGTTCAAGCCGGGCACGCACATCGTGGCTTGAGCTTGCCGTAGACACAAAATGAAGGTGAACATTGGCCACACGTGGCGCTCTCGGCGGCTCCGAGACTGAGCTCGGTGGCTCGGCTCGACTGAACGTTTCGCTGGGAACGACAGTGCGGCTCGATCGAGTCATGACCACGTTCGGCGCTGAGGAGGCGCCATGGCTGGGTGAGCGGGTCGCCGTTGGCCCAAACGGGATGCGCCGGTTCAGCTGCGACCTCGAGCTACTAGTCGGGCCCGAGACACGCTCGCTGTTCCGAAAGGCGGCGATTGTCGGCCTCGGCACGCCCCGCGAAGGAGGCGATGGGTGGATCGTCCCGGTCGAGTGGTTCGCCGCGTCCTTGGCGCCACTCTTCCCCGTGTTCGTCGGGGAGCTTCGGCTCGACTCGGATCGCGTCGAACTCCGCGGAAACTACCTTCCGCCCGGTGGGGTGATCGGCTCCGTCCTCGATCGGGCGCTGCTCAGCCGCGCCGCTCGCGGGACGGGCCGGTGGTTCCTTCGAAAGATCGCGTCCGTCCTTGGCTGAGCCGGGGGCCGGCAGGCGCAGCTCGTACGGACAGAGCCGCCGACCGGCCGTGGCGGCAGCGAACGCGCGCGGGTCGAACACGGCCTCGGCGTAGCGCTGGTGTGCGGGCGTGTAGGTCTCTCCCGGCCGCGTGCGATGCCCCCAACTCGCGTCTTACCCGGGCGGGCGACTCGATTCTGGCGGCTGGGTCGAGAACTGGGCGACGGGGTCGACCGAATTTGCGGGCGTGCGGCCAGGGGTCTAATGGGCGCGGCGAGCCCGCTCGACCGGGGCCTATGCTCAATGTCACGACTGGTCCCGTCTCGTGCTCTCGGAGGTAGCCCGTGGGTCTGAAGACGCCGCTCTGTCAACGGCTCGGGATCGAGTTTCCGATCATCCAGGCGCCGATCGGCGGGGCGGCCGCCCCGGAATTGGCCGCCGCGGCCTCCGAGGCCGGAGCGCTCGGGATGCTGACGGCGACCGGCGGGGACGACAACTCGATCCGTCAACGCTTCGCGAGCATGCGGGCCCTCACGACAAGGCCCTTCGGCGTCAATCTCATCCTCCACAATGAACAGCGGGTCCAACTCGAAACCTGTCTGGCGGAGGGCGCCCGGATCGTTTCGTACCACTGGCGACGGTTCGAGCCCGGCGACCCGTACATCGAGGAGGTCCATGCCGCCGGCGCCCTCGTGCTGCTGACCATTGGCAGTGCCGACGACGCGCGTCGAGCCGTTGACGCCGGCGTCGACGTCGTCGTCGCCCAGGGATTCGAGGCCGGTGGCCACGTCTGGGGCTCGGTCGGGAGCCTGCCGCTCATCCCGGCCGTGGTCGACGCGGTCTCGCCCGTGCCGGTCGTCGCGGCTGGCGGCATCGGCGATGGCCGCGGCCTTGCCGCGGTCCTCGTCCTTGGCGCCCAGGCGGGCTGGCTCGGCACCCGCTTCCTCCTCGCCGACGAATCGCCGGTCCATCCGAAACACGCCCAGCTGGCCCTCGCTGCCACCGAGACGGACACCGTCTATTCGAGCCTCTTCGATGGGGACTGGCCAGGGGCCCCGCACCGGACCTTGATGAACAGCACCTACCGGGCCTGGGTTGGCGCGGGCAGCCCGCCATCGGGCCAGCGTCCCGGCGAAGGCGAGGCGATCGGGCACACCGTGGAGGGACGGGTCATCCTCCGGTACAACGTCAACCATCCCACCGTCACGCGGGTCGTCGAGGACGACGCGGCCGAGGCGATGGCGCTGTATGCCGGCCAGAGCGTCGGGCTGATCCATGAACGCAAGCCAGCCCGACGCATCGTCCAGGATCTCGTGACTGAGGCTGAGATCGCCCTCAAAGCGATGGCCGTCGCGTGACGTTGCCGAACGCTGGGCGAGGCTGCGGGACATTTCGATGAGGCTTCAAGCTCTTCCTCGGTGAACGTCAGCCGGCGGCATGGTACGGCCCTGGTCGCCCGCCGCTCCTCTGGCCGGAAGACCCTCCCATGTGGCCCACCGGGATCGAGTGCGACGGCCCGTTGCCCGGGCCGGTGCGAGCCCTACTGCCGATCGCTGTCCTCGCCGCTCGGCCTCCCGCCAGAACTCCGTCGATCCGCGCTCAAGCCCGAGGAGGACTCCGCCTACCGGCGACCTGGCTCACACACGATCGCGGTCGACGTTTGGACCGAACCGCTGGCTCGGTGGGGTGAAGCGCTCGACCGGGCCTGGCCACCACAGCCAGCCCAGGGTTCCTTGGGCGGCACTCGTACCCGAGTAACCACCGCCCCGGCCGCGTAACAGATAGCCGATGCCTGCGGCTATGACTGCGCCGGCGAGCGGTCCCACGACGTAACACAAACAGGCCCGCCGCGGCCAAACGGCCGCGGCGGCCCTGCTCTTAGCTGGTTGGTCGCGGCCACTCAGCTCCGCGGCCGCCCCCGCTCAGCTCACAGACTGATGCTGAGCGTGATGACCCCGTACCCCACCTGGGGATGGGTGATGACGGTCTCGGTGAGCGATCCGCTGCCAGAGGCATTCGCGAATCGGCCCGTTCCGCCGATCACCGCGAAGCTCGCGGTCTCGAGCGAGACATTCGGATCGTCGGTGAAGCAAAACGTGTCGCTGGTGGTCGACAGCCACAGGGTGTCCTTGCCACCGTGCCCGTTCTGCGCGGTGAGCGCCCAGACCTCGCTCTGATCGAGGCAGCCGGTGTTGGCATTGAAGTCGAGGACCGTGCCCTGGGTCACGTAGGTCATCGTCCCGAATGCGTCGCTGTGGGCGACACCGTTGACGTTGAAGTACGTCGCCGACGCGCACGGGCCGAGGCAGGAGTACGAGCCACGCTCCGTCATCGAGACCGACGTCGAGGCCGCGGCCGGCCCGCCGAGGGCGAGCGCCAGTCCGAGCCCGACGACCGCGGCTGCCATTCGTCTTCCGAGCTTGCCTTCCATGGAATGAACCTCCGCTTGAGGCGGGTCGCGCGTCGATCGCCGCGCGCGTCCGCCGGGACGAGGGTCGAGTCCCGAGTCGGCAATTGCATTGGGAGAACTCCCTAGATCCACGCGCGCGGAACCTCCAATTCCGAAGGGCGCGGGCCGGCACCGGGCCTCGATAATCGACGTCATGGGCGAGATCGCGAGTCCGGTCTTCGTCGGGCGCCAGGCCGAGCTCGAGCGCCTCGCCGCGTCCTTCACGGCAGCCGCTGCAGGATCGTCGAGCGCAGCGATCGTCGTCGGCGAGGCGGGGATCGGGAAGTCCCGGCTGGTTCGCGAGGCCTGTCGCGGCGCGAGCGGGGCAGGTCACCGCGTCCTCACGGGCGGCTGCCTGCCGTTCGCCGACGATCCCGTACCGTTCGCTCCGATCGTTGAAGCCCTCCGGCCGCTCGCCGGGCAGTTGCCTCCGGCGGTCTTCGACGACCTCGTCGGCGAATGGCGCACGGAGCTCGCGACGCTGATGCCCGTTCTCGGTGGCGGGCCGGAGGTCGGATCGGGCGGCGGCCGTGGTCGGCTGTTCGAGCTCGTGCTCGCGTTCCTCGGGCGCTTGGCACGGCTCGAGCCGGTCGCGCTCGTGATCGAGGACCTCCAATGGGCGGATCGTTCGAGCCTGGATCTCCTCGCATTCCTGATCCACAACGCCCGGACCACGCCCCTGGCGATCGTCATGACCCTGCGCCGGGGCGAGCTGCCGCGCCGCCACCCGCTGACGCCCCTCGTCGCGGAGCTCGTTCGCAGCCGGCAAGTCGAGCGGATCGACCTCGGCCCGCTCGATCGGGAGGCGATCGCCGACCAGGTCGCGGGCATCCTCGGCGAGCCCGTCGATGCGGCCTTCGTCGACCGGATCTTCGAGCGGTCACAGGGCAACCCGTTCTTCGCCGAGGAGCTGGTCGCAGCGGGCGGGCGGAACGAGCTTCCGGCGGCCCTTCGCGACGTCCTGCTCGCCCACGTCGACGTCCTCTCGCCTCACACGCGGGAGCTGCTCCGCGTCGCGGCCGTCGGCGGCATGCGCCAATCGGCGCCGGTCCTGGCCCGTGTCCTGTCCTGGTCCGACGCGGAGGTCCGATCGAGCGTCCGCGACGCGATCGACCACGGGACCCTCGTCGCGGAGGGTCGTCCGAGCCCAGGCGCATCGACGTTCCGTCACGCCCTGATCCAGGAGGCGATCCTCGGGGACCTGACGCCCGACGAACGCGTCGCTCTGCACGTGGCGTTCGCCGCCGCGCTCGATGAGCTCGATCCGGCCGGGCCTGGCGGCATTGCCCCGGACGTGGCGACGGCCGCCGAACGCGCCTACCACTGGTCTCAGGCCGGCGATGCCCCCCGCGCCTTCGCGGCGCACATTCGAGCCGGGATCGCGGCCGAGGGCGTGCTCGCGTTTCCGGAGGCCGAGCGGCAGTTCGCGCAGGCGCTCGATATCCACGACCGCCTGCCTCGGAAGCCGCCGGACGGAGGCCTCGACGAGATCGAGCTCCTCGAGCGTCTCGCGCGATGCGCCTCCGCGGCCGGCACCCCGACGCGAGCAGTCGAGGCAATCCGCCGCGCCATCCGTCTCGTCGACCGCGAGGCCGAGCCCCTTCGCGCCGGCCTCCTCCACCAGCGCCTCGGCCGGTACCTTGCCCAGATCTCCGCGTCGACCGAGGTGATCGCGGAAGCCCGGGAGGCCGTCCGCCTCGTGCCGACGGAGCCGCCATCGGCCGAGCGTGTCCAGGTCCTTGCCGGCCTCGGCCAGGCGCTGCTTGTCGTGGCCCGGCACGAGGAGGCGCGGGATGTCAGCGCCGCGGCCATCCGTGCGGCCGCCTCCGTGCCGGCTCGCCTCGCCGAGGCGCGAGCCCACCTGACCTGGGCGATGGCCTCCGGGCTCATCGGGGATCCCGACGAGACGCTCGGAGCCGTCGTCCAGGCGTGTGACCTGGCGCTCGCAACCGGGGACCCGGAGCTGATCGGCAGCGCGTACTGGGACCTTGCGTACATCCAGGCACTCCACGCGAGGCGATGGCGCGCGGCGATCGCGACGTGCCTCGAGGGTTTCGCCGCCTCCGAGCGGGCCGGCCGCGTCCTGGCATCGGGCGGAGGTCGCGACCTCCTGCTGCAGGCGGCGACGAGCGCGTGGGGGGTCGGCGACTGGCCGCTCGCGGACGGGTTCCTCGATCGAGCCGAGGGCCTCGGGGCCGAGACGTCGCAGACCGCGTCTGGGTACCTGTATCCCTACGTTCGGGGGCTGCTCGCCCTCGCCCGTGGCCGCATCGACGAAGCCAGCCGGCGGGTCCAGGAGCTCGCCGGGTTCCACATCGGCCGACACGATCTTTCCGCTCGCAGCGAAATGAGCCGCATCCGGGCGGAGCTCGCGCTGGCGCGCGGTCGACCGATCGAGGCGAGCGAGGTGATGGCCGCCGCAGTCGAGGGGCTGACCGACGCCGCGATCTCGGCCGATGCGGACGACCTGGCCGAGCTCCTCGCGATGGGCATCCGGATCGAGGCGGATGTCGCCGGGCTCGCGCGGACGCACCGCGACCACGCGGCGGTCGCGGCGGCGGCTGACCGCGCCGCCGGGTACCTGGAGCTGATGCGGTCACGGACCGCCATGTTCGTTGTGAGGCAACCCGGCCGGCGGCGGCTATCGCACGCGTTCGTGCTGTCCGGCGAGGCCGAGCTCGCGCGACTCGGCCGGGCGGCCGTCGACTGGCGAGCCGTCGCGATGGCATGGCACGACCTCGACGAGCCGCACCGCGAAGCGTACGCCTGGTATCGAGAAGCTGAGACGATCCTGTCCTTGAGCCGTCGGAGGCTGGCGGCCGAAGCGGCGCTGCGCGCGGCGTTCGGGATCGCCGGTCGCCTCGGTGCCGCCACGCTCCTTCGCGACGTCGAGAACCTCGGACGCCGATCCCGGATCGTCGTCGATGGCGTATCCGCAATGAGCGTTGCCCACGCCTCCGATGCCGGCGCGAACCCGGCGGCGACCGGGCTCACTCGGCGTGAGCGGGACGTGCTCGAGCTCCTCGCCGATGGCCGCACGAACCGCGAGATCGGCGAGCACCTGTTCATCACCGAGAAGACGGCCGGGGTCCACGTCTCGAACATCCTCGGCAAGCTCGGTGCGGTGCGGCGGACCGAAGCCGCCGCGATCGCGAGGCGCGCCGGGCTGATCTGACGAAACGGTCGGCTCGGCGCCTCCGACAGCGTTCGGCGTCAGGCCGGCGCATCTTGCCTAACCCTTGGCGCGTCCCGTTCGCCCAGGGTCGGGGAATGTCAGGGGCTCTGAAGGAAGCGTGCCGGAGCGACCAGGCCAGCCACGCCCAAGGAAACGACGTTCCGGCGCCGATGCGAAGTCGAGCCTTCGTTCATCAGCGTCCGGCAATGTCATCTGGGCCAGGGTTTCAGACCCGAGGCCAGCGTATAGTCCGACCATCGGCTGGGGAGGCACGGGACGGCGGGGAGTCCCACCAGCGCCACGTCGAAGTGGTCGCCCATCGAGACGCTGGGGCAATCGCGAGACCGATCTGACCGCCTCGGGCGCGTCCGCGCCCAGGAAGGGAGCCTCCCGTGGCCATCCAGACGCCGATCGATCCCGCCTCCCCGCGTTCCCGTCGGGCCATCCTGGCTGCCGCCGGAGGTGGACTGGCCGCCCTCGCAGCTGGTGCTCTTGCCGGCGCCAGCCCGGTGCTCGCCGCCAATGGCGACGCGGTCACGGTCGGTGGGTCCTTCGCCGGGACGTCCACCACGGTCATCGCGAACACGACGAACGCAACGACGGTGTTCGAGGCCGACAGCACGTCCGGCACCGCCATTTCCGCATCAAGCAGCTCGGACAACGCCGTCGAAGCCAGTAGTTCCACCGCCATCGGCGTCTTGGGAGTGAGCGCCACTGGCAGCGGCGTCACGGGCGCCGCCAACAACGGAGGCAACGGCGTCTTCGGGTACAGCGGTCCAAGCTTCCCCACTCCACCGGGGGACACCGGCGTCTTCGGCCAAAGCGACCGCGACGCGGCGGCCAGAGGCGTCTATGGCACATCGCCCGCGGGCCAAGGGGTCCGCGGTGAGGCGACCACGACCGGCGTCGGCATCTATGCGACTGCGCCGCTGACCGGTGTCGCCCTCCAGGCTTCCGGGAAGGTCAAGCTCAGCCGGAGTGGCCGAGCGACGGTGGCGGCCGGGACGAGCGCCAAGACGGTCTCCCTTGCCGGGGTCACGACCGCGAGCCTCATCTTCGCGATGCTCGGCTCGAACCGGAGCGGCCGCTGGGTCCGGGCTGTGGTCCCAGCGAGCGGCTCGTTCGCGATCTACCTGAACACGACGGTCCTGTCGACGACCTACGTGAACTGGTTCGTCCTGAACTGAGCTTGGCGATTGGCGCGAGGACAGAGCATCAGTCCGGGGCAACTCCGCTCGCCAGTCAGTCTCAGTCCGGACCGGCGAGCCGCGTCATCGTTGGCGGGGTGACGGCAGCCCGGCCCAATCTCGTCCCCAACCCGCGGATCGACGAGTCGGCCAGACCAGCCGGATGCGGCTCAACCGCGGCGGCAACCGCCAGCTCAACCGGGCCCTCCACGGGATCGCCCTGGCGCAGGTTCTGACGTATCCCCCGGCCTAGGCGTTCGTGGCTCGCAAGCGAGCCGAGGGGAAGAGCTGGCGCGAGGCGATCCGGGCCCTCAAGCGCTACCTGGCGCGGATTGTCTTCCGGCTCCTCAGTGCCGGCGGTCAGCCTTCGTTTTCGGGGGCTTGACGAGATAAGTGCTTGTCACCGGAGCGATCAGCGCGGCGGTTCGGGCGGAAACAGCCAGATCTGACGCCCGGAGCCAGGCACCTTGAGTGCCCGGCACTCGGCGTAGAACGCGGCGACGTCAGGCGGCTCCGGTGACGTCGACGCGTCGAGCGCGTCGGCCTCCGCCTTGGTTCGGGCATCGATCGAGTAGACCTCGGCGCAGGTCGCCTCGAGCGGCAGACCGTGCACTTGGACGTCGCAGGCTGCCGCGTAACGGAACCGGGCGGCGGCGAGGAAGTCGTAGTACCGGCGGCCGATGCGAACCTCAAAGGCGACGAGGGTCTCACGCGCACCCGTGACTTCGACGAATGGGGTTATGCACAGCAGCCCCCGCAGGTCGAACGGTCCGGGCGGTTCCGTCAGCGGTCGAAGCCTGAGGTGAGGCTGCGGTCGTGCCGGCATGCCGGCCGGGACGATCCGGGCATCGGCGCCAGCTAATCCGTCGAGACCTTGTGCTCGCCAGGGATGCCGCGCATCGATATCAGCACCGAACTCGACGAGCAGCTCTGTGTGGAGCGACCACTTAAACGAGCCTGTCTGCGCCATGGCACGCCGATTGTGCGCTCCAAATTTGGTCCGAAGCACCCAAGTTGCAGTCGCTCAGGGTGTGGCAATGTCACCCGGGCGCAACTGGGGGTTGAGACGGGTTCAGGTAAGCGTCAACGGTCCCGGGTAGGACATAGAACAGGACCATCAACCCGTACAAGACCAGGCTCAGGCCCGCGGCGAACGGCGAGACCACGACGCCGGCCATGCAGATCAACGAGCCGACCAGGATCCGCCGACTTGCGAGGCGAACCCGCTCCGGGCTGATCGCGGGATCCAGGAGGCGATGCCCCCAACTCGCGTAGCGCCAGTTGAGGTACAGCAACAGCCGAATCACGGTGAGGTGCAGTCCATACAAGGCGACCGGGAGCGTCGCCCCCGGGTAGCTCGCGAGGAGCGACGTCGTGAAGGGGATGAAGGCGACGAATCCCAAGAACACGATGTTCAACCAGAGGAACGCGCGATCGGTCCGACGAATCGCCGAAAACGTGTTGTGGTGGCCCGTCCAGTAGACGCCCAGGACGATGAACGACAGCGCGTAGCTCGCAAACCGGGGCGCCATGTTGGCGAGGGCGGCCGGAAGCTCAGCGTCGGATCCGACGACCGGCGGGCGGACGTCGAGCACGAGAATTGTCATCGCGATGGCGAAGATGCCGTCGCTGAGGATCTGGATTCGACCCGTACTTAGCCCGCCGCTCGGGGAGGCTTTCAACTCATCCATCCGCGGCATGGATCATGCGCTTCGCGGCCCTGGGTCGGTAGCCATGCTCAGCCAGCGTCCGTGGATGTCACGCATCTCGCGAAATGGCGGGTGGGCGCGTGCGGATCAACCGAGATAAGCGGTCGCGTCGATCGAGATCCTGAGGCTTCGAGGCAGGCCTACGATCGGGGTCGCCCGAACTGGCGGAGCCGCTGGGAAGAACTCGGCGAAGAGCTGGTTCATTGCTGGGAAGTCTTCGGCGCTGCCGAGGAAGACCGTCGTTCTAACGACACGCTCGAGGCTGGACCCGGCCGCTACGACGACGGTGCGCAGGTTGACGAAGGCCTGTCGGGCCTCTGCTTCGAAGCCGCCGGCGGGGACCGATCCGGTCGACGGATCGATGCCCGGCTGCCCTGCGACGAACAGGAACTCGCCGGCGCGGACCGCCTGCGAGTACGGGCCGATCAGCTTGGGCATGTCTGGGGACTCTATGGGTCCGTAGGTCATCGTCTCATCTCCTGCTCGGGCCAAGATCGGCTCCCAACGACCGAGGTTAGTGCGCTTCGGTGAGTCAGCGCTCGCGAATGTCACATGGCCAGTGCGGGTTAGAGAAGCTCCTGGCCGTCGCGGCTTGTGATCTCGGGGGGTCGCCACCAGTCGCGTTGCGCAACGTACTTCCGGAGCCCAGGGAGCTCGTAGTAGGTCGCAGGGTCGGCCTCGAGCCGCATCCCGGCCTTGTCGAGGACCCGGCTGGAGGCGAGGTTCTGCGGGATGACCAGCGCGATGATCTGCTCGAGGCCGACCGGACCGAGACCGTAGCGGAGGACCGCCGTCGCGGCCTCGGTCGCGTAGCCCTTGCCCCAGGCGCTAGGGAGGTATTGGTAGGCGAGCTCGATCTCCGGTCCGGTCGACGCGGCGGGATAGAGCCCGCACTGGCCGATGGGCGACCCGCTCGCCTTGACGTCGACGACCCACATCGCGTGGCCGCGCTCCCGTTCCATCGCGTGGCGCCGAGCGAGGATGCCGGGAAACATGTCCGGGGTCGGAGTGGGACCGGGCGGCAGGAACCGCGTCACCTCCGGGTCGGTGAAGAGCTCCAGCCACAACGCCGCGTCGCCCTCCTCCGCTGTGCGGATGAGCAGGCGCGGAGTCTCGAGCCGGACGCTTACGGGAGAGATCGTACTGCGGCTTTAGACGCCGACGGCAGAGGGGGTCGGCGACCGAATCACCGCTATGGAATGGTGCCTTCGTGGTGCTCGAGATCAGCGACTGCCGTCGGCCGCGCGGGCGGGTCGAACTCACGCCGATCCGCCATCGTCACGGTGCGAGGCGAAGACAGGAGCCTCGTGGAGGACGATGTGCCGGAGCGTGCCCGGGCCGACGCTCACCAACGCGTGGCGAACGCCCGCCGGGACGATGACAACATCCCCCGCGGCTGCCTCGATGGTGTCGCCGACGAAGTACCGGCCGTGGCCGTCGATCAGGACGAAGACCTCGTTGCAGTCGTGGGTGTGGGGCACCGGGCCACTGCCCTCGACGGCCTCGGCCCTGAGGATCGAGATCGCCAGGCCATACCGCCCTCCCTCCAGCTACCGCACCGAGCCTCCGGCTCGGGTGACCTCGAGGTTCAGCAGCTCATGGTCGCGGGCCTGAACGAGACGTCCTCGCCTGTCCATGGGAACGCCTCCGTCACGTCAGCGGAACCAGGTATGGCTCTCAGTGACGCGTTCGATTCCTTCAGGGTGGCCGAATGCCACTTCAGGTGGGTCGCCTCGGTTTCCCGGGCACTCACCCGCCCGCCCGCCCGCTAGAAGACCTCGTCCCGCTCCATCGCCCGGAATTCGGATGTCCGGCTCGCCAGCTCGTCGGCCGTCAGGGAATCATGGTCGAGCAGGAGCTTCTCGAAGGCTCGAAGCCAGCTCGCGTAATACTCGTCGTCCGGTCCCCGCCCAATCTCGGCGATGAGTCTCTGGCGAAATTCCTCCCACTCGTAGCCGTCGCGCTCGGTGAGCGCGACGGCCATCCCGAAGGCGCGGCCCTGCCAGGGGGCCTCGAAGACGAGCTCGCCGTTCTTACGGGGCAGACCCTCGACGCTGGCGACCCGCCGATCGACCTCGCTCACGTGGCGGTGTCCGGGACCGCGGGTCGGGCCACGCCGATCATCGTGTCGCGGGTCACGATCGCAGCGAGCCGGTCTTCGGCCCAGCCCTCGGTCCCCGCCGGACGCTCCGGCAGGACGAGGTAGCGGATGTCGGCGCTCGAGTCCCAGACCCGAATCGCGACCTCGTCCGGGAGCTCGAGGCCCATCTCATGCAGGACGACCCGCGGCTCGATGACGACCCGGGAGCGGTAGGGCGCCGACTTGTACCACGTTGGCGGGAGCCCGAGGACCGCCCACGGATAGCACGAGCAGAGCGTGCAGACGATGACGTTGTGGGTGGCCGGCGTGTTCTCGACGACGACGAGCTCCTCGACCTGATGCTCGGTGATGCCGAGCTCGGCCAGGGCGGCCTTGGGGGCGGACAGCAGGCGGGCCTTGTAGGCGGGATCGACCCAGGCGTGGGCGACGGCGCGGGCGCCAAGGAGCGGCCCGATGTCGCGCTCGAACGTCGTGACGATGCGGTCGATCGCCTCGGACGTCAGGAGGCCCTTCTCCACGAGCAGTGACTCCAGGGCAAGCGTCCGCGCCTCGAGATCGGACGGGGGCTGCGGGTGGTGGCCGTGGTCGTCGGTCATGTTGCGTCGGCCTCGAGATATCGCTGCCAGAGATCGATCGTCATCGTCTCGTTCGGTTCGGCCCGCTCGCCCCACAGCTCCCGGGCCGCGAAGCGGACGGTGTACACGGGCTCGACGTCGCGGCCCGCGCGGTGGGCGCTCGTGTCGGGGAGCGTGAAGGGCCCGTGGATGGACTCGATCGTGCCGTGCCGGCCGCGCCCATAGCGCGGCAGTCGGGTGTGCCCGCGGGGGTTGAGGTTCCGGGTCACGACCCGGTCGCCGGGCTGGAACCGGGTCTCGGCCCGGCGCTCGGGGAGCGCTTCGCTCGAGATCGCGGCGCCGGTCTCCTCGACGAGGGTCTCGAGGGCCGCCAGCCAGCGCTCGTAGTAGCTGCTCGCGAGGTACCGACCCGGGGGCAGTCGCTCTTGCGCGTAGCGGAACTCGTCGAGGTTGAAGAGGCCAGCCGCCCGGAGGCGACGCATCATCCCGTAGACGCGGCCTTCCCAGCGCGCATGGAAGACGGGCTCGTTCGTCTCGACGATCACCGGACCATGGCCGTCGGTCGCGCCCATGTCATGGACGCCGTTCATGCGGCGAGGATAACCCGGACACCGAGATTGACCCACCGGTCGGGGCGATCGCCGCCGGCGATGACTGCATCCCACGGAGCGGCAATACCGGGCACGCTCGCGACGCTCGTCGCCATAGCCTTGCCTGGAAGTCAATCACCGCCATACAGACGACTTCGTACACTCGGAAGGTGGCTGATCGGGCGGCCTTCGCGCGGCTGCAGACCAAGCTCGCCGCCGCGCTCGAGGCGAACCAATCGGGCTCGGCGACCGAGCACGTCATGATCGTGCTCCCGTCGTACAGCGTGAGCGAATCGCTCCTCTCGCACTACACGAACCGGATTGCGTCGCTCGAGCACCGCTACCTCAACGCGCTCTTCGTGGCCAACCGGATCCCAAGTTGCGAGACGCTCTATGTCGCGACGCGCGGTCCGTCACCCGAGGTGCTCGATTATCTCCTCGGGCTGTTGCGGCCTGAGCGGCGAGCCACCGCTCGATCGCAGCTCCGCATGATCGAAGTCGATGACGGCTCGGCCCGATCGGTCGCCCTGCGCCTCCTCGATCGGCCGGAGCTCATCGCCCGAATTCGCGACGAGATCGGCGATCGTCCGGCGTTCATCGAGCCCTGGAACGTCACTGAGCCCGAGGTAGAGCTCGCGCTCGCCCTCGGTGTCCCGATCAACGGCGCGGCTCCCGAGTTGCGACCACTCGCGTTCAAGAGTGCGGGTCGTCGTCTGTTCCGGGCGTCGGGCGTTTCGGTTCCGGTGGGCCGTGAGGATGTTCGAACCGCCGAGGACGTCGTGGCGGCCGTCAGCGCGATCCTCGCGGAGCGGCCCGGCGCGCGAGGCATCGTCGTCAAGCACGACGACAGCGGCGCCGGCGACGGCAACGTCGCGATCGATCTCGAGCCGATGGCCGCCGCCGAGGACCCCGCCGCCTGGCTGCGCGGGACGATCGACGCGCTCCCGGACTGGTATCGGAGGGACCTCGCGGAGGGTGGCGGGGTCGTCGAGGAGCGGATCGTCGGCCAGCGCTTCGCCAGCCCGAGCGCACAGGTCGACATCCGGCCCGGCGGCGAGGTCGTCGTCCTGGCCACCCACGAGCAGGTGCTCGGCGGCCCGGGCGGCCAGGTCTACCTCGGTTGTCGCTTCCCGGCGGATCCGGCCTACGCACCGCTGCTGGCGCGCCATGCCGCGGCCGTCGGAGCACAGCTGGCGGCTCGCGGTGCCCTCGGTCGATTCAGCGTTGACTTTGTCGCCGCCGGCGACGCGAGCGGAGGGTGGGATGTCTATGCCCTCGAGGTGAACCTCCGGAAGGGCGGGACGACCCATCCCTACACTGCCCTGCGTAACCTCGTCCCCGGGCGCTATGACACCCCCACCGGACAGTGGATCACGGAGGACGGGTCACCCCGGGCGTATACCTCGACGGACAACCTCGTCGAGCCGATCTGGATCGGCTTCCCGGCCGACGCGGTCATCCGCGCCGTCGCGGCGGCCGGTCTCCAATTTGATCCGGTGAAGGGAGTGGGCACCGTCCTCCACATGCTGTCCGGGCTCGCGATCGACGGCCGGTTCGGAGTCACCGCGATCGCTGCCACCGCGACTGAGGCGAACTCGATGTACGACGGCGTCCAAGACGCTGTCATGCGGCTCGCAGCGTCGAGCGCCAAGCTCCGATGAGCACGACCCGATCGACCGCGCCGACCGGTGTTGCGAGCCGACCGATGTCCGCTGCCCCAGCTTCGCGCCAGCACTCCGGCGAACCGCGCTCCTACTAGGCCGAGACTCACGCCTTCTCGAGCGACCGAACAGCAAGGTCGCTCGGTCCGGCGCGCCAGGGCCCTGAGAGCTGGCCTGCGGGGACCGTTCCTGGGCCTCGAGCCCCGAACGCTCGAAGTCACGCAGCGAGATCGTCAGTGGTCTCGGGCTCGAATCCTAAGAGCCGATTCCTACTCAACGCCCCGAGGCGTCGTCTCGTCGAGTCCTCATTGTCGACTCGTCTCGCCGTGCCGTTGGATAGGCTCTGTTCGTGCCGAGGCCAGTCACGAAATACGCTCGATCGGGCGACGTCCACGTGGCCTATCAAACCGTGGGTGATGGACCGATCGATCTGGTCTTCATCGACCAGTGGTGGAGCAACGTCGACGCTCAGTGGGACCTCCCGCCACTGGCGCGGACCCTCGATCGACTTGCGTCGTTCAGCCGCCTGATCCTCCTCGACAAACGCGGGACGGGATTGTCAGATCCCGTCCCGCTGGGCGGGCTGCCGACGCTCGAAGAGTGGATGGACGACATTCGAGCCGTCCTCGACGCGGTCGGTTCGGAACGCACGGCTCTGCTCGGCGGCATTGGCGCGGGCTACCTGGCGATCCTCTTCGCGGCTACCTATCCGGAGCGGACCTCGGCCCTCGTCCTAGTCGACGGCTACGCTCGGCTTCTCGGCGCGGATGACTATCTGCCTTCGCTCCCTCGCTCGTTCCCAACTCAGGAAGGAGAGGCCATCCGGGCAGGGTGGGGCACCGGGGTGTTGCTGGAGCGCCTAGCGCCGGCTGAGGCGCAGGACCCTGCAGTGCGGCAGGCATTTGCGGCATATGAGCGGCAGTCGGCGAGCCCGGGTACGGCGAGCGCGATGCTGCGAATGCTCTACGAGGGCGACGTTCGTCGGGTGCTTTCCGCGATTCGCGTGCCCACTCTGGTGATCGGCCACGCCCAATCGGCCCGCGTTCCGATCGAGCACACGCGCTATCTCGCCGAGCACATCGAGGGTGCCACGTACATCGAGTTACCCGGGGCTGAGAACCTGCCCTGGGCCGGCGACCCAGGTCCGTTGCTGGCCCAGGTCCAGGAGTTCCTGACGGGGATCCGGCCGCGAGAGGAATCGGACCGGGTCCTCGCCACAATTCTTTTCACCGACATCGTGCAGTCAACCCAGCGACTGGCCGAGCTTGGCGACGAGCGCTGGCGCTTGCTGCTGGGCGCGCACGATCGCGCCGTTCGGGAGGAGCTGCAGCGATTCCGAGGCAGGGAGATCGAGACTACAGGCGACGGTTTCCTCGCCATCTTCGACGGGCCCGCTCGGGCTGTCCGATGCGCCGCTGCCATCCGCGACGCGATGCGCCCGCTGGTCCTTGAGATCCGAGCAGGCCTGCACACCGGCGAGGTGGCACTTGTCGATGACCAGGTGCGTGGCATCGCTGTTCACATTGCCGCCAGGGTCGCGGCGCTTGCTGCGCCTTCCGAAATTCTGGTCTCGGCGACTGTGAAGGATCTCGTGATCGGCTCGGGGATCTCGTTCCAGGACCGCGGGCTGCACGTCCTCAAAGGTGTACCCGACGAGTGGCGGGTCTATCGAGCCGAGCCCTGACCGCGGGCGCTCCGGATTGGCCGAGGAGCATCCAGGCCCTCGCTCAGTCAGTGTTCGCGAACGTCATATGACGCGTGTCGGAGGCCGGGACCCTTAGCCGAGGTTGTCGACCTTCTCCGGCGCGTCGCGGCCCGTGATCTGCCGATAGAACCCGGGTCCGGCTGTCAGGGCCCAGGTCTCCGCGAGCCGGCCGTCGCGGACCCGGTTGAACATCATCTCGTGGATAACGAGCCGTCGGCCCGTCGGCTCCGCGTCGAGGTATCGGCCGGTATGCGTCGCGGTGACGATGCAGTAGCAGCCAACGGTTTGATCGTCAGCGACGATCTGCAGGATCTCGGTGTGCTTGTCAGGAAACGCGGATCGATGGAGCGCCATGGTCGGTCTCTCGTCATCGAGCGTGGCGTACCCGTCGTCGCCGGCCTCCGACTCGCGCCAGTCGTCGGTCAGGCAGGCTGCGAAGCCGTCGACATCGCCGCGGTCGTACGCGGCCCAGGCCCGCCGCAGCAGCGTTGCCTTCGCGTGCTCCACGATCGTCTCCCTTTCGACTCATCGAAGCCCATCACGCCGATTGGCTCGCTCAGCGTGCGCGAATGTCACGTGCCCTCGTCCGTCGTCCTAGTCTCGGACTGTGGCTGCCGATGTGTTCGCCGGCGTTGCGGTGACCGATTACTCGACTGCGCTGGCCTGGTATGAGCGTCTACTCGGCAAGCCAACGTTCTTCCCTACCGAGACGGAGGCCGTCTGGCAGTTGGCCGACCATGGCTGGCTGTTCATCGTGCAACGGCCCGAGCACGCTGGCCACGCGATTCCGACCATCTTCGTCGGGGACCTCGATCCCCTGGTAGCCGAGATCGGGACCCGCGGGATAGAAGCTGCGAGGACCGAGCACTACACGAGTGGCGCGCGCAAGGTCATCTACCGCGATCCAGACGGCAACGAGATCGGCTTCGGCGGATCCTGAGAGTGACGAGTACGACCTAGGCGGGGACGCGGGTCAATCACTCAGCCAGGGTCGTCGAATGTCATGTGGCTCCCGCGGTCAACTCTGCGCGGCTGAGACGAGCGAATAGAAGCTCACGACAGCGATCGAGAGTTGCAGGCACAGCGCCAGCGCAAAGACAGCGAGCGAGGTAAACGCGAGTGCGTTGGCCCAGAACAGGAGGGTCGCGATCGGTCCGACGACCAACAGGACCAAAGCAACCGGTGTCCCCGGCACGCCGGCTCGCAGCATCTGTCGAGCTCGCCACATCACGATGCCCGTGGCATAGACCGCAACGCCGGCGCTCGCCACCCTGAATGAAGCGACGGCGTCGCCGGTGGCCGCGAAGATGATCTGCGGCGCGAGCGATTCGAACACGACGTTGAAGCTCGTCGAGACGATCGCCCGTTGGCGAATGCGCATCGCCGGGGACCACGCGCCGCCCGGTGGGCTGAGCGTCGAGGTGACGGCCGTGAAGCCCGCGACCGCGACGGCGATCGTGGCAATCCCCAGAAGCAGCGCTTCTCCCGGCATCACGCGGAGTATGGCCGCGGCAGGGGTCTCTGACGCCCGCGCAGACAGCAGCTAAGTCAGCTTACGTTCAGTCTATCGGCGGTCCGACGTATGGAGGTCCTCGATCTCAGTAGGTGCAAGGAACGGAGTCGAAGGCGCACGGCTCCCTTCTCGCTCAGCGTTCGCGAATGCCACGCGATCCCGACCACAGGCGGCACACCGCTCGGCCCACCGTCACTGGTCCTCGGTCTCGAAGCCGATCAACCAGTGAACACCGTATCGGTCGATGACCTGACCGTCACTTGCTCCCCACGGCCGCCTCTGCAAATCATCGACAACCCGGCCACCCTCCGAGAGCCTCGAGAACCACTGCCGCAGTGTCGTAGCGGTGGCCGTGCCGAGCAGGGCGAGCATCATCCCTTCGGATCTGAACGGCGGCTCGGTGCCGGCGACGTCCGCGGCAAAGAGCTGGACTGGACCGGCCGTGAGACCGCCATGCGCAATGCTGTCAGCGTCGCCGTCGGTCCGATTGAACTCCCCAAAGGTATGGAGCTGGACCGAGCAACCGAAGACGTCGCCGTAGAAGGTCAACGCCTGCCGAGCGGTGCCGGGAAAGTGGAGATACGGTGTCGGAGGGGTCGACCCGGGCATGGTGTGTTTCTCCTTCAACAAGTAGCTCGCTCGGCGCTCCCGAATGTCACTCGCTAGAGGCCGGGCGAAGCCTTGACCCCTCCATCAGTCCGTACACCCTGCCGTCCGGGGCGCGGAAGTGGAACCAGCCGTACCCGGGCCGCCTCGTCGACCAGTGGATCTCGTCAAGGATCTCGACCCCCGCGGCAACGAGTTCCGCTCGAGCCGCCACGACGTCATCGACGACGAACCCCGTCACGTAGCCAAACGCGTGGTGCTGGGCCTCGAACGCCGAATCGGGATCGTCGACGCTCAGCACCTCCACGTAGTCGTGGTCGGCATCGGACATTGCCAATTGGGCGAAGGTCGGCTCGTCAACCTCGATCGGGAGCCCCAAGACCTCGGCGAAGAACTGTCGCGTCTCCTCATAGCGATCCGTGTAGGTCGTGAGCCAACCCAGGCGCTGGACTCGCATCGAGCAACCTCCCTGATGCCGGCGTCCCTAGAACATCGGGTGGGGCGCGGGTCTCACGCACCCGGCAATGGCGAGGGCTGTCCGAAATGCGAGTACGACCCTCATCATCGCTCAGGGCGATGACACTGGAACGCCCAGGCGATCGTGGGCGCCCACGTCTGGAACGTTCGGAGACTTTGCCAACCGTACGGGCCGGCCTAGGGGGAGGAAGTTGGCGAGGCCGCGGAGCCGGGCAGCGCCGTGAGGGTGCGGAGGAAGGGCTCGACCGCGGACACCAGCGACTTGTACCTCGCCAGCGGCGCCGTGAAGGTCGCCAGGTACGCGGTGTCGTCTGAGATGACGGCGAACGAGAGGAAGTGAAGGGCCGCGCCGTTGTACGTCCCGAGATACTCGAACCGAAGCATCGGCCCAGTTGGCCCCACGATGATCTTGCTCGAGACGAGCTTGAAGGCGACCATGAGCTTCGGCCCGATGCGCAGAGATGCGGCGGCGTATCCCGCGAGGTCCAGGCCGCCGGTTGTCTGAGCCAGGATGTTGACGTTTGGCGCGAAGCCATTCTCGGGTGTCGCGACCACCCAGAACTCGATGCCCTTCGAGACTGCTCCGGACGCCTCGTGCACCCAATCCGGCCCGACCGACAGGGCATAGCCGCCAGCCGGATCAACGAAGTAGCCGACTGGCGTGGGCGATGGCGCCGCGGTGGGCACCTCGGTAGGAGTCGGCGTTGGCGAAGGAAGAGCGACTACAGACGGTGGGGCTGATGACGGGATCGAGGCAACCGCGGATCCGCACCCAACCACGGTGGCCGACAAGACGATGAACAGACTGGCGAGACGCGGCTCGAACCGACTTCCCACCCCCTTCGCCTCCCTTCGCCCCCGGTCAACAATACGCGCCGATTCGGGCGATTTGGCGCGGTCCACTGCCACTTGCCAGGGCCGACATGTCCAAGGCCGCGCCTGTAACAACTGCCTCAGCACTCGGTTTCGAGCCGTCGCTTGAGGCTCGCGAGGCCTCTGTGGACCTCGCGCCCCAGCACACACGCCGTGATCGGATCGCCGAGCGCCTGGAGGCCACCGGTTGCAACCTCGTAGGCCGTCATCACGCGCGTGCCGGTGCCGTCAGGCTCGAAATCGGTCACGACGAGGATCAGTGTTCCGTGGCTGCTGCCGTCCCAGGCCACCCGACGGTTCGGCTCGAAGGCCGTGATCGCACCCGAGGTCTCGATCCGGCGTCCAACCGATCGGCTCAGGAGGCGGAATGTCGAGCCAACGGCGGGGCCATCGCCCGAGGTTCGCTCGGAGACATCGAAGCGTGGGTGCCAAGCGGACATCCTCGCGGGATCTGCGGCGAGCTCGAAGACCACCTCAACCGGCCGTGCGATCGTGATCTCCCCTTGGAGCCTAATCACGGGCGACTGTCAGGCAAACAGATCGTCGAAGGCGGTCTGATCGCCGACGTAGCCCCAGCGCTGGGTGACGCGACCATCCGGCAGCACGTCGTACAGGTTGACACGCGACATAGTCAGCCTTCGTTTGCCGCGGCTCACCGTCAGGTCATAGATCGCGACCAGGTGTCGTCCGTTGGCGAGGGCGTCGTGCAATCTCGTCTCGAAGCGGCCGTCGGTCATCGTTGCGATCCGGTCGAAGAGACCGAACACCGCGTCCGCGCCGACGTACTCCCCGGTCAGAACGTTGCGGCCGGGCTCGTGCCACACGAAATCATCCGCGAACCAGGCCCGCATGGCCTCGTGGTCGCCCCGCTCGAACGCCTCGTGCGCGGCGTGAAAGCGCTCGAGGTGGGGGTGCTCATCCATCTTTCCCTCCATTCGGTCGGCTCGTCGCGGCTGTCCGGGCGCTCCTGGGCGTTCAGCCAGGTCGGGAGCGTGCCTCGAAGATCTGGCGCGGCCCGCTGACCCCCTTCAGGTCCCGGGCTCCTCGATCGATGAACTCGAAGTCACCGCCGCTGGCCAGCTCGCGCGTCGTCGCGGACACGAGGACCTCGCCGGGGCCCGCGCCCTCCATGACCCGGGCGGCGATGTGGACGGCAAGGCCGCGCAGGTCATGGCCGGCGAGCTCGACCTCGCCGGTGTGGATGCCGGCGCGGATTTCGATGCCGAGCAGATGAGCCGAAGCGGCGATCCTGAGGGCTGCGGCGATGGCGCGACCCGGTGAGTCGAACGTGGCCAGGAATCCGTCGCCGGTCATCTTGATCTCGCGCCCCCGATGCGCCTCGAGCAGGCCTCGAACGTCCTCGTGGTGAGCTTGCAGGAGGCGCTTCCAGGCGCGATCGCCATGATGTTCGGCGGTCGCAGTCGAGCCGACGATGTCCGTGAACAGCACAGTTGCGAGCAGACGCTCGCGAGGGTCTGGCGCCTTGGCCCAGTCGGCGATTCCCTGGAAGACGATCCGAACGCTCGGGTCGTCGCCGACCACCCAGGAGTCATGCCCCGGTGCCGTGTCATAGAGGTCACCCGGATTGATGACCTTGACCTCGCCGTCGCGGGTCTCGACCATCAGGCGGCCGCTGACCTGGTACCCGACATGGTGGTATTCGCAGCGCTCGGTGCCGGCGATCGGGCGGACGTGCGTGGACCAGCGCCAACCGGGCTCCTCGACCTCTCGTCCGACGGTCAGCGGGCCGATCGTCACGAGGTCCGTGTGGCCCAGCTCGAACGTGACGCGCTCGTCCGGTTCAGTGAACCGCTTTAGATCGAGGCCCGACATGACCCGCAGTCTGGCTTCGGCGCGAGCGGCCCGTCAACGGGAGCGCCGGGTGTCGAGCGTAAGCGGGCCCATCTCGCCCTTGCCGCGCGCCGGTCCTGGCGCCATCGCGGGATGGACGCCTTGACGCTCACGAACTGGCCGCCCCTCGGTGGGTTCGGGACCCGCGCCAGACGAGGAACACGGCGATCCCCCCGAGCGCCGCCGAGACGAGATCGCCAACGAAGACCGAGCCAAACGGGTTGATGGGTTCGCTTGGTACCCCCGCACGACGGCAAGGATCACGTACAGCAGCACCCAGGCTAGCCCGACTCCGGTGGACCACGCCACGGTCACGCGGCCGGCCGTCAGGGCCAGGCCAATCGCCACGACCGACGCACCAAACCCGACGTAGAGCTCGGGCACCTCTAGGGTCCCGAGGAGGAACGACACGAGGGCCGCCACGAACCACACGGCCCGTCCGGCTCGCGCGAAGCCCATCGCCCGCCTCCCTCAGCCCCTGGCCAAGCGGATCATCGACCCTCGATGACCTCGGCACAAGCCGATGCCTCGCCAGCCTGGCCGCCCGTTCTGTTGTGTCCTAAGCGACCGACTCCGGGCGCTTGGCCGATCACCGCACGCGACCCGATCTGGCCCCGAGGCTCCCGAGGGCCCCGAGTGCGACCGAGTCCGCGCGTCCACCGGTTAAGGCACCGGGTGGGCGTCGTGCCATGCGGAGAGGGCCGTCATGGCTTCCAACGCCGTCGCCCCCGCCGCCATGCGAGTGCCCATCTCGCGAAAGAACCCCTCCAACCCGGCGGGGGCGATGAGGATGAGCGTTCG
>DATGGQ010000011.1:0-93944 GCA_035308445.1 Candidatus Limnocylindrales bacterium | reverse complement strand
GAGTTCGTGCGGCGCCGGACGATCACGTCGACGGTCCGGTTCAACTTCGCCGACGGGCGGCCCCGGGAGCTCGAGTACAGGCTCGTCGCGGACGCCGACGGGCCGGGCCGCCATCGGCTGCTCGTCTGGGTGGTGCTCGGGGGGACACCGACCGTCTAGCATCGGTCGATGGCCGAGGAGCGCTTCGACGTCGTGATCGTCGGCGGGGGATCGGCCGGCTGCGCCCTTGCCAGCCGCCTGTCCGAGGATCCCGGCACCAGCGTCCTCGTCCTCGAAGCCGGCCGTCCCGACTGGCGCTTCGACGTGTTCGTCCATATGCCGGCCGCCCTGGCGCTGCCGATCGGCAACCGGTTCTGGGACTGGGGCTACGAGTCGGAGCCCGAGCCGTACATGCATGGCCGGCGGATCTACCACGCCCGGGGCAAGGTCCTCGGCGGGTCGTCCTCGATCAACGGGATGATCTTCCAGCGCGGCAACCCGCTCGACTACGACGGCTGGGCGTCCGCGCCCGGCATGGAGACGTGGGACTACGCCCACTGCCTGCCGTACTTCAAGCGGCTGGAGGACTGCCTCGCGGCCGCCCCCGACGACCCTTGGCGCGGCCACGGCGGACCGCTCCCCCTGGAGCGCGGGCCGGCGACCAACGAGCTGTTCGGGGCGATGCTCGACGCGGCCGTGCAGGCGGGCTACGAGCGGACCGCCGACGTCAACGGCTACCGCCAGGAGGGATTCGCCCTCTTCGACCGGAACATCCGGCGCGGCCGCCGGATCTCGGCCGCGCGGGCGTATCTCCACCCGGTCATGGGCCGCCCGAACCTCTCGGTCCGGACCGGCGCCTTCGTCACCGGGCTCCGGGGCAACGCCGCCGGGAACGGGCAGCACGCTCGACCCCGGGTGACCGGGGTCGACTACCGGACCGGGCCGGGCGGCGGGTCAGCGCATGCCGTCGATGCGGGCGAGGTCATCCTGTGCGGCGGCTCGATCAACACGCCGCAGCTCCTGCAGCTTGCGGGCATCGGCGACCCGGAGCACCTGCGAGGCCTCGGGATCGACGTCATGGCCGCGCTGCCGGGCGTGGGCGCCAACCTCCAGGACCATCTCGAGGTCTACGTCCAGCATCGCAGCCGGATCCCGGTCTCGATGCAGCCGGCGCTCCAGTCCTGGCGACGGCCGTGGATCGGCTTCCAGTGGCTCTTCCTCCGGCGCGGTCCCGGCGCAACGAACCACTTCGAGGCCGGCGGCTTCGTCCGCGGCAACGACGACGTGCCGTACCCGAACCTGATGTTCCACTTCCTGCCGCTCGCGATCCGGTACGACGGCTCGGGCCCGACGGGTGGCCATGGCTACCAGGTGCACGTCGGGCCGATGTACTCCGATGCCCGGGGCTCGGTCCGGGTCACCTCGGCGGACCCGACGGTCCATCCGGCGCTGCGGTTCAACTACCTCTCGACCGACCAGGACCGCCGCGAATGGGTCGAGGCGCTCGAGGTCGCCCGGCGCATCCTCGGCCAGCCGGCCCTCGCGCCGTACGACGACGGCGAGACGTCACCGGGACCGGACGTCTCGACGCCGGAGCAGGTGCTCGACTGGGTCGGCCGCGACGGCGAGACCGCGCTCCATCCGTCCTGCACCGCGAGGCTCGGCGCGGCCGCTGACCCGATGGCGGTCGTCGACCCGGCCACGATGGGCGTCCACGGCGTCGACGGGTTGCGCGTCGTCGACGCGTCGGTCTTCCCGCGCATCACCAACGCGAACATCTACTCGCCGGTGATGATGGTCGCGGAAAAGGCCGCGGATCTCATCCGCGGCGACACGCCCCTCTCACCGGAGCCCCTGGAGTTTTACCGGCACGTGCCCGCGAAAGCGCCCGCGAGCGCTGGGAGTTGAGCGCGCGTCGCTCAGCGCGACGCGAAAACTCGCGTAACGATCAGGGGTTCTTGCGCGGTCGGCCGCCGCGGCGACCGGGGATCGCCGACCGGCTCAGGTAGATCGCGCCGTTGCGGACGCCGAGGCGGACGGAGCTCCCCGATGTCCGGATCTGCTTCGCGATCGCGGCCCGGATCGTCACGAGCTTCTCGCCCTCCTCGAGCTCGATCTTCTTGATCGCCGAGGCGGGCCCCGCGCCCAGCTCGTTGAGCACCTTCTCGACCGCCCGCTCCCGTTGCTGGATCGCCAGCTGACGCGGGCTCATCACCTTCGGCTTGCGCGGCTTTGGCGCAAGCTCCTCCGGCTTTGCATCTTTGATTCGCACGATGGGGGCCTCCTCGTTGCACGTCCGGCGAGGCGCGCGCTGACGACTGGTCCCGGAATGCTACATCTCAGCCGATCACTTGGCGCAACGCGAACAACACATTTGCGGGCCGTTCCGCGAGCCTTCGCATGTACCACGGATACCAGGCCTCGCCATAGGCGATGAGGTCGCGGACGAGATAGCCATCGCGAGCCAGCCGACGTTGCTGGTCCATCCGGATGCCGTACAGCATCTGGACCTCGAACGATGTCTTCGGCAGGCCGAGCGCGGCCGCGTGCTGGGCGACCTGCTCGATCAATCGGACGTCGTGCGTCCCGAGGCCGATCCGGATCTTCGAGGCGGCCCGCATCGCCTCGAGCATCGCCACGGACAGGGCGAGGTAGTTCGCATCGACGTCGTGGCGGCTGCCGTAGGCGAGGGTCGCCGGCTCGGCGTACGCACCCTTCACGAGCCGGATCGCGGGATCGATCGGCAGGAGGCGCTGGATGTCCGCGGCGGTGCGGCGGAGATACGCCTGGAGGCAGAGCCCGGTGTTCGGGTGGTCGACCTTGAGCCGCTCGTAGAAGGCGATCGTGCCCTCGGTGTAGGCGCTCCCCTCCATGTCGATCCAGAGGGTCTTGCCGTTGCCGGCGGCCCGCGTCGCCAGCTCGGACACGTGCTCGAGCGCACGCTCCCGGTCGAGGTCGTAGCCAAGCTGGGTGAGCTTGACGCTCACCTCGCCGTCGAGCTTCCGCTCGGCGATCTCGTCGAGGACGCCGTCGTAGTGGTTCGCGACGCCGTCGGCGTCGCCGATCGCCTCGAGGTTCTCGCCGAGCCGGGTGAAGAGCGTCGCGATGCCCTCGATCTGGAAGCCGACCGCGGCGGTCAGCGCGTTCCCGACGTCCTCGCCGGGCATGAACCGCCGCACGGCGCGGCGGGCGAACCACAGCCGCGGGAGATGGTCCCGCAGCCATCGATTGCGGGCCATCCAGAGCAGCAGGGAACGCATCGGGCCACAGGGTAGGCGCTCGGTTCCGGGGTCGCGCAGGCTACGATCCGGCCATGCCCGAGGAGCGGCTGCGAACCGCCGACGCAGTCGTCGTCGTCGGCGGGATCATGGGCCTGAGCACGGCCTGGCACCTCGCCGAGCGCGGCCTCTCGACCGTTCTCTTCGAGCGCGAGGCGAGCGTCGGGCTGGGCTCGACCGGCCGCTGCGCCGGCGGGTTCCGCCACCAGTTCTCGAGCGAGGTGAACGTCCGGCTGTCGCTCGAGAGCGTCCGGATGATCCGGGAGTTCAGCGCGACGCACGGCCTGCCGCTCGACGTGCACGTTGACGGGTATCTCTTCCTGGTCCGGGACGAGGCCTCCTGGGCCGCCTATCGGGCGGGTGCCGAGATGCAGCGGCGGGTCGGGGCCCGGGTCGAGCTGCTGGATGCCGGAGCGGCAGGGGACCTCGTGCCGGGCCTGGTCGTCGACGGGGTCGTCGGCGCGACCTTCGGTCCGGACGACGGGATCGCGGATCCGTCCGGCCTCGTCAACGGCTACGCGACGCTCGCCCGCCGGGCCGGGGCCGGGCTCCGGACGGGCACGTCCGTGTCCGCGATCCGCACCTCGCGAGACGGCAGCCGGGTGGTGGGCATCGAGACGGACGATGGCTCGATCGACGCCCCGATCGTGGTCCTGGCGGCCGGTGTCTGGGCGCCGGCGCTGGCCGCCACGTGCGGCGTGTCGCTGCCGGTGACGCCGGAGCCCCGACAGCTCGTGGTCACGACGCCGTTCCCCGGCCGGCCGGGGCGGCGGACGCTCGTGATCGACACGGCGAACATGTTCTTCTTCCATCGCGAGGGCGACGGCCTGCTGATGAGCGTCACGCCGCGCGAGCCGAGGGTCAGCTTCGACACGGCCAACGACGACCGCTTCGTCGCGGACGAGCTGCTGCCCTACGCCATCGGCCTGCTGCCGGCGCTGGAGCGCGCGGCCCTCGCCCACACGTGGACGGGCCTGTACGAGATGTCGCCCGACCGCGATGCGATCCTCGGGCCGGTCGAGGGCCTCGCCGGCCTGCTGCTGGCCGCCGGGTTCAGTGGTCACGGCTTCCAGCACGGGCCGATCGTTGGCAAGATCCTCGCGGAGTTTGCCACCGGCGTGACGCCCACCCTCGACGTCCGGCCGCTCCGGCTCGAGCGGTTCGCCGCCGGCCAGGCGCTCGTCGAGACGCACGTGGTCTGAGCCGCGGGACGATACTGGCAGGGTGACGACGACGGAGGCCCGGCCGGGAACTGGCACCCGGAGCGAGACCGACTCGATGGGCGCCATCGACGTGCCGGCCGATCACTACTGGGGTGCCCAGACCCAGCGGTCGCTGCACCACTTCGACATCGCCGCCGACACGATGCCGGTCGAGATCATCCGGGCGTTCGGCATCCTGAAGCGGGCCGCCGCCGAGGTGAACGCCGATCTGGGGCTGCTGCCGGCGGCCAAGCGCGACCTCATCGTCCGGGTCGCGGACGAGGTCGCCGCCGGACAGCTCGCCGGGGAGTTCCCGCTCCGCGTCTGGCAGACCGGCTCCGGCACCCAATCGAACATGAACGTGAACGAGGTCATCGCCGGCCGGGCGAACGAGCTGGCGGGCGGCGCCCGAGGCGGCAAGCAGCCGATCCACCCGAACGACGACGTGAACCGCAGCCAGTCATCGAACGACACGTTCCCGACGGCGCTCCACATGGCCGTCGCGATGGCCCTCGACGACCCCCTGCTGCCCGCGGTGCGGAGACTGCGCGATGCCCTCGACGCCAAGGCCCGTGAGTTCGCCGACATCGTGAAGATCGGCCGGACCCACCTCCAGGATGCCGTGCCGCTGACCCTCGGCCAGGAGTTCAGCGGCTACGTCGCCCAGCTCGACGGCGACGTCGCCCGGATCGAGGCCACCCTGCCGGGCCTGTACGAGATCGCCCTCGGCGGGACCGCCGTGGGTACCGGGCTGAACTCGCACCCCGAGTTCGCGGAGCGGGTCGCTCGCCGAATCGCCGAGCTCACCGGCCTGCCATTCGTCTCGGCGCCCAACAAGTTCGCCGCTCTCGCCGGGCAGGAGGCGACGGTCTTCGCGTCGGGCGCCCTGAAGACGCTGGCGACGAGCCTGATGAAGATCGCCAACGACATCCGATGGCTCGCCTCGGGGCCCCGGGCGGGCCTCGGCGAGCTCGTCCTGCCGGAGAACGAGCCGGGCTCGTCGATCATGCCGGGCAAGGTAAACCCGACCCAGAGCGAGATGCTCACGATGGTCGCCGTCCAGGTCATCGGCTATGACACCGCGATCGGGATCGCCGGCTCGCAGGGCAACTTCGAGCTGAACGTGTTCAAGCCGGTCATCGCCCACGACCTGCTCCACGAGATCCGCCTGCTCTCGGACGGTTGCCGCAGCTTCCGGGAGTTCGCCGTCGAGGGCCTCCAGGCCGACCGGGCGCGCATCGCCGACCACCTCGGCAATTCCCTCATGCTCGTGACGGCCCTGGCCCCGAGGCTCGGCTACGACAAGGCGGCCGAGATCGCGAAGAAGGCCCACCACGAGGGCACGACGCTCCGGGAAGCCGCGCTGACCCTCGGCTACCTCAGCCCCGACGAGTTCGACGCCGCGATCGACCCGTCGGCGATGACGAGGCCGTCAGCCGGCGGGTAGCTATTTCCGCTTCGGCGGCAGCGTGCGGGTGAAGTCGAGCGCCCTGTCGATCCAGGCGTGCAGCCGGCTGTCGTCGGCGACCAGGTCGGCCGGCATCACCACGTAGCGGCCCATCGCCTTGCCGGGCATGACCTCGAACTGGTGGCCGCCCGGCATCCCGAGGAGCGACTCCCGATCGGGGTCGGCGACGTTCACCCACCAGTCCTGGGCGAAGAGCCCGGTCGCCATGTTGCCGTTGATCCAGGCGCACGGGTAGCCGAACATCTGGCGCCGCACGACGTCGGGCCCGGCCGCGTCGTCGAGCGTCGCGTTGAATCGGGCGACGAGTTCCGGCGAGGACTTCTCGAACTTCGGCATGGCTCGCTCTGACACTTCCCCAACGATACGCCCGATCTCAGGCGTCCTTGTCAGCGTTCTCTCATGTGAGCGGCGCATGCTCCTCTCCGTCGCGGCGAGCGCCGCGCGATGCAGTGCCGGGGAAGAACGAGGCAGCAAGCATGGTCGAGGCAGCTGAGCCGCCGAGCTGGACAGGCGACCTCCAGTTCGAAGAGGCAGAGATCGCGGTCCCGCGAAGCCGGCTCCGACGATTCCGATGGCTTCTCGTCCTCCTCGTGCTCCTCGCCATCGCCGCAGCGATCGTCTGGTTCGTCAATCCGTTCTCGAGTCCGACCGTGCGACTCGTGACCGGCACCGCGACCACCGGGACCATCGTCAGCAGCGTCAGCATCTCCGGAACCGTAGCCTCGTCGACCGTCAAGGAGCTGTCGTTCGGCACGACCGGGACGGTGACCGCCGTGAACGTCGCCGTCGGGGACGCTGTGACCCAGGGTGAGATCCTCGCCGCAGTCGATCCTTCCGCCTATGACGTCCAACTCGAGACCGCTCAGGCGAATCTCACCGCGGCTCAGGCCAAGGAGTCGACGGATGCCGCCGGGCCGACGGCCAGCGCGATTGCGTCCGCGAGGGACTCGGTGAGCCAAGCCAGGCTCCAGCTCACCACCGCTCGGCAGTCGCTGTCGGACACGGAGGCCAAGAACACCGAGTCGATCGATCAGGCAAAGGCGGTCCTTGCGGCCGCAAAGGCGACCCTGGCCTCCGACGAGAGCACCCTCCCCGCGGGGGACCCCCAGATCGCCAAGGACCAGGCCGCGGTCGCGAGTGCGACAACGGCGCTGAGCGCGACCGAGCTCAACGCGACGATCTCGCTCCACCAGGCCGAGAACCAGGTGGCCTCGGCGAGCCTGAACCTGACGTCCGCCAAGGACAGCTACGACCAGAAGGTCGCGCCTGCGACCGCGGCTCAGATCGCCGCCGACAAGGCGGCCGTCGCGCAGGCCCAGGAGACCGTGACGAATCTCCAGGACACGGGTCCGACGATCACCTCCCCGATCGCGGGGACGGTGACCGCCGTGAACCTGACCGTCGGCCAGTCAGTGAGTGCGTCGAGCAGTGCGAGCTCGAGCTCCAGCTCGTCGAGCACGACCGGACAGATCGAGGTCATGGACCTCACGAAGCTTCAGATCGCCGGCGAAGCGTCCGAGACCGATATCTCGACCCTGAAGATGGGCCAGGCGGCCACGATCACAGCCACCGGTCTCGGCAGCGATACGGTCGTTGGGTCGATCTGCTCGCTGAGCAAGGTCGGCACGCAGATCTCCGGCGTCGCGAGCTTCGCGGTCATCGTGTGCGTCACCGGGTCGAATCCGGCCCTGCTCGTGGGGATGAGCGCGACAGCGGCCGTCGTCACGGACCGGGCAGACTCCGCGGTTCTGGTGCCGAGTCTCGCGGTGAAGACCGTTGGAGGCCAGCAGGTCGTCACGATCCTGAGCGCGGATGGCAAGACCGAGACGAACGTGCCGGTGACGACCGGAATCAGCAACGGATCGGAGACGCAGATTCTCACCGGCCTGAGTGGCGGCGAGACCGTCGTCGAATCGGTCCAATCGAACTCCACGACGAATCGCACCGGCGGCAACGGCCGGTTCTTCCCGGGTGGTGGTGGCGTGGTGCTCGGCGGTGGTGGCTGAACCTCCGGCGCCGCAGGCGCCACTCGTCTCGATGGAGAACATCGTCAAGCGGTACGGAAGCGCGGACGGCTCGCTGGGGGCCGGTGGAGCCACGGCCGTGTACGCCCTTCGTGGGGTCAACGTCAGGATCGAGAGAGGCGAGTACGTCGCGATCGTCGGCCCGTCTGGCTCGGGCAAGAGCACGCTGATGAACCTCGTCGGCTGCCTCGACGTTGCCGACTATGGCCGCTACGTGCTCGCCGGCGTCGATGTGTCGGAGCTCCGCGACGACGCGCTCGCCCGCGTCCGCAATCGCTATGTCGGCTTCGTGTTCCAGCAGTGGAACCTGCTGGCCCGGACCTCGGCGGTCGACAACGTCGCGCTGCCGCTGGCGTATCGGGGCGATACGCAGCGTCGGAGGAAGGCCCTGGCCGCCCTGAAGGCGGTCGGCCTGGCCGATCGCGCCGGCCACCGGCCGAACCAGCTCTCGGGCGGTGAACAGCAGCGCGTCGCGATCGCTCGCGCGCTGGTCACCGACCCGGCGATCCTGCTCGCCGACGAGCCGACCGGCAGCCTCGATTCGGCGACAGGGGCTGCGATCCTGCGGTTGTTCGGCCAGCTCAATGCGCTCGGTCGGACCGTGATCGTGGTCACCCATGATCCTCGGGTTGCCGCCCTCGCCCGGCGTCAGATCCACCTGCTCGACGGCCGGATCGTCATCGACACGCCGACCGATTCCGTGCCCGCGGCCGCGGCAGCCGCACCAACCGTACCGTTGACCACGGCCGCGCATGTGGCCTGGGCTCGGCCCGACCCGACGACCGGCGGCGCGAACTGACATGCCGATCAGCGAGACGATTCGCACCGCGCTCGTCGCCACTGCCGCGAACAAGCTTCGAGCTGCCCTGACGATCCTCGGGATCCTCGTCGGCGTCGCTGCGGTGATCGGGATGGTGTCCGTCGGCGAGGGCGCTTCCGCGTCCATCTCCAACACGTTGAACGGCCTCGGCACGAACCTCGTCCTCGTCTCTCCTGGCGGCGTTTCCACCGGACTGGCCCGCGGCGCGGGCGGAGCGGCCACCACCCTGACGCTCGACGACGTCACGGCCCTGCAGGCAGCCGGCGCCGTGCCGGACGCGGCCGCGATCGAGCCGGAGCTCACGGGTCGCGCCCAGGTCGTTGTCGGCGGCCAGAACACGAACACGACGGTTACCGGAACGACGCCGGATTACCTGACGGTTCGCAACTGGTCAATCGCCGACGGCGCGTTCTTCACCCAGAACGATGTCAACTCCAATGCTCCAGTTGCGGTCATCGGCGCGACGACAGCGAGCAACCTGTTCAATGGCGGTGAGCCGGTTGGCCAGTATCTCAGCCTCAGCTTCTCGTCAGGTGGCCGGAACGCTCCGATCCGCACGGTTCGCCTCCAGGTCGTCGGCGTGCTCGCTGCCAAAGGCACTGCCGGCGGGTTCTTCAATCAGGACGACCAGGTCGTGGTGCCGGTCACGACCGCCGCCCAGCGGATCTTCGGTCGCACCAACGTCAGCACGATCGCGATCAGCGCCGTGAGCCAGGACGCGATGACCAACGCCGAAACCGAGGCCACACAGGTCCTGCTGGGGACCCACCACATCACCGATCCGACCCAGGCCGACTTCGCCGTCCAGACACAGCAGGACCTCTTGTCAGCGGCGACGTCGGCGTCCTCGACGTTCACGGTGCTGCTCGCGGCGATCGGGAGCATCAGCCTGATCGTCGGCGGGATCGGAATCATGAACATCATGCTGGTCTCGGTGACCGAGCGAACTCGCGAGATCGGGCTGCGCAAGGCACTCGGGGCGCGACGTCGGGACATCCTCGGCCAGTTCCTCATCGAGGCGGTCGCCCTGACTTCGATCGGAGGGCTCGTCGGAGCCGCGATCGGGATCCTCGTTTCCGTGGCCATCGCCAACCTCACGAGCGTCCCGGCGACGGTCACCCCGATCTCCTTGCTCGTTGCCATCGGCGTCAGCGCGGCCGTCGGGCTCATCTTTGGGTTCTATCCGGCGCGTCGCGCCGCCGGGCTCCAGCCAATCGTCGCGCTGCGGACCGAATAGCTCGGCCATGGCCGCTCGACCCGGCGTCCGGGTCACGAATCCCTCCAGGAGGCAGATCCCATGTCAGGTCCGGTCGACCAGCCGGCACCGTTCGATCCAGGCAGTGTGCCGATCCGGCCCGCCAAATCGAAGCCAGGCGCCAGGCGCTTCCTCTTGCCGGCCGTCGGCGGACTGGTGCTGGCGATCGCGTCGTTCGGCGTCGGCTACGCGGCGGCGAACCTGACCGCAACGCCCACGCGGGGCGACACCGGCGTCAATGGAAACGGCGGCTTCTTCGGACCCGGGGCATCCGGCCGGCCACGGAACGGCGGCGGCTTCGCCGGCGGTGCCTCGGGGACCGTCGGCTCCGTCTCGACCAACCAGATGACGATCACAACGGCCACCGGCTCGCGGATCGTGCTCCTGACGCCGCAGACCACGGTCACCGAGGTGTCCGCAGCGACAAAGGCCCTCACCGACATCGCGAGTGGCGAAACGGTGACGGTCGTTGGCACCGCCAACCCGGATGGGAGCGTCACCGCGACCCGCGTGATCATCGGCGACATCGCCGCACTCGGCGGCGGTCGCGGCTTCCTCGGCGGACCCGGCGCTTCCGCGACCCCGTAGAACGGTCAGCGATCGACCGCGTCGATCCGGCTGATGTCGCGCGGCGCCACCCGCGGCCCGAACCGCGGCGGCGCCGATCCGCCGCTCTCGAGCAGGCGCATCACCCGGGCGCGGTGACCCGCCCACGGCGCGAGGAGTTCGAGCATCCGCGCGTCGGTCCCGCGGATCTCGCCCGCCAGCGTCCACGCGACGAGGTCCGGCAGATGGGCGTCTCCGATCGAGACGGCATCGGGATCGCCGAGGGCCCGGAGCGTCACCTCGGCCGCGGTCCACGGCCCGACTCCGGCGAATGCGCGGAGCCGGGTCGCCAGAACCGAGGCTCCGGCGCCGCCGCCACCGGGCTCGCGAGCAGCGACGGCCAGTGCCTCGAGCCGCGGCGTCTCCGCGGCGATCCGACGCAGGAGGGCGCCCCGGCGCGGCTCGATGCCGAGCGGCGGCCACGACCATGACGGCAGGCGGGCGATCACCGCCGCCGACGGCGGGACGTGGAGCCCGGTCGGGCCGGGAGCCGCCGAGCCGTGCCGATGGATGAGCCGCCGATACGAGCGGAACGCCTCCTGCCCCGTGATCTTCTGCTCGAGGACCGCCGGCAGCAGCGCATCGAACACCAGCCCCGTGCGGCCGAGATGGAGCCCGGGTCGCCCGCGGGCCAGGCGTGCGACGACCGGGTGGAGGGTTGGCTCGAACCCGGCGTCGTCATCGTCGAAGCCGAGGAAGGCCGGCGCATGCGCGGCAAGCCAGGCCGCGCCCGGGCCCCAGGCGCGAACTCGGGCGGTCCCGGCCACGAGATCGACCACCATCGCGCCGGGCCCGTCGGGCGTCTGGCACGCCCGAGCCACGCTGCTCGCGGCGAGCCGCATCGTCGGGTCGCCCGGTCCGCGCCACAGGGGTCGGAGCGTCCCGACGAGGTCGATCGGCCGGACGAGCTCGAGGCGATCCTCGGCATCGGCGGCAGGGGAGCCCGGCGTCGTGCGATCGGTGACTGTCATGCGGTTGTCACGACGATGTCACAGGCCCGTGACGGTCGCGTCGCTCGAGGCCGACGGCGCGCAACCCCTGCCCGGCTACGGTTCGCCGCGACATGCGACCCCGACGGGTCGTCGCGGGCGTGGTCCTCATCGCCGCGCTCGCCTTGGTCGTCGTCCCCGCCGCGGCCGGATCCCGTCCGTCCGACTCTCAGCAGCAGATCGCCGAGGGGGCCTTCCAGCCCGTGACGCTCGGTCGCGATCTCGCTACGTCGACGACGACCCTCCTCGACCTGGCCGGCCGGTCCGCCGGCGCCCTGGCTCCGGACGCGCCGCTCAGCGAGCCGCTGCCGCCCTCGGCGCCGCCGATCCGTCCCGCCGTCGTCGGCCCACCGGCACCCGCGATCGTCGTCGCCGCCTGGCACTACGACCACCAGCTGAGCTGGTACGGCCCTGGCTTCTACGGCAATCGGACGGCCTGCGGCGAGACGCTGACGGCGACGCTCCTCGGCGTCGCGAACCGGACGCTGCCGTGCGGCACCTTGGTCACGTTCAGGTGGGCCGGCCGGACCATCACGGTTCCGGTCGTCGATCGCGGCCCGTACGTGAGCGGTCGGGAATGGGATCTCACGAAGGGCGCGTGCCTGGCCCTCGACCACTGCTGGACGGGTCCGATCTACTGGCACCTGGGATGAATCGGCACTCTGGTCCGCCGGCCCCCGGGCCTAGACTCGGGCGGTGGACCACTGGCGAACGATCATCGAGCCGTTCCGGATCCACTCCGTCGAGCCCATCCGGCTGACGACGGTCGAGGAGCGTGAGGGGGCCCTCGAAGCCGCCGGCTGGAACCTCTTCAACCTGCACGCCGACGATGTCCTCGTCGACTTCCTGACCGACTCCGGCACGGGGGCGATGTCGCGGGACCAGTGGGCCGCCATCCAGCACGGTGACGAGAGCTACGCGGGGTCGCCGTCCTGGTATGCGTTCCTCGAGAGCGTCCAGGCGCTGTTCCCGTTCCGGCACGTGATCCCGACCCACCAGGGCCGGGCCGCCGAGAAGATCCTGTTCTCCGTCATCGGCGGCCCGGGCAAGGTCATCCCGAACAACACCCACTTCGACACGACCCGGGCGAACGTCGAGTTCACCGGCGCGGAGGCCGTCGACCTGGTCATCCCCGAGGGTCGCGATCCCGCCGCTGACCACCCGTTCAAGGGGAACATGGACGTCGAGGCGCTCGAGGTGCTCCTCCGGGACCGGGCCGGCGACGTGCCGGTCGTGTTCGTCACGGTGACGAACAACTCGGGCGGCGGCCAGCCGGTCTCGCTGGCGAACCTGCGGGCGGTTCGCGAGGTCTGCGACCGCCACGGCGTGCCCCTCTTCCTCGACGCCTGCCGCTTCGCCGAGAACGCCTGGTTCATCAAGCTCCGCGAGCCCGGGATGGCGGATCGGCCGGTCGTCGAGATCGTCCGCGAGATGGCATCGCTGGCGAACGGCATGACGATGTCGGCCAAGAAGGACGGCCTCGCGAACATCGGTGGCTGGCTGGCGATGGACGACGACGCGCTCGCCGAGCAATGCCGCAACCTGCTGATCCTGACGGAGGGCTTCGTGACCTACGGCGGCCTGGCCGGCCGCGACCTCGAGGCGATCGCCCAGGGCCTCCGCGAGGTCGTCGACGACGACTACCTCCGCTACCGGATCCGGTCGACGGCGTACTTCGGCGAGGCGCTCGACAAGGCCGGCGTCCCGCTCGTGAAGCCGTTCGGCGGCCACGCGATCTACCTCGACGCGCGCAGGCTGCTGCCGCACATCCCGCCGCTGCAGTACCCGGGCCAGTCCCTCGCCGTGGCGCTCTATCGCGAAGGCGGGATCCGCGGCTGCGAGATCGGGACCGTGATATTCGGGCAGCACCCGGACGGGACCGAGACGCCCGCCGCGATGGACCTGGTCAGGCTGGCGATCCCGCGCCGGACGTACACGCAGAGCCACGTCGACTATGCGATCGAGGTGGTCACCTGGGTGGCCGAGCGAGCCGGGTCGCTCCGCGGGATGCGGATCACGGAGAGTCCGCCGGCGCTGCGCCACTTCAGCGCGAGGTTCGCCCCGCTCGCATAGCGCGGACGGTTGATCCCGGCGCGGACGGCTGCTCCCGGTGCGGACCGAGGCTTCCGGCCGAGGCCGACGCTATGCCGCCGTCGGCGTCCGGCTGCGGCGGGCCGCCGGGACCGGCTCGGGTGACGGCGATGGTGCCGGCGACGGCGTCGGCGTGGAGCCGTCGCCATGGGTCGGCTCCGGAGCCGGTGTCGAGCCGTTGGTCGAGTCCTTCGCGACGATACCAGGCGCGGGCACGTCCACCGGCTCCGGCTCGTCCGGGTAGACCGGCAGGCTGAACCCGAACTCGGCGCCGCGCTCCGGGAGCGCCGTGGCCCAGATGCGCCCGCCCATCGACGCGACGAGCTCATGGCAGACGAACAGGCCGATCCCGGCGCCGGGGGCGGACGCGGCCGCCGGCGCGGCACGGTAGTACAGGTTGAACAGCTTGTCGGCGTCCTCGGGGCTGATGCCCGGACCGTCGTCGCGGACGAGGATGTGGACCTCCTCCGGCCCGTCGACCAGCTCGACGTCGACCGTCGAGCCCGGCCCGCCGTACTTCGCCGCGTTCGACAGCAGGTTCCGCATGATCTGGGCGAGGTATTCCTCGTCGGCCGCGACCATCGAGATCGGCCCGCGGTTCGACATCCGGATCGTGACCTCGGGCCAGAGCGCCCGTTCGCGCTCGACGAGCCCCCGGATGATCCGCTCGACGAGGACCGGACGTGGGCCGGAGTACTCGGCGCCGCGCTCGATGCGCGCCATCGCCACGAGGTTCTCGATCATCCGCTGGAGCCGCTCGGATTCGGCGGCGATGCCGACGAGCAGGTCGGCGCGCGTCGCCGGATCGAGGCGGGCCCCCCGGCCGAGCAGGAGCTGCGTGCCGCCGTAGATCGACGTGACGGGGGTCCGCAGCTCGTGCGACAGCACCCCCAGGAAGCGCTCCCGGATCTGGTCGGCCTCGTGACGCCAGCTGACATCCGAGATGACCGCGAGCTGGAACGGTCGGCCGTCGAGCTCGAACTCGGATCGGGCGATCTCGGCCGGGAAGCGCGTGCCATCCGAGCGGCGGCCGGTGGTCTCGGCTCGGAAGACGCCCCCGTCGGCCGAGAGCGCCGGTCCGGGAGCGGCGTGGTCCGAGGGCAGGACGACGAGGTCGGCGAGGCGGACCCCGATGAGGTCCTCGGCCCGCGAGCCGAACACCTCGCCCGCCTGGCGGGTGGCCCACGTGACCTTGCCGTTCTCGTCGAGGGCGAGGACGGCGTTCGGATCGGCCTCGAGGAGGGCCCGGAAGCGAGCCTCGCTGGCGCGCAGGACGGCCGATTCCTCGATCGCCCGCTTCGCCTCCCCGAGACCGATCAGGGCACCCTCGCGGTCGACCGCCCGGGCCGTCAGCGAGCCGAGCAGCTGGAGCAGGGCGACGTCGTCCTCCACGAACAGCGGGCGGCCCTCGATCTCCGCCCCGAGCTGCTCGCTCGGCCCGCCGGCTGCGCGAACGCGGACCTGGATGATCGACATCGGCACGCGACCCGACGCGGCGGTCGCCGATCCGTCGACGCCTTCCGCGCCGGCGGATTCCGGCTGTCCTCCGACGCTCGCGAGGGCCTGGCCCCCCGGCTCCGCCAGGATCTCGACGCGACGCGCCCCGAGGATCTCCCGGGCCGTCGACGCCAGCTGCTCCCAGAGCCGGCCGGCGTCGGTGCCGACCGGCGGGGCGACCAGGGACCGGACGAGGTCGAAGGCCAGCGCCCGGTAGGCGAACCGGCGCAGCCAGGCTGGTGCGACGAAGGCTGCGAGGTAGCCGAACCCGGCGAGGATCCCCGCGAGACGCGAGCCCTGGACGACCGCCGGCGATGTCGCTCCGCCGTTGGCCGCGGCCGCGCCGATGCCCGCGATGAGGAGGGCGCCGCCGAAGAGCCCGGTCGCGACGGACGCGAGCGCGAGCCGGATCCGGGCCATGCCGAACCGACGCCGGCTCGCCACGGCGAACCGGGCGGCCGCCACGGTCTGGGCGAGGAAGAAGTAGGCGACGGCCGGGATCGTCGCGACCGTGTGGCCCGGTGCGGCGACCACGGCCGCCGTTGCGGCGACGGCCCCGAGGAGCACCGCCCGGGAGATCCCGAGCGGGACCCGCTGGATCTGGTCGACGAGGCGGAGCACGAGGTACGGCTGGAGGAACAGGATCGCGACGAGCGCGGGGCGGAAGATCGGCGTCAGGGACGGGACCGAGGCGTTGATCACGTTCAGGACGAGGAGGGCGGCGAACGCCCCGAAGACGGCCAGGACCGACAGCTCCAGCGGGCCGGGCCGGCGGAGGAAGCGCCAGGCCGACACGCCGAACAGGAAGAAGAAGGTCAGCGTGAAGAGGAGAACCGTCGGGTCCACCGGTTCGAGGCGCCTCCCATGCGGTCGACACGGGCACGCGGGCCCGGACCGACATCATCGTCCTTCCGGGTCCGAAGCGAATAACGTCCGCATTACAACGCGGTGCGCCCAGCCACCCGGCACCGGGCTGCCGGGGAGGCTTCGACGGGCCCGCTGGTACGCTCCGCCCATGTGTCGAAGCATCCGCACCCTGCGTGATTCCGAGGTCCCGGCGACCACCGGCGAGGTCGAAGCCGCCGCTCGCCAGTTCGTCCGGAAGGTGAGCGGCTACCGCGTCCCGTCGGCTCGCAATGCGGCCGCGTTCGAGGCCGCGATCCAGGAGATCGCGGAGGCCTCCGAGCGTCTGCTGCTCGCCGTCGGTGGGACCGTGGAGCCCGGCCCGGACCGGAAGCCCCACCTTCATCTCCATTCCCACGGAGCGGGCCAGCCCGCCGCATGAGGACACCGACCGGGCCTGGACCGGCTCGGCGGGCCCCCGTCGAGCCGAGCCCGGCGCCGGTCAAGCGCTCCGAGCCCCTCGACCCCTCCCTGCCGATCCGCCACGTCACCGGCACGAAGGTCGTGGCGGTCCGGGGCGAGGTGCTCGAGGTGCGCGACGACCTCGTCGTCGGCGAGGAGCCGCTCGAGATTCGCGCGGCCGGCCCGCGCCAGGAACCCGTCCAGGTCGCGGTCACGATGCGGACGCCGGGCTACGAGGACGAGCTCGCGATCGGGTTCCTGACCACGGAGGGCCTGCTCGCCGGCAACGAGATCGCGGGCGTCCGCTACGGCGACCCGGCGACGCAGTCGCAGCCCGACGACAGCGTCCTCGTCCGCCTCGCCCGGCCGTTCGACCCGTCGCGCCTCGCGGCCCGCAACTTCGTCGCGACCGCCTCCTGCGGGATCTGCGGCAAGGCCTCGATCGACGATGTCGCCGTCCGGTGCGAGCCGCTGCCCGTCGGCCTCCCGGTCGTCAGTCGCGCGGTCGTCCTCTCCCTGCCGGACCGGCTCCGGGCCGCGCAGGCTGCGTTCGAGCGGACCGGCGGACTCCACGCCGCCGGCCTGTTCGAGACGGACGGGCGTCTCGTCGCGATCCGAGAGGATGTCGGCCGGCACAACGCCCTGGACAAGCTGATCGGCTCACGGGTCCGGGTGCACGAGCTGCCGCTCTGGGACCGCCTCTTGCTCGTGTCCGGTCGGGTCAGCTTCGAGATCGTCCAGAAGGCGGCGATGGCCGGGATCCCGATCATCTGTGCGGTCTCGGCCCCGTCCGACCTGGCGATCCGCCTCGCCGAGCGGCTCGGGGTGACGCTCGTCGGGTTCCTGCGGGGCGACGGCTTCAACGTTTACAGCCACGACGGCCGCATCGACCTGCGCGACCTCCTGGCCGCCCGCTAGGACGGGGCCTCAGCCCTCGCCGGCGCGGGGTCCGGCGTTGGTGAACTCGAAGCCGAAGCGGCCCTTGATGCAGAGGTGGCCGTCGGTGACGGACGAATCGATCGGCGAGGTCACCTTCACGATCCGGTTGTCCTGGACGTGGACGTCGACGGCGCAGCCGACACCGCAGTACGGGCAGATCGTCGAGGTCACGGACTGAGCGTCCTCGTCCCAGGTCCCGGCGGCCCGCATGTCGTGCTCCGACTTGAACATGAGCGCGCCGGTCGGGCAGACGCCGATGCAGTTGCCGCAGTAGACGCAGGCCGAGTCGGGCAGGCCCACGTTCCACTCGGTCGAGATCCGGGCATCGAAGCCGCGCCCCGCGACCGCGATCGCGAAGGTGTTCTGGGCGTCGTCGCCGCAGGCCTCGACGCACTTGTAGCAGAGGATGCACTTCGAGTAGTCCCGGACGTAGAGGTCGTTGTCGACCTTCACCGGCTGCCCAACGGTCGCCACCTGCGCCGCCTCCGCGCCCGATGGCTCGTGGTGGTGGCCGGGCTGGCGGGCGTCGCGGGCACCGGCCGGCGACGGTGACGCGGCCGGCCCGAATCGCGAGGGGTCGGCACCGTAGCGCTCGACGTACGCGGCGAGCGTGCCATCGGGCCGCTGCGGACCGGCCAGCGAGGTGTCGACCGACGAGCCGAGGAACTCGATCACCGTCTTGCGCGAGTGCCGGACCCGCTCGGATTCCGTCTCGACCTCCATGCCGGCCTCGACCCGGCGGGAGCACGCCGGAGCGAGGACGCGGGCGCCCTTGACCTCGACGACGCAGACGCGGCAGACGTTCACGGGGGTCAGGTTCTCGAGGTAGCAGAGCGTCGGGATGTCCTTGCCCACGGCCCGGCAGGCGTCGAGGATCGTCGAGCCCTCGGGGACGCTGACCGCGGTGCCATCGATCGTGACGGCGACCGGCGCTGGCGCCGCGACCGGCGGCGCGGCCGGGACGTGGGTGGCCCTAGCCATCGGCGTCGTGATGACGAGGGCCAGGTCCGGCGGCGGGTCGTACGGGGCCGGCCTGTACTCGTGCGGCTCGCGGGCCCGGGACTCGGTCGTCATGTCGCGACCAGCTCCGGCTGCCGGAGGGCGGACTCGATGGCCGACGACGCGGTCTGGCCGAGGCCGCAGATGCTCGCGTCGCGCATCGCCCGGCCGATGTCGGCGAGGAGCTGGAGCTCCGCCTCGCGAGATCGGACCGCGGTGCCGTCCGCGAGACGCGCCAGGAGCTCCTCCTGGCGAACCGTGCCCACCCGACAGGGAACGCACTGGCCGCATGACTCGTCGCGGAAGAACGCGGCGATCCGCCGCAGTGTGCCGACCATGTCCGCGGTCTCGTCGAAGACCATCACGACGCCCGAGCCGAGCGTCGCCCCGATCGCCCGGGTGCCCTCGAAGGTCAGGGGCGTGTCGAGCGTCTCGGGTCCGACGAACACGCCGGCGGCGCCGCCGAGCAGGATCGCCCGGATCGACTGCCGGCCGGGGACGCCGCCACCCAGCTCGAGCAGCTGACGGAGGGTCGTGCCGAACTGGACCTCGTAGAGCCCCGGCCGGGCCACGTTGCCGGAGAGGCAGAAGAGCTTCGGCCCGGTCGAGCCGTCGGTGCCGGACCCGGCGAAGCGTGCCCCGCCGCCGACCCCGTCGCCATCACCGAGGATGAGCAGGACGTTGGCCAGCGTCTCGACGTTGTTGATGACGGTCGGCTTGCCGAACAGCCCGAACTCGACCGGGAACGGTGGCTTGTTGCGCGGTTCGCCGCGCCGGCCCTCGATCGATTCGAACAGCGCCGTCTCCTCGCCGCAGATGTAGGCGCCGGCGCCGCGCCGAACCTCGATGTCGAAGTCGAAGGGTTCGCCCCCGGCTGCGCCGAGGCGGGCGCCAAGCGCCGGCCCGAGGTAGCCGGCCGCCCGGGCCGCCGCGATCGCGGCGAGCATCCGGCCCTCGGCGAGCGGGTACTCCCCGCGGATGTAGAGGTAGCCCTTCGCGGCCCCCGTGGCGTAGCCCTCGATCGTCATCGACTCGACCACCGCGAACGGGTCGAGCTCCATGAGGATCCGGTCCTTGAACGTGCCCGGCTCCGACTCGTCGGCGTTGCAGACCGCGTAGTGCGGCTCGGCCGGCTGTGCCGCGACCGCCGACCACTTGCGCCCGGTGGGAAACGCGGCCCCGCCGCGCCCGACGAGCTTCGAGTCGGTCACCTCGTGGATCGTCGCGTCGCGGCCCATCGCCAGGGCGTTGCGAAGCGCCCGATACCCGCCGGCCGCGACATAGGCGTCGAGCGAGGTCGGGTCGACGCTGCCGACCCTGGCCAGCAGCCGGAGCTCCGACTGCCCGACCTGCGGGACGGATTCGCGAGCCGCCGTCCGCCAGCCGCCGCCGACCGCGCTGCCGGCCTCGACATCGCCGACCTCAAGGTGGCCCAGGATGGCCGCCACGTCCACGGGGCCGAACGCCTCGCGTCGCGGCCGCTCGCCCGAGCGCGTGACCATCGCCGCGGGCGCCCGCTCGCACAGGCCGAGGCACGGGCTCCGGAGCCAGGTCGTTCGACCATCGCGACCTGGGGAGCCCGTTGGGCCGAGGGCCCGCTCGACGTCCGAGATCACGTCCTCGGCCCCCGCGAGCCGGCACGCGATGTCGTCGCAGACGTGGGCGACGGTCGGTGGCCGCGGCGTCGTCGAGAGCAGGGCGTAGAACGTCGCCACGCCGTAGGCCTCGGCGGGCGGCACGGTCAGGCGCCGGCAAACGTAGTTGAGCCCCGGCTGGCTGATGAACCCGATCCGGTCCTGGAGGGCGTGGAGGGCGGGGAGGAGGAGGTCGCGTCGAGCGCGGGCCTCGTGCCCGCCGTGGACGGCGTGGCCCTCGGTCATGGGGTCCCGGGCGCCACCCTGCCAGCCCGATGTCGCCGGCCCGACGATCGCATCGACGGCGGCACGCTCGGCCGGGGAGGCCAGCGGCCCCACGACGTGCAGGTCCATTGGCGCCGAGTGTAGATCGGCGGCCGGCCACGCCAGCCGGCCGCCGAGCGGAAGCGGACGGGGTCAGGCCGGGCGAATGGCCGCCCGACCCATCGGCCGAGCGGTCCGGAACAGGATGGACGGCCGGATCGGCCGGCCTTCGGCGCGATCGCGGATGCCGAGCATCTGGCGCCGGACCATCACGAACACGCCGAAGCCCAGGAGCGAGAACGCGAATCCCGGGATGCTGAACGGCTGGCCGGACGGACGCTTCGGCGGCTCCATCCGGGCCCGGAAGCGCTCGACCAGACGGGTTCCGGTCGCGGTCGGCTCGATGACGAACGCCCAGCTCGCCTCGAACTCGCCCGGGACGGCCCTGTCGAGGTAGGCGCCCGTGACCCGGACGTTCGGCGACGCGGCCTCGATCCCGCCTCCCGAGGCGCCGCGGGACGTGGCGGCCTGGGCCTCGACCGTCGCCCGGTCGTTGTAGACGACCAGCGCGTGCTCGGGCTCGACGACCTTCACGACGAACCCGCCACCGGGATGCGTGGGCATGACGTTCCCGACCTCGATGGACTGGAGCTCGGGCACGATCCGATCGAGGCTCGGCTTGTCGATGTCGAGCCCGTCATAGCTGTACCAGCCGGCCCGCCCATAGCCCATCTGCACGAGCCACGGCCACACGGCCGATGGCGGTGCGGCGATGTCGATCCCGCGTGTCTCGACGGCGCCGGCCGCCGGGACGAGGTCGTCTCCCGGCAGGGCGATGGTCTGCTCGGCGGGCTCGATGCCCCATTGCCGCCAGATCGTTCGAGCCGCGACGAAGCCGGCCCAGGCCGATGCGGCGCCGATCGCGGCGCCGGTCACGAAGAGTCGCTTGAACATGGCACTACCTCCGCCAGGGATGGTCGTGCCGGCCATCCCGTCGGAACAGGGCCGGACGGTGCCGACCGGCGTGACCGTCAGCCCGGGGTCAGGCGACGTCTTCGGGCGACGCGAACCAATCCTCGGTCGAGAGGGCCCATTCGATCCGGGCCTCGAGCCCGTCGATCCCGGAATGTCGCGCCCCGACACGGGCCAGCTCGGCCTCCGTCCTCGCCAGCTGATCGTCGCCCAATCGTCGAGCGAGGTGGGCGATGTGGGCGTGGGCGAGCGCCTCGTGCCGCGGGTTGCCGCCAATCCCCGTGAAGATCTCCAGCTCGCGCCGCCGGTGGGCGATCGCGGCGCGGGGATCGCCGCGGGTCTCCTCAGCCTCGGCGGACATCCACTCGACGACGCTTTCGATGTACAGCTCGCCGGTGAGGCGGGCGAGGCCACGCGCTCGATCCAGCGCGGCGACGGCATCGTCCGTCCGGCCGATGTCGCGGAACGCACCGCCGAGGTGCATCTCGTAGGCGGCGCGCTCGCCCGTCCGGCCGAGCTCGACGGCCATGTGGATCGCCCGCTCGAGGATCGGGATGGACGCGGCGGGATGCGACGCGCCGCTGTCGCGATAGGCGATCGCGAGCCGATCGAGGGCGCGCATCAGGTCGACGCTGGGCCCACGGCCGTCGAGGGTACGGACGGCTGATTGCAGGATCGCCGCGGCCTCCGTCCAGTGGCCGTCGCGGCCGATGATCCAGCCCCGCGCCGAGTCGACCTGGGCACGGGCCAAGGGGTTGGCCAGCCGGGATCCGACCGCGTCGAGGATCGCGAGAGCGGACCGGAACCGCCCGTGCTCGTAGGGCAGCCAGGCCGCGGCCGACGCGGCCGTCGCGAGCTCGTCGTCGTCCCGGGCCGCGTCCATCGCCGCCTGGAACGCCGCCGCGGCGCCGGTGTCGTCGCCCGTCCGTCGAAGCGCCTGGCCCAGTTCGACGTAGGCCGGGGAGATCGAGATGGCCGCTCGGTCGGCCTCCGGTTGGCGAGCCCACAGGCGGAGCGCGCGCTGGAGGGTCGTGACGGCGGCCGGGAAATCGAACAGGTAGGCCTGCCGAATCCCCGCGCCGATTCCGAAGCCGACCGCCAGCGGCGCGGCCGCGCGGGTGCCCAGCTCGACGGCGCTGGCCGCATGGCCGGCGACGGCCGCCACGTCGACCCCACGTGCCGCTGCGCGCGCAACGGCGTCGGGATCGTGCGGGTCGATCCCGGCCGACAGCATGATCGCGATCCGCCGGTGAACCGACGCCCGGTCACGCGGCGGGAGGCCGCGGCGCAGCGCCGCCCGGTACAGCGGGTGGGCGAAGGCGTAACGACCCTCGCGCTCGACGACGAGCCCTGCGGCTAGCGCGGCGTCGACGGCGTCGAGGACCTCGTCCGGGCCAGAGCCCGTCTCGACGAGATCATCGAAGGCCACGACGTCGCCGAGCTCGGCGGCCGTGGCCAGGATGAGCCGTTGGACCGGGCCCATCCGGGAGATGCGGCGGTCGACGAGGCGAACGATGCTCTCGGGGACCTGGAGGGACGTGACGCCCCGCCGGAACGACCAGCGACCGTCCCGCTCTTCGACGAGGGCGGTCTCCCGCGCCGAACGGAACAGGTCCGCGGCGAACAGCGGCGCGCCCGCCGAGAGCTGGCCGATCGCGGCGGCGAGGTCGTCGGCGATCGGTCCGCCCGCGACATCCCGTTCGATGACGTCGCGGATCTCGGCCTCGGCCAGTGGACCGAGCCTGACATCGGTGCCGCCCGTTCGCTCGACGGCTGCCAGGACGACGCTCACGGGACCGCTGACGAGCGACGGCTCGTCCCGAACCGTCACGACGACGAGGCCGGATCGCGCGGCGGAACCGCCGATCGCGGCCTCGAGCAGCTCGAGGCTGGCCCGGTCGAGCCATTGCGCATCGTCGACGGCCAGCGCGATGGGCACCTCACGGGGGCCGACCTCGGCGAGCGCATCGAGCAGGCCCCGCTGGACCGGAGCGTCCGAGCCGAACGCGACGGCCGGCGCGGCCGCCGAGGCTGTGGGATCGGCGAAGCGAATCGCGCTCCGGGCCGGCTCGGGAACGAGCCCGAGATCGCCATCCAGCCCGGCGACGATCGCCTGGGCCACCGGAGCGAACGGTGCGCTCACGGCGTCCTCCAGGCCCCGCAGCTCGAGCACGGACCAGCCCGCGGCTCGCACCTCGGCGACGACCTCGCGGAGCACCCGCGACTTGCCGATCCCGGCCTGGCCCCGGATCAGGATCGCGCCGGCGCGTGCGCCGGCGGCCACCCCGTCGATCGCGGCCCGGGCTCGCTCGAGCTCCGCGCGGCGTCCGACGATCGGCGCCTCGATCGGGCCGCGCTCGGCCTTCGGCCGGCTTGCCGTGGCCTCGGCGATGAGCGTCGCCAGCGCCGGGTCCGGCTCGACGCCATACGCCTCGGCGACGGCCTGCCGGCAGGACTGCAGCTGCCGCCGGGCGGCGTGGAGCTCGCCGGCGTCGAGGTGGAGCTCGATGAGCAGCCGATGGGCCCGCTCCTCGGCCGGCTCCAGGGCCAGGGCTCGACCGGCCAGGGCGAGCGCCGAGGCCCGATCCGCGGAAGCGCGGGCGGCCTCCGCTCCGACGACGAGCGCCTCGAGGGCGCGCTGGCGGAGGCCCTCCCGGGCGGGCTCGAGCCAGGGCTCGTACGGGTCGGCGGGCAGCAGCGTCTCGCCGCCGGACCGGGCGAGGATCGCGAGGGCGGAGCCGAGGCGGTCGTCGCCGGCGCGCTGGCGAGCCTCGACCCTGCCGATCGCGCCGGCAAGCTCGTCGGCGTCGATCACCTCGAGCCGATCACGATCGAGCCACACCTCCCGGCCGTCGGCATCGACGATCGCCTCCGCTCCCGGGTGTGCCGACGCGAGGCCGCGGCGGGCGAAGTGGATCGCCTTCCGCAGGTTCGCGCCGCTCCGCTCCGGGTCGGCGTCGGGCCAGAGCAGCTCGGCCGCCTCCTCGCGCCGGAGACGATGGCCGGGCGTGACGAGGAGGAGCTTGAGCAGTCGGAGGCCCGACGGGCGCTCGAACGCCGACGCCGCGACCACCCCGTCGCCGACGCCGAGCTCGAAGCCACCGAGCAGGCGCGCCCGAAGCTTCCCCGCGGCCATCTCTCTTCCCAACGGCCGACACCGTACCGCAGCGGGAACGGCGCGGGAACGCGCGGTGGCGACATTGCACCCAGCGGGCCGCCACCGGCCCCCACGACGTGAAGGGAGGAACCCCGATGACGGCGACGACGATGCGGACGATGAGCGTCGACGAGACGCGAGCGACGATCAGCCGCTACCTCGAGTCCGGCCACAGCGACCTCGAGATCATGGCCCCGGACGTGTGCTTCACGGTCATGGCGACGGGCCAGGAGTTCCGCGGCCCGGCCGCGATCGCGGCGATGCTCACCTACTTCCACCAGCAGGCCTTCCACGCCGAGGCGATCAACGAGCGGCTCCTCGTCGGCGAGGGGCGGGCCGTCGGGGAGTGGGACTTCGTGGGCCGCCACACGGGCGAGTTCGCCGGTGTGCCCGCGACGGGCAAGGAGGTCAGGGTCCCGCTCGCGGTCGCCTACGACCTCGAGGACGGGAAGGTCGTGCGGGGCCGGGTCTACTTCGAGACGCCGGCGTTCCTCGCCCAGGTCGGCGCGCTGGGCTGACAGCCCGAGGCGCCTCGCCCCTAGGCCGGGACGGGCGCCTCGGGCTGCTCGGCGGTCTCGAGCCTCTCGACGCGGATCGCCGTTGCCTTGAACTCGGCCGTGCCGGACTTCGGGTCCGTGGCGTCGATCGTCAGGAGGTTGGTGGCGACGTCGTCTTGGAAGTGCAGCGTCATGAACGCGAGGCCGGGCCGCAGCCCCGAGTCGGCGCGCACCGGCGCCTCGACCTGGCCGCGACGTGAGCTGATCCGGACCCGCTCGCCTTCGGTCAGGCCCAGCCGCTCGATGTCCTCGGGCGAGAGGTCGAGCGTCTCGCCGCGGCGCATCGGCGAGCGGAACGAGCCGGTCTGGACGCCGGTGTTGTAGGAGTCGAGCCGGCGACCCGTCGTCAGCCGCATCGGGAACTCGTCGGTGAGCGTGTCGACCGGCGGATCGTGCTCGACCGGCACGAACGGCGCCCGCAGCCCGGGCACGGGGTTCTCCTGCAGCCGGGAATGGAGGAACAGCTCACCGGGGTGGTCCTCGTCGTAGCACGGCCACTGGATGCCGCCGAGCTCCTCGAGGCGCCTGTACGTCATCCCGCGGTGGACTGGCGAGATGACCCGGACCTCGTTCCAGGTGTGCTCGGCCGAGGCCTCGCCCCAGTCCTTGCCCATCCGCCGGGCGAGCTCGTAGATGATCCAGAGGTCGTCGCGGGCGTCGCCCGGCGGCTCGAGGGCCTTGCGCACCCGCTGGACGCGTCGCTCGGAGTTCGTAACGGTGCCCTCCGACTCGGCCCAGCCCGCGGCGGCCGGCAGGACGACGTCGGCGATCTCGGCGGTGGCCGTCATGACGATGTCCTGGACCACCATGAAGTCGAGGCCCCGGAGGCGCCGCTCGGTGATGTGCCGGTCGGCCTCGGACTGGAGCGGGTTCTCGCCGATGACGTAGAGCGCGGTCAGGTCGCCGCGATCCATCGCCTCGAACATGCCGGACAGGTGCCAGCCGCGCTTCGCCGGCAGGTCGCAGCCCCAGACAATCTCGCAGCGCTGCCGGAGCGCGTCGTTCTCGACGTGCTGGAAGCCCGGCAGGCGGTCGGGCAGGGCGCCCATGTCGCCGCCGCCCTGGACGTTGTTCTGGCCGCGGAGCGGGTTCAGGCCCGATCCGTACTTCCCCACATGGCCTGTCAGCAGCGCGAGGTCGATGAGCGCGAGGACGTTGTCGACCGCGTTGTGGTGCTCGGTGATGCCCAGCGTCCAGCAGATCATCGCCCGGTCGGCCGAGGCGTAGGCGTGCGCGAGCTCGCGGATGGCGGCTGCCGGCACGCCGGTATCCTGCTCGACGCGGTCGAGCGGGTAGGCCTCGACCGTCGCTGCGTAGTCCTCGTAGTGGTCGGTGGCCCGCCCGATGAACTCGCGGTTCGCGAGGCCGGCGTGGATGATCTCCCGGGCGATCCCGTTGGCCAGCGAGATGTCGCTGCCGACATCGAGCCCGAGCCACGAATCGGCCCACTCGGCCGAGGACGTCCGGCGCGGGTCGACCGCGAACAGCCGGGCGCCGTTGCGGACGCCGCGCAGGAGGTGGTGGAAGAAGATCGGATGGGTCTCCCGGGCGTTCGAGCCCCAGAGCACGATCAGATCGGTCTCTTCAGCCTCGCGATATGAGCTGGTGCCGCCACCGGCCCCGAACACGGTCGCCAGACCGGCGACAGAAGGGGCGTGTCAGGTGCGGTTGCAGCTGTCGATGTTGTTGCTGCCCAGGACCTGCCGGGAAAGCTTCTGCGCCGCGAAGTTGACCTCGTTCGTCGCCTTCGAGCAGCTGAAAATCCCGATCGGGACCGGCTCGCCCTCGCGACGCTTCGCGAGCGCGGCCCGGAGTCCCGCGACGGTCCGGTCGAGCGCCTCGTCCCACGTCGCGGGACGGAGCTCGCCGCCCTTCGTGTCTCGCACGAGGGGCTGGGTCAGACAAACGTACGACTTCGGCAACGGATCCTCCGCGCGTCAGCAGTGGCTCATCGCCGACCCGATCTGGGCCGGTCGCCCGAGTCTACGCCGCGGGCCTTCGGCGGGGCGATGCGAGCCGGAGCGAGGGCTCGGCGGCGGCTTCCACGTGGCCGATCCACCAGTGGTCGACGCCGGCGGCGGAGAGCGCCGCATCGACGAATTCGACCTGGCTCGGCGGGATCGACGCGAGCAGCCCGCCCGAGGTCTGGGGATCGTGGGCCAGCGTGACGAGCTCCGGCGGAAGGTCGAGCCCGACCGTCAGGGACCCGGCGACGAACCGGCGGTTGTGGGCGGCCCCGCCGGTCTCGACGCCCGCTCGAGCAGCGTCGAGCGCGCCGGGCAGGGCGGGCAACGCCGTGGCCTCGAAGACGAATGCCGTGCCGGACGCCCGGGCCATCTCGAGCCCGTGGCCGAGGAGGCCGAAGCCGGTCACGTCGGTGGCGCCCCGGACGTCGTGCGAGACGAGGACGTCGGCGGCCTCGCGATTCAGGGCCCGCATCGCAACGATGGCGCCATCGAGGTCCGCGTCGGAGGCCTTTCCCTGGCGATGGCCGCTGACCAGGAGCCCGGTTCCGAGCGCCTTGGTCAGCACGAGGCGATCGCCCGGCTGGGCGCCGCCCTTGCGGAGCAGCCGATCCGGGTGAGCCACACCGACGACCGCGAGCCCGTACTTCGGCTCGGGGTCGCGGATCGTGTGGCCGCCGGCCAGGATCCCGCCCGCCTCGCGGACGACCGAGGCGGCTCCGTCGAGGATGGCCCGGAACGACGCCACCGGCAGATCCTCGGGCATGGCCGCGACGGATAGCGCGAACAGCACCCGACCGCCCATCGCGAAGACATCGGAGAGGGCGTTGGCCGCGGCGATCTCGCCGTAGGTGAACGGGTCGTCGACGATCGGCGGGAAGAAGTCGAGGGTCCCGATCACCGCGACGTCCGGCGCGACGAGGTGGACTGCGGCGTCATCGGGCGGATCGAGACCGGCGATCAGCTCGGCCGGACGTTGCCCGCCGCCGGCCACGGCGAGCCCGGCGAGCGCCTCCTCGAGCACGTCGGCCCCGAGCTTCGCGGCGCAACCGCCGCATTCGGTCAGCTCGGTGAGGCGAATCCGCTCTCGCGTCTGCACCACGAGCCGGATCATAGGTGCACCATTCGAACCGGGAGCGGAGGGGTCCCGGTGGGCTCCCTCGTCTTCAAAACGAGTGGCGCGGCGCTTGGCGTCGCGCGGTGGGTTCGACTCCCACGCGCTCCCGCCAGGAGGTGTCTCCGACGTGACGACCGCGAGCCGACCGCCGAGCGTCGAGCGCGTCCTCGCCGTCCTCCGGAGGAGCGCCGACGGTCGCGACCCGGCGGCGCTGCTCGACGCGGCTCGATCGGCGGTGGCGGCCGAGCGGGATCGGCTCGCGGCGGAGACCGGCGCTGGCGCCCGATCGCCCGAGCTCCTGGCCGAGGAAGCCGCCGCGTGGCTCGATGCGCGGGATCGGGCCGCCGAGCCGCCGCTCGTGATCAACGCGACCGGCGTGCTCATCCACACGAACCTCGGGCGCGCGGCGTGGCCCGCCGTCGCGATCGAGGCGGCGGGAGCGGCCGCCGCGTCGGCGCTGCTGCTCGAGCTGGACGCGGACACCGGCCGGCGCGGGCGTCGCTATCGGGCCGCCGAGGACCTGCTCGTCGACCTGACCGGCGCGCAGGACGCCCTCGTCACGAACAACAACGCCGCCGCCGTTGCCCTCGCGGTCGGCCTCGCGGGCCGTGGCGGCCCGGTCGTCGTGTCGCGGGGCGAGCTCGTCGAGATCGGCGGCGGCGTGCGCATCCCCGAGATCATCCGCCGCGCCGGGGCTCGCCTCGTCGAGGTCGGGACCACCAATCGCACGCGGGCCGCCGACTTCGAGGCGGCGCTGGAGGAGCGGCGGGCGGGCGTGGTCCTCCGCGTCCATCGCTCCAACTTCCGCCAGGAAGGCTTCGTCGAGGACCCCGATCTCGAGGCGGTCGCTGGCCTCGCCCACGCCCACGGGGCGATCGTTGTCGACGATCTCGGGTCCGGGGCGCTCCTCGACACCGCTCGATTCGGCCTGCCGCACGAGCCCGAGCCGCGGGAGCGGCTCGCCGCCGGGGCCGACATCGTGACGTTCAGCGGCGACAAGCTCGTGGGCGGGCCGCAGGCCGGGCTCGTCGTCGGTCGACACGACCTCGTCGACCGGATCCGGCGCGACCCGCTGGCCCGGGCGATGCGACCGGACAAGGTCACGCTCTCGGCGGTGGCGGCGACGCTGGGCCTCTATCGGTCCGGCCGAGCGGTCGAGGAGGTCCCGCTCTGGCGTGCCGTCTCGGCGCCGGTCTCGGCCCTGGCGACGCGCGCGGCTGCCCTCGCGACCCGGACCGGGACGCTGGCGATCGAGACCGAGGCGACGTTCGGGGGCGGGGCGCTGCCGGGGGTCGGCCTGCCGTCGCGCGGGCTCGCGCTCGGGACCCGGCGCGCTGACGCGCTCGCGAAGGCGCTGCGGACCGGACGACCGGCCGTCGTCGGCCGGATCGAGGACCGGCGCGTCATCCTCGATCTCCGGACCGTCGAGCCCGACCGGGACGACGACCTGGCGGAGGCAATCGCCCGGGCCCTGGCCGCCTGACCGATGGCGACGGTCGTCATCGGCACCGCCGGCCACATCGACCATGGCAAGACGACCCTGCTCCGGGCGATCACCGGCATCGATGCCGACCGCCTGCCCGAGGAGCGAGCTCGCGGCCTGACGATCGACGTCGGCTATGCCCACCTCGACCTCGACGACGGCACGAGCCTCGACTTCGTGGACGTGCCCGGGCACGACCGATACGTCGGCAACATGCTGGTCGGGGCGGGCGAGATCGACGCGGCGCTGCTCGTGGTCGCCGCCGACGACGGACCGCGGCCGCAGACGCTGGAGCACCTCGAGCTGCTCGACGGGCTCGGGATCCGCGACGGGGTCGCGGTCGTGACGAAGGCCGACGCGGTCGCTGCCGCTCGGATCGACGAGGTGGCCGCCGACGTCCAGGCGCTTCTCGATCGGACGACCCTCGAGGGCTCGCCGATCCTCGTGGCATCCGGCGTGAGCGGGGCGGGCGTGCCCGGCGTCGTCGCCGCGCTTCACGCGCTTCGTGACCGGGTCGCGGTCCGGAGGCAGGCCGCTCCCGCCGGCCCCCGCCGGCTCGCCATCGACCGGGTGTTCACGGTGAAGGGTCGAGGCGTGGTGGTCACGGGATCGCTGCGCGGCGGCACGATCGCTGCTGGCGACATCCTGCGTCTCGAGCCGGGCGGGCAGCCCGTGCGCGTCCGCGGTCTCGAGGTCCACAACAGGTCGGCGGACGCGCATGACGGCGGCCGGACCGCGTTGAACGTCGCCGGTATCGCAGCAGGGCAGCTCCGGCGCGGCCACGTGCTCACGGGCGATCCGGGGATCGAGCCGTCCGATCGGCCCTTCGTTCGCCTTCGGGCGATCGTGGATCTCGCAGGCCGCTCGGGCGAGCGCTGGCCGCCCGCCCACGGCACCGTCCTGCGGCTCCACCTCGGGACCGGCCAGGTCGACGCGGAGGTGCGGACCCGGGGCCGCGAGGCGATCGATCTCGACGATGGCTCGATCGGGGTCCGGATCCGACTCACCGAGCCGGTGGCGACCTTCGTCGGCGACCGGGGCGTGCTCCGCCGGCCCTCGCCGGGCCTCCCGATCGCGTCCCTCCGGGTGCTCGATCCGATCGCCCCGCGCGGCGTGGCTCGTCGCCGAATCAACGTGGAGCGGGCACGAGCCCTCGCCGAGGCGGTCGAATCGGCCGACGCCGCGGCCGCGGCCGATGCCCTCGTCGCCCTGCATGGCGCGCTTCCGGCAGCTCGCGTCATGGCCGTCCGGAACGCGCTCGCCTCCGCGGGCGAGCGCGAGGCAGCGGCGAGCGGTCCGGCAACCGGGCTCGTGCTCGCGCCGGACGTCATCGCGGCGCTCGAGGCCGACATCCTCGGCACCGTCAGCGGCAGCGCGGGCCGATCGGTGGCCGATGTTCGATCGATCGCGCTCCGCAGCCTTCGCCGCCGTTCGGCCCTCGACCGCGACGCGGGGCCCGCGGCGATCCAGGCCGTCGACGCGGTGATCGGCGACCTCGTCGGCCGGGGCCGCGTCGCTCGCGGCGGCGACCAGCTTCGGGATCCATCGGCCGGGCCGGCGATCCCACCGGAGACCTCGGCCGCGATGGACCGCCTCGAGCGGCTCCTCGCGGTCCCGGCTCCGCTGCCGCTCTCCGAGGCCGCCCGGTCGGCCGGCTGCTCCCCCGAGGGCGTCCGGGCGTTGTTCGCCGCCGGCCGGCTGATCCGGCTCGAAGCCGACCTCGCCTGGGCGACCTCGACCTATCGGGATCTGGCTCGGCAGGCCCTCGACCTCGCGACGATCGGCGCCCTGACGCCCGCGGCGTTCCGGGACGCGACCGGCACGAGCCGACGGTACGTGCTTGCGATCCTTGAGGACCTCGATCGCCGCGAGATCCTCAAGCGCACGCCCGAGGGCCACGTCCCGGGCCCGCGGGCGCCGAAGCCGCCCGTTCCGGCATGACCGCCGCGATCGTCCTCGCCGGCGGGCAGTCGTCGCGGTTCGGTGGATCGAAGCTCGAGGCGATCCTCGACGGCCGGCCCCTGCTCGACCACGCCGTCGCGGCGGCGACGGCGGTCGCCGAGGAGGTCATCGTCGTGCTGGCTCCCGGGTCGGCGAACGTTGCCCTCCGTCCAGGCGCGCGGTTCGTGATCGACCCAGAGCCATTCGGCGGCCCGCTCGTCGGCCTCGCCGCGGGGCTCGCCGCGACCGACGAGAACCTCGCGATCGTGATCGGTGGCGACATGCCGCTGGTCCGGCCGGCGCTGCTCCGGCGACTGCTCGCGGAGCTCGGACGCGGCGATCCGCCTGGCCCGCCGGAAGCCGCCGTCCTCGACGTCGCGGGCGATCGCCGGCCGCTGCCGGCGGCCCTTCGCGTCGCGCCCGCTCGCGCCGCCTCCATGACCGCGCTCGGCCGGGGAGACCGGTCGCTGCGATCGCTCCTCGACCGCCTCCGGACCAGCGGGGTGCCCGAGGCCGAGTGGCGAGCCGTGGATCCGGACGGCGGCAGCCTCGTCGACGTCGACCGGCCCGAGGACCTGCAATCGATCGTGGATCGGCTCGGGGCTTCCGATCAGCGGGATCGGGGACTACGCTAGCGGCCGCACGCCGGCGCGAATGCGCGGATGTGGGCTGACACATGCGGAGGATGGCAGTGCAGATCCAGGAGTGGTGGGCCAAGCTCAACGCGAACGAGAAGATCGTCGGCTACGGCGCGATCATCTCGATCATCTCGTGGCTGGTCGGGCTGGTGACCGGGGGGATCAGCTACGGGTTCATCACGGCGATCATCGTCCTCGTCGTCTACTGGCTGAAGTACAGCTCGCCGAACATGACCTGGCCGGCGCCCGTGGCCACGATCGTCCTGGTGGTCACCGCGATCGCGGCGCTCTTCGGCCTCCTCGGCCTGCTGAGCATCTTCGGCTTCCTCGCGATCTTCTACGGCGGTGCCTACGTCATCGCGCTGCTCGGCTCGCTCGTCGGGTCGCTCGTGATGGTCTGGGGCGCCTGGAAGGAATACCAGGCCCAGCCCAAGAAGGCCTGAACCCGAGCGGCCGCCCCGGCGACCAGCCGGGAAGGGCCGAAACCCGTCCCGGCGGACGAGCCGGGAACATCCCGAAACCATCCCGGCCGACGAGCCGGGGGGCGTCAACCGTCGAGGCGGGCCGTTGGCCGGTCCGCCTCTTCGCCTGTCTGGAGGAGGGCCTCAGCCGGGCGCTGCCGCGACCGGTTCGGCCGACGCTGGCTCGGCGGAGGTGGCGCCCGTGCCACGCAGCCCCACGAAGTTGACGATCGCGCCCGCGATGAACAGGACGGCGCACACGATCACCGCGAGGTGGTAGGCATCGGTCGAGGCGAGATGCGCGGCGGCGGCCACCCCCGGATCCGCGCCGGCCGGCGGTGGCGCGAGGGGCGAGAACGTCGCTCGGAGGCTGGCCGAGCCCGGGTCCGTGCCCGGCGACGCCGTCGCGAGGGCCGAGTAGAAGGTGTTGCTGACCACGACAAACAGGAGCGGGCTCACGATCGGCGAGCCGATCCGCGAGAGGGCGTTGTTGATCGCCGAGCCGAGGCCGGCATTCCGGACCGGGATCGAGCTCATCAGCGTCGACGTCAAGGGCGCGACGACGAGGGCGATCCCGAAGCCGAACAGGAGCACTGACGGCAGTGGATCGGTGAACACCGAGAGCGGTGGCGCCAGCGTCGCGGGGATCGCCGGGTTGGCCGTCCACGGCGTCGAGGTGGCCGGGACGCGCAGCCACCACAGCAGGCCGGCGGCCATGATCAGCGGCCCGGCGACGAGGAACCGGCGTGCCCCGACCCGGCCGGCGATCGTGCCGACGCGGGTCGAGAGGAACGTGAGGATCAGCCCGCTCGGCAGGCCGATGAGCGCGGCGCCGAGTGGCGAGTAGCCGAGCGTCCCCTGCATGAAGAGGGCCTGGAACGTGAAGTTCGCGTACAGCGCCCCGTAGATCAGCAGGGTCGAGATGTTGATCGCCGTGAAGGCTCGGCTCCGGAAGAGGCTGAGCGGCACGAGGGGGTGGGCGCGCTTCGCCATGAGGAACGGGAAGATCACGAAGCCGACGGCCCCGACGACGATCGCCGTCCAGGCGACCGGGTCCTGCCACTCCTTCTGCTGGCCGCGGATGATCCCGAACGAGAGGCCGCCGATCGCCACCGCGGCGACAAATGCTCCGAGCCAGTCGAAGTGTCCGCTTGCCGTCTCGTCCCTGGTCTCGCGCATGAACCGGGTGGTGAGCCACACCGCGACGATGACGAGCGGGATATTGATCAGGAAGGCGCTGCGCCACGAGACGAGCTGGACGAGGATGCCGCCGAGCGGCGGCCCGAAGGTCGTGACGCCGGTCGTCGCGGCCGCCCAGATCCCGAACGCCCGGCCGCGGGCGGGTCCGTCGAACGTCGCCGTGATGATCGCCAGGGCCCCGGGCACGAGCAGGGCTCCGGCGATGCCCTGGAAGATCCGGGCGACCACGAGCAGCTCGAGGTTGGGGGCGAGGCCGCAGATCGCCGACGTGATCCCGAAACCGACGAGGCCCATCAGGAAGACGCGGCGCCGGCCGTAGTAGTCGCCGAGCGCGCCGGCCAAGATCAGCAGGGCGGCCAGCGTCGCCAGGTATCCCGTCGAGACGTACGCCTGGCCCTCGAGCCGGCCGAGGATCGTGGACGGAAGGTCGTTCCCGATCTGGTTGAGCGCCAGGTTCACGATCGAGCCGTCGAGGAAGACGATCGCCGAGCCGAGCACGGCCGCCGCCAGGGTCGCGCGCTCGGTGCGGGTCACGCCGTCAGTCTATGGGTTCGATCCTTCGGGTTGGATCGACGGGTCCCGTGTCACTCGCCTGGTCGCTACCCGTCGACGCGGCCGCCCCGGGGGCCGTGGCCGCCCCGGCCGCCACGATGTCGCGCCCGACCGAGCCTCGCCGCGGCTCCCGCGATGTGTGCCAGACGCACGCCACCCGAGCGTTAGCGTCGCTGCAGGCTCCGCCTCGCCGCTGGTCACCCCGGATTCGTCCCGAGCCACGCTCGCGGCGAGATGAATCAGCCGGTCGTGGCGCGCCACACGACGTGCTGGAACCCGGATTCCCGGCCCATTGCCCTGGTTGCGTTCGTATGACATGAAGTGCCGGGTGGCGGCGGCTGGGCGCCCGCCTCGAACAGGCCGGCCATCGAGCGGCCGGCGTCGCAGCCTGTTCCCGAGCGGCCATCGAGCGGTCCGCCGCGAAGCGGCCCGCCATCGCGTACGCGGCGGCCGGCTGTGGGCCTGAGGTCATGGGCACCACGCCCGTCGGCCCGGGACGAGGTCAGTCGGGGTGGACCTTGCGGAAGCAGTCGGAGCAGTAGACCGGGCGGTCCATCCGGGGCTTGAACGGGACCTGCGCCTGGTTGCCGCACTCGGAGCACAGGACCGCGAAGTACTCGCGGGTCGGGGCGCTGCGCTCGTAGCCGCGCGGGCCGCCGAGGTCCTGGGCGCCGTACGAGGAGCCGGCTTCGCGGGCGGCGCGGCGGCTGGCCCGGCAGCTCACGCAGCGCTTCGGGTCGGAGGCGAAGCCCTTCTCGGCGTAGTAGGCCTGATCGTCGGCGGAATGGATGAACTCCTGGCCGCAGTCGACGCAGGTGATCGATCGGTCGGTGTACGTCACGAGATGCCTCCGGAGCGCGTGGATCGCGAGTGAGCTGGCTGCCTCGGTGGGCTCCGTCGGCATCGCGGAGATCGGCCGTTCAGCCGGCGCCGCGCGACCCTTGGTGCCGAACCGGAGTCCCAAGCGCGGGGCGAGCCGGTGAATGTGTCCCCACGGTACAACGCCTCGGCGGTTCGCGCCGTCGGTCCGTTGACGGAGCCGAATCGACCTCGCGGACGAGCGTCTCCGGCCTGACTGACCGTGCCAGCCGACCTGTCACAATGGCCTGCGACGGTACGGTCAGGCGGGCGGGGAGCAATGGGGGCGCCCCGCTCGCCAGGCCCTCCGGAGTAGGGGATCGCAGGAGGGACCGCTCCGCCGATGCTGCGTCTGGTCCACACCGCCGACGTCCATCTGGGCGCCCGGCATGCGGACCTCGGCGACCAGGCCGTGGCCCAGCGGGAACGGCAGTTCGCCGCGTTCGTGGCCTCCGTCGACCTGGCCCTCGCCGAGCGCGTCGACCTCTTCCTGATCGCCGGCGACCTCTTCGATTCGAACGTCCAGCCGCGGCGCTCCGTTGAGCGGGCCGCGTCCCAGCTCCGGCGCCTCGTCGAGGCCCGGATCCGGACCGTGCTGATCCCGGGCACGCACGACGTCTACGACCGCGCCTCGATCTACCGGACTTACGACATCCCGGCGATGTCGGGCGCCCTCGGCACGGACCTCGTGACGGTCCTCGACCCGGACCACACCGAGATCCACCTGCCGGCGCTGGACGTCGTCGTCCACGGCCGCTGCTTCGCCACGAAACGGGCCCCCGAATCACCGCTCCTCAACCTCGACGCAGCGACGGACCATCGGGCCACCTGGCACGTCGGGCTCCTGCACGCGGCGGTCGCGATCCCCGATCGGACCGATGGCGATGATGTCGTGATCACGGTCGAGCAGATCGCCGCCAGCCATCTCGACTACCTCGCCCTTGGCCACTGGCACTCGACCCTGAAGGACAGGGCCGGCGACACGATCTACGCGTACTCGGGCGCCCCCGAAGCCGTGGCGATGGACCAGGACCGGGCGGGGAACGTCCTGCTGGTCTCACTCGACAAGCCCGGCGAGACGAAGCAGGTCGACGTCCAGGAGCGGAAGGTCGGCAGGACCCGCTTCGAGCGCCTCGAGCTCGACGCGGCGACGTTGGGCTCCCAGCCGGCCCTCGTCGAGACGCTGGCCGCGAAGGCCGACCCGGACCTCGTCCTCGACGTCCAGCTCATCGGCGTCCGCCCCGACGTCCTGGACCTCTCGACCGACGAGGTCGAGAACGAGCTCGGCGAGCGGTTCCTGAAGCTCCGGATCCGCGATCGCTCGATCGCGCCGCTGACGGATGGGACGGTGCCCCTGCCCGACACCGTGCTCGGTGCGTTCATCCGCGACATGGAGGCCCAGATCGCCGAGGCCGAGGCCGGCGCCCTGGAGTCGGGTCCCGACGACGGCGTCGGGGCGGCCGGCGACGGCGCCGACCCAGCGCGCGACGCGGCGGCCGAGCTGCGGGACGCCCTTCGCCTCGGACGGCTCCTCCTCGCCGGCGAGGAGGTCACCCTGTGAGGATCTCCCGGCTCCAGGTCCGCAACGTGCGACGCCACGCCGATCTCGACCTGCAGCTGGCGCCCGGCCTCAACGTCGTTCGAGGCCCCAACGAGTCGGGCAAGACGACGATCCAGCGCGCCCTCGAGCTGGCGCTCACCCGCCGGGTCACGTCGAGCTCCGGCGATCTCGACAGCCTGCGGTCGTGGAAGGCCGGCGAGGACGACCGGCCGTGGGTCCGCCTCGAGTTCGAACAGGAGGTCGAGGACGGGGTCGAGGCCGGCTCGCTCGAGAAGGCCTTCCGCGGCTCGAAGGGCACCGTCGACCTGCGGACCGACGGGCAGACCATCACCGATCCGGCCCTCGCCGATCAGGTCATGGCCGAGCTGACCGGGATCCCGTCCGAGGCCTTCTTCCGCTCGACCGCGTCCGTCCGTCACCACGAGCTCGACGGGCTCGATCGCGACGAGGCCGCCCTCCGCGATCGCCTCCAGGCCTCGATCTCGGGCGGCGACCGGGGTACGAGCCGGGCCCGCCGCAAGCTGGAACGCGCGCTGTTCCTCCTCAACACGAAGGGCGACAAGAACCCGGGCCAGATCAAGGTCGCCGAGGCCGCCCTCGCCCAGTCGGCGGCGGCCCTCAGGAACGGCGAGGCGGCCCTTGGCCAGCTGGAGAAGGATCGCGATGCGCTGGCGACAGCCCGCGATCGCCGGGTCACCGCCGAGGCCGCGCTCGTCCAGAAGCGCTCCCTGCTGGACAAGGCGCGGCTCGCGGAGCGGCTGTCGACCGAGCGCGACGTCGCGAAGCAGCGGTTCGAGCGCTACCGGGCCGCCGTCGACGTCGCCGACGAGATCGCGAAGCTCGAGGCCGCGCGCCCGTCGCAGATGGAGCTGCCGCTCCTCCGCGAGATCCTCGGCAAGGTCCGGGACGCCGACGCCCGGATCCGCGAGCTGAAAGCCCGCCTCGAGGGCGAGGTCGAGGTCAAGTTCGAGGTCCAGGAGCCGACGCCGCGGGCGTGGCGCCCGACGGCCGCGATCGCCGTCGTGTTCATCCTCGTCTCGGTGGCCCTCGTGCTTGCCGACACCCTCACGAAGCTGCCGGTCCGGCTGCCGTCCGTCCAGATCCAGATCCCCGGCGCGCCGATCGACATCCCGGGGACGCCGGCGATCGCGGTCATCCTCCTGTTCGTCGGGGTCATCCTGGCGATGATCGGCCGGCGCCAGCGGATCCGGGCCATGGACTTCCGCAAGACGAAGGACCTGCGCGAGGCGGAGATCGAGCGCCGCCTCCGCGGTCGCTCCCAGCTCGAGAACGAGCTCCAGATGGCCGAGGTCCTCCTCCAGAACCAGCTCTCGTCGATCAGCCTGCCGGATCTCGCCGCCGTCCAGGACCTCATGGACCGATCCGAGGCCCACGAGAACAGCATCCTCCGGCTGCGGGCCCAGCTGGAGGGCCTCGTCGGGCGCGAGCCGATCGGCACGCTGCCGCAGGCGCGCGATGCCGCCGCGGCGGAGATCGAGCAGAAGTCCGGCGCGCTCGAGGAGCTCGGGCCGATCGCCCGCGAGGCGCGCGCTCGCGAGCGCCTCGAGGTCGAGGTCGCCGACGCGGACCGGACGCTCGGGATCGTCCGCGATGAGGAGGCGGGCGCCCGCGCCCGCGTCGACCAGAACGCGATCGACGCCGAGGAGGTCGCGACCCACGCCGAGCACGTCGCGACCTGGAGCGAGCAGCTCGCCCACCTCCAGCGCCGAGCCCGCGTCTACGACACGACCCTCCGGGCACTCGAAGCCGCCGAGCGGGCGACGATCCGGACCGCGACCCGCTACCTCGAGCGGCGGATGGTCGGCGATCTCGATCGCGTGACCGCCGGCCGCTACCGCCGCGTCAAGGTCGACGACCAGGATCTCGGGATCCGGGTGTTCGCGCCGGAGCTCGGCGACTGGGTCGACGTCTCGGTCCTCAGCCAGGGCACCCTCGACCTCGTGTACCTCGCCGCCCGGATCGGCCTCGTCCGGCTCGTCACCGGGGACCGGCGTCCGCCGCTCGTCCTCGACGATCCGTTCGTGACCCTCGACGACGATCGGGCCAAGCGCGCCCTGCAGCTCCTCAAGGAGATCAGCGCCGACTTCCAGGTCATCTACCTGACGACGTCGTCGCGCTACGACAGGACGGCCGACAAGGTCTCGATCCTGCCCGGTCCCACGGCGCTGACACCCGACGCCGAGCCGGCCACGAACGGTGCCGCGGAGCCGGACGCCGCAGGGCCGCCGGGAGCCGCGCCCGCTGGATCCGCGTCGGCGGTCGGCGAGCCCCCGCCGATCGGCGAGCCCGTGCCCCCGCCGCCCATCGATCGCAACGCTCCCGACCCGGAGGTCGCCCCGGCCTGATCGCCGCGGCGATCGGACGGCGGTTCCCGCGCTTGCCCGGCGACTCGCTCCCGCCGACCCTCGCGGTCGTCGTCCTCGGCCTCGCCTCGTCGGGCATCTGGGGCCTCTCGGACTTCGTCGCCGGCGTGGCGACGAAGCGTGCGCCGCTCTTCGGCGTGATGGCCGTGAGCCAGCTGATCGGCGTGCTCATCGCGCTGCCGCTCATCACGATCCACGGCGAGCCGTTGATGCCCACCAGCGACGTGACCTGGTCGATCGTCAGCGGCGTCCTCGGCGTGACCGGCCTCGGGTTCCTGTACCACGGCCTGTCGTCCGGGCGGATGGGCGTCGTCGCTCCGGTCGCGGGCATCCTCGTCGCCGGGATCCCCGTGGCGTTCGGGTTCGCGATCCAGGGCGCTCCGCCGCCGATCGTCATGGCCGGGATCGGCATCGCGATCGCGAGCGTCGCGACCATCGCCCGCGCCCCGGCAGGCGAGGGCGCGCCATCGAGCGGGCTCGGGTGGGGCCTCGCCGCGGGGATCACCCTCGGCCTCCTCGCCGTGGCGATCTCGCGGCTCGATCCGGGCTTCGTCTTCACGCCTCTCGCCGTCCTGCGGACCACCGAGACGATCATCTGCCTCGTCGTCATCGTCGCGACACGGCGGGCGTGGCGAATCCCGCGCGAGCTGTGGCCGGCGACGCTGGCGGTCGGCGTGCTCGACATGAGCGGCACCGCGACCTACCTCGTCGCGATCCAGACTGGGCCGCTCGCGATCGCGGCCGTGCTCTCGGCCCTCTATCCGGCGACCACGGTCCTCCTCGCCGCCGGCGTGCTCCGCGAGCGGCTCAGCCCGTCGCACGTCCTCGGCCTGCTCGCCGCGGGCGTCGGCGTGGTGCTCATCGCGGGCGGGCAGGCGTTCGCCGGCTGACCGCCGGCCGCTCCGGGCCTAGAAGCCGCCGCCGGCTCCGCCCCCACCACCACCGCCCCCACCGCCGTAGCCGCCGCCCGACGACGAGGCGCTCGTCGTCGAGATCGATGACAGCATGCTGCCCATGTCGCCGACGGAAGCGAACCCGCCCGACCCGACGAACCAGATCGGCGCCCAGCCGCCCTGCGGGTTCGCCTGGAAGGTCTGCTTGATCAGCTGGTCGATCTCGGACTTCAGGCCGAGGGCGACGGCCCACACGGTCAGCTCGTCCGGCGTCGTGATCCAGGGCAGGCGGCTCGTCGTCCGCACGACGGCCTGGTCGATCGTCGCCGACTGCCCGATCTCGTAGCGGAGCGTGTTCCGGTAGGCGAGGGCCATCGCCAGGGTCTGGGCGCCGGACTCCGTCCGGGCGACGAGCCAGCGCTGGGCCATGATGATCGCCGCGCCGATGAGGACGCCGATCAGGATCGGTGCGCCGAGGTACTCCGCGCCCGGGCGGAGCAGCCGCGAGGAATCGCTGGACTGGTCGATGCCGAACAGGAAGAAGACCCCCGCGGCGACGACCACGACCACGATTCCGACGCCGAGCCAGACGCTCGTCAGCTTCGTCGGGTCGTCGCGGAACCAGCCCGAGGCCAGGGCGGCCTTGCCGAGCGAGGTCTTGAACGCGTCGAAGAGCTTCCGGCCGGTTCCGGCCCGGAGCTGGCTCGCCGAGATCACGCCGCCGATCGACTGCGCCTGGATGTCGTCGGCCAGGCTCTGCTCCGCGGTCCCGAGCGGCCGCTTCCGCGCGTCGGCCACGGCGGCGTCCGACGTGTCCGAGGATGGGATCACGAGATCGACCTTGTGGCCGCCGAGGAGCTGGCTGTGCTCCGAGAACGTGACGAGGTTCCGGTGGCCGAGGTCCACGAGGGCCGCCGTGAACGCCTCGTTGTCGACCTCGTCCTTCCGGAGGACGGCCGCGAGCGCCGGCGTCAGCTCGGGCGGTGGCGCCGGCAGCAGCACGGAATCGTCGATCGTCGGGACCCGGGCGTCGCGGCCCCGGAGCCACCACGTCCGGGCGAACAGGACGAGGACGATCAGCGCCCCGCCTTCCATGGCCGCTGCGACGAGCGTGTGGATGAGCGCCTGCCCGGCCCGATCGGGGTTGCCTCCGGGCTGCACGACGTGGTCGATCCGCGCCAGGCCGTCGAGGAGGGCCGCATCCAGGTCGCCGTCCTTCGCCTTCGGCAGCATCGTGTCGTTGACGATCGCCGCGGCCTCGTCGTCGGCGAGGTACATGGCCCTGAACCCGGAGCCCGTGTACAGGTAGATCTGACCGTGCTGGAGCGTCGTGTCGAGGTCGAAAAGGACGACGAGCCCGTCATCGACACCGGCCCGGCCCACGCCCCACGCGTTCATGATCGTCAGCGCGTCGCTCTGGGCGAGGTCGGTCGAGACGTCCGACAGGCCGCTCGGCCAGGACACGACCGCGATCTCGGCCTGGGTCCGCTGCCGGATCGCCGCGATCGTCGCGTTCGCCGACGAGATCGTCTCCGGCGTCCAGATGCGCGCGAGGTCGTAGACGTACACGCCGGGCTGGGTCGGCGGGAGGGTGATCGCGATCGCCGGCGCCGTCGCGCCGAGGACGAACGCGAGCGCGCCGAGGGCCGCGGCGAAGCGCTTCATGAGGAGGAGGCTCAGGGGCTGATCAGCCGACGGCGCGCGAGCCGGGAGCCCGCCGATCAGGCCCTCGCCTCAGCCTTCGGCGGTCTGCGTCTCGGGCGCGTCGTCGCCGCCCTCGACGAGATCGAGCAGGCGCTCGATTAGGCCCGGCTTCTCCGGCTCGTCGGCCTCGACTCCGTCCGCCTCGGCCGCGTTGCGGTCGGTCGCCGCCATCGCCTGTTCCTCGAGCGCGACCCTGGCCCGCTCGGCGTCCCGGTCGACCTCCTCGGCCTCCTCGAGCTCCTCGGCCACCGGCTCCGGCGGCATCGGCTGGCTGCCCGACATCATCGCTGTGGCCTCCTCGTCTCCGTCGTGGGTGCGGCGCCGACTGTCGTCCCCCGGCGGTGCGGCGTCAAGCCCGGACGCGCCGGATCTCGAGGCGGTCGAGGTCCTCCGGCGTCCGGACATGGTGGATCGCCGAGAACCCCTCCGCGTCCAGCTCGCCGCGGCCGAGGCTGCGGGCCACGTCGCCCAGCTGGCGCCGGACCGCGAACGTCGGCACGACACGGTCGGCGCGGCTCGCGTTGCGGGCGAGGACGATCGCCGGGTCGAGGTCGAGCACGATGGCGACCGCCGGGACGCGGTGGCGGCTCGCCCGGCGCAGGAACTGCCGGCGGGCGCCGCTTGTGACGCTCGTCGCATCGACCACCGTCATCCGGCCGGCGGCGAGACGCCGCTCGAGCTCGCGATGCAGGATCGAGAACGCCACCCGGTTCAGTCGCTGGTCGGCCTCGTCGCCGGTCAGGATCCCGCGGTACGCGTCGGACGACAGGATCTCCTCCGGGCCGAAGTGGCGCCCCGCGAGCGTGCTCTTCCCGGCGCCGGCCGCGCCGACGAGGACGACGAGGCACGGGTCCGGAATCTCGATGACCAGGCCCACGGCCGGCAGTATCGGCGGGTGGGCAAGGGCCTGGCGCTCGGCCCTTCTTCCGGGCCCCGGGCCATGGGCTATGGGCTATGCCTGGCGACGTGCCTCCCAGCCGCCGCCGTCCCGGGCACGAACCTCGTACGCCGGCTGGTCGTAGACGGACGGCCCCTGGATCACGTGCCCGTTGGACATTCGGTAGCGCGACCCGTGCCACGGGCACTCGACGATCCCGTCCGCGTACGTCGCGCCCGACAGCGGCCCGCCCGCATGGGCGCACGTGTCGTGGAGGGCCAGGATCCGATCGCCGTCGCGGACGAGGACGAGCGTGTTGACCCCGAGCCTGGCCCTCACGAGCTTCCCCTCGGGGATCGAGCCGTCGGCGTTCGTCTCCGACGGCTCCAGCGAGATCCACTTCGTCCCGGTACCCCGGAACGCATGCCGGTCGACCATGTTGCCGTTGACGTACACGACGTCGCCGCCGACGAAGGCGCCAGCGGCGAGGACGAGGAACGCGAGGATCGACAGCCAGATCACGCCGGCCCCGCTCGGGTCGCCCGTCAGGCGGAGGACCAGCGAGGCGAGGTAGATCACGAGGGCCACGAGCATGACGCTCGCGTGGAGGGTGGCGCGGTCGCGCGCCCGGCCGTCGGTGTCCGAGTAGTCGGCGAGCCCCGCAGCCGCCGCCGCGACCATGCCGAGGACCCCGAGCCCGAGGGCGATCTCGGCCGCGACCGGCTGGCCGACGACATCGAGGACGATCGTCAGGAACAGCATCCCGATCGGGGCGTCGGTGAGGAGGGCATGCACGGGATGGCCAAGCCACCGACCGTTCAGCAGGTCACGGAGCCCCGGAACCCAGTGAAAGAACCGGTGGAGCAGGCCGTGGGCCCACGTGCCGAGCGGCTGGACCCAGCCGTCCTGGGCATCCATGAGCCGAGCCAGCCAGCGAGCCATGGCCGTTGGGCACCTCCGAGCGGCCCGAGTCTAGGCCGCGTTCCGATAGGCTGCCCCGGTGCCCGAGCCGGACGCCCGTGATGATTGGCGCCGGATCGTTGCGATCTTCTGGCTGACCTCGCTCGTCGAGGGCATCGGCGTGAGTCAGGTGTTCGCCCTGCTGCCCCAGCTCCTCACCACGATGGGCGTCGGCGGGTCGGACCGGCTGGCGTTCGTCGGGCTCTTCGGATCGCTGCTCTTCGTGCTCGGGATGCCGCTCGTCCCGCTGTGGGGTGTCTGGGCGGATCGCTACAGCCGCAAGGCGGTCATCGCCCGGAGCGCGGTCGTCGAGGCGTTCGTGTTCGGCGGGATGGCGCTGGCGCACGCGCCATGGCAGGTCGCCGTCGTGATGCTGTGCATCGGCTTCCAGCTCGGCAACACCGGGGTCATGCTCGCCGGCATCCGGGACGTCGCGCCGCGGGCCCGGATCGGCACGATCATTGCGATCTTCGGGGCCGCCGGGCCGATCGGGTTCGCCGTCGGGCCGATCCTCGCCGGGGTCCTCGTCGATGGGGCGGGCTGGTCGATCGGTGGCGTCTTCGGGCTCTCGGCGCTGCTCTCGCTCGGGACCGCGGCGCTCATCACGTTCGGCTCTCGCGAGGTCCGGCCGGTGGTCATCCCCGAGGGCCGGGTCCTCGACCTCGCGTTCGGGGCCATGCGTGGGGTGATCTCGGACCGGGCAGTCCGGCGCATCTTCCTCGTGTTCGGGACCGCGTTCCTCGCGAACCAGATGAGCCGGCCGTACGTGCCCGTCCTCGTGGAGGCCATCCATCCGCCCGGCCCCGGCCTGACGAGCGCGATCGGGTTCGTCGCCGGGACGGCGGCACTCCTCGGCGCGCTGCTGGCGCCGGCCGCCGGGGCCCTCGGCGACCGGATCGGCTTTCGGCCGATCCTCGTCGGCGCGCTCGTCGGCGGTGGAATCGCCCTGGGGCTCATGCCGATCGTCGCGCCGACCGGTGGCGTCGCGGCGCTCGCGGTCACGGCTGTCGTCGTGGCGACGGCCGCGGCCACGACGAGCTCGATGGTCTTCGGCCTGCTGGCCACCGAGGTCCCGCCCGAGCGCCGATCGCAGACGCTGAACCTCGTCTACCTGCCGCTGTACGGCGCGGGAATCGTCGGGCCGGCGATCGGGGCGCTCGTCTCGAGCACCGCCGGGCTGGCGGCGCCGTTCCTGGTCGGCGGCCTGGCGTTCCTTGCCGGGGCCGTCGGTGTGACGCGGCTCCACCCGCGCCCAGCGCCGGAGATTGCCAGCCGAATCTGAGGCGGTCACGAGGTCGGAACGGAGCGGCCCGCGCGGTGTCAGCGCTCGCTCGTTCATCACGCAGCACGCTCCGCCCGGCTGAAACCACCGACTCGCCGGGCGCCAGATGCCGCCCCGTGATTGCGTGGGTTTCCGATGGCACGAACGCCGCTCGCGGCGAGCCGCGTTTCCCCACCGCCCCGTGACGCGGCTCGCGGTCAGGCCCTAAGGCGCAGCCGCGCCCCGAGCGAGCCGGCCGGTTCAGCTCGGGAGGTCGCGCTCCGCTGGTCCCGTATAGCGGGCGTCCGGCCGGATCAGCTTGTTGGCCGCGGCCTGCTCGATGATGTGAGCGGTCCAGCCGGCATGGCGGGCGAGGGCGAAGGCGGCCGGGAACAGGTCGGGCGTCAGGCCGACGCCCATCAGCACGGGGGCCGCGTAGTACTCGACGTTCGTCTTCAGGGCCCGCTCTGGATGGAGCTCGGCGAGGACGCGGAGGGAGGTGTCCTCGACCGCGATCGCCAGCTCGAGCCAGTCGGGCTTGTGGGCCATCGACTCGGCGACCTTGCGGAGCGCGGCGGCCCGCGGGTCATAGGCCCGATAGACGCGATGGCCGAAGCCCATCAGCCGGTCGCCGCGGGCGATGGCGCCGCGGATCCACTCCTCGGCGTGCTCGGGCGAGCCGACCTGGTGGATCTGCTCGACGACCTCGGACGGGGCGCCGCCGTGGAGCGGGCCCTTCAGGGCGCCGATTGCGCCGGCGACCGCGGACGCCATGTCGCTCCGGGTCGAGATGATGACGCGAGCCGTGAAGGTCGAAGCATTCAGGCTGTGCTCGGCGCCGACCATGAAGTAGGCGTCGAGGGCGCGGGCGGTGCCTTCGTCCGGCTGCTCGCCGTTCAGCTGGTAGAGGAAGCCCGGCACGAGGTCGAGCGACGGGTCGGGCTCGACGGGTTCGAGGCCCTTGCGCAGGCGGGCGAACGCGGCCAGGGCCGAGGGCGAGAACGAGGTGAGCGCGCGGGCCTGCTCCGGGGTCGGCGGCCAGTCGAAGGCCTGGGTCGTGCCCCAGACGGACACGGCCGTCCGGAGGGCGTCCATCGGCTTCGCGTCCTTCGGCAGGGCCCGCAGCGTCGTGAGGACGGCCGGCGGCAGTGGTGCGGTCGCGAGGTGGTGGCCGGGTGCCCACTCGCCGGTCCAAAGGAGGTTGGCCACGGCGGGATACGTGCCGTGGTCGACGAGATCGCCGATCCGGTAGCCGCGGTAGAGGAGTCGGCCGCGCTCGCCATCGACAAGGCTCAGGGCGGTCTCGGCGGCGACGACGCCCTCGAGACCGGGCGAATAGGGTCGCTCGTCAGTCACGCGTGGAATCCTAGCCGCGACCCTCGATTCGCGACGTGCCGGACGGCCCGATCAGGGGGAGCCTTGCGGCCCCGCCCGGTCAGAGCTTCCCGTCGCTGATCTCGTCGAGGAACGTCTCGACCGCGACGTCCCGCGACGTCGGACGGATGAGCATCTTCGCGTCCGCCTGGGCCGCGGCCGCCACGGCGCCGGGGTCGACGACGGTCACGCCCGGGATGTCCTCGCCCGGCTGCTGCTCGACGAGCGCCGCGCCGCAGGCGTGGCAGGTCGTGGCGTCGGACGGGTTGGCGGCCGAGCACCACGGGCAGATCCGGTCGGTGGCACCCGCTGGCGGTGTCGGGGACGCGGGCTCCGTCATGGGTGCTCCGGCCCGCTTTCGCGTGGCGCGGGCACGTCCCATGTGTGGTCCTGGCCCGTCGACGTGGACTCGGCCCGCTTCGCCTGCTCGAGGGCCAGCTGGGCGACGCCGCCCAGCTCCCCGACGCTGGCTGGATCCACGCCGGCGCCGCCCGGACCCCGCGAGCCGAGGTACTCCGTCGCCGCCACCGCCGCGATCCCGCCGAGGATCGCCAGACCCGCCGGACCGCCGAGGGCGACCGCCGGCACGATCCCGCTCGCCAGGCCCTGCGTCGGGCTCGGGCCCTTGAGGCGCATCGGCTGGTCGGCGAGGGCCTTGAGCCCGGGGTCGACCCCGGTCACGCCCGGGATCAGCACGCCGCCGAGGTCCTCGCGCTGGGCCAGTGCCGCGCCACAAGACGGACAGCTCGTGTCCGTCTCGCTCGCGGCTCCCGAGCACCAGGGGCAGACGCGTCCGCCCGCGGTGGGCGCCCCCGGATCGCGTGGCTCGGCCATGGCGCTGCCGAGCATACGGCCGGATCAGCGGTCGAGGAAGCCCTCGACGGCGGCCGCGAACTCGGCAACGTGGGTGTGATGGGCGGCGTGGGCCGCGCCCTCGATGGTCACCACCTCCGAATCAGCGAGCCGATCGGCGAGGGCCTGCGTCCCAATCCCGAACGGCGACCGGCTGCGGCCGCCGACGATGAGCAACACCGGCACGGTCACCCGCGAGAGCGCCTCGAGGCCGGCCGCGTCGCTGGTCTCGGCTTGGATCTCCCGGAGAATCGTGTACGCCGCGGCAACGCGCATCGGCCAGACCGGCTCGGCCCGGTAGGCGTCGAGCTCCGCGGCCGACATGCCGACGATGCCGGCCAGGAACGTGGCGAGGGCGGCTTCCCCGTCGCCTCGTTCGAGCGCGCCTCGGACCTCCTCGAGCAGGCCCGGCGGCCGATACGACGACCCGGCGGGCAACGGAGCGCTCTCGTAGGCCACGACCCGGCGGATGGTGGACGTCCGGAGGCTCGCTCCAAGGGCGCATCGCCCGCCGTACGAGTGGCCGAGGACGTCGACCGTTCCCGGTCCGCTGCCCGCGGCGTCGGCGACGGCTGCCAGGTCGTCGTACTCCTGCCCGATCGAGTAGTCGGCCCGATCGCCCGACGCGCCTCGGCCGCGGCGATCGACGGCGAGCAGGCGCCGGCGGGCACCGAGGACGGGGGCGAGGGCCCGGAAGGTCGTGTGGTCGGCCGTGGCGCCGTGGACGAGGACCAGCGGCGGCTCGGCCGACGACCGGAGGCCCGCCTCGAAGACGGCGATCTCGACGCCGTCGCGCGACCTCACCCGCCTCGTCGGCTCGGCCGCGAACGGTCCCCGCACCCGAGCCGGCAGTGCCGCGCCGGGCGTCGGGCGCGTCACCGGTCCAGCTTCGCGGCCGCGGCCTCGTCGAGGATCCAGGTGGCGTTCGACCGCCGGGCGTGCTGGATCGGCCAGCGAGCCGGATCGATCGTCGACGCGAGAGCGGTGGCGAGCATGTCGGCCTTGCCCGCGCCGTAGGCCATGACGATCGCCTCCCGCGCGGCTTCGACGAACGCCGGGTGAAGGCTGACCCGCGGGACCTTCGGCTCGAGATGGGTCGGGGCGGGCACCGCGGCGACCCAGGCGCCGTCGAACGCGGTCGAGCCCGGGAAGCACGACAGGATGTGGCCGTCCGGGCCGGCGCCGAGCACGATCACGTCCAGGGTCGGGTACCCGTTCGCCGCCGGTGGCAGGCCTGCCGCGCGCAGGGCCTCGCCATACCGGGACGCGACCCACGCCGTGTCGTGCCCGGCGCCGAGGGCCGGGCCCATCGGCATCGCATGGATCTGGTCGGACGGGATGTACACGCCGGCCTCGAGGCCCTGCTCGACGTCGGGTCCGACGTCGCCCGCCCCCGAGATCCCGGCGAAGGCCGACGCGCGGACGAGGACCTGGTCGAGCGGCAGGACGTTGGAGAGCGGGTGGTCGCGGGGCACGAACCGGTCGTCGCCCCACCAGACGTGGACGCGATCCCATGGCACGGAGCGCCGGTAGGGATCGTCGGCCAGCGCGCGGTAGATCGCCACGGGCGTCGAGCCACCGGTCGTGGCCCAGTGGGCCCAGCCGCGGCGCTCGACCGCCGCGGTCAGCGCGGCCGCGATCCGGTCCGCCGCTGCGGCGGCACCAGCGTCGGCGCTGGCGTGGATCTCGAGGGCCGGCTCGCTCACGATCGTGCCGCTCGCGCCTGCCGCCCCCTCAACCCCGACCCTCGACCAGCGCGGCCGCGGTCTCCAGCGCGGTCGCGGAGATGTGATCGTCACCGACGCCCTCGATCGTCTCGGCGAGCAGGTCGGATTCCTTCCGCCGCGGGGCGAAGAACTGCCGCTCGGCAAGCTCGCGGCCGTCCGCGTTCGCCCGGACGATGACCCCGTCGGCATGGGCGGTGACGTCGACCACGAGGCGCTGCCGTCGCCGCTCGGCCTCGATCCGGACGGCGAGGGTCGTGCCCTTGGGCGACGTCGACTGGACCGCCTGCAGGGCGACGTCGATCCGGCGCCGGCCCTGCCGCAGGGTGGCGGTGTAGGCGCCCCAGGCCTCCCGGCTCGGGACGAGGCCGTCGGCCACGGTCATTCGCAGGCGCGAGGCCAGCCAGGCGACGTGATAGATCGGCTTCACGACATTCGTCAGGCCTGGCGTCCCGTCGTGGGCGCCGTACGAGACGCTGACCTTCCGGATCCCGCCGAGGAACGGCAGGAGCGATGGTCGATCGAACGTCGAGGCGATGGCCTCCCGCCAGCGCGACTGCCGGAGCATCGCGAAGTCGCAGACGCGGATCTGGAACCGCCGTGGGAGTCGCGACATCGCCACGAGTCGGGCGAGGCCGTCGCCCGACCAGGCCGAGCCGTCGACGATCACCCGATCGGCAAGGTCCAGCAGGTCGCCGGCCTGCTGCGAATCGAGCTTCGGCTCGCCGGGCCACCAGATCGTGACCGGCAGGTCGTGGATGAGCAGCGGCGAGACGCAGCCGGCGAGGTGCTGGCCGGTCTGGCCGCCGGCCGTGAGGTAGACCAGCTCGGCGCACGTCTCCGCGGCACCGTCCCGCGGCAGCATGCAGTGGGCCTGGACCTGGGCGTCGAGCCACGGCGGCCCGTCCGGATCGGCCTGCGAGACGACGATGGTCCGCGACGGATGGCGGCCGGTGAGGCCCTCGACGACCGCGGCGATCCGCTCCCCGATCTCGGCCCGTCCGGCGATCACCACCAGGTTCATGACCGAGCTCCGCGGCGCGACGCGCCGCTCAGCGTCGCCGTCCTCCGACGGGGTCGTGAGCGAGACCGACGACCAGATCCGGGCGAGCTCGGCCTCGATCCCGGCGATCGAGTGCGTCCGGGTGTTCCAGCGCAGGACCGGCTGGCCCGGCTTCGCGATCGGCTGGTTCGCGTCGGTGAGCATCAGATCCGCCGCCAGCGGCGGCCATCGCGCTCGATCAGCGCATCGGCGGCGTCGGGGCCCCACGTGCCGGCCGCGTAGTTCGGGAACTCGGGCGGCGCGGCGTCGAGCCACGACTCGAGGATCGGGTTGGCGATGCCCCAGGCCGCCTCGACCTCGTCCGCCCGGGTGAACAGCGAGGCGTCGCCGAGCATCGAGTCGAGGATCAGCGTCTCGTAGGCATCCGGGGCGTCGACGGAGAAGGCCGAGCCGTACGTGAAGTCCATGTTCACGGTCCGGATGTCGAGCCCGAGGCCCGGGACCTTCGAGCCGAAGCGGAGCAGGATGCCCTCGTCCGGCTGGATCCGGATCGCGAGGAGGTTCGGCTGCGGATCGCCGGCGGTGTCCTTGAAGAGGCGGTGGGGGACCGCGCTGAACTGGATCGCGATCTCCGAGGCCCGCTTCGGCAGCCGCTTGCCCGTCCGCAGGTAGAACGGCACGCCCGACCAGCGCCAGTCGTCGACGAGCAGGCGGGCCGCGACATACGTCTCGGTCTCCGAGTCCGGGTCGACGTCGTCCTCCTGGCGGTAGCCCTTCACCGGCTGGGCGGCGACCCAGCCCGCGCCGTACTGGCCGCGCACGACCTCCGTGTTGACCGATGTCCGGCTGAACGGGTCGATCGCCCGGAGGACCTTGACCTTCTCGTCGCGGAGCGCGTCGGCCTCGAACGTCGCCGGTGGCTCCATCGCCACGAGGCTGAGCAGCTGCAGCAGGTGGTTCTGGAGGACGTCGCGGGTTGCGCCGGTCTCCTCGTAGAACGCGCCGCGCTCCTCGACGCCGATCGACTCGGCCACCGTGATCTGCACGTGGTCCACGTAGCGCCGGTTCCAGAGCGGCTCGAAGATCCCGTTCGAGAACCGGAAGACCAGCAGGTTCCGGACGGTCTCCTTCCCGAGGTAATGGTCGATCCGGTAGACCTGCGACTCGCGGAAGACCTTGCCGACCTCGCGGTTCAGGCGCTTCGCCGAGTCGAGGTCGCGACCGAACGGCTTCTCGATGACGATCCGCCGCCAGCCCTCGCCGTGGCGCTCGTGATCGAGGCCGCAGCGGCCGAGCTGGGCGACGATCGTCGCGAAGGCCGACGGCTGCGTGGCGAGGTAGAAGAGCCGGTTGCCGGCGGTCGCGTGCTCCCGGTCGATGTCGTCGAGCTTATGCGTCAGCGCGTCGAACGCGGCGTCGTCGCCGAAGTCGCCGCGGTGATAGGTGATCCGCTCGAGGAACTGGCGCTCGGCGGCCGGCTCGAGCTCCACGCGCGACCATTGGTCGAGCGATTTGCCGATCTCCTCGCGGAAGGAGTTGTCGGTGTAGGGCCTCCGCCCGACCGCGACGAGCATCCAGTCCTGCGGCAGGAGGTTCGTTCGCCAGAGCTGGGCGAGGGCCGGGAAGACCTTCCGGTGGGACAGGTCGCCGGTCGCCCCGAAGATGACCATCGTGTGCGGGTCGGGCACGCGCTCGAGCCGGAGGCCTTCGCGGAGCGGGTTCCGCTCGCCGGCGGGACGGCGTTTCCGATGGCCGTCGCGCGCGAGGCGCATGTCGCGGATCGACTGGGCACCCGCCGCGACCGCCGGGACCATCGCGTCCTCGGACGAGGCGCTGCCCACGCCGGGGTGATGCCCGGGGTGCGGCTTCGCCGGCGCCTTCGCCGCCGTCGAAGCGGGCCTCGGTGGCGCCTTGGACCGGGACGTCATGCCCCGACCTTCAGCAGATGTGGCATCCCATCGGCGGGCACGCCGCCGGGTGTCCCAGGGCGCCGTCCGGCGGCGAGACGCGGCGTCAGATGCAGCCATCGACCGCCGGACGGGGCGAACCGGCCCGGGCCCGAGCTCCCGGCGGTCGGATGCTTCATCGGATGCTGGTCCTCCACCTCGAACAGGCGCCGCTACTCGGTCTGCACCGCGTGGCCGCCGAACTCGTTCCGGAGCGCGGCCAGGACCTTCGCGCCGTAGGAATCGTCCTGGCGCGACCGGAGGCGGGTCAGCAGCGAGAGGGTGATGACCGGCGCCGGCACGTCGTGGTCGATCGCCTCCTGGACCGTCCAGCGGCCCTCGCCCGAGTCGGCCACCCAGCCCTTCAGGTGGTCGAGGTCCTGGCCGTTCGACTGGAACGCCAGCGTGGCCAGCTCGAGGAGCCACGAGCGGACGACCGAGCCGTGGTTCCAGAGGTCCGAGATCTTCGTGAGGTCGAGCTCGTAGTCGCTCGCGTGGAGGATCTCGAAGCCCTCGGCATAGGCCTGCATGAGGCCGTACTCGATGCCGTTGTGGACCATCTTCACGTAGTGCCCTGAGCCCGGGGCGCCGGTGTGGAGATAGCCGTCCGTGGGCGCGAGCGAGCGGAAGATCGGCTCGAGGGGGGTCACGGCGTCGGCCTCGCCGCCGACCATCAGGCAGTACCCGACCTTCAGCCCCCAGATGCCGCCCGAGACGCCGGCGTCGACATAGCGGAGGCCCTTCGCGGCGAGCTCGCCATGGCGGCGGACGTCGTCGTTGAAGTTGGTGTTGCCGCCGTCGACGATCGTGTCGCCGGGCTCGAGGTGGCCGGTCAGCTCGGTGATCTGGTCCTCGGTGGCCTGGCCGGCCGGGACCATGATCCAGACGATCCGCGGCCGCTCGAGCTTCGAGACGAGCTCCGCGACCGACGTCGCCGCCGTGATCGCGTGGCCGGCCTTCGTCCCCTCGTCGGCGAGCTCCGTCGCCCGCTCGACGGTCCGGTTGTAGACGACGAGCGAGTGGCCGTCCGCCATCAGCCGGCGGCACATGTTCGCGCCCATCCGCCCGAGCCCGATGAAGCCGAGATGCATGGCTACCTCCTCAGGGCTCGCGCCAGCGACCACTCGAGCGTCGCGAGGTCGGCGTCCGCGTCGACGCCGAGATGGACGTGGGCGACCGGCCGATCATGCGCGGCGATGGCCTCGCGATCGCCGCGCGCCTGGGCGTCGATGAGCTGGCCGAACGTGTAGGGCCAGCCGGGGATCGGCCGGTCCGTCGGGTGGTCGCTCGTCAGCTGGAGGAACACGCCGGTCGGTGGCCCGCCCTTGTGGAGCTGGCCGGTGGAGTGGAGGAACCGGGGCCCGTAGCCGGCGGTCGTCGCGCAGCGGGTGTCGGCGATCGTCCGCCGGATCCGGGCGAAGGCCTCGTCACGAGCCTGGCTCGGCGCGATGAACGCCTGGATCGCGACATAGGCCGGCGGCTCCAGGTCCCGGAACGTGATCGCGAGCGCGTCGGCCAGGCCATCCCGCCCGAGCGTCGCCGGACTGAGCGTCGGGGCGCTCGCGGCCGAGCGTGCCGCGGCCGCGGGATCGGGCTCGTCGGGATGGCCGGCCGCGGCGAGGACCTGCCGAGTGAGCTCCTTCGCTTCTTCGACGTTCGGCTGGTCGAACGCGTCGATGCCGAGGACCGCACCGGCGAACGCCGTCGCGACCTCCCAGCGGACGCACTCGCCGGCGAGGTCGATCGGGTCGTCGATCTCGATGCGGATCACCGGCTGGCCCGCGGCGGCGAGCTCGTCGAGGAGCTTCGGAACCCGGCTGCCCGTCAGGCCGATCCAGACGAAGGCCCGATCCGGGCCGTACTCGCTCGCCGAGCGACCGGGCTCGAGATCGATCGGCACGATGCCCGCGCCGTGCTTGCCGGTCGACTCGGCGAGGAGCTGCTCCAGCCACGAACCGAAGCTCTCGATCGACTCGTCGGCGAGGAGCGTGAGCTTGTCGCGTCCCGCCCGCGCGAGCGACCCGATCGCGAGACCCAGATGGAGCCCGGGGTTGTCGGTCGGGGCGGGCTCCCGGCACTCGCCGAGCATCGCCGACGCGGAGGCGAGCAGGGCGTCGAGGTCGACGCCGATGAGCGACGCCGGGACGAGCCCGACGTAGGTCAGCGCCGAGTAGCGGCCGCCGATCTCCGGCGGGTTCAGGAAGACCTCGCGGAGCTCATCGTGGTGGGGGATCGATTCGCGGCTCCGGCCCGGATCGGTGATGGCGGCGAAGAAGTCGCCCGGGCGCTGGTCCGAGCCGGCACGCTCGAGAGCGGCGTACACGCGCGCCCAGGCGTCGGCCATGAAGGCGAGCGGCTCGGTCGTCGTGCCGGACTTGCTGGCCACGATCCAGAGGGTCTGGAGCGGGTCGAGGTCGTCGACGGTCGCCGCGACCGCCGCGGGATCCGTGGAGTCGAGGATCCGCAGGTCGAGGTAGCCGTCGGCGGTGCCGAAGACCCGGTGGAAGACGTCGGGCGCGAGGCTCGACCCGCCCATGCCCATGACCACCGCAGTCGTGAAGCCATCGACCCGGATGGCCTCGCCGAAGCCCTCGAGCGCCGCGAGCTGGCCGGTGAAGTGCTCCGGCGCGTCGAGCCAGCCGAGCCGGTCGGCGATCGTCGCCTGGACCTTCGCGTCGTCGGACCAGAGGCTCGTGTCGCGCTCGAAGAGCCGCTCCGCCCAGCGGTTCGTGCGGGCGTGCTGGATCACCGCGTCGAGCCGGGCCTGGTCCTCCGGCGCAAGTCGGATCGAGAGGGTCGAGCCCATCAGCCGGTTCCTCCGAGGAGATCGTCCCGCTCGATGGCGAGGACCTTGTCGAGCCGCCGGCGATGCCTCGGCTCGCCGCTGAACACCGCCCCGAGGAAGGCTCGCGAGCACTCCACCGCCGGCTCGATGCCGATGACCCGCGAGCCGAGGGTCAGGACGTTCATGTCGTCGTGCTCGACCCCCTGGTGGGCGGAGTACGTGTCGTGGCAGACCGCCGCGCGGACGCCGCGGATCTTGTTTGCGGCGACTGAGGCGCCCACGCCGGACCCGCAGATCAGGATGCCGCGGTCGGCGGCCCCGTCACGAACGGTGTGACCGAGCCGGGCCGCGAAGTCCGGGTAGTCGTCGTTCGGGTCGGTCCCATCGCCGCCGAGGTCGACGTACTCGTGGCCGAGGTCCGCCGCCTGCAGGCGCCCGATCAGCTCGGCCTTCAGGGCCGCGCCGGCGTGGTCGGCCGCGAACGCGATGCGCATCGATCGATCCTGGCGGCTCAGCTGCGCAGGCCTGCCGGCTGGTGGCCCGGATCGAGGGTCGGGATGCGGCCGTGCAGGCCCTCACGGACGACGCGCCGGGCGACGTCGGTCACGCGATCGGCGGTGAAGCCGTAGCGCTCGAAGATGGTGGCGGCCGGCGCCGAGGCGCCGAAGTGGTCGATCCCGATGATCGCCCCCGAGTCGCCCACGTAGCGCTCCCAGCCGAGGGAGGCGCCGGCCTCGATCGAGAGGCGCTTCGCGACGCCCGGCGGGATGACCGTTTCTCGGTACGTCTGGTCCTGCCCGTCGAAGACGGCCCAGCAGGGCAGTGAGACGACCCGGGCCGTGATGCCGCCCGTCTCGAGCGCGTCCGCCGCGGCCATCGCCAGCTGGAGCTCGGAGCCCGTGGCCATGAGGATGATGCCGGGCGCGTCGCCGCCCGCCTCGCCGGAGCCCTTCCGGAGGATGTAGCCGCCGCGCCGCACGCCCTCGCCGGCCAGCTCGGGGGTGCCAGCGAGCGTCGGCAGCTTCTGGCGCGTGAGCGACAGGGCGACCGGCCCGCCACGCCGCTCGACCGCGAGGCCCCAGGCCGCGGCGGCCTCGTTGGCATCGCCCGGCCGGACGAACCACAGGTTCGGCATCGCCCGCAGCGCGGCGTAGTGCTCGATCGGCTCGTGGGTCGGGCCATCCTCGCCGAGCCCCACGGAGTCGTGCGTCCAGACGTAGATCACGTGGAGGCCGGCCAGCGCCGAGAGGCGGACCGCGCCGCGCATGTAGTCGCTGAAGTTCAGGAACGTGGCCGCGTACGGGATGAACCCGCCGTGGTAGGCGATGCCGTTCGCGATGCCGCCCATCGCGTGCTCGCGGACCCCGAACCAGAGGTTCCGGCCCGGCTCGTCGGCCTCGAAGTCAGCCGCGTCCTTGATCAGCGTGAGGTTCGATTCCGAGAGGTCGGCCGAGCCGCCGAAGAGCTCGGGCACGCGCCCCGCGAGCGCCTGGATCGACTGCTGCGACGCCTGGCGCGTCGCCAGCTCGTCGCCCGGCTGGTACGTCGGCAGCCCGTCGAGCGCGCCGTCCCGGAGCGTGCCGGCGAACCGGCGGCGCAGCTCGGCGGCTTCGGCCGGGTACGCCGCGGCATAGGCCTCCATCCCGGCGTCCCACTGGTCGACGAGGGCCCGGCCGGCCGGCACTGCCCGGCGCATCGCCTCGAGCGCGTCCGGCGGGACCAGGAAATGGGCGTCCGGATCCCACCCGTAGAACGCCTTGGTGAGCCGGACCTCGTCCTCGCCCAGCGGCGAGCCATGGGCCTTCGAGGTGTCCTGCTTGTGCGGCGAGCCGTAGCCGATGTGCGTCCGGACCGCGATGAGCGACGGCCTGCCGTCGTCGTCGGCGGCGTGGATCGCGGCCTCGATCGCGCCGAGGTCGTTGCCGTCGGTGACCCGGCCGACGCCCCAGCCGTAGGCCTCGAACCGGCCCAGGACGTCCTCGGAGAAGGCAAAGGAGGTCGGGCCGTCGAGCTGGATCCGGTTGTCGTCGTACAGGACCGTCAGCTTGTCGAGCCGGAGATGCCCGGCGAGGCTCGCCGCCTCCGATGCGATGCCTTCCTGGAGGTCGCCGTCCGACGCGAGCACATACGTCCGATGGTCGATGACGTCGTGGCCCTCGCGGTTGAACTCGGCGGCGAGGCGCCGCTCGGCGATGGCCATGCCCACGCCGTTGGCGAAGCCCTGGCCGAGCGGCCCGGTCGTCGCCTCGACGCCCGGGGCGACGCCGTGCTCGGGATGGCCCGGTGTCCGGGAGCCCCACTGCCGGAACTGCTCGAGGTCCTCGACCTCGAGACCGTAGCCCGTGAGGAACAGGAGGGAGTACAGGAGCATCGAGGCATGGCCTGCCGAGAGCACGAACCGGTCGCGGTCGATCCAGTGCGGGTCGCTCGGGGCGTGGTGGAGGAACCGCGTCCAGAGCACGTAGGCCATGGGCGCGGCCCCCATCGGCGCGCCGGGATGCCCGGAGTTGGCCTTCTGGACGGCGTCCATCGACAGCGTCCGGATCGTGTTGATCACGAGCTGGTCCAGCTCTGGCGCGATCGCGGGTCCTCGATCGGCGGAGACGGAGCGCATCGAGGGAAGCATACCGAGGGGACCCTCGATGCGGCATTGACGGATGGTTGCCATCGCTACCATCCGTGTTCGTGAGCGCCGCGCGCATCCTCGTCCTCGGCGACCTCATGCTGGACGTGGTGCTGGCCGCCTCGCGTCCGGTCGAGACCGGAACCGATGTCCCGGGCCGCGTCGAGATCCGCCAGGGCGGCTCGGCGGCCAACACGGCCCGCTGGCTGGCCCGGCTCGGCGCGAAGGTCCAGCTCGTCTGCGCGGTCGGGCGCGACGGCGCCGGTCGCTCGCTCGTGAACCAGCTCGAACGTGACGGCGTGACCGTGCGAGCGACGCGGGTCGCCGGAGCGCGGACCGGCCGGATCGGCGTCCTCGTCGCGCCAGGCGGCGAGCGCTCGTTCGTGGCCGACCGGCGGGCGGCGGATCACCTGCACCCGGACGACCTCCAGCCCGACTGGTTCGACCGCCTCGAGCTCGTCCACCTGCCGGCCTACTCGCTCCTCGGCGACCCGCTCGGCAGGGCCGGCGCGCGGGCGATCGAGCTCGGACGATCGAAGGGCGCCCTCGTGTCGGTGGACCTGGCGTCCATCGCGCCGCTCCTCGCCAGCGGTCGGCGCGCGGCCCGCGAGCTGATCGCCGCCGCCAATCCGGACCTGCTCTTCGCGACGGAGGTCGAGGCCGAAGCCTTCCTCGGCCGTCCGGCCGGCGACGGGCTTCTCGAGTACGCGTCGATCGCGGTGATCAAGCGCGGCAGCCGCGGCGCCCGGGTCGTCGCTCGCGAGGCCGGCGTGGAGGAGGCGCTGCGCTTCGAGATCGCGACCCCGACGGTCGCCGTGACCGACACCACCGGTGGCGGCGATGCGTTCGATGCCGGGTTCATCGTGGCCTGGCTCGCCGCCCGAGCGGGCGGACGCCCCCAGCCGGAGGCGCTCCATCGGGCGACCCTCGCCGGTCATCGGGCCGCGGCCCGGCACCTCACGGCACCGCGGATCGAGCTGCCCGCAGGATGAGTCCTGGCCGGGCCGCTCCCGCTCCGAAACCCGGCGCCATGGCGAGCCGGCTCGAGGTCTTCCGCGACGTCGAGGTGGCCATGGCGGCCGGACGGCCGACCGTCGCCCTCGAGTCGACGCTCATCGCCCACGGCCTGCCGCATCCCCAGAACCTCGACGTGGCCCTCGCCTGCGGTGACGCGATTCGGGAGTCCGGCGGCGAGCCGGCGACGATCGCCATCCACGACGGCAAGGTCCACATCGGGCTCGACGACCGCCAGCTGCTCGAGCTCGCGACGGCTCCCGCGGGGAGCGTCATGAAGGCCGCTCGGGCGAGCCTGGCCGAGGCGCTCGACCGGGCCGGCTGGTCCGCCACCACGGTCTCCGCGACGATGATCGCGGCACGAGCGGCCGGCATTGACGTCTTCGCCACGGGCGGGATCGGTGGCGTCCATCGCGGAGCGAGCCGGACGTTCGACATCTCGTCGGACCTCGAGGAGCTCGCCCGCACCGGGATGGCGGTCGTGTGCGCCGGCCCGAAGTCGATCCTCGACGCGGCCCTGACCCTCGAGTACCTCGAGACCCGGGGCGTGCCCGTCGTCACGATCGGCCAGGACGACCTGCCCGGCTTCTACGCGCGCAGCTCCGGGCTGCGGTCGCCGTCGTCCGTGCCGGATGTCGCCGCCGCCGCGCAACGGGTCCGGACCCACCTCGGGCTCGGCCTTCGGGGCGGCATCCTCGTCTGCGTCCCGGTGCCGGAGGCCGACGCTCTCCCCGAGGCCGTCGCGAGCGCGGCCACAGACGAGGCGGTCGCCGGCGCCGAGACGGCCGGGATCCGGGGACCCGACCTCACGCCGTGGCTCCTCGCCCGCGTTGGCGAGCTCACCGGCGGTGCTTCGATCAGGGCCAACACGGCCCTGATCGTGAACAACGCCCGTGTCGCCGGCCAGATCGCCGCGGCCCTCGCCTCGTCCCGCTGAGTGAGCCGTGCAGGGATCCGAGGAGAGACGTGATCGACGGCAACCGCGGGCTCACCGGGCTGTGGGTAGTCGACGCGCGGGCCGAGGCGATGGGCCGACGTCACAGAGGAGGCTCGGATGCGGATCCACCGGCTCGGCTGGCTCACGACGTACACCGATCAGTACGAGGCGATGCGGCGACTGTTCGTCGACGTCCTCGGGCTGCCGGTCGAGGTCGACGAGGGGACCTTCGCGCAGCTCGGGCCGATGGCCGATGCCGAGCACGACTACGTTGAGGTCCTTTCGACCGATGATCCCGAGTCCGACTTCGAGAGGCAGCACTTCACCGGCCCGGTCGCGGGCTTCGTCGTCGACGATGTCGTCGAGGCGCGCCGGGAGCTCGAGGCCGCCGGCATCGAGATCCTCGACGACATCCACTGGTCGACGCGCCGAGAGGGCTATGGCTGGTTCCACTTCCGGGCGCCCGACGGACACATCTACGGGCTGATGGAGGGTTCGAAGCTCAGGCCGCCAGCCGGCTGAACGTCGACCGTTAGACGGGAACGTTTCGAGCGTTAGATCGCCGCTTTACCCCTCGCGCGCGAGCGCGTAGACTCGGCGCCGTCCCCACACCGGCCGACGGGGTGCCCATGTCCGCTGTTTCCGGCGCGAGCCATGCCGCCGACGCGACCACCGACGCCGCCGTCACGCCCGCCGAGCCGCGGGCGATAGAGCCGCGGGCGATCGAGGCGCGCGCGGTTCGGCGCGTCTATGGCGCGAAGGGCGGCCCGGTCGTCGCTCTCGACGGGGTCGACCTCGACGTCGAGGCGGGCGAGCTGTTCGGCCTGCTCGGCCCGAACGGCGCCGGCAAGACGACGCTCATCAAGATCCTCACCACCCTCCTGACGCCGACCTCCGGCGAGGCCCGGATCTTCGGGTTCGACGTGGCCCAGGCGACGAAGAAGATCCGCCGGATCATGAACATGGTCGCCGGCGGGGAGCAGTCCGGCTACGGGATCCTCACCGTCCGCGAGCAGCTGTGGATGTTCAGCCAGTTCTACGGCCTGCCGAGCGGCGAGGGCTGGACGCGGTCCGATGCGCTGCTGGATCGGGTCGGTCTCGGCGAGAAGCGCCTCGCCCGGGTCAGCACGCTCTCGACCGGCGAGCGCCAGAAGATGAACCTGGCCAGGGGCCTGATGAACGATCCGTGGGTCCTGTTCCTCGATGAGCCGACCCTCGGCCTGGACGTCGCCGCGGCGCGGTCGCTGCGCGAGCTCATCGTCGAGTGGAGGGCCGCGGTCCCGGGCCGGACGATCCTCCTGACGACCCACTACATGGCCGAGGCGGACGAGCTGTGCGATCGCATCGCGATCGTCGACAAGGGCCGGATCCTCGCGATCGGCACGCCCGCGGAGCTGAAGCGCCGGGTCCAGCGCGAATCGATCTTCCGGGTCGAGCTCGACCGCCTGGACGGCGGCGCCGCGTCGCTCGCCGACCTGCCCGGCGTCGTCAAGGCCAGCGCCGCGGTCGACGCCGACGGCAGCGATCGGCAGACCGTCGCGATGAACCTGGTCCTCGCCGACGACTCGGCACTCGGTGCCGTGGTCGGCGCCCTGGGCCGGAAGGGGGCCACCATCCTCGGGCTGCGGAAGTCCGAGCCGACCCTCGAGGACGTATTCGTGGAGCTCGTCGGGCGGGGCTTCGGCGAGTGCGAGGAGGCACGCGATGGCCACGCGGCTTGACCTCGTCGGCCGGTCCGGGAACTCGCCTCGGCAGGCCGCCAGCTGGACGCGCCGGCAGGCGCTCCTGACGAACCTCCGCGCGGTGCGCGGCCGGGCCTATCCGCGCTACATCGGCCTGTTCCGCGAGAAGTCGTGGGTGTTCTTCGAGATCCTCCTGCCGTTCCTGTCGACCTCGGCGTTCGTGTTCGTCTACCGGGCCCTGCGTGCCCCCGAGGCCTATGTCGGCTTCGTCGTCGTCGGCGGGGCGATGACGGCGTTCTGGATCAACGTGATCTGGATGATGGCCAACCAGCTCTACTGGGAGAAGAGCCAGGGCAACCTCGAGCTCTACTTCGCCGCGCCGATGCACTTCATGTCGATCCTGTTCGGGATGGCCCTCGGCGGGATGGTCATGAGCTCGACGCGCGCGCTCGCGATCCTCGTCATCTCGACCGCCGTCTTCGGCGTGAGCTTCGCGGTCGAGCAGTGGCTGCTCGTCTTCCTGGTGTTCGTCATGACCCTCGCCGCGCTCTACGGCGTCGGGATGGTCCTCGCGAGCCTCTTCCTCGTCTGGGGCCGCGAGGCCTGGCACCTCGGCCAGCTCCTCGTGGAGCCCGTCTACTTCGTCTCGGGGCTGAACTTCCCGGTCGCCCGGCTCGGGCTGCTCGGGGCGCTGTCGGTCGGCTTCATCCCGCTCGCGACCGGCCTCGACGCGATGCGCCAGCTCGTGTTCAGCGGGGCGCCGTTCCCGATCGGGACCCCGCCACCGCTCGTCGAGCTCGGGATCCTCGTGATCCTGGCCGTCGTCGCGACGGCCATCGCCCGCTGGATGCTGGCGGCGATGGAGCGCCGGGCCCGCGTCGAGGGCCGACTGACGGTCCGCTGGCAGTGACCGCGTCCGGCGCCGTCCATCCCGCCGCGCCCAGCCGGCGCGAGCCCGAGGCACCCGACGGGGAGCTGGCCCGGTCCTTCGTCACCGCCGCCCGGCTGGGCTACCTCATGGAGGCGAACTGGACCGATCCGCTGCTGTTCTTCATCTACTCGGTCGCCAAGCCGGTCGCGGCGGCCCTGATCCTCGTCGTGATGCTCCAGGTGGTCGGTGGCAGCGCGACCGCGACGTATCGCTCGTTCGTCGTCATCGGGACGGCGTTCTGGGCGCTCGTCCAGATCGGGATCACGGGCCTGGCGTTCGCGATCCTGGATGACCGGGAGCGGTACCGGATGCTGAAGTACGTCTACGTCAGCCCGAGCGACTTCCTCGTCGTGCTCCTCGGCCGCGGCACGGCCCGGCTGCTCATCGGCGTGACCGGCGCCGTGATCACGATGGCGATCGGGATCGTGGCCCTTGGCGTCCCGTTCGACCCCGGCCGCATCGACTGGCTCATGCTCGCCGTGACGGCCGTCGGCGGCCTCGTCGTGACGCTCGCCCTCGGGCTCCTGATGGGCTCGATCTGCCTCCAGACCCGGCAGGAGTCGTGGTCCTACCCGGAGGCGTTCGCCGGCGCCCTCTTCCTCGTCTCCGGCGCCGTGTTCCCGCTCAGCATCCTGCCCGCGCCGATCCAGGCGGTGGGCCTGGCCAACCCGCTGGCCTGGTGGATCGACGGCGCCCGCCGCGCCTTCGATGCGGCCGCGCCCTCGTCGATCGGCGGCCAGGGATCGCTGTTCACGACGCTGACCGGGCAGGTGACGCCTGACAACGGGCTGGTCCTGCTGTCGTTGATCGTGACAGGAGCCGTCGTTACACTCGCCGCCGCCGCCATCTTCCGGTACAGCTCGCGACGGGCGAAGGAGCGAGGCCTGCTCGATCGGACGACCGGCTCCTAGGAGGCGCGGGTGCGCATCTACGAGGGGAGTCCCCGGAAGGACTACGAAGAGGTCCTCCGCTCGGTCGGGGCGTACCTCGACGACAAGGGCATGCGCGAGATCGTGTTCCTCGAGACGGACGTCTCGTTCATCATCCAGGGCCTCGTCATCGAGGGCACGTCGGTCGGCTGGGGCGACTCGCTGGGCCAGGCCCGCAAGGAGACCCTCCAGCTCGCGGACGACGACGTCGGCACGTTCATGGACGAGGCCCTCGCCGGCCGCGGCGCGCCGAAGGATTCGGTCCCGGATCGCTACGAATCTGCGCTCCGCGTGATCGGGCGCTATGTTGACGAGCAGCAACCTCGCGACGTCTTCTTCTTCGAACAGGAAGGGGCCTACGTCCTCCGCCTGCTCCGGCTCGACCAGACCGGCATCCGCCACGAGCTGGTCGAGTTCACGAAGGACGACGTCGCCGAGATGATCGCCCGAGCCCCCGCGTTGCGACGCGGGTCCCAGGCGCCGGCCAGCCGGCGCTGATCCTCGCGAAGGAGAAGCCGATGCGCGTCCTCAAGACCATCGCCATCGCGCTGGGGATCACCCTCAGCGCGCTGCTCGTCATCCCGCTCATCGTGCTCGCCGTGCTCTTCGTGTGGCTGAAGGTCACCGAGGAGGACGACGAGGAGGCCCTCGAGCTCGACCAGGACGCCGTCTGATCGACGCCGACCCGCGGCCGACCGCGACGACGACGCCCGCCGGAGCACCGGCGGGCGTTTCGGTACCCGCCACCGCCCGGGAGGTCCGGACGGCGGAAGCCGGCGTCGTGCTCGTCACGCTGTTCTGGGCGGCCAACTTCATCGTCGTGAAGGCCGCGAACCAGCAGATCCCGCCGATCACCTTCGCGCTGCTCCGGTTCGGGCTCGCGGCGATCGTCCTGCTCCTCGCCCTGCGCCTCGTCGAGGGCGGCGCTCACCCGCCACGCGGCGACGGGCTCGTCATCGCCGGCCTCGGGGCGCTCGGCTTCGGCGTCTACCAGGTCATCTGGTCGACCGCCCTCCAGTGGATCCCCGCCGGCGATTCGGCCCTGCTCATCGCCGCGACCCCGGTCGGGACCGCGCTCCTGGCCGTCGTCGCCGGCTCGGACGTCCTGACCCGCCGGAAGCTCCTCGGTGGCCTGGTCTCGTTCCTCGGGGTGGGGATCGTCGTGACCGCCGGCTCGGGCCTCGGCCTCGGGTTCAGTGGCGGTTCGCTCTCCTCCACGGTCCTGCTGGGTGACGCCCTCACCCTCGCCGCAGCGCTGTGCTGGTCCGTCTACACGGCGTTCGGTGCGCCGCACCTCCGGCGGCACTCGCCGCTCCGGACCACGGCCTGGGCGATGGTCGGCGGTTGCGCCGTCCTGCTGCTGCCGGGCCTGTGGGAGGCGACCTCCGCGAACTGGAGCGCGGTGTCGCCGGGCGCCTGGGGCGGACTGCTCTACTCGGCGATCCTGCCGGCCGGGCTCGCCAACGTCCTCGTCTTCAACGCCATCCGGCTGGTTGGGCCGACCCGCGTCACCGCGTACCAGTTCCTCGTCCCGTTCATCGCGGTCGTGCTCGGCGCGCTGTTCCTGGCCGAGCCGATCCGGACGGCCCAGATCGCCGGCGGCGCGGTCATCGTCGGGGGAGTGGCCCTGACCCGCGTGGGCTCGCTGGACGTCGCCGGGTGGCTCCGCGAGCTGATCCCCGACTAGCGCGGCAACGAGGACCGGACCGGTCGCCGGCGAACGACCACCGGTCCCAGTGGGCGTAGTCCTCGAACGGGACCCAGCCGCGCCCCAGCGATGGCGAGCGCTTGTCGGCGAGCGGCCTGCCGACCGGGATCACCCCGATCGGGTGGAAGTCGCCCGGCAGCCCGAGGACCTGGCGCAGCGCCGGGATGTCCTGTGGACCGGCGAACCCCGCGGCCAGGCCCGCGTCGTGGGCGGCGAGCATGACGATCATCGCCGTCATCCCGACGTCGACCCATCAGTACGGCGTCGGCCAGTCCTCGTCCTGTGCCTCGCCTTCCGCGAGCTTGTCTGGCTCGCGATACCGGGCGAGGTAGATCTCTCGGCTCACACACGGGATGAACTGGGCGGCACAGGTGCTGATCCAGCGGCCGTAGCCGTCGGCCTCGTAGAAGGATTCACCGCAGGTCTCGGCCGCCCGACGTCGCTGCTCCGGATCCGTGACGATGATCAGCCGCTGGCCCTGGCTGAACCCACCCGACGGCACGTGCTGGGCGAGTCGGGCGATCCCCTCGAGGACCTCGCGATCGACCGGCGCGTCCTCGAACCGGCGAACCGTCCGGCGCTTCATGACCAGCTCGCCAAACTCCATCATCGCCTCCGATTCGGCCGATTCGATTCGACGAGACAGGCCTCATCCGGTAGCATCAGAAAAACCCCCGGAGGACCTGACCCGTGGCGAAGTATGTCTTTGTGACCGGAGGCGTCACCTCCTCACTCGGGAAGGGCATCACCGCCGCCAGCATCGGTCGGCTGCTCAAGGCGCGGGGCCTCCACGTCTCCATCCTCAAGCTCGATCCGTACATCAACGTCGACCCCGGGACCATGTCGCCGTACCAGCACGGCGAGGTGTTCGTCACCGACGACGGGGCCGAGACGGACCTCGATCTGGGCCACTACGAGCGGTTCATCGATGAGAACCTGACCCAGCTGTCGAACGTCACGACCGGCCGGATCTACCAGGCGGTGATCGCCAAGGAGCGCCGCGGGGACTACCTCGGCGGGACGGTCCAGGTCATCCCCCACATCACCAACGAGATCAAGGAGCGAATCGTCCGCGTCGCCCGCGACGGCGAGCCCGACGTCGTGATCGTCGAGGTCGGCGGGACCGTCGGCGACATCGAGTCGCTGCCGTTCCTCGAGGCCATACGCCAGATGCGCAAGGACGTCGGCCGGGCCAACGTCCTGTACGTCCACGTCACGCTGCTGCCGGAGCTGGCCGCCACCGGCGAGCTCAAGACCAAGCCGACCCAGCACTCCGTGAAGGAGCTCCGCGGGATCGGCATCCAGCCCGACGTCATCGTCCTGCGGTCCGACCACGAGGTCCCCGACGAGATCCGCGAGAAGATCGCGCTGTTCACCGACGTCGACGTCGATGCGGTCATCCCGGCCCCGACCGCCGCGACGATCTACGAGGTCCCGCTCCAGTTCGAGGATCACGGCCTCGGCCGGCTCATCGTCCGCGAGCTGGGCCTGGGCGACGCCGACGTGAAGCCCGACCTCGACGGCTGGCGCGGGCTCGTCGAGAAGATCAAGCGCGACAAGCCGACCATCGAGATCGCCCTGGTCGGCAAGTACATCGAGCTGCCCGACGCGTACCTGTCCGTGACCGAGGCCCTGAAGCACGCCGGCTGGGCCCACGACGTCGACGTGAAGGTCCGGTGGGTCGATTCCGAGGCGCTGCGCCGCGAGAACCTGTACGAGAAGCTTGACGGCGTCGCCGGGATCCTCGTCCCGGGCGGCTTCGGCCACCGGGGGATCGAGGGCAAGGTCCTCGCCGCCCACTTCGCCCGCGACCACCACGTGCCATACCTCGGGCTCTGCCTCGGGCTGCAGTGCGCGGTCATCGAGTTCGCCCGCCAAGTCATCGGCTCGAAGGACGTCAACTCCACCGAGTTCGACATGTTCACCGGCAACCCGGTCATCGACTTCATGCCCGACCAGCGGGAGATGGAGGAGAAGGGTGGGACGATGCGGCTCGGCCTCTACCCGGCCAGGCTGACACCCGGCTCGAAGGCCGCGGCGGCCTACGGCCAGGAGGTCGTGTACGAGCGCCACCGCCACCGATTCGAGGTGAACAACCGCTACCGCCAGACCCTCGAGGGTGCGGGCATGCTCCTGTCCGGCCAGTCGCCCGACGGGCGGCTCGTCGAGATCGTCGAGCTCAAGGACCACCCGTGGTTCGTGGCGAGCCAGTTCCACCCGGAGTTCAAGAGCCGGCCGGAGCGGCCGCACCCGCTGTTCGACGGCTTCGTCGCGGCCGCCCTGCAGCCCCACCCGGAGATCCGCCGCCACCAGCCCGTGCGCGAGCCGGAGCTGCTCGAGGTCGCGCCGAAGGGCTGATCTCCCACCTCGCGGTTCGGGGCTAGAATCAGGCGCCTTCCCGACCGCTTCGGAGCCTGCCCGATGAAGCTGTTCCTCGACACCGCCGAGATCGAGGAGATCCGGACCGTCAACCGCTGGGGCGTCCTCGACGGCGTCACCACCAACCCGACGCTCTTCGCCAAGACGAAGGGCATGACCTACGACCAGGTCCTCAAGCAGATCTGCGGGATCACGAGCGGGCCGGTCTCCGCCGAGGTCGTCGCCGAGGACGTCGACGGGATGCTCCGCGAGGGGCGCCACTTCGCGAAGCTCGCCGACAACATCTACGTGAAGGTCCCGATGTCCGAGACCGGCCTCGAGGCGATCAGCCGCTTCCGGGCCGAGGGCATCAGGACGAACTGCACGCTGATCTTCTCGGCCAACCAGGGCCTCCTCGCGGCGAAGGCCGGCGCCTCCCTGCTCTCGCCGTTCGTCGGCCGCCTTGACGACATCAACGAGGAGGGGATGACCGTCATCCGCGAGCTCTCCGAGATTGTCCGGTTCTACGAGCTCGACAGCGAGGTCCTGACCGCCTCCGTGCGCCACCCGCGCCACGTCACCGAGGCCGCGCTCGCCGGCTCGCACATCGCGACGCTGCCGTTCAAGGTCTTCCAGCAGATGGTCGCCCACCCGCTGACCGACAAGGGCATCGTGACGTTCCGCAAGGACTGGGAAGCCGCGCGCCAGGCGATGGCCGAATCGGCGGCGGCGGCTCCCGCGAAGCCGGCGGCGAAGTCCAAGAAGAAGTAGCCGCGGGCCGGCGCGGCTGACGGCCCGACTGGACCCGACTCGACGAGGACCTCGAACCCGTCGAGCTCGGCTCGATCTCATTGACGCCGGCCCAGCGTGGCCGTATGCTCAAGTCGTTCCCCACACGTCCGCCGTTGCGGACAACCTCGTGTGCGGCGACAGTCCCTGTTTCCCGCACACCAACCACAGGTGAGCCCTACCCACATGCCCGTTCCAGATCAACGCACCATGCGCAACCGACGTCGTCCCCGCCGCGGAGGCGCCGGACCCGGTCGGGCCCCGGTCTCCGAGTACGACGAGATGCAGGAGCTCGAGGCCGCCCGAGAGCGAAACGACCTCGAGGTCGGCGACCTTCGGGAGATGAGCGTCGCCGAGCTCCGCCAGGTCGGACGCGAGCTCGACCTCGAGACTCAGGCCGAGGAGCGCAAGGACGACCTCGTCGACCAGATCCTCCGCCGCCAGACCGAGAATGCCGGGCTGGCCTATGCCACCGGCATCCTCGATGTCGTCGACGAGGGTTACGGCTTCATGCGCCGCCACGGCCTGCTGCCGAGCCATGAGGACGTCTACGTCAGCTCGAGCCAGGTCCGCCGCTTCGGCCTGCGGATCGGCGACCGGGTCTCGGGCGCCGTCCGCGCCCCTCGCGATCAGGAGAAGTACTGGGGCCTCCTCCGGGTCGATGCGGTCAACGGCGTCGACACCGAGTCGGCCCGGCGCCGGCCGGTCTTCAACGACCTGACGCCGGTCCACCCCAACGAGCTCATCAACCTCGAGAGCGACGTCAAGAACCTCAGCCAGCGGCTCGTCAACCTCGTCAACCCGATCGGCAAGGGCCAGCGAGCCCTCATCGTCAGCCCGCCGAAGGCCGGCAAGACGATGCTGCTCAAGAACATCGCCAACGGCATCACGGCCAACTACCCCGACATCCTCCTGATGGTCGCCCTCATCGGCGAGCGTCCCGAGGAGGTCACGGACATGCGCCGGAGCGTCATGGGCGAGGTCATCAGCTCGACGTTTGACGAGCCGACCGAGAATCACACCCACGTCGCCGAGATGGCCCTCGAGATCGCCAAGCGCCAGGTCGAGACCGGCCGCGACGTCGTGATCCTGCTCGACTCGATCACCCGGCTCGCCCGCGCCTACAACCTGGCCCTGCCGCCGTCCGGACGGACCCTGTCGGGCGGCCTCGACCCGATCGCCCTCTATCCGCCGAAGCGGTTCTTCGGGGCGGCCCGCAAGATCGAGGAGGGCGGCTCCCTCACGATCATCGGGACGTGCCTCGTCGACACCGGCTCGCGGATGGACGACGTGATCTACGAGGAGTTCAAGGGCACCGGCAACTCTGAGCTCATCCTCGACCGGAAGCTCGCCGAGAAGCGGATCTTCCCGGCCATCGACGTCATGCGGTCCGGCACCCGCCGCGAGGAGCTCCTCCTCGAGGAGCCGACCCTGAAGATGGTCTGGACGATGCGCCGGATGCTCTCGGCCGTCGGCACGAACGAGGGCATCGAGCTGCTCCTCAATCGCCTCGCGAAGACCGACACGAACACGCAGTTCCTGGCCGGGCTCACCAAGAGCCTCGACGCCTAGGCCGAATGGCCCGCCGGGCCGGGCCTGTTGCACGTTTGCAGGGCCGCAGCGGGCCGTGATAAGGTCGGTTCAACGTCGCAGTCCGCGGAGGAGCGGACTCGGCCGCGAAGCGAGACCCCAGCTCAAGATCGCGACCCGCTGACGGTCCACGAACCCCGCGTCCATCCCGCGCGACCGCCGCGCCCGGACCGTCCCGCCAGGAGATCGTATTGCCGAACGCCACGGGCGGCGTCCAGCGCGCCATCGCGCGACTGCGTCCAACACACCGGAACCGATCGCTCACCGTTCGGCGCATGCACCGCCGGGCCGTCGGCTTCGCTCGACAGATCATCGATCGGCTGGTTCCGGTCCCGACCCGCCGCCTCCAGCGCCAGGCTCCCGTCGCCCCGCGCCACCTGGCCTCGCACCGCGACCTCGCCCCGGCCTCCCGCCACTCCACCAGCCTCGTCGAGCGCGTCGCGAGCTTCCATCCCTGGTTCCGTGACGGCTCCCGTCTCCGCCTCCAGCGCCGCCTGATCCGGGTCCGGCTCGGCGGGGAGCGGGCCCTGCCGATGACCGTCGCCCTCGCCGTGATCGTCGCCGGCGTCGTCAGCCTCGGGCCGAGCGTCGCGAAGCCGGTCGGGGCGGCCCAGGGCCAGCAGGGCGGCGTTCGCCTCGCGGTCGGTGGCTCGGACGGCACGCGCAGCGTCGACCAAGTCGCGACCGATCCGAGCGTGGACAACGTCGCTGCGTACGTCAACGACGGCACGTTCTACAAGCCGGTCGCGGTCGATACGACTGTCGAGAGCGGCAGCGACCTCCTCCAGCATTACTCCGTGAAGGCCGGCGACACGCTCACCGGGATCGCCGCGAAGTTCGGCGTGTCGGCGATGACCATCTGGTGGGCCAACAAGCTCGATTCGAAGGATTCCCTGCACCTCGGCCAAGTCCTGGTCATCCCGCCCGTCAACGGCCTCGTCATCACGGTGAAGGCGGGCGATACGCTCGCGGGTCTCGCGGCGACATATAACGTCGATCCAGACTCGATCATGACCATGAACAACCTGAGCGACCCCAACCTCATCGTCGGCCAGGTTCTCATCTTGCCCGGGGCCAGGGGCGCTCCCATCCCAACCCCGAAGCCTGCCCCCCGACAGCAACCGTCCTCGTCTTCTTCCAGCAACAGTGGCCACGTCTCATACACCGGTGGCACCTTCCTGTGGCCCGTCCCGGGTGGCTACATCAGCCAGTACTTCCACTACTACCACCTCGGCATCGACATCGCGGCGCCGTACGGCAGCCCGATCGTTGCCGCCCACGCCGGGAAGATCGTGTTCTCCGGCTGGAAGAACACCGGCTGCGGCTGGGAGGTCTGGATCTACATCGGCAACAACATCTACCTCCAGAACTGCCACATGTCGTCGCTCGGCGTGAGCGCCGGGCAGTACGTCTCGAGGGGCCAGTTCATCGGCCGGATCGGGATGAGCGGCGACGCGACGGGGCCGCACGACCACTTCGCGGTCTCGATCGGCGTGCCGTTCACGAGCGGCGCCTACTTCGTCAACCCGCTCAACTACTTCTGATCGTCGGGTCCGGGCGCGGGTCACGGCCCAGTCGGGAGCGACCCGACCGCGTGCGAAGATAGCCACCGATGTTCCTCGACCGCGTGACGCTGTGGCTGCGGGCCGGTGACGGCGGTGACGGGGCAGCGACCTTCCGGCGCGAGGCCCACGTCCCGCGCGGCGGGCCCGACGGCGGCGACGGCGGCCGGGGCGGCTCCATCCGCCTCCGCGTCGACGCCGGCCAGACGACCCTCCGGGACTTCCAGCACAAGCGCCACTTCCGGGCATCGGCCGGCGGCCGCGGCGAGGGGAACAAGCGTCACGGCAAGAACGGCGTCGACCTCGTCCTGACGGTCCCGCCGGGAACCGGCGCGTTCGACGTCGCCGAGGGCGGCGGGCTCGTCGCCGATCTCGTCTCGCCCGGCCAGGAGGCCGTCGTCGCGCGTGGCGGCCGCGGTGGGCTCGGCAACAGCCACTTCGCGACGTCGACCCACCAGGCCCCGCGGCATGCCCAGAAGGGCGAGCCGGGCGAGGAGCGGGAGATCGCCCTGGAGCTGCGGCTGATCGCGGACGTCGGGCTGGTCGGGCTGCCGAACGCGGGCAAGTCGACGCTGCTGGCGGCGCTCACCGCCGCGACGCCGAAGATCGCCGACTACCCCTTCACGACCCTGGAGCCGAACCTCGGCGTGATGGAGCTGGACGGGGTCGGCGGGATTGAACGCGTGACCGTCGCCGACGTCCCCGGGCTGATCGAGGGCGCGAGCAGCGGGGCCGGCCTCGGCCACGCGTTCCTGCGACATGTCGAACGAACGCGGGTGCTCGTCCACGTCGTCGACGGATCCGCCCGCGACCCCGAGGCGAATTACGAGATCATCCGGTCGGAGCTGGAAGCGCACGATCCGGAGCTGCTCGACAAGCCGACGCTCGTCGCCTTCAACAAGCTCGACCTCCCCGCTGCGGCCGAGGCCTGGCCGGCCTTCCGGCGGGCGCGCAACCGCGGTCACCGCCCGGTCGTCGCGATCGCGGCGGCGGGCGGCGAAGGGATCGACGCCTTCCGCGAGGCCCTGGTCGAGCTCCTGCCCTCGGCCGCCGAGCTGGCCGCGCCGCTCGAGGCGGCGGGCGTCGTCGTCCACCGGATCGAGCCCGACGGCGCCCCGCGGGTCGGTCGGGATGCCGATGGCACGTGGCGGGTCCGCGGTCCGCGCATCGAGCGGCTCGCCGCCCAGACCGATTTCGCGATCGCCGAGTCGGCCGAGCGGTTCCAGCGCACGCTCCAGCGGCAGGGGATCGACGAGGCGCTCCGGCGCGCCGGCGTCGAGCCGGGCGAGGTCGTCCGGATCGGTCGAGTCGAGCTCGAGTGGACGCCCGAGCCATGGAGCGTCGCCCGGTGAGCCCCGGCCCGCTCCGCCCCGGTTCGATCGGGGTCATGGGCGGGACGTTCGACCCGATCCATGTCGGCCACCTCGCCGTGGCCGAGGAAGCGCGGGACCGGCTCGGCCTGGCGCGGATCCTTTTCGTGGTCGCCGGGCAGCCGCCGCACAAGGCCCCGGTCGACGTCTCGCCGGTGGAGCACCGCCTCGCGATGGTCGCGCTGGCGATCGCCGGCAACGACGCCTTCGAGCTCAGCCGCCTCGAGGTCGACCGGCCCGGCCCGTCGTTCTCGGCAGACACGCTCGCCGATCTCGACCGCCGGGAGCGCGGCGCCGGGCGCACGCCGGACCTCACGCTGATCCTCTCCGCGGAGACGTTCGCCGATTTGCCGAGCTGGCACCAGCCCGGACAGATGCTCGACCTGGCGCGCGTGGCCGTCGTGCCGCGCGAGGGGTACCCTGCCCCCGACCCGGGCTGGATCGCCCGGACGTTTCCCGGCCAGGAGGATCGCGTCGACTTCCTCGCAGGACCGCGCCTGGGGCTCTCGTCGACGGACCTGCGCGCCCGCGTCCGCGCCGGCCGATCGATCCGCTACCTCGTCCCCGACGCCGTCGCCGGGTACATCGTCGACCATCGCCTGTACCGCCTAGGAGGCCGCCGTCCGTGACCGACCCTGCCCTCGAGTCTCCGTCCCGCCGCCCCGATGGCCTGCCCCGCCGCACCCGGCGGCCAGCCACGTCGCGGGTCACGCGGGCGAAGGCGTCGGCGGCGCCGGCGGCCGAGTCGCCGACGACCGCGATCGCCCCGGCCGAGCGATCGTCGCTCGACCTCGCCCGGCGGATCGTGGAGCTGGCGGAGGACAAGAAGGCATCGGACATCGTGCTGCTCGACCTGTCGGGGCTGACGACGCTCGCCGACTACTTCGTGATCGCCTCGGGCGGCTCGGAGCGGCAGCTGGATGCGATCGCCGACGGGATCATCGGCGGGCTCCGCGACGAGAAGGTCAGGCCATACGGTCGCGAGGGGACGGCCGCGTCCCACTGGGTCCTGATCGACTACGGCGGGGTCATCGTCCACGTCTTCACCCCGCCGGAGCGCGACTTCTACCAGCTCGAGCGGCACTGGACCGAGGCGAAGACGGTCCTGCGGGTGCAATGAGGTCGTAGCCCGTTCGGGCCGAACGGGCTCGGCGGCCGTACCGGTTTCGGGGGTACGGTCGGGTCATGTCGGCCGTGCGTGTTGCGTATGAGCATCACGCCATGTCCGCCGCTCGCGATCGCTGTCCCGCCTGCAGCCGCCTGCTGATCAGCACGCGGTTCGACACGACGTTCCGGATGCCCGACCAGAGCGAGCGGCTGTGCTTCGGGATCCCGGGCGGTCTCTGCAGCGACTGCCACCAGCTGTACATCGACCCCGACCTCATCGAGCTGCTCGACCTGGGGACGGGCCGGTGCACGTTCGCGATCGAGTCGGACCTCGTGCTCCAGGAGCAGGCCTGGTCGATCTGACCGGCGCTCCCTGATCGGCTGCCGGCTCAGGCCGGCGCGGCGAGGTCCGCGATCCAGAGATCGAACGCGAGGCGGCTGCGAGCCTCGTCGCTGGCCCGACCGGCGACCCCCTTCACGAGCGCGTCGAGCTCGACGAGGCCGAAGAGCGCCGCATCGAGCTCCGGGGCGCTCCACGCGCCGGCCTGACGCGCCAGGGTCTCGGCGCGAAACGCCTGGAGGCGCATCGATCGCACGAGCGAGCCCGGCGTCTCACCCCGACCCAGCCGGTCGTTGACCTCGATGAGCTCCCGGATCCGCCGATGCAGGACGGCGAGCAGGACGGGCGCGGGCCTGTCGTCGATCAGGCGCTCCAGCAGCTCGAGGCTGCGCTGCCGCTGCCGCATCCCGACGGCGTCGACGAACGACCAGATCGAGCCCGGCACGGCCTCCGCGACGAGATCGCGCACGTCCTGGACCGAGATCGGGCTGTCGGCCGCGCGGCGCAGCGCCAGCTTCTCGAGCTCCGAGGCGGCGATCCGGCCCTGCTGCCGACGGTCGACGTCGCCCTCGCGGACGAAGCCCCCGATGCGCGTGGCCAGCTCCCGAGCCGCGCCGGACTCCAGCGCGATCCCGCGCTCCTTCGCCAGCCGCTCGATCCAGGCGGCGAGCGCACCCTCGCGCGGCGCCGCGACCTGGCGGACGATCCCGCCTGCCGCCGCGATGGCGTCGGCTACGGCCCGGCTCGGTGGCTCCTTCCGGCCCGAGTCGGTCTCCTCGACGACTCCTAGCCCGTTGCCCGGCGCGATCCGCCCGAGGGCCTCGATGAAGCGATCCCGCTCGGCGCCGCGGCGGACGAGCGGCCCGAGGTTGGTGACGAGCACGAGCGTGCCGTCACCGAACAGCGACCCTGTCCCCAGGCGCTCGACGATCTCCGAGATGCTCCGGCCCGGCTCGGCCGCCTCCGACCCCGGGCGCCAGCGACCCGGGACGCCGTCGGGGAACCGTCGCCGGTCGGTGCGGAAGGCCTCCACGGCCGCGTCGAGGCCGAACGCGTCGTCGCCCCACAGGTAGGCGAGGGGCGCCGTTCCGACCCCGCTCGGGGCGGCCGCGGTCGACGTAGCTCGGGCCGGACCGGTCATCGGGCCGATGGTAGCCAAGGCGCTCTCCCGGGCTCGGCGGGCGCGGCGGGCGCGGTCTCGCCCATGGGGATGCGAGCCGCCCGGCGCGTGCCGCGGCGAGCATCCAGGCGGGTTCGATGTTCGGCAGGGCGGCGATCGGCGGAAGGTCGTTCGGGGTGGCTGATCCCGCCGGATCGCTCGCGCCCAATCGACCGGGCGTCGTTGGGATCGCGCAGGCGAACGCGACGAGGGCCGCCGCCGTGGTCGGCGGTCCCGGCGCCCCCGGCTGCGTCGCCGGCGCCCCCGGCTGCGTCGCCGTTGCCCCCGCGGGCGCCTCCGCCGTTCGGCGCGCCGGGCCTGTTGTTCGCACGCGGATCGTGTCGGCCTCCCAGCTGACCGTGACGCTGCCGTCGAGGTCCGTCCGATACGTCCGCTTCGTGATGGCCTGGAGCCGCGCGATCGTCTCCGGCGCGGGATGTCCGTACGGGTTGCCGAGCCCGGCGGACACCACCGCGATGGCCGGATGCACCGCCTCGAGGAACGGCTCGGTGCTCGCCGTCCTCGAGCCGTGATGGGCGACCTTGAGGAGCTCGACATGGGGGAGGCGGCGGGCGAGGACCTCTGGGTCGACGCCCTGCTCGATGTCGCCGGCGAGCAGCAGGCTGTGGCTGCCCCAGGTACCGAGCAGGACGATCGATACGTTGTTGATGGCGGTTCCGCCGTCCGCCGGATGCAGCGGAACCCGACCGGGATCGGGCCACAGGACGCGGAATGCGATCGGGCCGAGGCTGAACCGGTCGCCGGTCGCGAGGGTGGCCCGCGGCGGCGGCGATCGACCCGAGAAGGCCGCAATCCAGGCCGCATAGCCCGGTCCGGGTCCGATCATCCCGGGCTCGAAGACGCGCCCGACGCGATACCGCTCGAGGAGCAGCGCGAGCCCGGCGACGTGATCCTCGTGCGGATGGGTGAGCACCAGGATGTCGATCCGGTGGTCCCACGGCGGGAGGCGCTCGTCGAGCGTTCGGACGAGCCCGCTCGGGTCCGGCCCACCGTCGACGAGGAGCCGCAGGCCGGTCCCGCTCTCGACGAGGATGCCGTCGCCCTGCCCGACGTCGAGGACCGTCACGGACACGTGACCGGACGGCCGGTCGGCGACCGCCAGCCCGAGCGCGAGCACGGCGCCCGCGAGGGCGGCTGACGCGACCCTCGCTCGACGGGTCACCCGTGGCGGCCGGCGACCCGGCGCGATCCGGCGCTCCGAGGTCGGCGCCGGGGTTGTGCGGGCCACCGGGCGAAGCGGCCGTCGTTCACGCAGCCACGAGACGAGTCTCGGCCCCCGAAGCACGAGCCCGGCGATGAGGCCCGCCGACACGATCGCCGCCACCAGGTCCCATGGCGCCTCGAGCGTCACGCTGGCGATCGGCAGGCTCGCGCCGGCGCGGACGATCGTCACGATCCCGCCGAGCAGGACCCAGGCCGGCAGCCCGCCGACCGTCGCGATCGCCGGAACGGGGGTGCCGCCGATCGCTCCCGCGACCAGGGCGACGGCGCCGGCCGCCATCGCGGGCGCGACGAGTGGCACGACCGCGAGGTTCACGACCGGCGCGACGAGCGAGAGGCGGCCGAAGGACACGAGGATCACCGGCAGCGTGGCGCCCTGGGCCGCCAGCGAGACCCCGAGCGACTCGGCGAACCACGCGCGGACGCGACCGGGACGCGGACCCGACAGCCACGTCCCCAGCCGGGTTCCCCAGGCCATCAGCCCTGCGGTGGCCAGGACCGAGAGTCGGAAGCCGGCGTCGTCGACGTAGCCCGGATCGAGCACCAGGAGGCCCGCGACGGCCCAGGCGAGCGCGGCCGTGGCACGGCTCGGTCGGCCGAGCTCCCGGCTCAGGAGGACGAGCCCGGCCATCGCGCTGGCCCTGACCACCGACGGCGAGGGACCGACGAAGGCGACGTAGGCCACGATCGCCAGCCCGGTGAGGACGGTTCGCCGGCGGCGGCCCAGCCGCCCGGCGATCGCCCCGATCGAGGTCGCGACGATGGCGATGTTCCAGCCCGAGATCGCGACGACGTGGCTGACGCCGGCGGTCGTGAAGTCCGCTGCGAGCTGGCGGTCGACCCGGTCGCGGAGGCCGATGAGGATGCCGGCTCCCAGGCCGGCCTCGGGCTCCGGGACGGCGCGGGCGAGCGCGGTGGCTGCAGCGCGACGGAGCTCCTCGAGCGCCCGTCCGAGCCCGCTCGGCGGCGGGCGGAGCGACAGCCCGGTGGCCCGGATGCTGCCCGCGGCGCCGACCCGCGCGAGGTACGCGCCGTAGGCGTCGGCGGTGGGTGCCTCCATCGGGCCCGTGACATCGACCCGATCGTCCGCCCCGACGATCGGGTACGAGGGCAGCGTGGCCGCGACGACGAGGCCAGCCGGCACGTCCAGCCGGAGGATCGCCGGACGGGTCGGGCCGTGCTCGGCACCCACCGAGATCACGGTGGCGGTCCATGGTCCATCGCCGGCCGGGAGCGTCGGGGTCGAGACGGCTGGCGTCAGCAGCGCGCGCAGCCCGATCAGCGCCAGCCCGGCGCCCACCGGCAGGAGATCTCGCCGGCGCCCTGCGCCACCGGACGTTGACAGGACCCGCGTCCCGATCGCGAGGGCCGCAATGCCCAGGCCAATGGCAATGACCGTCGTGGGCGCGACGATCTCGGCCGCCAGCGCGCCCGCGACCGCCCCGAGCGCCAGGCCGACGGCCCGTGACATCGGTCAGCCGACCGTCACGAGGGCCTTCAGGTTGTCGAAGACCTTCTGTCCGACGAGCTTCCGCGTCAGCAGATCGTCGACGGCCCGGAACGGCGCCGCCGCCCGCGCCGAGATGATCTTCTGGGCCGTGACCGGGCCGATTCCCGGCAGCGCGTCGAGCTCCTCCGCGCTGGCGTGGTTCAGGTCGACGAGTCCCTGGCTCCCCGATGCGGCGCCGCGCGTCGACGCCGGCGTGTCGTCACGCGACGGCACCAGCACTCGATCTCCGTCGTGCACGACGGCCGCCAGGTTCAGGCTGGCGGCCACGGCGTTCGGGTCCACGCGCGGGCCGAAGCCGCCCGCGGCGGCGATCGCGTCGGCGACGCGTGAGCCGGCCGGCAGGTGGTAGACGCCGGGCCGCGCGACCGCGCCGGCCACGTCCACGACCAGGTCGCCGCCCGCGACACCGGCCGGGTCGAAGCTGCCGAGCCCGCTCGAACTCGGACCCAGCCCGTCGCTCGGCGTCCCGCCGAGCGCAACCGCCACGGCCACGAGGCCGAGGAGCGCGGCCGCGATGAGGGCGATGCCGACCGGCGACCTGAGCTGGGCGGGCAGGGCCGCGACCGGGCCGCCGGCGTCATCGGCTCGCGCCGCATCAGCGGAGCCGGACTGATCGCCGGGCGCGTCGAACACGCGCCACGCCTGGGGTTGTGGATCCACGGAGGCCTCGTCCGGCGGGACCGGGCGGAGGAACAGCAACGTCCCGTCCGTCGGGGCACTTCGTCGGACGGGACGTCGAGGCGAACCCTATCGAATGCCGCTTACCCGCGACTTATCTCGTCCTGCTCCCAGTCGACCCAGCGGCTGCCGTCCCACCAGCGGTGCCACGCCCGGCCGTCGGCGCCGCGAGCGTGGACGTCCAGGCGGTCGGGGCCCCACGATGACGCGGCCGGCGTCGCGCCCGGATCGAGCCTGCCGCCGAGGGACTCCCAGGGATGCCAGGTCGTGCCGTCCCAGTAGCGGTCCCAGAGCTCGCCGTCGTCCATGACGGCGAAGACCTCCATCTGGCCCTCGGCCCAGGAGGTCACGGCCGGAGACGATGCGAGGGTGCCGCCGAGCGACTCGTCCGCCTGCCATGTACCGGCGACCCAGGCCCTGTGCCACAGCGCTCGGGCATCGTCGACCCAGAACAGGTCGAGCCGTCCGGGGCCCCAGCTGGTGGCAGCGAGACCGCGAGACGGCTCGGTGTCGGACATCGACGCGAAGGTACCTGAGCGGTCAGGCCGCCATCGGCCGTCGGGTCCGATCGTTGCGCGAGGTCGAGCGCGCGGGCTCGACGGGATCGATCCAGCCGGCGAATGCGCCGAGCGCGACGCTCAGGCCGCGGGCCGATCGACCCACGACGACCGCGAATCCGCGACCGGGACCTCGGCCGTTGCCGTCCGCCGACGGTCGGCTCGAGGTCGACGCGAGGTCGGCGAGATGCTGCGCCTCGGCCTCGCGGCGGAGGTCGAGGAGGTGCTCGGTGACGACGTACGAGGTGAGCGCGTTCATGGTCGGTCTCCTTCCGGGGATCAGTGGCAGTGGTCGTCGCCGATCGACGGGCGGGAGTCGGCGCCGAACGCATCGGCGAGGACGCCGAGCGCGGCCAGCAGGCTGGCGAGCGAGATGATGAGAATCGCGGTCATCGCGAACCTCCGGATTCCTGCGTAACCGGTGCGTCGGGCAATTCAGGTTACGTTCCGAACTGTAGCCGCTTGCGCGTAACCTGTCAAGCGCTGTAGAGTGGTTATCGAGATGCAGACATCGGCTCCCGCGATCCACGACCACCACGTCGATCTCGATGCGGCGCTCGACTTCATCAACACGCTCGACCTCGATGAGAGCCAGCTCGTCGAGCACTTCGTCGAGCCGTCTGACGCCCGTACCTGGTTCACCGACCACGGCCTCGTCCACCCCGACGTGCGGCCGCGCTGGACCGGCGCCGACCTCGACCACGTGCGCGACCTCCGCCGGGCACTTCGCGACGTCGTCGAGGCGGTCGTCGACGAGCGCCGGCCGGGTCCGGGCTCCGTCGATCTCGTCAACCGCGCCCTCGAGGGCCGTCGCCCGCCGCGGCTCGTGCTGGACGGCACGGCCGTCCGGATCGGTCATCGTCACGCCGAGGCGCCGATCGACGATGCCCTGGCGGTGATCGCCGAGGCGATCGTCGGCGAGCTCGCGACAGGGCGCCCCGAGCGGTTCCGGGTGTGTGCCAACGACCGCTGCCGCTGGACGTTCTTCGACAGCTCGCCGACCGGCCGGCGGCGCTGGTGCGACATGGCGACATGCGGCAACCGCGCGAAGGCAGCCCGCCACCGGGCGCGGGCGAAGGCGTCGACGACCCCGGCGACGACCCCGCAGCCGGGGCCGACAGCGGCCAGAGGCTAGCCCTCGGCCTTCACCACCAGGTTCACGAGGCGGCCGCCGCCGGCCTCGATGATCCGGTCGGGGTTCCGCCCGCCGAGCAGCGCCTGGATCTTGGGCGACGCGAGCACCGCGGCTTCGAGCTCCGCGCCCGTCGCAGCAGCCGGGACCGTGATCCGGTCGCGGACCTTGCCGTTCACCTGGATCGGCACCTCGCGCGTCGACTCCGCGACGATCGAGGCGTCGACGGTCGGCCACGTCTCGCGGTGGATCGAGGACCAGGGCCGCCCGGTCGCCGCGAGACGCCGGGACCAGAGCTCCTCGGTGATGTGCGGCGCGGCGGGCGCGAGCATCAGCAGGAACAGCCGGATGGCCTCGTTCCAGGCCTCGCCCCCGGCGATCGCCGAGCCGCGGTAGCGGGACAGCAGGTTCGACAGCTCCATGAGCTTCGCGACCATGGTGTTGAAGTGGAAGGCCTCGTAGTCGGCGGTGACGTCACGCAGCGTCCGATGGGCGGCCGCCAGCAACGCCGCACCGGCGGCGGCCTCGGTCTCGCCCGCCGGCAGCCTCCCGCTGTCGGGGTTGCCGGGCTCCACGCGATGCGGATCCAGCACGAGGCTCCAGACCCGGTTCAGGAAGCGGTTCACGCCGCCGATCCCGGTGGGGTTCCACGGGCCGCCCTGGTCCCAGGGGCCCATGAACATCAGGAACAGCCGGATGCTGTCGGCCCCGTAGCGGACGATCAGGTCGTCCGGGTCCTGGACGTTGCCGCGCGACTTGCTCATCCGCTCGCCGTCGGCCCCGAGGATCTGGCCCTGGTTGAACAGCCGGATGAACGGCTCGTCCTGGGTCACGATGCCCTGGTCGCGCATCATCTTCGTCCACTCCCGGGCGTACAGCAGGTGCATGACGGCATGCTCGGCGCCGCCGGTGTACTGCCGGACCGGGGTCCAGGTCTCGACCAGCTTCCGGTCGATCGGGCCACCGGCCTTCTCCGGTGAGAGGTAGCGATACCAGTACCAGGAGGAGTCGACGAACGTGTCCATCGTGTCGGTCTCGCGCCGGGCCGGCTCCCCGCCGATCGGGCACCTGACGTTCAGGAACGCCTCGTCGTGGGTTAGCGGGTTCACGCCGGTGCCCCGGTAGTCGACCGTCGCCGGCAGCAGGACCGGCAGGTCCTCCTCGGGGACGGGCACGATCCCGTGGACGTCGCAGTAGATGATCGGGATCGGCGTGCCCCAGTAGCGCTGGCGGCTGATCAACCAGTCGCGGAGGCGGTAGGTGACCGCCGGCTTGCCGAGGCCGCGCTCGCCGAGCCAGGCGACGATGGCTCGGCCGCCCTGGTCGGCGGTCAGCCCGCTGAACCGGTCGCTGTTGACCAGCCGCTCGTCCGTCGCGTGCGCGACGTACGCGGTCTCGATGGCCGCCTCCTCGGCCCCCGGCACGGCCACGACGCGCCGGATCGGCAGGCCGAACCTCGTCGCGAACTCGAAGTCGCGCTCGTCGTGGGCCGGGACGGCCATGATCGCGCCGGTGCCATAGCCGGCCAGGACGTAGTCGGCGATGAAGATCGGGATCCGCTCGCCGTTCACCGGGTTGATCGCGTCGGCGCCGATCGCGACGCCGGTCTTCTCGCGCTCGGTCGAGAGGCGCTCGATCTCGGTCGCCGCCCGGGCCCGCTCGACGTAGGCCTCGACCGCCGCACGTCGGTCGGGTGCCGTCAGCGAGTTGACCAGCGGGTGCTCGGGGGCAAGGACCATGAACGTCGCCCCGAACAGCGTGTCGGGCCGCGTCGTGAACACCGTGATCGGCTCGCCGCCGGGCTGGTGCTCCGACGGGGCGGTCGAGAACGTGATCTCGCCCCCTTCCGACCGGCCGATCCAGTTCGTCTGCATGACCTTGATCGGCTCGGGCCAGTCGAGGCCGTCGAAGCTCAGCAGCTCGTCGGCGTAGTCGGTGACGCGCAGGTACCACTGGTCGAGGTCGCGCTTCTCGACCTTGGCCCCGCAACGCCAGCAGTGCCGGTCGGCGCCCTCGACCTGCTCGCGGGCCAGCGTCCCGTCGTTCGGGCACCAGTCGACGGTCGACTTCGTCCGGTACGCCAGGCCGGCTTTCAGGAACTGCAGGAAGAACCACTGGTTCCAGCGGTAGTAGTCGGGCTCGCAGGTGACGACCTCGGAGTCCCAGTCGAACGTCGCGCCCATGCTCCGGAACTGGCGGCGCATGTTCTCGATGTTCTTCATCGTCCATTCGCGCGGGTGGAAGCCGCCCTTGATCGCGGCGTTCTCGGCCGGGAGGCCGAACGCGTCGAAGCCGATGGGCAGGAACACGTTCTCGCCGTGCATCCGATGGAACCGGGCGATCGCGTCGGTCGGCGTGACGATGTACCAGTGGCCGATGTGCAGGTCGCCCGAGGGGTACGGGTACATCGTGAGCAGGTAGTAGCGCGGCCGGGAGCCGTCGCCCAGGTCCGTCCGGTGGAGCCCCAGCTCCTCCCAGCGCCGCTGCCAGCGCGGCTCGATCGAGACGGGGTCGTACCGCTCGATCCGGTGTCGCGTCGTGCTGTCCTGCGTCTGGGTCACGTGGTGGCTCCTGTCGCTCGAATGGCCTCGGGGAACGAAAAACCCCTCGCCCGATCGGGGCGAAGGGCACGGCACGCCAGCCGACCGAGTCGGCTGGCTAGAGAAGCGCGAGGTCCCGGGTCGTTCGAGTCACGGATCTCCCTCGAGGCGGTGGTGGAGCTAAGGGGATTCGAACCCCTGACCTTCTGAATGCCATTCAGACGCTCTCCCAGCTGAGCTATAGCCCCACGGGCCCCGCATTCTACCCGGCAGGCGTGGTCGCACACACCGGGCCGAGAACGAAACGGCCGGCGGTTGCCCGCCGGCCGCGTTCGAACCGAGCGCGAAGCGCTCAGCCCATGGCCGTCGCGGACGACGGGCGCCAGGCGGCCCAGAGGGCCCAGGCGCCGACGACGAGGTGGAGCAGGTCGTCCGACGGGAACTCGAGGTTGGCGACCCCGAACGTGTTGGCCCCGGACGTGTCGCCACTGACGTACACGCCGTAGACCGCGAAGAACAGCGCCACGATCCCGAGCAGGATCACGATCCAGCGGTAATACGGCGCAAACAGCCCGTTCAGTCCGGGGACGAACACGATGGCCAGCGCGACGATGCCGAGGAACGTGTGGGCGACGTTCTCGCCGTTGTCCAGCCAGAAGGCCGGGACGTTCGATTCGCTGAAGATGCCGGCGAATCCGACAAGTCCGAGGAGGAGCAGGATCGCCCCGCCCCAGGTCAGGAAGCCCTTCGGTGTGAAGACGCTACCCATGGACATTGGTTGGTTCGACTCCCTCACTACCCTGGGCCGGCCGCGCCACACGGGCGGCCTCGCCCACGAGAGATTCGCGCCGTGTCCGGCGCCGGATGACCCGCGATCGACGGCTCTCCTTCGAGCACGGCGGACAGGGCCCGCCGCTTCCTCTGCTCGTTGCGGCCCATCTTGCACGCGATTCGCCGCTGTCAAGGGGTGATTTCCGGCCAGACGTTCGAAATTCGAGCGATCCGCGGGGTGGGCGAGGACGTAGGATCGGCATCGTGCACCTGCACATCGTGCTGATGCTCTCGGCCACCGTCCTGATCTGGCTCTTCGTCGTCATCGTCGTCGCGGTGACCCTCCTGCTCCGCCGCGGACGCCTCGGTCCGGCCGACCGGCAGGTCCCGTTTCGCAGCTACGGCCCGGTCCTCGCGGCGGCCTGCTCGGGGGGCGCCGCGGCGGTCCATCTCGAGGTCGTGGGCGAGCACGCGCTCCAGAGCGGCGCGACGGCCTCGACGAGCGCTGTCGCCCTGCTCTGCTCGATCGGCGCCGGCAGCACCCAGTTCACCACCGCCAACGCGACGATCGCCGGCTTCCTGCCGCTCGGGATCACGACCCTCGTCGTGATCGGCCTGCAGGCGGCGCTCGCCGTTCCGCATGCCTGGCGGAACCCGATGCTGGCGATCGTCGGGTTGATCGTCAGCGGAGTCTCGATCGCCCTCGGGCTCGCGCCGAAGCTGCTCGGCGCAGCGTCGGCCAGCGGCGCGACCCAGCTCGCCACGGTGGGCTACGCGGACGCGTTCGCGTTCGTCCTCGAGGTCGCGCTCGCGATCGTCGTGACCCTGCTCGTCTTCGGCCGGCCGCGGCGGCTGTTCGACCGGCTGGAGGTCAAGGTTGCCGATGCCTACATCGGGACGCTGCTGGGCGTGACCGCGGTCGCCGTCTTCACGGTGACGTCGGTCTTCGCCGGCCACTCGATCCACTGACGGTGATCGAGGAGCCGGCCCGCACGACCCGCCTCGACGGGATCCCGGTCCCGTACGTCCTCCGACGGTCGCCGCGGTCGCGGGGAATCCGGGTCACGATCGACGATCGGCGTGGCGTGCTGGTCAGCGTCCCGCCGGCGATCCGCCGCGGCTGGTCCCGACCGGACGACCGGGTGGAGGCGTTCCTGCGCGAGCGCTCCGGCTGGATCCTCCGCCACGTGCGCCGCCTCGAACGGCGGCGCCGCGAGGCGGCGACCCTCGGCGGCGCCGATGACGGCGGATCCGTCCTGTATCGCGGCGAGCCGCACCGGATCCGGGTGATCGCAGGTGTCCCGGGCGGGCGACGATCGACGGTCGAGCGGACCGGAGCGGAGGCCGGCGACGAGCTGGTCGTGTGGCTGGCCGATCGCGAGCGCCGCACGATCCCGCGAATCCTCGAGGCCTGGTTCCGGGAGCGGGCCGACGAGGCGATCCTGCGGGCGGTGCATGCCCACGCCGAGGCGTTGCGGGTGAGCCCGGCCGAGATCGCGCTGCGCGACCCGCGGACCCGCTGGGGCAGCGCGTCGCGGCAGGGCCGGCTGATGCTCTCGTGGCGGCTCGTGCTCGCGCCACCAGATGCCCTCGAGACCGTCGTCGTTCACGAGCTGGCGCACCTGCGCGTGTTCGGCCACGGGCCTGGATTCTGGAAGCTCGTCGCCGCCCACCGGCCGACGCACCTGGCGGATCGAGCCTGGCTGCGCCGCCACTCGCACGAGCTCCATGCTGCGCTGCGGGATCCCGAGAGCCGGGCTGAGCGGATCGCCGGCTGAGGGCTGGTGGGCCGGGGCAGAATCGAACTGCCACAGTCGAAAGACGAGGGTTTTACAGACCCTTGGGCTCACCACCTGCCCAACCGACCCGAGGTGACCGCGCCCGGCGCCTGAAGGCCGCGGGCGGCGGCGGCGCCCTAGTGTGCCAAATTTCCGGTTCGGCGGGCGAGCTGCCGCTCGATCTCGTCGAGGAAGGGCCGGATCCGGATCGGCTTCGAGACGAACGCATCGCAGCCGGCGACGTCGGCCGCGATCCGGTCGCTCGGCAACGCGCTAGCCGACACGAGGATCACCGGGCAGGGCAGGCCCGGCGACCGCGCCCGGATCTCCTCGCACAGGGTCAGCCCGTCGCCGTCGGGCAGGTGCCGATCCAGCAGCACGATCGACGGCTCGCGCCCCTCCAGCCAGCGGCGGGCGGCCCCCAGCGAGGTCGCGAGGTGGAGCTCGTAGGCCGGTGGCCGGATGATCGCCTGGAGCAGCGCCGCGTTGCGAGGGTCGTCCTCGACCGCGAGGACGACCGCCGGGCTGGTCACGGGCCTGCCGCGCCCGAAGCGGCGATGCCGGGCGCCCCACGGGGCTTCTGAGCGGCTACCGCGGCCGGTGCGCGCGGCGCTCGTCCGGCGGGTCGCAGCCACGTCCGGAGCGCCTCGAGGGCGTCGTCGCCGCGCTCGACGATGCCCATGACGTCGCCGTTCAGCCGGGCCTTCTCGGCGGGATCGAGGTTGGCCGGGGTCGCCACCCAGATCGGGATCGCGGCCGTGGCCGGGTCGTGTCGGAGGGTCGACACGAGATCGAACGCGGCCCCGCCGGGCAGCAGGACGTCGACGAGGATGAGGTCGGGGCGCAGGGTTCGAGCCTGGTCTTCACCCGCGGCCCGATCCGACGCCCACAGGACGCGGAAGCCCTCCGGCTCGAGAACGCTCCGATACCGCGCCGCGGCGTCCCCGTCGGCGTCGATGACGAGGGCGGTGATCGTCCGCGTCCGCACCTTGGTCGTGAACGTGAGCCGACCGAGGGCCTCGAGCAGCGGCTCGCGCGAGACCGGCTTTACGAAGTAGTCGATCGCGCCGAGGGCCAGCCCCAGCGGCCGGTCGTCCACCACGGACGCAACGATCACCGGGATCGAGCGGGTGGCCGGGCTCCCCTTCAGGCGCTGCAGGATCTCCCAGCCGTCCATGTCCGGCAGGAGGATGTCGAGCACGATCGCATCCGGCCGCAGGTCGGCGGCCCAGGCCAGCCCTTCGCGCCCCGAGGCGGTCGTCACGAGCGAGAAGCCCGCCGTCTCGAGCTGGACGCGCAGGAGGTCCGCGGCCGCCGGGTCGTCCTCGACGACGAGGACCAGCGGACCGTCCGGCCGCGACTGCGGCACCGCCCCGGCGCCGCCGCCGAGGGCTGGATGACGTGGCAGGTGCACGGTGAAGGTGCTGCCCCGACCAAGCTCGGACTCGACGTCGATGTGGCCGCCGTGGGCCTCGGCGAGTCGCTGGCTGAGCGCCAGGCCGAGGCCGGTGCCCTCCGAGCCGGCGCCGTCGCCGACCTGCTCGAACGCCTCGAAGATCCGGACCTGGTCGCCGATCGCGATGCCCGGCCCGGTGTCGGCCACGGTGATCCGGGCCTCGCCCTCGTCGATCTCGGCGCTGAGCCGCACCGTGCCGCCGGGATTCGTGAACTTGATCGCGTTCGACAACAGGTTGAAGGCGATCTGCCGGATGCGGGCCGGATCGCCGACGGTCGAGCCGTCGGCCGGGACCTGGCTGACGATCGAGATCGACTTGCGCTCGGCCAGCGGCTGCATCGTCGCCGCCACCTGGCCGAGGAGCTCGCCGAGATCGAACGGCATGACCTTGAGCTCGAGCCGGCCGGCCTCGACCCTGGCGAGGTCGAGGACCTCGTTGATGAGGTCGAGCAGGTGCAGGCCGGAGGCGTGGACGTGGTCCGCGTACGACCGAACGATCGCCCCGTCGGACGCCTCCTCCGTCTCGAGGAGGAGCTCCGAGAAGCCGATGATCGCGTTCAGCGGCGTCCGGAGCTCGTGGCTCATGGCGGCCAGGAAGTCGCTCTTCGCGGCGCTCGCCGCCTGCAGGTCTGCGATGAGGTTCTCCCGCTCTCGCAGGAACACCTCCCGCTCGGCCGCCCGGACGGCGCGGTCGGCGAGGAGGGTGATGAGATCGACGTCGTCCTGGACGAAGAGCGGGCCGCCGCTGATCACCATTCGGAGCGACCCGAACGCCGCTCGATCCGATCGCAGCGGGACGTCGACGATCCGGGCCTGGCCGCCGCCCTCGCTGGGCGTCGCGCGATCCGCGGCGCCGGCCCGCACGATGTCGACCCTGGCCGCGCCCGAGGCCCGGGCCGCGGTCCGCCGCAACAGCTCCCAGACGTTCTCGAGCGGGCCGTCGTCCGGCAGCGCGTTGAGCTCCCGGATGAAGGCGTAGGCGATCGTCAGCTGGCTGAGCCGCCGCAGGAACGCCGGCGGCTCGAACGCCGCGAGGTAGCCGATCGCGGCGAGCAGCACGAGGCCGTCGACCACGAGGGTCACCGTCGGCGCGCCGCCCGCGCCGGCGGCCAGGCCACCGACGATGAGGAACGCGACGGCGAAGGCCAGCAGACCGGTCGAGGCGGCGGCCGTCGCGAGGCGGACCCGCGACGATCCCGCACGCCGCCGGGCCTCGGTCACGAATCCGGCGGCTGCCCCCAGCTCGAAGCCAACGTAGTAGAGGCCGAGGACGGGGAGCAGCAGGGCGATTCCGGCGGTGCCGAGCTGGCCGCCGCTCGCACCGAGCGCAAGGATCACGACGTCGAGGCCGACGAAGAGCGTCAGGCCCATCGGGAGCGTCCAGCGGGGCAGCGGCCGGAAGTGGCCGACCAGCCAGACGACGAGCAGCGGATGCAGGAGGAAGGCCGCGATGCTGACGACCGAGACGACGCCGCCGATCGCCGGGATGAGGGAACGGATCGGGGCCGCGAGCAGGACGGTGAGCAGGCTGCCGAAGACCGCGACGACGATCAGGCCGACCCGTTCCCGGCGCCGGAGGTAGTCGCGGAGGGTCAGGGCGAAGAGCGCCAGGAAGGCGAGGTCGACGGCGCCGGTCAGGACCACATCGAGGTTCATCGACCGCTCAGATCGCCAGGCTCATCGCCTCGAGAGACCTGATCGGACCCTCGTCGCCCTCGTCCGCCCCGGCGAGGATCAGCTGTACGAACACCGGCACGAGGCCGGGATCGAACTGGCGCCCGGCCCCGCGCCGGAGCTCGGCCAGGGCCACCTCCGGGTCGCGGGCCGGCCGGTACGGCCGGGCATGGACCATCGCGTCGTAGGCGTCGACCACGCCGACGATCCGCGCCCCGACCGGGATCCGGTCGCCGCGCAGCCCATCGGGATAGCCGCCGCCATCCCAGTGCTCGTGGTGGTTGCGGATGATCGGGCCGAACGCCCGGCTCAGCGCCAGCGGCTCGCAGATGCGCTCGCCGATCAGCGGGTGCATGCGCATGTCGGCCCACTCCTCGCGGGTCAGCGGTCCGGGCTTCGTCAGGATCTCGTCGCGGACGCCGATCTTGCCGATGTCATGGAGCATCGCCCCGAAGGTCAGCGCCCGGAGGGCCGCCGGCTCGAGCTCGACGGCCGTGCCCAGGCGGTGGGCGAGCGAGGCGAGGCGCTGGCAGTGCTGCTCGGTGATCGCGTCCTTCGCCTCGACGGCGTTCGCCAGCGCGGCGATGACGCCGTGAGCGCCGTCGATCTCGGCCATCGCGTCGGCCAGCCGGAGGACGCTCCGGACGCGGGCCATGAGCTCGGCCTGGTCGTAGGGCTTGCGCAGGAAATCGTCGGCGCCGGCGTCGAGGCCGGCGACCACGTCGCCGCCGGAGCTCCGACCGGTGAGCAGGATGATCGGCAGAGCCACCGTGCGGGGATCGGCCCGGAGGGCCCGGCAGACGTCGAAGCCGTTCATCCCAGGCAGCTCGACGTCGAGGAGGACGAGGCTCGGGTGGTCCTCGAGGGCGGCCCGGAGGCCATCGCGGCCGTCGCTGACGGCGAGCGCCTCGTAGCCGGCGCGCGTCAGCAGATGCGTCAGCAGCGCTCGATTGGCGACGTCATCCTCGACGACCAGCACTCGCGGCCGGAAGCGGCCATTGGGCATCGCGCAGCCTCACCCGGAAGGCAGTCTCGCTGCCTTGCCGTGGAGTCTCGGGGACCTCTGGCGAGCCCGGTAGCCGTACGAAAGTCAGGTCGGTACCGAGATGTTCCGGCAGGGTCGGGTGGGGATTGGTGGAGATGAGGGGATTCGAACCCCTGACCCCCGCGATGCGAACGCGGTGCTCTCCCACTGAGCTACATCCCCAGCGCGCCGAGGGAGTCTAGCAGCCGCGCCGAGGGATCCTCGCCGGCCACTTGATTCATTCGAACATTTGTTCGATACTCTGGCGATGGCGGTGCTCTCCCCTGACGTGACGGCGGCCCTGACGACCCTCCGGTCGAAGTGGGGCGCGGCCGCGCCGGCGAGCCTGGCGTCGCCGGTCCCGCAGGTCGTCGGCGCGCTGGCGACGGTGCCGCTCGAGACGCCGGACCTGGGGCCCGAGCGGGATCCTGCCCGGATCATCTCGACCGGGTTCGCGGAGCTCGACGCCATCCTCGGCCCCGGCGGCCTGCCGCGGGGCCTCGGCCTGTCCCTCCGGGGCGACCTCTCGAGCGGGCGGACCACGCTCGCCCTGCGGCTCGTCGCGGAGGCCCAGGCCGCCGGCTCCATCGCCGCCTGGCTGGACCTCGCCGCGGCCTTCGACCCCGTCGAGGCCGTCGCCCGGGGGATCCGGCCGGAGTGGCTCGTGATCCTGACCCCGGCCGACGCCGAGGAGGGGCTGACGATCGCCGGCTCGCTGCTCGCGGGCCGGACCGTCGACGTCCTCGTCATCGACCTCCCGTCGCGCCTCGAGGGCGCCGCTCGCGTCGCCGACCGTCTCGGCCGGCTCGCGGCGCTCGCCCGGCGGGCGGGGATCAGCCTCGTCGTCCTCGAGCCGCCGGGGCTCGTCTCGGGCGTCGCGACGGCCGTCGGCGAGGCGACCGGGATTCGCCTCGAGCTGGTCCGTCGATCGTGGCTCCGGCTCGGTCGGGACGTGGTCGGCCAGCGAACGGAGGTGGTCGTCGCCCGCAATCGGGCCGGCCCGCCGGGTCGCCGGACCACGCTCCGGATCCTCTACGCGGACGGCGGCGAACGCGACGCCTGCCTCCGCCACGAGGCCCTCCTCGAGTCGGGGCTCGAGCGCCTCGGCCCCCAGCCAGTCAACCGCCCCCTCCCAGTGCCCGGGACAGGGAACCATGCGACTTCTCCATCTCTATCGCCCGCATCTCCTCCTCGACCTGGCGAAGCAGCGCCAGCCCTCCGGCTCGTGGCCGGCGGGGCCGATCGTCCTCGGCGGCAGGCCGTGGTCGGCCGGACCGGTGCTCGACGCCGACCCGAGCGCGCGAGCGCTCGGCGTCCGGCGCGGGATGCCGCTCGGCTCGGCCCACCGGCTCGCGCCGGAGGCGACATTCCTCGAGCCGGCTCCGGAGGCTGACCGGACCGCCGTCGAGGCCGCCTTCGAGCGGCTCGGGGCGTTCAGCCCGGCGATCGCCGGAACGGCCGACCCGACCGACGGCGCGTTCGGGCTGTTCGAGGCCCAGATCGACGGCCTGGCCGGCCTCTGGGGGCCCGAGCCGGAGCTGGCCGAGCGGGTCGGCGCCGCCCTCGAGCCGATCGTCGGCGGCCGGCCGCGGGCCGGGATCGCCGGCACCCGGTTCGGGGCGACCGTCGCAGCCGCGGCGGCGCGACCCGGCGAGCTCATCGCCGTTCCCGCCGGCGGCGAGGCGACGTTCCTCGCCCCGCTGCCGGCCAGCCTCCTCACGCCCGACGCGGACGTCCGGGCCCGCCTCCGCCGGTTCGGCCTGAAGCGCATCGGCCAGGTCGCGGCGCTGCCGGGCTCGGCGCTCGTCGCCCGGTTCGGCGAGGAGGGCGCCAGCGTCGGTCGGCGCGCTCGCGGCGAGGAGACGGACCCGTTCAAGCCGCGCCGAAACCCGGAGCGGCTGCTCCTCGGCCTGCCGATCGAGCCGGCCGTGGCCGAGCTCGAGGCCGTCCGGTTCGTCCTCCGCCGGGTCGCGACCGCGCTCGCCGGCAACCTCGTCGCCCGCGGGCTCGCGGCCCAGGCCGGCCGGCTCCGGCTCGAGCTCGACCGGACGTTCTCCCGGGCCGGCGTCCCGCCCGAGATCGTCGTCGAGGGCCGCTTCCCGGAGCCGACCGCCGATGCCGAGGCGATCGAGCGACTCCTCCTGGCGCGTCTCGAGCGGACGCCCCCGGCGGCACCGGTCGCCCGCTTCGAGCTCGAGCTGTCCGGCGCGGCACCCGCGACCGGCCAGCAGCTGCCGCTGTTCACGCCCCAGGCGCTCCACGGCGCCCGGCTCGGCTGGCAGCTGGCCCGGCTCGCGCTGACGTTCGGAGAGGATCGCGTCCGGCGGTTCGAGATCACCGATCCGGAGGCGCCGCTCTCGGAGCGGCGCTGGACGTGGTCGCCGGTCGCCGGTGCGCGCTGAGGCATCGGACAGGGCACGCCGATGACCCGACTCCTGCACGAGCACCCGGCGCTGGCCGTCGAGATCGACGCCGGCCGGCTCGTGGCGATCAGCTGGAACGGCCGGCGCGAGCCGGTCGAGGTCTGCAATCGCTGGCGGGTCGAGGAGTCGTGGTGGCGCGAGCCGATCGCCCGCGACTACTTCAAGGTCGTCGGGGCCCGCTGGCTGGCGCTCGTCTACTTCGACCGGATCGCCGGCTCCTGGCACCTGGAGCGGCTCTATGACTGAGCCCGGCCGGCGGTCCCCGGAAACGAGAGGACCCCGTCGCCCCCAGTGGCAACGGGGTCCTGGTGCGTCTGGCCGTCCGCCCGCTCACCAGGCGTCGGGCCCGGTCGAGGCCGGTCGTGGGAACCGGTCTCGCCACCATCCCGGAGCTCAAGCCGGGACCTCGGTTGGCGTGGATCAGCTGCCGTTTGCCGCGAGCGCCGCCGGGAGGAGGACGAGGATGAGGAGGACCGCGAGGAGGAGCATCGCGGTGATCCTCGTCAGATCGGCGGCAACCAGGGCGTACCGGTGTCGATCCACGCCCGTCAGACGACATGACCCCGTGGTGTGTTGCGGGCCTGTGCGGCGAATTTCGTCCTGCCCCGGCCGGCTGTGACGACCCCCTACGCGGAGCTCCATTGCCACACGAACTTCTCGTTCCTCGACGGCGCGTCACCGGTCGAGGACCTCGTCGCACGGAGCGTCGAGCTCGGCCTGTCCGGCCTCGCCGTCACGGATCACGACGGGCTGTACGGGGTGGTCCGCTTCGCGACCGAGGCCGAGGCGGCCGGGCTCCGGCCGATCATCGGGATCGAGATCGAGCTCGGCGACGCCGCGGCGCCGGACCCGGCCGGCGCCGTGATCCCGGCGCGCCGCCGCTGGCGGCCGGGACGAGGGCCGGACGTGCCCGCGCCGCCGCTCGAGCTGCCCGTCGAGGGCCTGCCCGCCAGGCCCCGGCCGCTCCGGGCCCGGCTGCCCGGCCACCGCCGCGTCGTGAAGGAGGACCTGCGGGGGGTCGGGGAGCGCCGGCGCGGACCGCATCTCGTCCTGCTCGCCCGGGACGCGTCGGGCTATCGGAGCCTGTGCCGGCTCGTCTCGCACGCGAACCTCGCCGGGACCAAGCGGGTGCCGCGGCTGAGCCGGGCCCTCCTCGCCCAGCACACCGAAGGCGTCGTGGCGCTGTCCGGCTGCCGCGAGGGCGAGATCGCCCGGCGCCTGCGGGTCGGGGATCGCGAGGGCGCTGCCGCGGTCGCCCGGCGGTATGCCGGGCTGTTCGGTGGCAGGCCGGGCAGCTCGCCCGGGGCTCGCCACGCCGGCGATGGCGTCGCCTCCAGCGGCTTCTTCCTCGAGCTGTCGCATCACCTCCTGGCCGACGACGACTGGCTCGTCGCCGAGACCGCCCGCCTGGCCGAGGAGCTCGGGCTGCCGGTCGTCGTGACCAACGACGTCCACTACGCCCGGCCCGAGGACCGCGAGCTCCAGGACGTCCTGACCGCGATCTTCCATGGCCGGACGCTCGACACCCTCGCCGATCTGCGCAGGCCCGACGGCGAGTCGTACCTGAAGTCCGGCCAGGAGCTGGCGGCGATGCCGCCCGGCGACCCGCCGGGTGACCCGGGCCAGGCCGACGAGCGGACCGCCCGGGCCTGGGCCGAGGGGATCGCCACCGCCGGCGAGCTGGCCGCGACCTGCTCGGTCGACCTCGGCTTCGAGCAGTACCGCTTTCCCGGCTTCCCCGTCCCGAACGGCGAGACGCCGTTCAGCTACCTGTCGGAGCTGTGCTGGGCGGGCGCCCGGCGGCGCTACCACCCGCTGACGTCCGAGGTCATGCAGCGGCTGGCCCACGAGCTCGGGGTCATCGAACGGGCCGGGCTCGCCGAGTTCTTCCTCATCTGCTGGGACCTGATGCGGTTCGCGAAGGAGCAGGGGATCCCCGCCCAGGGCCGCGGCAGCGCGACGAGCTCGATCGTGTCGTACACGCTCGGGATCAGCCGGGTCGAGCCGATCCAGCACAACCTCCTCTTCGAGCGGTTCATCAACGAGGGCCGGACGACCTACCCCGACGTCGACATCGACTTCAGCTCCGAGCGCCGGGAGGAGGTCATCCAGTACGTCTACCGGCGCTACGGCCCGGAGCACACGGGGATGGTCTGCAACCTCGTCACGTACCGGGCCCGATCGGCGGTCCGCGAGGTCGGCTACGCGCTCGGCTTCCCGCGGCCGCTCGTCGATCGCGTGGCCAAGGCGCTCGAGACGTACGACAGCGTCATGGTCCGGCGCGACCTCGAGGCCGACGGCGGCTTCGCCGAGTTCTTCCGCCGGCCCGGCGAGGGGGACGCCGCGGCCCGCGCCGGCGACGAGGCCCGGGCCGCGGCCGCCGATGCCGAGGCCCACGGCCTCGTCGACGGCATAGGCCAGCTCAACGCGATGGGCCAGCTCAACAGGCGGCTGCCGCTCGTCGGCAAGGTCCCGCCCTGGCGCCA
>DATGGQ010000010.1:0-69115 GCA_035308445.1 Candidatus Limnocylindrales bacterium | reverse complement strand
TCACGACGTCATCGCCTTCGTGAGCCAGGTCGCCGAGTCGGTCGGGCCGGAGGGCCGCTACCTCCACCTCGGGCTCACGTCGTCGGACGTGCTCGACACGGCCCTCGCGCTCCAGCTCCGCGCCGCCGGGGAGCTGCTGCTGCGCGATGCCGACCGGCTGCTCGGAGTCCTCGTCTCGAAGGCCCGCGACCACGCCGGCACCCTGATGATGGGCCGGACCCACTCGGTCCACGCCGAACCGACGACGTTCGGGCTGAAGCTCGCGGGCTGGGCGTTCGAGGTGGACCGCGGCCGCCGGCGGCTGGCCACGGCCGTCGACGAGATCGGGACGGGAAAGCTCTCCGGGCCGGTGGGCACATACAGCCATCTCGACCCCGAGATCGAGGCCGAGGTCCTCGGGGCGCTGGGCCTCCACGTCGACCCGGTGAGCACCCAGATCGTGCAGCGCGACCGCCACGCGGCCCTCATGACCGCGATCGCGATCCTGGGCGGGAGCCTCGAGCGGTTCGCGACCGAGATCCGGAACCTCCAGCACACCGAGATCGGCGAGGTCATGGAGCCGTTCAAGGCCGGCCAGAAGGGCTCCTCGGCGATGCCCCACAAGCGCAACCCGATCCTGTCGGAACGGGTCGCCGGGCTCGCCCGCGTCCTCCGGGGCTACGCCCAGACAGCGCTCGAGGACCAGCCGCTGTGGCACGAGCGCGACATCAGCCATTCTTCGGCGGAGCGGGTCATCCTGCCGGATTCGACGATCCTGCTCGACTACCTCCTCCAGCAGATGACCGGGCTCATGGAGGGCCTCGTCGTCAGACCCGACCGGATGCGCGAGAACATCGATCGAGGCCTGGGGCTCCATGCCTCGTCGCGGGTGCTCACGGCCCTCGTCGGTCGGGGCGGGCTCGGCCGGGATGACGCGTACGCGCTCGTCCAGCGGCTCGCCCTCGCTGCCGCGGACGAACGCCGGCCGCTGCGTGACCTCCTCGCGACCGACCCGGTCATCGCCCGCAAGCTGACCCTGGCCGAGCTCGATGCGTGCTTCGACGATCGGCGGTTCCTCGGCCATGCGCCAACGGCGATCGCCCGCCTCGACGCCCTCGTGCCGCGCGAGCGGGCCGCGAAGGGGAAGGCCACGGCCCATGCTCACGGCTGATCGGTTCGTCCGGTCGGGCAAGGTCCGCGACCTCTACGCGATCGACGACGAGCGCCTGCTGCTCGTCGCGAGCGACCGGCTCAGCGCGTTCGACGTCATCCTGCCGACGCCGATCGGCGACAAGGGCCGGGTGCTGACCGGGCTCTCGCGGTACTGGTTCGAGCGGACGGTCGGGATCATCCCGAACCACCTCCTGTCGACCGATCCCGGGGATCTGCCCGACGACCTCGCCGGCGCCGCCGCGGACCTCCGGGGTCGTATGATGCTGTGCCGCCGGGCGCGGGTCCTGCCGGTCGAGATCGTGGTGCGTGGCTATCTCTCGGGGTCGGGCTGGAAGGAGTACCGGCTCGACGGCCGCGTCTGCGGCGTCGACCTGCCGACCGGCTTGGTCGAGAGCGACCGGCTGCCCGAGCCGATCCTGACCCCGGCCACGAAGGCCGAGCAGGGCGAGCACGACCTGAACATCGACGTCGCGTCGATGACGGAGCTCCTCGCCGACTGGCCCCCGAACGGCGACGACTGGCTCGGGCGGGACGCGGCCGACGCGGTCACGGAGCGGGTCCGCGACGCCGCGCTGCGCCTGTACGAGGCGGGCTCGGCCCGGTGTGCCGAGGCCGGGGTCATCCTGGCCGACACGAAGTACGAGATGGGCCTGATCGACGGCGAGCTCGTCCTCGTCGACGAGGTCATGACCCCCGATTCGTCTCGGTTCTGGGATGCCGCGACGTACGCCCCGGGCGGGCCGCAGGCCAGCTTTGACAAGCAGTTCGTCCGGGACTGGCTGGAGGCCCAGCCGTGGGGCAAGACCGCGCCGGGGCCCGAGCTGCCGACGGACGTCGTCGTCGGCACGCGCCGCCGCTACGTCGAGGCCTTCGAGCGCATCACGGGCGCGAGCTTCGAGCGCTACCTGCGCGAGGACGTGATCGCGCCGGAGGCGCCGGCATGAGCGAGTTCCGCTTCGCCGTGAACGTGACACCGAAGCCGGGCATCCTCGATCCGCAGGGCCGGGCGGTCGAGGGCAGCCTCGGCCACCTCGGCATCCAGGGCGTATCGGCGGTTCGCGTCGGCCGGCGGATCGAGCTCACGGTATCGGCCGTCGACGCGGGCGCGGCGCGCGAGACGGTCGATCGGCTGGCCACCGAGCTCCTGTCGAACCCGCTCATCGAGGCGTTCGACGTGGAGCGACTGGATGGTCGGCCGTGACACGGATCGGGGTGGTGGTCTTCCCGGGCTCGAACTGCGATCGCGACACGCTCGCCGGCGTTGAGCTCGCCGGGGGCGTGGCCGTGGCGCTGTGGCACGAGCAGGCCGACCTCGACGGGGTGGCCGGCGTCATCCTGCCCGGTGGCTTCGCCTACGGTGACTACCTCCGGGCCGGGGTCATCGCCCGGTTCTCGCCGATCATGCGGGCGGTGTCGGCGTTCGCCTCGGACGGTGGCCTGGTCCTCGGCATTTGCAACGGCTTCCAGGTCGCGGCCGAGGCCCATCTCGTCCCCGGCGCCCTGCTCCGCAACCGTGGCCTGCGGTTCCTCGGCCGGGACGTCCGGATCGCGGCGAGCCGATCGGACACGCCGTTCACGTCGCTCGTCGAGGCGGGCCGGCCGATGCGGATGCCGATCGCCCACGGCGAGGGCTGCTACTTCGCGGACAAGGCTGAGCTCGACGCCCTCGAGCGGGAGGGCCAGGTCCTGTTCCGCTACGTCTCGGCCGACGGGCGGCCGGCCGCCGAGGGAGATCGCGAGGCCAACCCGAACGGCAGCCTGCGGGCGATCGCCGGCGTGCTGAACGCGCGCGGCAACGTCGCCGGCCTCATGCCCCACCCGGAGCGCGCGTCCGAGGCGATCCTCGGTTCGGACGACGGCCTGCCGATCCTGCGCTCGTTCGTCGGGGCCGCGGCGCGGGCCGAGCAGGGTGGGTGGCCACCCGTCGTCGGCGCCGCGGCCGCAGTCCCCGTCGGCGTCGCCTCGTGACCGTCGCCGAGCCGCCCGTGGCGCGCACCCCGTCTATCCCGCTCCATCGGAGCCTCGGCCTGACCGACGACGAGCTCGACGCCATCCGCGAGCGGCTCGGACGCGACCCGAACGACCTCGAGCTCGCGATGTTCAGCGTCATGTGGAGCGAGCACTGCTCCTACAAGAGCTCCAAGCCGCTTTTGGGGACCCTGCCGACGCGCGGCGACCGCGTCGTCGCCGGACCGGGCGAGAACGCCGGCGTGGTCTCGATCGGGGACGGGCTCGCCGTCGCCTTCAAGATCGAGTCCCATAACCATCCTTCGTCGGTTGAGCCGTACCAGGGCGCCGCGACCGGGGTCGGCGGCATCCTCCGCGACATCTTCACGATGGGCGCCCGGCCGATCGCGGTGCTCGACGCCCTCCGCTTCGGCGATCCGGCCGAGGCTCGGACGCGCCATCTCGTCGACGGCGTGGTCCGGGGCGTCGGCGGCTACGGCAACTGCGTCGGGGTGCCCACGGTCGGCGGCGAGCTCGTGTTCGACCCCTCGTACGGCGGCAACCCCCTCGTCAACGTCATGGCGATCGGGCTGCTCGAGGAGCGGCATCTCACTCGCGCCGCGGCACCCGGGCCGGGGAACCTCGCCGTCCTCTTCGGCAGCTCGACCGGCCGCGACGGCATCGGCGGCGCCTCGGTGCTGGCATCGGCGACCTTCTCGGACGACGACCCGGCGAAGCGGCCGTCGGTCCAGGTCGGCGATCCGTTCGCCGAGAAGCTCCTGATCGAAGCGTCGCTCGAGCTCATCGAGCGCGGGCTCGTCGAGGGACTCCAGGACCTCGGGGCGGCGGGCATCACCTGCGCTGCGTCCGAGACCGCCGACCGGGCGGGGACCGGGGTGGCGATCGACCTCGACGCGATCCCGCGGCGCGAGCCTGGCATGGCGGCCTTCGAGGTCATGATCAGCGAGAGCCAGGAGCGGATGCTCGCGATCGTCCGGCCGGAGCGGGTCGCCGAGGTCGGCGCCATCTGCGACCGGTGGGCGATCGGGTGGGCGGTGATCGGCCGCGTGACCGACGACGGCGACGTCAGCGTCACGGCGGGCGGGCACGAGCTCGCGAGGATCCCGGCCGGGGCGCTCACCTCGAACGCCATCGTCCACGATCGCCTGTCCGCGCCGCCGGCCCGTCGCCGGGCCGCGCCGGCCCCGGGTGCGCCGATCGTCGCCAGCGACCAGCTTCCGGAGCGGGGCATGGATCCGGGGGCCGTGCTGCTGGCGCTCCTCGGCACGCCGAATCTCGCCTCGCGTCGCGAGGTCTACGAGCAGTACGACTCCACGGTCGGGACGCTGACCTCGACCGGCCCAGGCCGCGGGGCCGCGGTCCTCCGGGTCCGGGGCACGACGAAGGGCCTCGTCGCGGCCACCGACGCGAACGCCGCGGTCGGAACCGCAGACCCATGGCTGGGCGCTGCGATGAGCGTGGCCGAAGCCACCCGGAACGTCTCGATCACCGGTGCCCGCCCGCTCGGCGTGACGAACTGCCTGAACTTCGGAGACCCGACCCGGCCCGAGGCGTTCTGGCAGCTGGCCGAGGCGGTCCGCGGCCTCGGTGACGCGTGCCGGGCCCTCGGCCTGCCCGTGACCGGCGGCAACGTCTCGCTCTACAACGAATCGCCGTCGGGCGCGATCCGGCCGACGCCGGAGATCGGCGTGGTCGGGTTGCTCGACGACGTCTCGCTGGCGATCGGGCCCGCCTTCGTGACGGCGGGTGACGAGGTCCTGCTCGTCGGCGAGGCGGGTCCGGGGCTGGGCGGCAGCGAGTACGCGAGGCTCGCCGGTGCCGCGCCGGAGGACGGCCCGCCGGCGATCGACCTCGGGCGCGAAGCGGGGCTCCAGGCCTTCGTCCGCGAAGCCGTCGCCCGACGACTCGTCGCGTCCGCGCAAGACGTGTCGGGCGGCGGGCTGGCCGTCGCGGTCGCCGAGGCCGCGATGTGGTCCGGGCTCGGGACGCACCTCCGACTCCCGATCGCCGGCTCACCCGCGGTGGACCTGTTCGGCGAGAGCCCGAGCCGGATCGTGGTGTCGGCCCGACCGGAGCACGCGCTCGCGGTCGTGCGGCTCGCCGAGGAGCACGGCCTGCCCACCGCGCGGATCGGGGTCGTCGGCGGGGACCGGCTCGTCATCGAGCCCGTCGGCTCGGGCGCCACCGGCGCCGCCGAGGAGCGCGGATCTGGGGTCGCGGACTCGATCGACGTGGCCCTCGCCGATCTGCGCCACGCCTGGGACCACGGCCTGGCCCGGGCGCTGGGCTGGGACGTGGCCTGATGTGCGGGGTCTTCGGCGTCGCGATGCCGCCGGGCGCGGGCGCGGAGGCGGCCGGGATCGCGACGATGGGCCTCTTCGCCCTCCAGCATCGCGGCCAGGAGTCGGCCGGGATCGCCGTCGGCGATCGGAAGGAGGTCGTCCTGCACAAGGACCTCGGCATGATCAGCCAGGTCCTCGACGAGCGGCATCTGCCGTCGATGCGCGGTGAGCTCGCGATCGCCCACTGCCGCTACTCGACGACGGGCTCGACCATCTGGCAGAACGCGCAGCCGACGTTCCGCCTCGGGCCGCGCCGGGCCGTGGCGATCGGCCACAACGGCAACCTGGTGAACACCCGCGAGCTCCTTGGCCAGCTCGAGGGCGGCGCCGCCCGCCTCGCCGCCACGACCGACACCGAGCTCCTGACCACGCTCCTCGCCGACGAGCCGGCGCCGGACACCGTCGCCGCGCTGCTCGAGCTGCTGCCCCGGGTCCGGGGCGCCTTCACGCTCCTCGTCCTCGACAAGGACCGGATCATCGGGATCCGGGACCCGCACGGCTTCCGGCCCCTCGTGCTCGGGCGGCTCCGGGACGCCGTGCCGGCGACGCCGTCGGGGGCCGGCATCGATGCCGGGCCGTGGGCGACCGATGGCAGCCGCGATGCGTGGGTCCTCTCGTCGGAGACGACGGGCCTCGACATCGTCGGCGCCGACTTCGTCCGCGATGTCGAGCCGGGCGAGATGGTCATCCTCGAGCCCGGGCGCGAGCCTCGCTCCGTCCGATACGCCCCGGCGAGCCCGGCCCTGTGCGTGTTCGAGCTCATCTACTTCGCCCGCCCGGACTCGTACATGGAGGGCCGCAACCTCTACGAGGTCCGGCGCCGGATGGGGGAGCAGCTCGCCCGTGAGCACCCGGCCGACACGGATCTCGTCATGCCCGTCCCGGACACCGGCGCGCCGGCGGCGGCGGGCTACGCGGAGGCCTCCGGGATCCCGTACCGCGAGGGCCTCGTCCGCAACCGCTACACGGGCCGGACGTTCATCCAGCCGTCCCAGACGCTCCGCCACCGGGGCGTCACGATGAAGCTGAACCCGCTCCGCGAGGTCGTTCGGGGCAAGCGCCTGACGGTCGTTGACGACTCGATCGTGCGGGGCACGACGACGAAGCAGATCGTGGCCCTCCTGCGGAAGGCCGGCGCGGCCGAGGTCCACGTCCGGATCAGCGCGCCGCCGATCTACCACCCGTGCTTCTACGGCATCGACACTCAGGTCGAGGCCGAGCTCATCGCTGCCGCGATGTCCGTCGACGAGATCCGCGACTTCATCGGCGCGGATTCGCTCGGCTACCTGTCGATCGGCGGCGTCCTGGCGGCCCTCGACCTGCCATACGATCGGTTCTGCTTCGCCTGCTTCGACGGGCGCTACCCGGAGCCGGTCCCGTACGACTCCGCCCGGCGGAAGTTCCTGCTCGAGGACGGGCTCGTCACGGCGAAGCGGCCGCGATGAGCGGCGGCAAGGGCGCGGCCGCGCGGCCCGCCTACGAGCGCTCCGGCGTCAGCGTCGGCGCGGGCGATCGGGCGGTCGAGCTCATGCGCGGGTCGGTCGAGTCGACCCGACGGCCGGAGGTCGTCGGCGGGCTCGGCGGGTTCGCCGGCGCGGTGTCGATCCCGCCCGGCTACCGCGAGCCGTTGATCGTGTCATCGACGGACGGCGTCGGGACGAAGACGGCCCTCGCCGCGGCCCTCGATCGCTGGGAGACGATCGGCATCGACCTCGTGGCGATGTGCGCCGACGACGTGGTCTGCTCCGGGGCGGAGCCGCTCGCCTTCCTCGACTACATCGCGACGGGCCGGCTTGAGCCGGAGGCGGTCGCGGAGCTCGTGGAGGGCGTGGCCGCGGGCTGCCGCGACGCGGGCTGTGCACTCGTCGGCGGCGAGACCGCCGAGCATCCCGGGCTCATGGAGCCGGGCACGTTCGATCTCGCCGGCACGTGCATCGGGGTGGTCGAGCGCGCGGACGTCATCGACGGCTCGGCGGCGCGGCCGGGTGATGCGGTGATCGGCCTGCCCGCTTCGGGCCTGCACTCGAACGGGTTCAGCCTCGTTCGCAGCCTGCTCTCTCAGTGGGAGCTGCCGCTGGACCGGCCCTACCAGGCGCAGCTGACGATGACGCTCGGCGAGACCGGCCGCGACCGGGCTCTCGCCGCGGAGCCGGAGCTCGCGCTGTCGAGCCTCGGCACCGTCCTGCTGACCCCGACCCGCGTCTACGCCCTGGTCGTGCTCGCAGTGCGACGGGCCCTGCGTGCAGCGGGCTCGGACCTCCATGGCGTGGCCCACGTGACCGGCGGCGGCCTGCCCGGCAACGCGCCCCGAGCCGTGCCCGACGAGCTCGGGATCCGGCTCGATCCGGCGCGCTGGCGGCTGCCGTCGGTGATGGCCCTGCTCGGGGCGCTCGGCGGCCTCGAGGCCCCCGAGCTCCGGGCGACGTTCAACGGCGGCCTCGGGATGCTGCTCGTCGTGCCGCCGTCGGCGGTCGGCACCGTTCGCGCGGTCGCGCCCGAGGCGCATCTCGTCGGCGAGGTGGCCCCGGCCTCGGAGCTCGGCGGACGGTACGTCGAGGGCAGCCTCGAGCTTGTCGCCTGATCGGGCTCCCGGCGTGAGCGGGCGAATCGCGGTCGGGGTCTCCGGCGCGGGCAGCAACCTGCGGGCGCTCGTCGCCGCGGCCGATCGCGGCGAGCTGGGCGGCGCGGTCGTGCTGGTCTTCGCCGACCGGCCGTGCCGGGCGCTCGACTGGGCCGCGGAGCACGGGCTCGAGACCGCGCTCCTGCCGGGCCTGGCTGCCGCGGGACCGTCGGACCGTACGGAGGCGGATCGGGCCCTCGCCGACACGCTCCAGGCGGCCGGAGTCGACGTCGTCGCGCTCGCCGGCTACATGCGGATCCTCGGTCCGACGACGCTGGCGGCCTTCCCGAACCGCATCCTGAACACCCACCCCTCGCTCCTGCCCGCGTTCCCGGGGGCGCACGCCGTCCGCGATGCCCTGGCCCACGGCGTCGCGCTGAGCGGCGTCACCGTCCATCTCGTCGACGCGACGCTCGACGGCGGACCGATCGTGGCCCAGGAGGCGGTCGCGGTATCTCCCTCGGACGACGAGGTCTCGCTCCACGAGCGGATCAGGGCCGCCGAGCATCGGCTGCTGCCGCGAGCCGTGGCCCTGGTGCTCGCCGGCGCGGTCGGCCTCGACGGCCGGGGGACGAGGGTCGATCCGGCGGTCGCCGACCGGGGAATCCCGACCCCGCGGCGGGCCCTCCTGTCGGTGAGCGACAAGGCGGGGTTGGTGCCGTTCGCGACCGGGCTCGTCGGGCACGGCTTCGAGCTCGTGTCGACCGGCGGGACGGCCCGGACGCTCCGCGACGCCGGCCTGCCGGTTACCGACGTCGCAGGCGTGACCGGCTTCCCCGAGATGCTCGATGGGCGCGTCAAGACCCTGCACCCGCGGATCCACGCCGGCCTCCTGGCCGATCTCCGCGAGCCGGCCCATCGCGAGGCCCTCGTCGCGGCCTGGATCGCCCCGTTCGAGCTCGTCGTCGTGAATCTGTATCCATTCGCCGAGGCGGCCGGCCGCCCGGCGATCGGCTACGACGAGCTCGTCGAGGAGATCGACATCGGCGGCCCGTCGATGGTCCGGGCGGCGGCGAAGAACCACGCCAGCGTCGGGGTCGTGACGTCGCCGGGCAGGTACGACGACGTCCTGGCGGCGCTCGATCGCGACGGTCGCCTGGGCGACGGGATGCGGGCCGGCCTCGGCGCCGAAGCGTTCGCTCACACGGCCGCCTACGACGCGCGGATCGCGGCGGAGCTGCCGGCCCGGATGGTCGCGGCCGGGATCGATCTGCCCGACTGGCCGGGCCTGCCGGGAGCCAGCGACCCGTATCCAGCGACCCTGACGATCGGCCTCGAGAAGGTCGAGACGCTCCGGTACGGCGAGAACCCGCACCAGGCCGCAGCCCGATATCGCGATCCCCGGGCAACCTCGGCCGACGGCCCGTTCGCGACCGGCGAGCCACCGCTCCAGGGCAAGGCCCTCTCGTTCAACAACGTCCTCGACGCCTCGGCGGCGGCGGCCATCGCCCGCTCCCTCCGGGGACCCGGCTGCGTGATCGTCAAGCACACGAACCCGTGCGGCGCCGCCGAGCGGCCGAGCCTCGCGGCGGCGTGGGACGCGGCGCTGGCCGCGGACCCGGTCTCGGCCTACGGCGGGATCGCCGCCGTCAACGGCCCAGTCGACGGGGAGCTGGCCCACCGCCTCGCCTCGATCTTCCTCGAGGTCGTCGTCGCGCCCGAGTTCGAGCCTGCCGCCCTCGAGGTCCTGGCCGCGAAGGCCAGCCTCCGACTGATCGTCGATCCGGGCCCCGGCCCGGGCACCCACCAGGCGCCGATGCCCACTGGCCAGATCCGGACCGCCGGCGGCGCCGTGCTCGTCGCCGACCCGGACACCGTGCCCGACGACCCGGCGGGCTGGGCCGTGGCATCGAAACGGACCCCGACCGGGGTCGAGGCCGCCGATCTCGACCTGGCCTGGCGTGTCGCCAGGCAGGTCACGAGCAACGCGATCGTGCTGGTTCGGGATCGGGCGCTGATCGGCATCGGCAGCGGCCAGACCTCGCGCGTCGACGCTGCCCGGCAGGCCGTCGCCAAGGCCCGCCGGTTCCGGCCCGAGGCCGTTGGCGGGGCCGCGTGCGCCTCGGACGCCTTCTACCCGTTCCCGGACGCCGTCGAAGCCTGCCTCGAGGCGGGCGTCACGGCCTTCGTCCAGCCGGGCGGCTCCGTCCGTGACGGCGAGGTCATCGCCGCGGTCGACGCCGCCGGCGCGGCTATGCTGCTGACCGGAACGCGCCATTTCCGGCACTGACCGGCCGCCCAACCCGGAGGATCGATGGCCCCGGCCCTCACCAACGAGCAGCTGATCGCCGCGTACGCCGAGGCGTCGGCGCGCCTCGACACGGCCACACTGGCCCGGCTCCGACATCCGGAGTGGCAGGTGCTCTGGCCGCAGTCGGGCGAGGAGGTCCACTCGAGCGAGGCCTTCGCGGAGATCGTCCGCAACTACCCCGGTGGGCCCGGCGCGAGCGAGGTCACCCGCGTCGTGGGCGCCGAGGACCGCTGGGTCGTGACGCCTGGCAACACGATTGTGATGGTCGCCGGCAGCGGCGACTTCTGGTGGTCCGAGTGGCGGGTCAGGTACCCTGACGGGGCGGTCTACTTGTGCGTCGATCTCATGGAGATCCGCGACGCGAAGATCTGGCGCGAGACCGTCTACTGGGCCAGCCCGTTCGAGGCGCCCGCCTGGCGCGCACCGTGGGTCGCTCGCGGCCACGCCACTCGCTGACCCCGGGCTCGCCATGCCGGATCGTGCTCGCTACTACCTGACGACGGCGATCGCCTACCCGAACAACAAGCCCGGCCTTCACACGCTGTACGAGGTCATCGGCGCCGACGTCGTCGCCCGCTGGCATCGGATGAAGGGCGATGACACCCGGTTCCTGACGGGCACCGACGAGCACTCGGTGAACATCGCCGAGAGCGCGGCCGAGCGCGGGCTGGAGACGAAGGTGTTCGTCGACGAAATGGTCGGGCTCTTCACCTCGGCCGAGGACGCGCTGTTGATCACGCCGGACCGGTTCATCCGGACGACCGATCCCGACCATCGGCGGGCCTCGCAGGAGATGGTCCGGCGGGCGTACGCCAACGGCGACATCTACCTCGGCCGCTACGAAGGCTGGTACTGCCCGAACGAGGGCTTCAAGGCGCCCTCCGACCTGCTCGAGACCGCGACCGGCATGCGCTGCCCGAACCACCCGAATGTCGAGCTTCAGTGGCTCACCGAGCGCAACTGGTTCTTCCGGCTGTCGGCCTACCGCGACCGGCTGCTGGCCTACTTCGAGGCCCATCCCGACTGGGTCGAGCCGGAGTATCGCCGGAACGAGATGGTCGCGTTCCTCCGCCAGGGCCTCGAGGACATCTCGATCAGCCGCGAGACCTTCCACTGGGGCATCCCGTTCCCGATCGCCGAGAACGGCGAGACCGCGGAACGCGAGGACGGCTCGTGGGATCCCGAGGCCGGCGTCATCTACGTCTGGTTCGACGCCCTCATCAACTACATCACCGGGGCCGGCTTCCCCGACGACCCGGCGGCGTTCGCCTACTGGTGGCCGGCCGACCTCCACGTCATCGGCAAGGACATCAACCGGTTCCACACGATCATCTGGCCGGCGATGCTCATGAGCGCCGGCATCGAGCTGCCGCGCAAGGTCTGGGTCCACGGCTGGCTGCTGGCCCGCGGCGGGGAGCGGATGAGCAAGAGCCGCGGCAACATGCTCGACCCGGGCGACGTGGTCGCGGCGTTCGGCGCCGATGGCGCCCGGTTCGTGACGCTCCGCGAGGTGGCCTTCGACAAGGACACGGAGGTGTCCTGGGACTCGTTCGTGCGGCGCTACAACGCCGACCTCGCGAACGACTTCGGCAACCTCGTCAACCGGACCGTCACGATGGCCGGCCGTTACCTGGGTGGCGAGCGGCCCGCACCGCGCGGCGACGGCGAGGCCCCACTCGCGACGGCCTGGGCGGGCGTCCGCGACGCGTACGCGGCCAAGCTCGAAGGGCTGCTGCTCCACGAGGCCGCGGCCACGCTGTGGGCGTTCGTCGGCGAGGCGAACCGGTTCGTCGAGGCCGAGCAGCCCTGGGTCCTGGCGAGGGCCGCCGGTGATGGCGACGCCGCGGCCGCGGCCCGCCTGCGCGACGTCCTCGGCGACCTCGTCGAGGCCGTTCGGCTCGTCGGCCTCGCCTCGGCGCCGTTCCTGCCATCGATCGCGCCGAGACTCCTCGAGCAGCTCGGCTACGGATACCCGTATGAAGCCGATGGCAACGGCGGCCCGGCCGTGCTCGGCGAGCTCGAATGGGGCGCGCGGGCGGGCGAGCCTGGCCGCCTCGGGACAGCGAGCCCGCTCTTCCCGCGCCTCGACGCGGAATCGGTCGATTCCGCTCCGGGCTGATCGTCGGTAGGCTGGGGGCGCCCGACGACGGACGCCCAGACCTGGAGGACAGCACGATGGCCAAGGGCACGATCACCCACGTCGAATTCCCGGCAGACGACCCCGAGCGCGCGAAGCGGTTCTACGCCGCCGTCGCGGGCTGGGAGTTCAGCGAGATGCCGGAGTTCCCGAACTACTTCCTGTTCCGGACCGAGGAAGGCCACGGCGGGGGGCTTGGGCAGCGTGGCCAGAGCGTCGGCCAGGTGGTCCGGCTGTACATCACCGTCGACAATCTCGAGGACGCCTGCGCCGCGGCCGAGGCCAACGGCGGGACAATCCTGCAGCCGCCGACCGACATCCCGGGCCAGGGTCGATACGCCGCGATGAAGGACACCGAAGGCAGCGAGATCGGGCTCTGGGAGAACCCGCGCTGATCGACCCCGGCTGACCCCCGGCCGCACCGGGCCGTCCGTAGGATTGGCCGGGTGCGGCTCGTCGACAGCCACTGCCACATCCAGTCCGATCGGTTCGACGCCGACCGGGACGCCGTCCTCGAAGCCGCCCGGGCGGCGGGCGTCGAGCGGATCCTCGTACCCGGCTGGGACCGAGCCTCGTCGCTCGCCGCGGTCGAGCTGGTCGACCGCGTCCTGTGGCTCGACGCGGCCGCGGGCATCCATCCCCACGAGGCTGGCCGCGCCGCCGACGCCGACTGGCAGGCCGTGGCCAGGCTCGTCGCGGATCGGCGGACCGTCGCGGTGGGCGAGACCGGGCTCGACTACGACCGGCTCTTTGCCCCGATCCCGGACCAGCTGGCGAACCTGCGGCGGCATCTCCGCCTCGGGCTCGAGGTCGGGAAGCCGGCGATCCTCCACGTCCGCTCGCCGGCTGGGCGCCGGGACGCCCAGGATGCGATGGTCGCCGAGCTCGTGGCGGCTGGGTTCGGTGGTCCGGCGGCCGCGGCCGCCTTCGGCGATCGGCCCTCGGCGGTGATCCACTCGTTCAGCGGCCCGGCAGACTACGCGCGCGCGGTCCTGGACCTCGGGCTGGCCATCTCGATCTCCGGGTTGGCCTTCCGAGCAGGGGAGGAGGCGACCGCCGCCGTCGCCCGTCTCATCCCCGGGGAACGCCTGCTCGTCGAGACCGACTCGCCCTACCTCGCCCCGCTGGGGGCGCCGCGGAAGCGGAACGCCCCCGAATGGGTCCGGCTGACCGCGGCCTGGGTGGCGGAGCGCCGAGGCGAGGCAGCGGAGCCTGCCGGCGCGGGCCTCGTGGCCGCCTACGACGCCACGTTCCGGGCTTGCGCTTGACAGCCGAAACGGGCCGAACCTAGACTGCTAGCACTCTCACACCGAGAGTGCTAATCGATGGAACACCACCGCATCCGGACAGGATGCCGGGGCGCGCCCCGGCCGGTGGCCTCGGCCCTCGATGTGCGCTCCGAACACAGCAGTCGTGCAGGCACGACGACCGATCGGTCGTCTCCAGGAGGGAACACCTTGGCCAGCGCATCGAAGAAGACGACCGCCTCGAAGCTGCAGCCGCTCGGCGACCGGGTGGTCGTCAAGCCGACGCCGCGCGAGGAGATGACGAAGAGCGGGATCGTGCTCCCGGACACGGCGAAGGAGAAGCCCCAGGAGGGCCTGATCCTCGCGGTCGGCCCGGGCCGGATCCTCGATGACGGCAAGCGCGAGGCGATGGACGTCAAGGTCGGCCAGAAGGTCCTCTACGGCAAGTACGCCGGGACCGAGTTCAAGGTCGAGGACGACGAGCTCCTCATCGTCAGCCAGAAGGACATCCTCGCGATCGTGGCGGCCTAGCGCCTCGATTCCCGATCGCCCCACAGCACCCACGGAGGGACATCCACCTTGGCCAAGCAGCTGATCTTCGACGAGACCGCGCGACGGTCGCTCAAGCGGGGCATCGACCGCCTCGCCGACGCCGTCCGCGTCACCATCGGCCCGAAGGGCCGGAACGTCGTGCTCGACAAGAAGTTCGGGTCGCCCACTATCACGAACGACGGTGTGACGATCGCCCGGGACATCGAGCTCGAGGACCCGTTCGAGAACATGGGCGCGCAGCTCCTCAAGGAGGTCGCGACCAAGACCGACGACGTCGCCGGTGACGGCACGACCACCGCGGTCGTGCTTGGCCAGGCGATGGTCAACGAAGGCCTTCGCGTCGTGACCGCCGGGGCCAACCCGATGGTCATCAAGCACGGCATCGAGAAGGCCGTCGACACGATCGTGGAGGAGATCAAGCGGACCTCCCGCCCGGTCGACTCGCGCGAGCAGATCGCCGCGGTCGCCGCGATCTCGGCCGCGGATCCGGAGGTCGGCGAGATCATCGCCGAGGTGATGGACAAGGTCGGCAAGGACGGCGTCATCACCGTGGAGGAGGGCCAGAGCCTCGGCCTCGAGAAGGAATACACGGAGGGCATGCAGTTCGACCGGGGCTACATCTCGGCTTACTTCGTGACCAATCCGGACCGGATGGAGGCCGTCCTCGAGAACCCGGTCGTCCTCATCACCGACAAGAAGATCTCGAGCGTCCAGGACATGCTCCCGGCCCTCGAGAAGGCGGTCCAGCAGGGCAAGCCGATCCTGATCATCGCCGAGGACGTCGACGGTGAGGCTCTCGCGACGCTCGTCGTCAACAAGCTCCAGGGGCGCATCCAGGTCCTGGCCGTCAAGGCCCCGGGCTTCGGCGATCGCCGCAAGGAGATGCTCCGCGACATCGCGACCCTGACCGGCGGGACCGTCATCAGCGAGGAGATCGGGCGCAAGCTCGACTCGGTCACGCCCGAGGACCTCGGGCGGGCTCGCCGGGTCGTCGCCACGAAGGACGACACGACGGTCGTCGACGGCGAGGGCTCGCCGGACCTCATCAAGGCCCGGATGACCCAGATCAAGGCCCAGATCGAGGACACGACCTCCGACTACGACCGCGAGAAGCTCCAGGAGCGCCTCGCGAAGCTGGCCGGCGGCGTGGCCGTGATCAAGGTCGGCGCGGCCACCGAGGTCGAGCTGAAGGAGAAGAAGCACCGCATCGAGGATGCCCTGTCGACGACCCGTGCGGCCGTCGAGGAGGGCCTCGTCGCCGGCGGCGGCACCACGCTCCTGCAGGCGATCCCGGCGCTCGACAGCCTCAAGCTCGGGGGTGACGCGCAGGTCGGTGTCGACATCGTCCGGAAGGCCCTCGAGGCGCCCGCCCGCCAGATCGCCGACAACGCCGGACAGGCCGGCGAGGTCGTCGTGGCCAAGGTCCGCAGCCTGAAGGCCGGCGAGGGCTACGACGCCCTTAAGGGCGAGTACGGCGACATGTTCAAAAAGGGCATCGTCGACGCCGCCAAGGTGACGCGGTCCGCCCTCCAGAACGCCGCCTCGATCGCCGCGATGGTCCTCACCACCGAGACGCTGATCACCGACGTCCCGGAGAAGAAGGACGGCGCCAACGGCGGCCACGGCCACGGTGGGCCGGGCGGCGGCGACATGGACTTCTAGTCCACTCGAGCACGCAATCAGGGAGCCCGGGCCATCGGCCCGGGCTCTTCGATTCGGGGGCGCCGATGGCCGTCCAGCGAGGGCCGCCGAATACAATTCGGGGGTGAATCCCAGCCCATCTCGGAAGCGCGGCGAACGCCTCGAGGACGCCGTTCCGGAGGCCGACGGCACCCGGTTCGAGTCGCTCGGCGACGCGACCGGGCATGGTCCAGTGGCGGTCCCCAAGGAGCCGGCCTGGCTCCATGAAGCGGCGCCGGAGCAGCGCGATCCCGAGGCTCGCCAGACGCCCGAGCAGGCGGCCGCAGCCGCGCGCCACCAGGCCGACGTCCGCGACTCCCGCCGCCACGAGATCCTGAGTCGGCTCAACCCCGAGCAGCAGCGCGCCGTCACGACGACCGACGGACCGGTCCTGATCCTGGCCGGAGCCGGCTCCGGCAAGACGCGCGTCCTGGCCCACCGGATCGCCTATCTCATCGGGGTCGCCGGGGTCCCGCCCTTCCGGATCCTCGCGGTCACGTTCACGAACAAGGCGGCCCAGGAGCTTCGCGAGCGGATCGTCCGGCTCGCCGGCGAGGCCGGTCGGGAGGTCGACGCCGGGACGTTCCACGCTCTCAACGCCCGCGTCCTCCGACGCGACGGCGCCGGGATCGGGCTGGATCGGCGGTTCGTGATCTACGACACCGAGGACCAGGTCGCGCTGATGAAGCGCATCCTCCGCGACGAAGGTTTGGACGCGAAGGGCGAGACGCGGCCGCAGGGGATCCTGGGCGCGATCAGCCGGGCGAAGAACGACATGCTCGACCCCACCGAGCTGCCGCCCCTCCGGCTCGCGACCGGGGCCCAGCTCCAGGTCGCGCGGCTCGCGCGGCTCTACCAGCAGGGGCTGCGCGACGCGAACGCGCTTGACTTCGACGATCTCCTCCTCGAGGCCGTCCGGCTGTTCGAGGAGGCGCCGCAGGTGCTTGCCCGCTACCAGGAGCGCTGGCGCTACCTTCACGTCGACGAGTACCAGGACACGAACCGGCCCCAGTACCTGTGGGTGAAGGCGCTGGCCAGCAGCCACCGCAACCTGGCGGTCGTCGGCGACGACGACCAGTCGATCTACGGCTGGCGCGGGGCCGACATCCGGAACATCCTCGAGTTCGAGCGTGACTGGCCGGATGCGACCGTCGTGAAGCTCGAGCAGAACTACCGCTCGACCCAGCTGATCCTCGACGCCGCCCATGCCGTCGTCTCGAAGAACCAGGCTCGGACCGACAAGAAGCTCTGGACTGACCAGGCCGGCGGCCGGCCGATCGAGCGGTTCGAGGCCTACAACGAGGAGGAAGAGGCCGAGTGGATCGCCCGCCGGGTCCAGGAGCTGACCGGCGGGGCTGGCTCGGCCCTGACGCGGCGCGCGGACGACGGCGGGGGCCGGTTCCGGATGCAGGACATCGCGGTGCTGTACCGGACGAACGCTCAGTCGAGGGCGATCGAGGAATCGTGCCTTCGGTACGGCATCCGGTACCAGGTGGTCGGTGGCACGCGCTTCTATGCCCGGCGGGAGGTAAAGGACGCGCTGGCGTACCTGCGGATCCTGCGATCCGACACCGATGCGGTGAGCTTCGAGCGAGTCATCAACGTGCCCGCGCGGGCGATCGGCGACAAGACCGTCGGCGCGATCCGGGCGCTCGTGGCCCGGGACGGGCTGACGTTCTGGCAGGCGCTCGAGCGAGCGGGGAACGGCGAGGTTCCCGAGCTCGCCGGGCGGGCCCGGCTGGCGATCGCGGATTACGTCGCGCTCGTGACCCGGCTCCGCTCACGGGTCGGGGTGCTGCCGCTCCCCGAGCTCCTCGACGACGTCCTCGAGCGGTCAGGCTACCGGGCGATGCTCGCCGATGGCACGGAGGAGGGCGAGGAGCGCTGGGCGAACCTCCTCGAGCTGCGCGAGGTGACCACCCGCTACGACGACCTGAGCGCCGACGACGCGCTCGACCGGCTCCTCGAGGAAACCGCCCTCGTGGCCGACCAGGACAGCTACGAATCGGACGCGGACAAGCTCTCGCTGATCACGCTCCATGCCGCGAAGGGCCTCGAGTTCGAGGTCGTGTTCATCGCGGGGCTCGAGGAGGGCCTCTTCCCGACGGCCCGGGCGCTCGAGGCGGAGAGAGGCTTCAACCCGGACCCGCGGCCGATGGAGGAGGAACGTCGGCTGGCATATGTCGGGATGACCCGCGCCAAGCAACGGCTCTACCTGTCCCATGCCTGGCAGCGGGCGACGCGGCGATCCGCGGGCAGCTGGATGGCCGAGCCGTCGCGATTCCTCCTCGAGATCCCGCCGGCGCTGATGAGCGGCCCGCGGCTCGGCACGCTCGCGGCCGATGGCGACGCCGAGGCGCCCGACGACCTGAACCTGATCTTCGGGCGTGGGGCGACCCGCTTCGGGCGCGGCATCCGACCGGGCGGCGGCGCGTTCCGCGAGGGCAGCGGCCGGCCGGGGGCGCCACGAGCGGGCGAGTCGTTCCGGCCATCGCGCGACCTCGCCGCGCGCCGGGACGCGTTCGCCGAGGGGGCGCGCTCGGGCACGTTCGGGGAGCGCTTCCACGCCTGGGACGACGAGGCGCCCGAGGCGCCTGAGATGGCCGGCTCCGGCGCGACATCCGGTCGGCCGGCTCCGGCTTCGAGGCCGGAGCGACCGGTCATCCCCGGCGAGCGTCGATACCGCGACGGGGATCGCGTCCGGCACGTTCGGTGGGGGGACGGGATCGTCGTGACGTCGAAGCTGACCCGGAGCGATGAGGAGGTCACCGTTGCCTTCCGCGATCCACAGGTCGGCCGCAAGACCGTGCTCGCATCGCTCGCCGGGCTCGAGCTGACATGACGGCGACCCAACCCGGCCGGCGGTCGGGGACCGGGCCGCCGGTCGACCTTCCGTCGATCGTCGCCCTCGCGGACTTCGAGGCGCCCGCTCGTCAGCGAATGGACCCGGCCGCCTTCGACTACCTGGCCGGTGGCTCGTGGGACGAGGTCACGCTCGGCGAGGCGAGCGAGGCGTGGCGCCGGTATCGCTTCATCCCGCGCGTCCTCCGGGGCGTCCGCTCGGTCGATCTCCGGGGTGACTTCCTCGGCCACCGGTCGACGCTACCGATCGCGATCGCGCCGATGGCCGCGCAGGCGCTCGGGCATCCCGGCGCGGAGGTCGAGATGGCCCGCGGGGCCGCGGCAGCCGGGATCCCGATCTGCCTGTCGACCTCGGCATCCACGTCGCTGGAGGACGTCGCGGTCGGTGCGCCGGCGGCGGCTCGCTTCTTCCAGCTGTACCTCGTTGGCGACCTCGGCTCCAGCCGGTCGCTCGTCGAGCGGGCCGAGGCGGCGGGCTACGCCGCGATCGTCCTGACGGTCGACCTGCCGGTCCTCGGCTACCGGGACCGTGACCGACGGTCCGGCTTCGCCCTCCCGCACATGCCGATGGTCGATGGCGCGACCGCGGCAGCGGATCGGGACCGCTATGGCGGTCTGGATCGGCAGCGGGAGATCGGCCTCGACTGGGCGACCGTCGACCTCGTTCGCTCCTGGACGTCGCTGCCCGTCCTGCTGAAGGGGATCCTGTCGCCGGCCGATGCTCGACAGGCCGCCGAGGCCGGGGTCGATGGGATCGGTGTCTCGACCCACGGCGCGCGACAGCTGGATCGGGTGCTGGCGACGGCCGAGGCGTTGCCGCCGATCGTGGAGGCGGTCGAGGGCCGCTGCGCGGTCTGGGTCGACGGCGGCATCCGGCGCGGGCTCGACGTCATCGTGGCGCTGGCCCTCGGCGCCGATGCCGTGCTGATCGGCCGACCGTTCTACTGGGCGCTGGCCGCCGGCGGCGCTGCCGGCGTCGAGCGGGCGGCCGCTATCCTGCGCGAGGAGCTCGAGATCGGGTTGACGCTCCTCGGTGCCGCCTCGGTCGCCGACCTCGACCGGGAGCTCGTCGTCCGGCCGTGACGGAGAACCTGCCGGTCGACCCGGCGTTCGTCGCCCGCGTCGCCGAGCTCGACCCGGACTCCGCGGCCAACCGGCACGCGGAGCTCGCCGCGCAGCTCGACGAGGCGAACCGGCGCTACTACGTCGAGGATGCGCCAGCCATCAGCGACGCCGAGTACGACGGGCTCATGCGCGATCTCGTCGCCCTCGAGACGGCCTTTCCGGCGCTGGTCACGCCGGACTCGCCGACCCAGCGGGTCGGGGTGGCACCTGGCGGGACCTTCGACGAGGTCCGCCACCGCAAGCCGATGCTCTCGCTGTCGAACGCGTTCAGCCATGACGAGCTCCGGGCGTTCGATGCCCGCATCCGGCGCGGCCTCGGCCTCCCGTCCGCGCCTGAGCCGGCCCCCGACCTCGCGTACGTCGCCGAGCTGAAGATCGACGGGCTGGCGATCACGCTCCGGTACGAGCGCGGCCGGTTCGTCCAGGGCGCGACGCGAGGCGACGGCACGACCGGCGAGGACGTGACCCCGAACCTCCGGACGATCTCGACCGTCCCGCAGCGGCTCCGCGAGCCGGCGACGCTCGACGCCCGCGGCGAGGTCTACATGCCGAAGGGCGAGTTCGCCCGGATCAACGCCGAACGCGAGGAGGCCGGGCTGCCGCTGTATGCGAACCCTCGCAACTCCGGCGCCGGCTCGCTGCGCCAGAAGGACCCGGCGGTCACGGCCAGTCGCCAGCTCAGCACCTGGACGTACCAGCTCCTCGAGGACGACGGGGGCGGCGTCGACAGCCAGTCGGCCGCGCTGGCGCGCCTCGAGGCGATCGGCTTCGTCGTGAATCCGAACCACGACGCCGGCCTCGACATCGAGGGCGTGATCGCCTTCACCGAGCGCTGGCGCGAGGCCCGCCACGACCTGCCGTACGAGACCGACGGCGTCGTCGTCAAGGTCGATCGCTTCGACCACCAGGAGCGGCTCGGGATCGTGTCCCGGGCGCCACGCTGGGCGATCGCCTACAAGTTCCCGCCGGAGCAGGTCGAGGCGCATCTCGAGGACATCGTTGCGTACGTCGGACGGACCGGGACGCTGACCCCCGTCGCGCATCTCAGCCCGGTGAAGGTCGCCGGCTCGACCGTCGCCAGGGCGACGCTCCACAACCTCGACGAGATCCGGCGCAAGGACATCCGGATCGGCGACACCGTCGTCCTCCAGAAGGCCGGCGACGTCATCCCGGAGGTCGTCCGGCCGCTCGTCGAGCGGCGCACGGGTGCCGAGCGGGAGTACGAGATGCCGGTGACGTGCCCGGTCTGCGGCACGCCGATCGTGCGCGACGAGGGCGCGGTCCGCCACTACTGCCCGAACACGGCCTGCCCGGCTCGGGTGTCCCAGGAGTTCGGCAACTTCGTCGGCGGGATGGACATCGAGGGCGCCGGCTGGAAGACGCTCGAGCAGCTGCTCCAGACCGGCCTCGTCAAGCGACCGGGCGACTTCTTCCGCCTCTCGATCGAGGACCTCGAGGGCCTCGACCGCTTCGGCCGGAAGAGCGCCGAGAACCTCCATCGCAACATCCAGAAGGCCCGCCGCCGGCCGCTCGAGCGGATCATCGCGGCCCTTGGCATTCCGCAGGTCGGCTGGACGACGGCGATCGAGCTCGCGCCGTGGCTGGTCGGCGAGGTCGATCACCCGGCCGGCCCGGGCTGGCTGCGGGCGGCCGGCGACCGGCTGCGCGAGATCGCCGCCGACGCCCCCGAGCGCTTTGCCGAGGTCGAAGGCGTCGGCCCGGCCGTCTCGGCGGCCCTCGCCTCGTGGTTCGGCCCCGACGGGCCAGGCGAGGGAGTCCTCCAGGACCTGGACGAGGCCGGCATCGAGGCGGGGCTGCCGGAGCCGCGGGCGGTCCGCGAGGTCGCAGCGACCGGGCCGCTGGCCGGCAAGACCGTCGTCGTCACCGGGTCGCTCGAGGGCTTCAGCCGCGACGGGGCCGAGGCCGCGATCCGAGCCGCCGGCGGCAAGCCGGCCGGATCGGTGTCGAAGAAGACGGACTACGTCGCGGCCGGTCCGGGCGCCGGCTCGAAGCTGGCCAAGGCCGAGGAGCTGGGGATCCCGATCCTCGATGCCGACGGCTTCCGGGCGCTGCTCGAGGGCCGCCCGCCCGAGGGCCAGTCGCTCGAGGACCACCCGCCCGAGGGCTGAGCGCGCCGGGCGGATCAGGTCACCTCGTGCGAGAGCATCTTCATCGTCTCGACCCACTGCCCACCGACCGTCTCGACGGTCCGGATCGGCATCCCGGGGAAGGCCGTCGCGAACCAGAGCTCGGTGGTCGCGTCGCCGTCCGTGGTGACGTAGCGCAGGCACTCGAGGCGGCCCATCGGCGCGTCGAGCGTGACGGCCTCGCGCGTCGTCGTCGCGGCCGAGAACGACGCGTGGCCCTGGAACTCCAGCCACGTCGAGCGGGTCCGCGTTGCCGGGCCGTCGGACCCGTCCGCCAGGATCGCCCAGCCCACGCGGTCGGCCCCTTCGGCGTCGACCTGCACAAACCGGATCATGCGTTCCGCGGGCGGTCGACCCGGGGTCTCGATCCGGAGCCGGAGCGTCAGCCCGCGTGGGCTCGCGTCGCGGATCTCGGCGGCCGTGAACGGCGTCGGCAGATGGCCCGGCTGGAGCACGTGGGGGTCCGCTGGCGTCGGTGGTGGCGTCGCCGGCATGCCGGCGATCGTACCCTGCGCACGTGACGTCACCGGACCCGGTTCGTCAGGCCGACGCGTACCAGCGATCGCTGCTCGATGCCCTTGGCGACGACGACCCGGCCGAAGCCCAGGCGTCCACGCCCGCCCGGGTGCGGCGCCTGATCGCCGACGCGGGGCCGGACCTGCGCACGAAGCCCGCGCCCCGGGAGTGGTCGGTCCTCGAGTGCATCGGCCACCTCGTCGACGCCGAGACCGTGATGGCGGCGCGCTATCGCTGGGTGATCGCCCACGACGAGCCCGAGCTCCTCGGCTACGACCAGGACCTCTGGTCGGACGAGCTTCGCCACAACGAGGACGACCAAGACGACCTCGTCGTCCTGTTCGAGGCGCTGCGGGCAGCCAACATCGCCCTGTGGCGGAAGAGCACGCCCGAGCAGCGGGCTCGTGGTGGCCTGCATCGCGAGCGCGGCCGCGAGACCTACGAGTTGATGTTCCGGATGCTCGGCGGCCACGATCGGGTCCACCTCGACCAGGCGGATCGGGCCCTCGCCGACGTCAGGCGGTCAGCCGCGTCCTGAGGCGTCCGGCCGGCGCTCGCCGGCGAAGGCGGCCGAGGCCTCGCTCAGGCGCGTCCGCTCGGCCGCGCCGAGCTCGAGGCTCGCCGCGGCGACGTTCGACTCGAGCTGCTCGATCGTCCGCGCGCCCGGGATCGCGACGACGTTCGGGTGGCCGATCAACCACGCGAGCGCCACCTGGGCCATCGTCGCCCCGTGGTCCGACGCGATCTCGCGCAGCACGACCCGAAGTGGCGCGGCCCGTCCGTGGCCGGGCGCGCCGAGCGCTCGCCGGAGGAGCCGGGCCGCGTTCCGGTGCGGTCGCTGCGACCCGGCGAGGATGCCCTGCCCGAGTGGGCTGTAAGCGATCACGAGCCGATCGTGCGCCTGGGCGTACGGGACGAGCGCCCGGAGCGCGCCGGGGCGGGCGAGGTTGAGCTCGACCTGGTTCGACAGGACCGGGCGGCCGAGCGCGAGCTCCATCGCCTGCCACCGGCCCAGCGAGTGGTTGCTCACGCCGACGTGTCGCGCGATGCCCCGGTCGAGGACGCGCCGAAGTCCAGCGGCCTGGATCGACGGCGGGACGAGCGGGTTCGTCCAGTGGATCTGGTATAGGTCGATGGCCGAGACCTGGAGCCGCCGTCGCGACCGCTCCGCGTGATCGAGGATCACCGACTGGATCGGCAGGACCGGCGTGAACTTCGTGGCCACGAACGGATCTCGTGGCGCGTCGCGGAGCGCCGAGCCGATGATGAGCTCGGAGGCGCCGCCGCCGTAGGCCTCGGCAGTGTCGATGAGGTTGACGCCGAGCTCGAGCGCCCGCCGCACGATCGCCGGCGCCGTGACCCGCGCGTACTCGAGGCCGTAGCCCCAGTCGCCGCTGCCGAACTGCCACGTCCCGAGCCCGATCGCCGAGACCCGGATCCCGGCCACCTCGACGAGCTTCATCGGGCCGCCCCGACCGCCGGCAGGCGCTCCGCCAGGAGTCGGCGCACGGCATCGTGCGAACCCGACCATGCGGCCCACACGTCGGCAGCCCAGTCGCGCAGCCGGGCGACGTGATCGGCGGGCGAATCCGCTACTGCCAGGTCGAAGATCGTGCGCGTCCCCGACGCCGCCGGCCGCTCGAACGCCGGCCAGTCGCGGAACGCCCGGGCCAGCGCGGCGTGGACAGCCCGGACGGACGGGCCGTCCCGGTCCTCCTCGAGCGCGAGTCGCAGCCCGATCAACCCGAACGCCGTGCCGATCGCCGGCGTGTCGGGCCCGCTGTGCTGCACGCCGTACGTGTCGACGAGGAGCTGGTGCCAGCGCCCGAGCTCGGCGACGTGCTGCAGCTCGTAGCCGGCCACCTCGCCGTAGAGCTGCTGGCACTCGACCGAGGCGAGCGACCGCCGATCCCAGCGCGCCCCGGGCCCGGGCAGCTCCACCCCGCAGCCGGCGCAGGTTCCCACCTCGGTATCATCCGCCGGTGGCCGGACTGACGCGCGCCGATGTTGAGCACGTCGCCTATCTGGCCCGGCTCGGCCTGACCGAGGCCGAGCTGGATCGGCTCGAGGGCCAGCTCAACCACATCCTCGACCAGTACGCCAAGCTAGCCGAGCTCGACACGTCCGCGATCCCACCCACTGCCCAGACGATCGAGCTCGAGAACATCCTCCGCGATGACGTGGTGACTCCGTCGCTCGCCGTCGCCGACGTCCTCGGCAATGCCCCGGCCCGGTCCGGCGACTTCGTCGTCGTGCCGCCGATCCTCGGCGGCGACGCGTCGTGAGCGCGGCCTCGACCGGGACCACCCGCCTCTTCGGCCACGAGATGGCCGAGCGGCTGCGCAGCGGCGAGGTCTCCTGCCGTGGGCTCGTCACGGACGCCCTGGAATTTGCGGAGCGCCAGAACCACGCCCTCAACGCGTGGCTCGTGATCGACCGGGAGCGGGCGCTCGCCGACGCCGATGTCGCCGATCGGCGCCTGGCGGAGGCCCGGAGGGCTGGCGCCTGGGCCATCGAGAGCCTGCACCCGCTGCTCGGCCTGCCCGTCGGCCTCAAGGACCTCGTGTCCGTGAGGGGCGGCCAGTGCACCGCCGGCTCGCGGATCCTCGAGGGCTACCGGGCACCGTACGACGCCCACATCACGGAGCGCCTCCGCGGCGCCGGCGCGGTGATCCTCGGCAAGACGAACATGGACGAGTTCGCGATGGGCTCGTCGACCGAGCACTCGGCCTACGGTCCGACGTCGAACCCGTGGGACCTCGATCGCGTCCCGGGCGGGAGCAGCGGGGGATCGGCTGCGGCGGTCGCCGCGTACCACGTCCCGTTCGGGATCGGCACGGACACCGGTGGGTCGATCCGCCAGCCCGGGGCGCTGACCGGGATCGTCGGGTTGAAGCCGACGTACGGCCGAGTGAGCCGCTACGGGATCGTCGCGTTCGCGTCGTCGCTCGACCAGATCGGGCCGCTGGCACGCGATGTCCGCGACGCCGCTGCGCTGCTCCACGCCGTCGCCGGGCGCGACGAACGGGACTCCACGTCCGCGCCCATCCCGGTCCCGGACGACCTGATCCGCCTGCCCGCCTCGGACGACGAGGCCGGCACGTGGCTCGAGGGCAAGCGCTTCGGGCTGCCGAAGGAGTACTTCGTCGCGGGCATGGAGCCGGGCGTCGAGGCCGCCGTCCGCGCCGCGGTCGGGGCGATCGAGGCCGCCGGCGCGACCGTCGACGAGGTCAGCCTCCCGCACACCGATTACGGCCTCGCGACGTACTACATCGTGGCCCCCGCCGAGGCCTCGGCGAACCTCGCCCGCTACGACGGCGTCCGCTACGGCCACTCCGTCCGGCTCGAGGGCGGTGACTTCATCGCCGACTACCTCGCGACCCGCGGCGGGGGGTTCGGCGCCGAGGTGAAACGCCGGATCATGCTCGGGACGTACGCCCTCTCGGCCGGCTACTACGACGCGTTCTACCTGAAGGCCCAGAAGGTCCGGACGCTTATCAAGCGCGACTTCGACCTCGTCTTCGAGCGGGGCTTCGACGCCCTCGTGGCGCCGACGTCGCCGTCGGTCGCGTTCCGCTTCGGCGCCCGGATGGCGGATCCCGTCGCGATGTACCTGTCCGATGCCTGCACGCTCCCGGTCAACATCGCCGGGCTGCCGGGCGTGTCGATCCCGTGCGGCCTGTCGGAGGGCCTGCCGGTCGGGCTGCAGCTCATCGGGCCGGCCTGGTCCGAGGCGCCCCTGCTGCGCGCGGCCCGCGCCTACGAGGGCATCACGGCGGACGCGCCGTGGCGCGGCGTCGAGCCCGCCGGCCTCGCCGCTGCCGACATTCCGGCGACCCCGACGCCGGCCGAGCGGGTCGCGGCCGGGGCCCACTGATCGACTAGGCTGTCGGCGATGACGATCGACGTCCGGCGCCCGCCGCTCGCGGACCGCGTGCTGTCGGAGCGCGTCCGGAGCGTCCCGCCATCGGGCATCCGGCGGTTCTTCGAGATCGCCGCCCACATGACGGATGTGATCAGCCTCGGGATCGGCGAGCCGGACTTCGACACGCCGCGCTCGATCATCGAGGCCGGCGTCGAATCGCTCCGCGAGGGCCGCACCCACTACACCTCGAACTACGGGACGATGGAGCTCCGCAGGGCGCTCTCCGACCACCTCGACCGGCTGTACGGCGTCCGCTACTCGCCGACGGACGAGCTGCTGATCACGGTCGGCGCCTCGGAGGCGGTCGACCTCGCCCTGCGGGCGACGATCGACCCCGGCGACGAGGTGATCCTCCACGAGCCCTGCTACGTCGCGTACGTCCCGGCGATCGTCTTCGCCGGCGGCACCGTCGTGACGGTCCCGACCCGATTCGAGGACGACTTCGCGCTGGATCCGGCGGCGGTCGAGACAGCGATCACGCCACGAACGAAGGCCCTGTTCCTGGGCTACCCGTGCAATCCCACCGGCGCCGTCCTGCCGGACGCGGTCCAGGACGAGCTCGCCGCGATGGCGGTCCGGCACGACCTGCTCGTGTACAGCGACGAGATCTACGACCGCCTCGCATACGGCTCGTACCGCCACCGGGCGCTGTCGTCCATCGCCGGGATGCGGGAGCGCACGATCCTCATGGGCGGCTTCTCGAAGGCCTACGCGATGACCGGCTGGCGGGTCGGCTGGCTGGCCGCCCCGGCCGGGATCCTCGAGGGGGTCCTCAAGGTCCACCAGTACGGGATCATGTCGGCTCCGACCGTCGCCCAGGACGCGGCCTACGTCGCCCTCGTCGACGGCGAGCCCGACGTCGAGCGGATGCGGGCCGAGTACGACCGCCGTCGGCGGCTCCTCGTCGACGGGTTGAACCGGATCGGCCTCGAGACGTTCGAGCCGCGGGGCGCCTTCTACGTCTTCCCGCGCGTCACCTCCACCGGCCTGGACTCGGAGACCTTCGCCCGCGAGCTCCTCGAGGAGGAGCACGTGGCGGTCATCCCCGGCACGGCCTTCGGGCCCTCGGGCGAGGGCCACGTCCGGGCCTGCTACGCGACCTCCTACGAGAAGCTCGAGGACGCGCTCGTCCGGATCGGCCGGTTCGTCGAGCGCCACCGCCCGACGTGAGCCCGGCCATCGCCGGCGCCGCGACGCCCGCAGCCGGGACGAACCCTGCCGCCGGCCTGCTCGATCGCTGGGAGCCGGTCATCGGGATCGAGGTCCACTGCCAGCTCCGGACGGCCTCGAAGATGTTCTGCGGTTGCTCGACCGCATACGACGGGGCCCCGCCCAACAGCCACGTCTGCCCGGTCTGCCTCGGCCTGCCGGGCGCCCTGCCGGTGATCAACCGCCGGGCCGTCGAGCTCGTGCTCGCCACCGGGGCGGCGATCGGCGCGACCACCCCCGACGCGACCCGCTGGGATCGCAAGAACTACTTCTACCCGGACCTGCCGAAGGGCTACCAGATCAGCCAGTACGACCTGCCCCTCGCCGCCGCCGGGTCGCTCACGTTCGAGACGTCGGCGGGCCCGTTCACGGTCCGGATCACCAGGGCCCATCTCGAAGAGGACACGGCGAAGCTCGTCCACCAGCCTGGCCCGGACGGGCGGCCGCTGAGCCTCGTCGATTTCAACCGCTCGGGCGCGCCGCTCATGGAGATCGTGACCGAGCCGGACATCCGGACGGCCGAGCAGGGCCGCCGCTACGCCGAGGAGCTGCAGCTGCTCCTCCGGACGATCGGCGCGTCCGATGCCGACATGGAACGCGGCCAGATGCGGGTCGAGGCGAACGTCTCACTCCGACGCCGCGGAACCGAGGCGTTCGGGACCCGGATCGAGGTCAAGAACATGAACTCGTTCCGGTCCGTGGAGCGCGCGATCGCCTTCGAGATCGAGCGCCAGGCGGCGATCCTCGACGAGGGCAAGACCCTGGTCATGGAGACCCGCGGCTGGTCGGATGATCGGGCCGAGACTTACCGGATGCGGGTCAAGGAGACCTCGGACGATTACCGCTACTTCCCCGAGCCGGACCTGCCACCGCTCCGCGTCGACCCGAGCTGGCTGGCCGCCATCCGGTCATCGCTGCCGGAGCTCCCCGCCGCTCGCCGGACCCGCTACCAGGAGCGGCTCGGCCTGTCGGCCTACGACGCCGGCGTCCTCACCGCGGACGCGGATGCCGCGAACCTCTTCGAAGCCACGCTGGCCGCTGATGCATCCCTCGACCCGAAGCCCGTCGCGAACTGGGTGATCGGGGACTACCTCCGCCTGCGGAACGCGGCCACCGGCCGGATCGCCGTCAACCACGCCGAGCTCGCCGATCTCATCAAGCGGGTCAACGCCGGCGAGCTGTCGCGGGCGTCCGGGCGCGAGGTGCTGGGCGCCCACATCGCGGGCGGCGAGTCGGTCGCCTCGATCGTCGCGACGCGTGGGCTGCGCCAGATCTCGGATGCCGGCGCCCTCGGGGCGATCGTCGACGAGGTCATCGCCGCGAACCCGTCGGCCGTCGCGGACGTGCGGGCGGGCAAGCCCCAGGCGATCGGCTTCCTCGTCGGCCAGGTCATGAAGGCGACTCGCGGCCAGGCGAACGCCGGCGCAGTGCAGGCGGCGCTGCGCGAGCGCCTCGGCGGCTCGTGACGACCCTCGCCAGATGAACGCGATCGTCTCCCTCGTCCTGCTGGTCGCCGGTGCCGTGCTGACGGCGATCGGCTGGAGCCGCGCCCGCGGCCCGTACGCCCGCTACCGGCAGCTCCAGGCCGAGGACGCGAACGTCGCCCGCTACGAGGCCTGGCGCGGCGGCCTCCGCGACTCCGGCACGACGGGAGCCTCCGTCGCGATGACGATGCTGCGACGGCAGGCCCGGCAGGGCTTCGCGATGGCCGGGGTCGGGGTCCTGCTCTTCCTCGCCGCGCTGCTGCTCCTGCGCTAGCCGGTCGCCCGACGGCGGCGGCCGTCAGCCGACGAGGCGGGAATGCTCGACCTTCGTGCAGCGGTCCATCACGACCGCGAGGCCGCCGGCCGTCGCGATCCGCGCCGCCTCGACGCTGACGATCCCGAGCTGGAGCCACAGGCAGCGCGCCCGGGCAGCCACCGCCTCGTGGGCGTGCTCGGGGCAGAACGCGGGCCGGCGGAAGACGTCCACGAGGTCGAACGGCCCGGTGGCATCGACCGCGGCGGCCAGGCTCGGCCAGGCCCGGACGCCCTCGACCTCGGCCTCGCCGGGGTTGATCGGGACGACGTCGTAGCCGACCGAGCGCAGGTACCGGAACACGCCGTTCGATGGGCGAACGGGGCTCGACGACGCCCCGATCATCGCGATTCGGTGGCTCGAGCGGAGCAGCAGCGCGACACCCGCGTCGTCGAGGACCGATGCGTCGGAGCGGCCCTCCTGGAAGTCGATGAGCTCCCGGAGCCGGTCCCGGTCGCCGCCGGTCAGGTGGCGGCCTCGCGCGTGTAGGGCTGGCCGTCGGCCGCCGGCGGGATGCTGCGACCGACGACGCCGGCGAGCACGACGATCGTCACGAGGTAGGGCAGCGCGTCATAGAACTGGCCCGGGACGCCGGTGAGCAGGACCGAGATGTCACCCGTCGGCGGGACGAACTTGATCGTCTGGCCGAGGGTCAGGAACAGCGCGAACAGCAGCGCCGAGGCCCAGGCCCCGATCGGGGTCCACCGACCCAGGATCATCGCGGCGAGGGCGATGAACCCACGGCCAGCCGTCATGTTCGCCTGGAACGAGTTGCCGGCCTCCATCGACAGGTACGCTCCGCCGAGCCCCGCGAAGACGCCCGCCATCACGACGTTCCTGTAGCGGAGGGCGATGACGTCGATGCCGACCGTCTCCGCGGCCTTCGGGTGCTCGCCGACGGCGCGCGTCCGGAGACCCCAGCGGCTCCGGAACAGCCAGATCTGGAGGCCGATCACGCATACGAGCACGGACAGCGTGATCGGGCCCTGGTTGAACAGCGCCGCGAAGATCCAGCCGACGAACGGCAGGTTGGTGACGTCCTTCGGGAGCGTGAGCGTCGTGAAGGAGCCGGCGCTCGTCGGTGAGGTCGCGGCGATGATCGTGTTCAGGTAGCCCGTCACGCCGAGTGCGGCGATGTTGATGATCGTGCCGCTGATGATCTGGTCGGCCTTTACGGTGATCGACAACCAGGCATGCAGCAGGGAGACGAGAACCGCAACGACGATGGCCGCGGCGAGGGCGATCGCCAGGGGCAGGGTGAAGCCGAAGAGGAGCGGCGTGCCCTGGCCGAAGACTGCGGCGGCCGCGATGCCGACGACCCAGCCGGTGAAGGCGGCGGCGAGCATGGTGCCCTCGATGCCGATGTTCACGACGCCGGAGCGCTCGCACATGACGCCGCACAGGGCGCCGAGGGCGAGCGGCGGCACCGATCGCATGATGATCGGGGCGCTGGTCGGAATGACCGCGATCAGATACCCGGCCACCTGGAAGAGCCAGCCCAGGACCGGGATTCCGTACAGGAGGTGGACGATGTCCATCAGGGTGGGGGACCTGCCGTGCCCCCGGCGGTCCCGGGCAGCGTCGGCGCGGCGACCAACGACGGCCGGGTCCCGATCCGGCGGAGGAGCACCCGGAATGCCGGCGTGGCGATGATGAACAGCAGCGTGATCCCGACGAGGACGTTGATGAGCTCCGGCGGGATGCGAGCCTCGATCTGCATCCGGTTCGAGCCGGCGCGCATCGCTCCGAACAGGAGTGCCGAGGGCAGGACCGCGATCGGGTTGGAGCGGGCGAGGAGGGCGACGGCGATCGCGTCGAAGCCGATCGAGGTCGCGAAGCTCGACTGCATGTGGTGGAGGATGCCGAGGGCGACGCAGGCCCCGGCGAGCCCAGCGAGTGCGCCGGACAGTGTCATCGTCCAGGTGATGACAAGCTTTGGCCGCATCCCGGCGTAGCGGGCGGCATCGGGATTCGAGCCGACGGTCCGGATCTCGAAGCCGCGGGTGGTCCGAAAGAGCAGCCACCACATCGCGAATGCCATGACCAGCGCGATGAGGAGGCCGAGATGGCCGTCGGTCCCGATGAGGATCGGGAACGCGGCATTGCCGATGTCGCGGGTTACCGGCGACGGGGAGTTCGGGACCTTGAGGGGCCCGCTGACGAGGGCCGCGAGGATGCTGCCGGCGATCGAGTTGAGCATGATCGTCGTGACGACCTCGTGGGCGCCCGACACCGCCTTCAGGAAACCGGGGATGAATCCATACAGTGCGCCCACGGCTGTGCCGGCAAGGACCGCAGCCGGGATCGCGATGTACCCGGGTTGGTCGGCGAGCGCGATCCCGACGACGACCGAGCCAAGTGCCCCGAGGGTGACCTGGCCCGATGCGCCGATGTTGAACAGCCCCGCGCGGAAGCCGACGGCCACGGCCAACCCGGCAAGGACGAGGGGCGTCGTCTGGACGAGCGTCTCGACGATCGCATTGACGCCGCCGAACGCCCCGAGGAACAGCGACCGGTAGGCGTCGAATGGTCGCAGGAGATTGAGCGTGCCCTTTGGCTCGACGAGCTGCGAGACGATGATGAAGAAGGCGCCGGCGACGAGGGCGAGGAGGATCGAGAGGACCGAGATCGAGACGCTCGACCAGGCCCGGGCCAGCATCGTGCGCACGCCGGACACGCGCGCCGTGGCGGCCGGGCTGCTCATGCGGCGGCCACCTTGCCCGCCGCCTCGGCGGCCTCGAGCTGGGCGCCGGTCGCCATGAGCCGGCCGACCTTCTCCTTGTCCGCGGTCCGGCCGTCGACGATCGAGACGATCTCGCCCCGGTACATGACGCCGATCCGGTCGGACATCTCGAGGACCTCGTCGAGCTCGGCGGAGACGAGGAGCACGGCCACTCCGGCATCGCGCTTGGCGATGATCTGGCGGTGGATGAACTCGATGCTGCCGACGTCGAGCCCGCGGGTCGGCTGGTCGAGGACGAGGAGCCGCAGGTCGCGCCCGAACTCGCGGGCCACGACGATCTTCTGCTGGTTGCCGCCGGACAGCGTCCCAGCCGGGACCTGGGCCGAGGGCGTCCGGATGTCGAACCGCTGGACGGCCTCGTCCCCGTTCCGATCGATGGCGGCGTCGTTCCGGACAACGCCGTTCGCGAACGGCCGCCGGAAGTACGTCGTGAGCACGAGGTTGTCGGCGATGGGGAAGGGGAGGACCAGGCCGAAGCGATGGCGGTCTGCGGGCACGTAGCCGAGCCCGGCGGCCGTCATCGACCGCGGTGACCAGTTCGTCGCGTCGTGGCCGTCGAGCACCACCTTGCCGCTCTCCGGCCTCCGGAGCCCGACGATCGCCTCGACGAGCTCGTCCTGGCCATTGCCGGCCACGCCGGCGATCCCGAGGATCTCGCCCGCCCGGATCTCGAACGACACGCCGCGGACCACCTCGGACCCGCGGTCGTCCTTCACCCGCAGCCCGTCGACGGTCAGGGTCACGGCTGCGGGATGGGACTCACCCCGGTCGACCACCAGCTGGACCTCGCGTCCAACCATGAGCTCGGCGAGGTCGTCCTCGTTCGTCTGCCTCGGATCCCGCTCGCCGACGACCCGCCCGCGGCGGATGACCGTGATCGTGTCGGCGATCTCGAGGACCTCGTACAGCTTGTGGCTGATGAAGATGATGCTGTGGCCGGCCGCCGCCAGACGCCGCAGGACGGCGAAGATCTCCTCGGTCTCGGCCGGCGTGAGGGCCGCCGTGGGCTCGTCGAGGACGAGGATCCGGGCGTTGCGATAGAGCGCCTTCAGGATCTCGACGCGCTGCTGCCAGCCGACCGACAGGGAGCCGACCTTCACGTCGGGATCAACCTCGAAGCCGAATCGGCGGCCGAGCTCGATGATCCGCTGCCGCGACTCGTTCCGGTCGAGGAAGACCCGATTCGCCATCGTCTCCTCGCCGAGCAGGATGTTGTCGGCCACGGACAGGACGGGGACGAGCATGAAGTGCTGGTGGACCATGTTGATGCCGCGAGCGATCGCGTCGCTCGGGCCGGCGATCGTCACGGGCTCGCCGTCGAGCAGGATCTCGCCGGAATCGGGGCGAGCCAGCCCGTACAGGATGTTCATGAGGGTCGTCTTGCCGGCGCCGTTCTCGCCGAGCAGGGCGTGGATCTCGCCCGGCCGGACGGTCAGGTTGATGCCGTCGTTGGCGACAACTCCGGGGTAGCGCTTGGTGATCCCGCGCATCTCGAGCGCGGGGGCCCGGACCTGCTCGGTCTCGGGAACCAGCGAGTTCTCAGGTTCGCTCGGGATCTTCGGGTCGGACGTCGCACCGGCCTCCGGGACGGGTGTGGGACCGAAGTCGGACCGAGAAACGAGCGAGCGGGCCGGCCCGGAGGCGCGACCCGCTCGCGTGCTGGACGAGGGTTACGGGGCCGTGTACACGCCGCAGTTCTGCGCGGGGCAGGTCGCGAGCGTGCCGGCCTGCATCGCCGACAGGGCAGCCATGATCTTGGACTGGATGTCCGACGTGATCAGGGCGGTCTTGTCGTGGAAGTCGGCAATGCCAATGCCATCGTTCTTGGCGTTGTAGAGGTTGTCGCCCGGGGTCGCCGTATTCGAGGCGATCGCCTGGATCGCCGCGCTCACCGCCGTCTCCAAGTGCTTCTCCGCGCTCGTCACGAGGCACGGATCCGCGGCCGGGTACGAGAGGTACTGGTCGACGTCGACGCCGATGCCGTAGATGTTGGCGGCACAGGCGGCGTCGAGGACGCCGTTACCGGTCAGGCCGGCGACCTGGAACAGGACGTCGACGTTCGGGTTGTGGGCCAGGAAGTTCTGGGCGAACACCTTGCCGCCCGCCTGGTCCTGGAACGCCGCGTTCGAGAAGTCGTTCGTGACGTAGGCCACGTCGACCTTGATCTGCGGGTTCACGGACTGGGCACCAAGGGTGTAGCCCTGGATGTAGCGGACGCACGGCGCGCAGAGGGTCGTCCCGCCGATCGCACCGATCTCGGCCTTCTTGCTGACGCCCGCGGCGACGATGCCCGCGAGGTAGCCGGCCTGGTCCTCCTGGAACTGGAGGGAGATGTAGTGCGGGAGCAGGGTCTTCGCGTCGCCCTTGCACTGGAAGTTCGTGTCGGGCAGGCCTTCAGGCGTGACGCAGATCGGTGACTGGTCGACGCCGATGAACCAGATGTCCGGGTTGTCGTGGGCGGCCTGGACCGTCGCGCTCGTCAGGTTGAACCCGACGGTCACGATGATGTTGGCCTTCTGGTTCACGAAGCCCTGGATGTCGGCCGCGTAGGCGGTCTGGTCCGACGGCACGAGGGCCGCGGGATAGGCCGCACCGATGGCCATGGCACCGTCGACGGCGCCCTTGAACGAGTACTCGTTGAAGTTCTTGTCGTTCAGCGTCCCGATGTCGGTGACGACACCGATGAACGCACTCGACGACGGACCGGGGGTCGTGGCGGCGGAGGCGGCCGGCTGGCTCGCCTCTTCGCTCATGGCCGGGCTTGCCGTCGGCGTGGTTCCGCTTCCGCAGGCGCTGGCCACGAGGGCCACGATCGCGAGCAGCGGAAGCCCGATGGAGCGGGTGCGCATGCTTCCTCCTCCAGTGTCGACCACACTCCGCCCGTCCTGAGATCGGGTCCGGCGGGGGTCGATCAGGGTCGCCCACCTCTTGGCGGCTGTGCCCTGCATCCTATACCGGGCGAAGGCCCGCGGATCAACCCCGGCGCGCTGTTAACGCGGGCGATGGCATCCTGCCGCGATGCGGTACGTGGCCCTCGGCGATTCGTACACCATCGGGACGTCGGTGGCGGCCGCTGAGCGTTGGCCGGACCAGCTCGTGGCGCGCCTGGCCCGGACCGGCGGGCCGGCGCTGGAGCTCGTCGCGAATCTCGGGGTCAACGGCTTCACGACCCGCGACGTGCTCCGGTTCGAGGTCCCGCGCCTGGCGGTCCTTCGGCCCGAGATTGCGTCCCTGCTGGTCGGCGTCAACGACGTCATCCAGGGCGTGGGTGAGGCCGAGTACCGGCGCAACGTCGGCACGATCCTCGACGCGATGATCGAGGCGGCGGGCGCCGCTCGCTGCTTCTTCGTCACGACGCCGGACTACACGGTCACGCCGGCGGGCGCCGACTACGGCGACCCGACGACGGTCGCCGCCGCGATCCGCGGCTGCAACGCGATCGGCGCGGAGGTCGCGACCGGGCGAGGCGTCGCCGTCGTTGACGTCCACGACGTGTCACTGCGGGCCGCGGCGGACCGGTCGCTGGTGGCCGTTGACGGCCTGCACCCCAGCGGACTTCAGTACTCCCTCTGGGTGGACCGGATCGCGCCGGTCGTCGCCCGCCTCGCGTTGCCCGCCGACAACTGACGCGAAGGGCCTATTGACCCTCGGGGTCGGGAGGTCGACCGTCTGCGCCCGAGGAAGGCGGTGGACGCGTCCCGTCGTCGCGCAGGGACCGGCCATCGCACCAGCGTCGCGCGAGGGTGACAGAGGGGAACCCGCGATGACGATGGTCCTTGGGCGCGCTCGCAGACCGCGCCTCCTGCTCGTTCCCGGCCTGGTCCTGGCCGCGCTCGCGATGACGGCGGGCAGCGCCGCGGCCGGCGGACCGCCGCCGCCGTTCAGCGTAAACGTGACGTCGCTGGACTTCGGCACCGTCACGATCGACACGCCGACAGCGCTGTCGTTCACGCTGACGACGGCGAAGAACAAGAGCGCCGTGCTGAGCCTCGTCTTCAGCAACGGCGAGTACTCGGTCAGTGGTGGGAGCTGCCAGGGCACGTACAGCTGGCAGGTTCCCGCCGGCACGAGCTGCGACATCCAGGTCACGTTCGACCCGCTCACGGCCATGGACTGGTCCGGCTCGCTCACGATCACGAACTGCTCCACCTTCGTCGTCAACACCGTCCCCGTGTGCGACAGGAGCCACGGGTCGCTGACGATCCCGTACACGGGGGCCGGCGCCAACCCCTAGACGCCTGACCCCGAGCTTCTGTGGGCCCCGGCCGCCGGCCGGGGCCCATCCACGCCCGGCCGGCCGGGTGCTGGGCCCGCCGTCGCGACTACCATTCGACTCCCGATGGCCCTCGCGTCGAACGACTTCGTCCACCTCCACAGCCACTCGGAGTTCAGCCTCCTCGACGGCCTCGGACGGATCACCGACCTCGTCGACGAGGCGAGCGCGAAGGGCTTCGACAGCCTCGCCCTGACCGATCACGGGGCGCTCTACGGGGCCGTCGCCTTCCACCAGGCCGCGACCGCGAAGGGCATCAAGCCGATCATCGGGGTCGAGACATACATCGCCCGCCGGTCGATGACCGACAAGGAGGGCAAGGCCGACGCCCAGCCCTATCACCTGATCCTGCTGGCCACGGACCTGGTCGGCTACCGAAACCTGTGCCGGATCGTCACCGACGCCCATCTCGACGGCTACTACTACAAGCCGCGCATCGATCGGGAGTACCTCGCCCGACACAGCGCGGGGCTCGTCGGGCTGTCGGCCTGCCTCAACGGTGAGGTGTCGCGGGCGCTCGAGGTCGAGGACTGGGACCTCGCCCGGGGCGTCGCCGGCGAGTACCGCGACATCCTCGGGCAGGACCGGTTCTTCCTCGAGCTCCAGGATCACGGCCTGGCCGAGCAGCGGCGGCTCAACGAGCAGCTGCTGCGCCTCGGCCCCGAGCTCGGGCTGCCGCTCGTCGTCACGAACGATCTCCACTATGTCCGGCGGGAGCAGGCGCCGGCGCACGACGTGCTGCTGTGCGTCGGGACCGCCTCCAACCTCGACACGCCAGGCCGCCTGAAGTTCGAGACCGACGACTTCTACCTCAAGTCGGCCGCGGAGATGGCGGCCCTGTTCCCGGGCCAGCCAGAGGCCATCGCCAACACCCGCCGGATCGCCGAGATGTGCGACGTCCAGCTGCCGCTCGGCCAGCTCCGGATCCCGGCCTTCCCGGTGCCCGACGGGGAGACCGTGGAATCGTGGCTGAGGCGGGAGTGCCAGGAGGGCCTCGCCTGGCGCTACGGCGACGTGACCCCGGCCCTCCAGGCCCGCCTCGACTACGAGCTCGGCGTCATCACCTCGATGGGCTACGCCGGCTACTTCCTCATCGTGGCGGACTTCATCCGGTTCGCCCGCGAGCGCGGGATCCAGACGACGTGCCGGGGCAGCGCGCCGGGCTCGATCGTGACCTACACGCTCGGCATCACGCCCGTCGATCCCATCGCTTACGAGCTGCCGTTCGAGCGGTTCCTGAACCCCGACCGCGTGACGATGCCCGACATCGATGTCGACTTCCAGGACGACCGCCGCGACGAGGTCATCGCGTACGTCGCCAACAAGTACGGCCAGGACCACGTCGCCCAGATCATCACCTTCGGGACGATGCTCGCCCGGGCCGCGATCCGCGACGTCGGTCGGGTCCTCGGCCACTCCTACGGCGAGGTCGACCGGATCGCCAAGGCCGTCCCGAACCAGCTCGGGATCCGGCTCGACGAGGCGCTCGCGACGGCGCCCCAGCTGAAGGAACAGTACGACGCCGATCCCGGTGTCGCGAAGGTCATCGACTTCGCCCGCCAGCTCGAGGGCGTCGCCCGGAACGCCTCGACGCACGCCGCGGGCGTCGTGATCGCCCGCGAGCCGCTAACCGACCTCATGCCGCTCCAGAGGGCCACGAACTCCGAGTCGCTCATGACCCAGTACGAGATGCATGCGATCGAGGCCCTGGGCCTCCTGAAGTTCGACTTCCTGGGGCTCTCGAACCTGACCATCCTGAAGAACGCGGTGGACCTCATCCGCTCGCATCGCGGGATCGACATCGACCTCGACCGGATCCCGCTCGACGACGCCCGGACGTTCGAGCTGCTCGCCTCGGGCGAGACCACCGGCATCTTCCAGCTCGAGTCGGCGGGCATGCGGCGCTACGTCCGCGAGCTCCGCCCGACCTCGGTCTTCGACCTCGCCGCGATGGTCGCCCTCTACCGGCCGGGCCCGATGGACAACATCCCGGCCTACATCCGCCGGAAGCACGGCCAGGAGGAGGTCACCTACCTCCACCCGCTGCTCAAGCCGTACCTCGAGAAGACGTACGGGATCTTCGTCTACCAGGAAGACATCATGGCCGCGGCCATCGCCCTCGGCGGTTTCACCGGTCCCGAGGCGGACACGCTCGGCTACGCGATCCGCAAGAAGAAGTCGTCCGTGCTCCGGGCCCAGAAGGAGAAGTTCGTCGAGCGGGCCGCCGAGCGGGGCGTCCCCCCGCAGACGATCGACGCGGTCTTCGCGGCCTTCCAGCCGTTCGAGCGGTACGGGTTCAACAAGGCTCACGCCACGTGCTACGGGCTGATCGCCTACCAGACGGCGTACCTGAAGGCGAACTTCACCGTCGACTACATGGCCTCGGTCCTGTCGGCGTTCCGGGACACCGAGGAGAAGGTCGCCGCGGCGATCGCCGAGTGTCGCCGGCTCGGGATCGAGGTCCGCCCGCCGGACGTGCTGCGGAGCGCCGTCGAGTTCACGGTCGAGGACGACGCGATCCGGTTCGGCCTGCTGGCCGTGAAGAACGTCGGCCAGGGCGCGATCGAGTCGATCATCGCCGCCCGCGAGGCCGATGGCCCGTTCCGCTCCTTGACCGACTTCTGCACGCGGATCGACCTCCGCCTCGCCAATCGGAAGGTCCTCGAGTCGTTGGCGAAGGTCGGCGCGCTGTCGGCATTCGGCCACCCGGCCCAGATCCTCGCCGGGCTTGATGACGCGATCGCCGCCGGCCAGGCGACGCAGCGCGATCGGGCGACGGGCCAGACCTCGCTATTCGACGCCGACATCGCCGAGACGGCTGTCCTCGAGCGGCCACTGCCCGCGATCCCGGAGGCGCCCGTGCGCGAGCGGCTCCGCTGGGAGAAGGAGCTGCTCGGCCTCTACCTCTCGGAGCACCCGATGGGCGAGATCGCCGATCGGGTGGCGGCCTTCGTGACCGCCTACTCGGGTGACCTAAAGGACGAATCGCTCGACGGCCAGCGACTGGTCGTCTCCGGGATCGTCGTCGGATCACGGACGGTCATCACCCGGGCCCGGGCGCAGATGGCCGTCGTGACCCTCGAGGACCTGCAGGGCTCGATCGAGGTCGTCGTCTTCCCGAAGCTGTTCGAGCAGACCGGGCCGATCTGGCAGGAGGGCGCGATCCTGCTCGTCGCCGGCCGGGTCGACCATCGCGGGGAAGAGGTCTCGCTGCTCGCCGATCTCGTGGTTCCGTGGGAGGACGCGGTCGTCAAGGGCCCCGAGGCGTTCGCCCGCGAGGTGGCAGCCGGGGATCGCGGGGCCTACCGGCGGCGGGATGCCACCGGCGCCGCGGGCGCTGCGGGAGGCGCGGCGCGTGGCAGCGCGGGCAACGAGGGCGGCTTCGCCCAGGCTGCCCGGACGCCGGTTGGTGGTGCCGTCGCGGTGGGGCCCGGTCGCCCGGCCGACATGCCGGCGGCCGGTGGCAACGGCCACGGGCCGGAGATCCCGTACGTCTCGCCGCTCCGGGGCGGGGCCATGCCCGAGGCCGGACCCCTCCGCCCGGGTCCCATCGCCACGCGGGTCGCGTCGGCATCGACCGGGACGGCCGCGATCGCGGCCGGGGTCGTGGCCGTCGCCCGCCCGGGTCCGGCCCTCCCGCCGATCGAGCCCGCCGTGCCCGTCCCGACCTACCTCGACGGGCCGTCGGACCTCGCAGCGGGGGACGAGGCCGATGTCGAGCCGGCCCTCCCGGACGAAGCGCGGTCGAAGATCACCGAGGCGGCCGAATCACCGACGGCGCCGACGTCGGCCTCGGCGCCCGGCAGCGTCCTCCACGTGCGGTTCGGCCGGAACCCCTCCGCGGCACTCGTCCCGGCGATGGAGGCGATCCGCGACGTGATCCGCTCCCGGCCCGGCGACACGCCGGTCGTCATCCACGTGCCGGGTGCGGGCGGCGCGACGCTCCCGATGGCCCTCCGCACCCCGGTGGCCTACGACGCCGAGCTGCTGGCCGAGATCCAGCGCCGGCTCGGCAACGGGATCGTCGACCTCCGGCTCGGCGAGGGCGCCTGACCGGCCCAGCCCGACGAGCCGAGGGTCGGGCCTGTGGTCTGAGCCGCCCTGGTCCGAAGGCCGCGCTCCGAATCGCGCGTCCGAACTACCAGCGTCCGAACGCTGGGTGATCCGGCCCGACGACGACGAACGTCGCCACGCCGGTCGCCGTGACCGTGCTATCGCTCTCGATGGCCGTCTCGACCGTCACCCGCCGCTCATCGACGTCCGTGGCGCGGCCGATCAGCCGGATGGGCCGGTTCGACGGTGTCGGGTGACGGAAGCGGATGGCGAGCTCCGCCGTTACAGTCGACGGCGCCGTCGCCGCCCCCGATCGCCCGAGCAGCGCAGCGATCGCCGTCCAGTTCGAGTGGCAGTCGATCAGCGTGCCGAGGATGCCGCCGTTCAAGTAGCCGTCGAACGCCTCGAGCCCGCGCCGCGGCTGCCAATCGGCCACGACGGCCCCATCATCCGCCTCGAAGCTTCGAATTCGCAGGCCGACCTCGTTCTGCGGCCCGCACCCGAAGCACCGACCCTCCGGCGCATATCGCTCCTGGAGTGATCGGGCCCTGGCCTCTGGGCTCCTCATGGGCCGAATCTAGCGACGGCTCATCGGAGGGATCGGAGCTCCCGGGGCACGGTGCCCGCGGGCGAGCTGGTGCCGGAGGTGGGATTCGAACCCACACGACCTTGCGGTCACCGCATTTTGAGTGCGGCATGTCTGCCGTTCCATCACTCCGGCCGGTCGGAGAGTGTAGGGCCGGGGACCAGGCCCTCAGTCGCGGCGGTTCGTGTGGAGCGCCAGGATCAGCCAGACCGCGCCGACCGCCAGATAGCCGAGGATGATCGCGAGCAGCGCAGTCGCATCGATCGTCGCGCTGCCGTCCATCCGCCGTGAGACGCCGGGCTCGACGATTTGTTCCCGGCCACCGCAGCGCCCGGTGCGCGGCGTCACCCGCGGGCTCGGCGAGCAGGGAACCGGGCGGCCACGATCGTCGTCGTGGGCGGAACCCGATGCTAGACTCCCTCGGCCTCACCTCCGCCGTCCGGAGGACACCCCGACCCGTGGAGGACCTTCGCTCGACGAGCGTCGTCGACGACCCCGTCCAGCGCCGCGACCTCATCCTGCTCGAGCGAGCGCGGACCGGGGATCTGCAGGCCTTCAACGACCTGGTCCTGTGCTACCAGGAGCAGCTGTTCGCCCTCATCGTCCGGATGGTCCCGGATCGCGATCAGGCGTCGGACTGCGTCCAGGAGGCATTCTTCGCCGCGTACCGCCACCTGGGATCGTTCCGCGGCGGGAGTGTCAAGTCGTGGCTGAGCCGGATCGCGGTAAACGCCGCGATGGATATGCAGCGATTCCGCAAGCGCCGGCCCGCCGACCCATACCCGGAGCTCGAGGACGACTCGTGGCAGCCTCCCGCTGATGCCTCCGCGGATCCGGTGACGACGACGCTGACCGCAGAACGCCACCAGGTCCTGAACCAGGCGCTCGCCCAGGTCACCGACGACCAGCGAGCGGCGATCGTGCTCTACGACGTCGAGGGCTACGACTACGCCGAGATCGCCGAGATGACCGGCGTCTCCCTCGGGACGGTCAAGTCCCGGATCCATCGCGGGCGGCTCGCCCTTCGATCGCTCCTTGCCGACCGGATGGAGCTCTTCCGTGGCTGATCGGGAACCACGCGGCGTCGACGGTCGTCCGACGGGCGACATGACGGACCCCCGAGCCACGGTCGCCGGCCATGCGGCCCACGACCTGACGGTCCTCGCCGCCGCCGCCGATCGCGACGCCGACGATGCCACCCGGTTGTCGGCCACCGCCCAGATGGCCGATTGCCCCGAGTGCCGGGCGCTCTTCGCCGACCTCACGGCGATCTCAGCCGGCCTCGCCGACCTTCCGAGGTCGCTCCCCGTCAGCCGAGACTTCCGGCTCAGCCCCGAGCGCGCCGCTCGGCTCCGCTCGCCAGGCTGGCGGGAGCGGCTGGCCGGGCTTGCCCGGTCGCCGAGCCTCCGACCGATGGCGACCGCGTTCACGGCGCTCGGCCTCGCCGGCCTCCTGCTGAGCGCCGCGGCCTCGGGCGTCTTCTCGATCCCGCTCGGGGCGTCCGGCGCCGCGGCACCAGCTCTTGCACCCGCGGCGAGCCCGGCCGCGGCGGACAACTTCTCCGGCGGGTCCGGTTCCGGGGCCGGGTCCGCGACCGGCAGCGGCACCGAGAACCAGGCCGCCACCGCGCCACCGCCACCCGGCGCGGGCTCGACCGCCGGACCGGCGGCGGCCGCGACCCCGGTGCCCGTCGGCACGACGGTTGGCAAGGGCGCCGAGCCCACGCCGCCCACCGATCGCTCCTCCCAGGGCAGCCCGGGCGGCAGCTTCATCCCGCCGGGACCCGGTGGCGGCTCCGGGTCGGGAGCCGGTGGCCCGGTGGCCGCGCCCGGGGAATCCTTGACCGGGCAGCCCGGACACGACGGCGGCGCCGGGATCCCGGCGGTCGGGATCTCCCCGGCCCAGCTCGGGCTGTGGATCTCGGCCGGCCTCCTCCTCGTCGGCCTCGCGATGTTCCTGCTGCTCCGGTACCGGTCGCGCAGCTTCGGTCGCTGACCCCGATTCCTGCCGGGGCCTGACCGGCCGCCGGTACACTTCGGAGATCCATGGAACGCCTGATGCTGCTCGACGGCTTCGGGCTCGTGTACCGCGGCTACTACGCGCTGCCGCCCCTGACGACGTCGAAGGGCGAGCTCGTCAACGGCGTCTTCGGGTTCTGCAGCATCGTGCTGCGAGGCTTCGCGGACCTGAAGCCGGACTACGTCGCCGTCGCGTTCGACCTCTCGGGCCCGACGTTCCGGCACGAGCAGTACGCCGACTACAAGGCCACCCGGACGCGCATGCCCGACGACCTCGCCGCCCAGTTCCCCAAGGTCCGCGAGGTCGTGAAGGCTCTCCGCATCCCGGTGTACGAGCAGCCGGGCTACGAGGCCGACGACGTGATCGGGACGCTGACCCGGCAGGCCGACCTGGTCGGGATCGAGACGACGATCGTCTCGGTCGACCTCGACATGCTCCAGCTGGTCACCGATCGGACCCGGCTGATGACGACGCGCTCCGGGGTCGAGAACACCGTCATCTACGACCCGGCCCGGATCTGGGAGCGCTTCGGGCTGCGGCCCGACCAGATGATCGACTACAAGGCCCTGAAGGGCGACCCCACCGACAACATCCCGGGCGTTCCCGGGGTGGGCGAGAAGACCGCGGCGAAGCTCGTCGCCGAGTTCGGGACGCTCGACGCGCTGTACGAGCGGATCGACGAGGTGAAGCCGGACAAGCTCCGTGACAAGCTCGTCGAGCATCGGCCCCAGGTCCTCGAGGGACGCGCCCTGACGACGATCGTCCGCGACCTGCCGGTCGAGCTGGACCTCGCCGCCGCCCGGCTCGCCGACTACGACCGCGACACCGTCCTCCGGCTCTTCCGCGAATACGAGTTTCGGACGCTGATCGAGCGCCTCCCGGCGATGTCCGGTGAGTCGGCGGCTGACAAGGTCGAGGCGCTCCGGGCCGTTGCGACGAGCGGCACGATCGGCGCCGCGCGGGTCGGCACGGACCGGCCGGACGGTTGGGGCCCGGGCCGCCCGATCCGGGCCGGCTCGATGGGTGGTGACGGGCTGCAGCTGACGCTCGACTTCGACACGGTCTCGCGGCCGGGGGCGCGCGCCCAGGCGGCGAGCGGCTCGGGCGCCGCCGCGGCGCCGCGATCGTTCGAGGACCTGCCCTCGGCCCTCGCCGCGACGATCTCGGATCCCGGGCGGATCGAGTTGGTCACGGCCGACGACCTGCCCGCGGTCGACGCGTGGCTGGCCGGCCGGACGGCCGTCGGGGCGTCCATCGTGTCCGACGATCCGCGGCCCCGACGCGGCACGCCCCTGGCCTTCGCGATCGCCGGCTCGGACGGACGCGTCATCGCGGCCGGCCCCGGAGCCGCCGACCCGCTGCGGGCGCTCGTCGAGGCGAGCGGGATCGCGCTCGTCGCCCACGAAGCCAAGCCGATCCTCGTCGCCCGGTACGCGGCCGAGCCCGATGTGCCGGCGACGCCCGTCGAGTTCGACACCCAGATCGCGGCGTACATCCTGAACGCGGCCCTGCGCTCGCAGACGATCGCCGACGTCGTCGCCGAGCGGCTCAACCTCGTCCTCCCGCCGCCCAAGGAGCTCGAGCCGGTGCATCGCGCCGGGTTGGAGGCGCTCTCAGCGCTGGCGGCTCGCGACCCGCTGGCCCGAGCCCTCGAGGAATCCGGCCTCGAGCGGCTGTTCCGCGAGATCGAGCTGCCGCTCGTGCCGGTCCTCGCCCGGATGGAGGCCCGCGGCGTCGCGGTCGACTTCGAGGCCCTGGCCACCCTCGACCGCGAGTTCGGCGTCGAGATCGAGCGCCTCGAATCGGAGATCTACGCCGCGGTCGGCCACCAGTTCACGATCGGCTCACCGAAGCAGCTCGGCGACATCCTGTTCGTCGAGCTGAAGCTGCCGAAAGGCAAGCGGACGAAGACCGGCTACTCGACCGACGCCTCGGTCCTCGAGGAGCTGGTCGGCGTGCACCCGGTCATCCAGCCGATCCTCGACTGGCGGATCTACACGAAGCTCCGCTCGACGTACGTCGAGGCCCTGCCGACGCTGATCGCCGACGACGGCCGGGTCCACACGACCTTCCACCAGGCGGTCGCCGCGACGGGTCGCCTCTCGTCGTCGGACCCGAACCTCCAGAACATCCCGATCCGGACGCCCCTCGGCCGCCGGATCCGCGGCGCCTTCGTGGCCGGCTCGCCGGACACGGTCCTCGTCGCCGCGGACTACTCCCAGATTGAGCTGCGGATCATCGCCCACGTCTCGGGCGACGAGCACCTGAAGCAGGCGTTCCTGAACCACGAGGACATCCATCGGGCGACCGCCGCCAAGGTCCTCGGGAAGGCCCCGGAGTCGATCACCGCCGACGAACGGTCGATGGCCAAGATGGTCAACTTCGGCCTCGCCTACGGGATGAGCGACTACGGCCTGTCGACGCGGGCCGGGATCAGCCGCCAGGAGGCCCAGGACTTCATCAACTCGTACTTCGCCGCGTACTCGGGGATCAGCTACTACATGCTCCACATCAAGGACACGGCCCGTCGCCAGGGCTACGTCTCGACCCTGCTCGGGCGGAAGCGCCAGATCCCGGAGCTCCACGCGGCGAACCCGCAGCTCCGCGGCGCGGGCGAGCGGATGGCGATCAACATGCCGATCCAGGGCACGGCCGCCGACATCGTGAAGATCGCGATGATCCGGCTGGAGGATCGCCTGACCGGCGAGAGGCTCCGGGCGCGGATGCTCCTGCAGGTCCACGACGAGCTGCTGCTCGAGGTCCCGCGCGACGAGGTCGACCGGCTCGTGCCCGTCCTGCGCGAGGTCATGGAGGGCGCCCTGCCCCTGGACGTGCCGCTCACCGTCGACATCAAGGTCGGCGACGACTGGGAGTCGATGACGCCGATCTCCCGTCGCGATGCCGCGCTGGCCGAGGCGGACGAGGCCCCCGTCGAGATCGCGGGCTGAGGCCCGCCGAGCCGACCCATGCCGGAGCTGCCCGAGGTCGAGACCGTGGCCCGCGACCTGCGGGGGCTGGTCGTCGGGGCCGAGATCACCGGAGTCCGGGTCTACTGGCTCCGGACGCTGCGATCGCAGAATCTCGAGGCGTTCGGGGCCGGTGTCGTCGGCCGGAGGATCGTCGGCACGAGCCGGCGGGCGAAGCTCGTCGTCCTCGATCTCGACGATGGCTCGGCCATCACGATCCACCTGAAGATGACGGGCCAGCTGTTCGTCGTGCCGGCGGCCGCCCCCGAGGACGCCTACGTCCGGTTGGTCCTGGCGTTCGCCGATGGCCGCGAGCTCCGGTTCCGCGACATCCGAAAGTTCGGGCGGTTCGGGCTCGCCCGACGCGACGCGAGTGCGGGCGGCGACCTTCGCGGTGAGCTGAGCGGCGCGAAGGGCTTCAGGGGCTTCGGTCCGGAGCCGCTCGACGACGCCTTCACGGCGCGGACCTTCCGGCGCCGGATCCGGGCTCGAAAGGGCCGCCTGAAGCCGCTGCTCCTCGACCAGGCGTTCGTGGCCGGGATCGGCAACATCTACGCCGACGAGGCGCTCTGGGAGGCGCGCCTGCACCCGCTGCGGTCGGCGTCGTCGCTGCGACCGGCCGACGAGGGGCGGCTGTACCGGGCCATCCGCCGGATCCTGGCCGAGGCGGTCGAGCGGCGCGGCTCCTCGATCGACGACTACACCGCGCCCGACGGCGACGGCTCGATGCAGGAACGGCTGCTCGTATACCAACGTGCGGGCGAGCCGTGCCCGCGCTGTGGCCGTCCGGTACGACGGATCGTGGTCGGCGGGCGGGCGACGCACTTCTGCTCGTGGTGCCAGCGGCTCCCGTCGGCCGACCGGAGGGGCGCGGCCGCGATCCTGCGGGGGATGGTGCCGCGGCCCGGACGGGCGGCCGGCCGGCGCGGGCCGCGCTGGACGGAGCTTCCCGGCGCCGACCTCACCGAGCCGGCCGAACGGACCCGAACGGCCGCGGCGACCCGGCGGGCGCGGGCGCGCGCGAGCGCGGGCGTGGCCTGATGTCGATCCTCCGGCTCGAGTCCATCACCCGCGAGGTCGGCACGTTCGTGATCCTGGACTCGATCACGGCGGCAGTTGCGGCGGGCGACCGGATCGGGCTGGTCGGGCCGAACGGCGCCGGCAAGACCACCCTGCTCCGGATCGCCGCCGGGCTCGACGAGCCCGACCGCGGGACCGTCTCGCGCAAGCGCGGCCTGACGCTCGGCCTGCTGGCCCAGGAAGCCCATCTCGACGAGTCGTTCATGACCGCGCCCGATATCCGGACCGCCGTCCGGCACGGAGCCGCCCCGCTCGAAGCCATGGCCGCCGACCTCGAGGCGCTGGAGCATGCACACCGCGCGGCCGAGCCGGCGTACGAGGAGCTCCAGCATCGGTTCGAGGCCCTCGGCGGCTACAGCCTCGACCAGCGCGTCGACGAGGCCCTGTCAGGCCTCGGGTTCACGAAAGCCGAGGTCGAGCGGGCGCCGGGATCGTTGTCCGGCGGCGAGCAGACACGCGCGGCGCTGGCCCGGCTCGTCGTGGCGGACCCCGAGCTCCTGCTGCTCGACGAGCCGACGAACCACCTCGACATCGGCGCCCTCGAGTGGCTCGAGGAGCACCTGCGCCGCCGCCACGGCTCGCTGCTCGTGGCGTCGCACGACCGCGCCTTCCTCGACGCGACCGTGACCCGGATCTGGGAGCTCCGCGACCGCCGGCTCGCCACGTTCCGCGGCGACTACGCCGCGTATCACCGCCAGCGCGAGGAGCGCGATGCGGGGGCGGTCAAGGACGCGGACGTCCATGCCGAATCGATCGCCCGCGAGCGGCAGCTCGTCCAGCGCTACCGCAGCCACCGGAACTTCTCGAAGATGCACGAGCACGAGGCCCGGCTCGAACGCCTCGAGGCCGAGCAGGTCGAGGCCCCGAAGGCGCGCCGACGCCTGCGACTGCCGGGCGATGGGCTCGTCGGCGGCGGACCGGTCCGGTCCGGCGAGATCGTGGTCCGGGTCGAAGGTCTCGTCGTCGGCTACCTGCCCGACGTCCGGGTCGCCCGCGCCCCGTTCCTGCACGTGAACCGTGGCGAGCGGATCGGCATCGTCGGGCCGAACGGGGCCGGCAAGACGACGCTCCTGCGGACGATCGCCGGCGACCTCCCGCCGCTCGATGGCAGTCTGACCTTCGGGACCGGCGTGCAGATCGGCTATCTCGCCCAGCTGCGAGCGGCGGCGATCCCCGGCGCGACGGTCCTCGCCGCCCTGCTCGAGGCGGTGCCCGTCACGCCCGGCGAAGGGCGCGGCTATCTCGCCCGGTTCCTGTTCCGAGGCGATGACGCGTTCAAGGAGGTTCGGCTGCTGTCCGGCGGGGAGCGGTCCCGCTTCGAGCTGGCGCTGCTCGGCGTCATGCCCTCCAACCTCTACCTGCTCGACGAGCCGACGAACCACCTCGACGTCGATGCCCGCGAGGCCATCGAGTCGTTCCTGCGGGAGTCGGGCGCGTCGATGCTCGTGGTCTCCCACGACCGGCGGTTCCTCGAGACGATCTGCGAGCGGCTCTGGGTGGTCGACCGCGGGCTGGTGGCCCCGTTCGACGGGAGCTATCGCCTGTGGCGGGAGGCGGTGGCCGCCGGCTGGACCGTCGAGAGCGCGATCGATCAGGAGGCGCGTCGGCTGCAACCCGGTGGCGGGTCGCGCCCAATGGGGTCCGCGGCGCGGGGGGCGGCCCGAGGGACGGCGTCCCCGCGGGCGTCGGTCGTCGCGGCTGAGCCGGCCCGTTCCGAACGTGCCGCGACCGCGGTCGCGACGCCGCCCGCCCGAAGAACGAAGCTCTCGAAGGAGGCCTACCGGCGCCAGCGGGAGGTCGTGGACGCGGAGCTGACGCGGCTGGGCCTGCGCAGGAACCACCTCGAGCTCGAGCTCGGCAACCCGACGGTCCAGGCGAACTTCATCGAGCTCCGGCGGGTCACGAGCGAGCTGGCCGACGTCGACGGCGCGCTCGCCGCCGCCGAGGACGCCTGGCTCGCCCTCGAGGAGCGGGCCCCGTGAGTGGCGGCCAGGCGCCTCGCGCTGTCCGGATCGGGCTGACCGGGCCGATCGGCTGCGGCAAGTCGACAGTCGCGGGCTGGCTCGCCGAGGCCGGCGCCGCCACCATCGACGCGGACAAGGTGGCGCGCGACGTCGTCAGGCCCGGCGAGCCCGCGCTCGCCCGGGTGCTCGAGGCCTTCGGGCCGTCCGTCCGGCGGGCGGACGGCAGCCTCGACCGGGCGGCCCTGGGTCGCATCGTGTTCCGAGACCCGGCCGCGCTCGCTCGGCTGGAGGCCATCGTCCATCCGGCGGTCCGGCCGCGGATCCTGGCCGCGATCGCGGCGGCGGACGAGGCTGGCAGCCCGGCCGTCGTCATCGAGGCGATCAAGCTCGTCGAGGGCGGCCTTGCCGCGCTCTGCGACGAGGTCTGGCTGCTCGTCTGCGATCACGAGGCCCAGCGGGCGCGGCTCGCCGGGCGCGGGGTGGGGGAGGCCGACGCGGACGCGCGGATCGGGGCCCAGGACCGGCCAGCGGTCCGCCTCCGCGACGCCGCGACCCGCATCATCGACACGAGCAGCACGCCGGAGGCGACCAGGCGGCTCGTGGCCGAGGCCTATGAAACGGCGCTCGCCGGGCGGGGCCCGGCGAGCAGGAGCGGCTAGGGGATCGGCGCCCGTGGCGCCGCCGGGATGGCGGTGGCTACGGCGAGGGGACGGGGCTGCCTGACGTCAGCGGCGTCGGGCCGGGTGTCGGCGGCGGGGTCGGCGTCTCGAACGGTGGCTGCGGCGGGACCGTGGCGCCCGGGGCGAGGAACACGACCGGGAACGGCAGGCCGTACTTCTGGAGGATTCGGTTCGTCGTGGCGCCGAGCTTGGAGACGTCGACGAAGCGGGTGTCCTGATCGGGCCGGAGCACGGCGCTGAACTGGACGGTGCCCGTCGCGGTCATGTGCTCGATCTCCTCGGCGACGTCGAGCGTGCACCGGAAGATGTACTCGTCGCCCACGCGCGCCAGGATCAGGATGTTCTGGTAGGTGATCTTCGTCGAGGCGTCCGCGATGTAGACGCCCTCGGGCGTCAGCGACGCCGGGACGGGGAGGGTCGCGGTCATCAGGATGTCGACGGTCTGGCCGACCTGGAGCAGGCCCGCGACCGCCCGCTCCGGCGGGATCGAGATCGAGACGGCGCGCCAGTCGGGCGAGCTCGGGGAGACGGTCTCGTTCGGGCCGAGGATCGAGAAGCCCGAGCCGCCGGCGGCGTTCGAGATCATGTTCACGTAGATCGGCTGTCCGGCCGTGACCGGGATCGCCAGCACGGCGCCGATCAGGTCCTCGGGCTTCGTGACCGCGCCGACCTGGGTGACCTCGTCGAGCGGCACCTGCCGGACCTCGACGTCGGCCGCCTGGATCGGGGTGTGGGCCGCGATGTCACGGGCCGCGACGACGATCGCGACCTTCTCAAGGGGGCCCTGGCCAGCCTGCTGCTGGGCCTGGTTGATCAGATAGAACGAGGTACCACCGGCAATGAGCGCCAGGAGCACGCCGAGGATGATGATGATCCTCCCGCGGCGCGAGCCATCCCGATACTCCATCTCCATCGCGCGGACCAGCCTCCCGGCGTGCTGAGTGGACGGCCGTCAGTCTCCGTACAAGGGTCCGGTGGAGATATGGGCGGGAGGTACCAGACCCCCGGGACCATCGGGCGTGCCAGGATGGAACACCCGTTCGAATTCGATCGGCGGCTGGTAGACTGGGAGCGTGCCGGACTTCCGATTCGTCGCCCCGTTCGAGCCCACCGGCGACCAGCCCCAGGCGATCGAGCGGCTGACCGACGGCATCCGGCGCGGCCTCCGCCACCAGGTCCTCCTCGGCGCCACGGGGACCGGCAAGACGATGGCCGCGGCGAAGGTCATCGAGGCGGTGAACCGCCCGACCCTCGTCCTGTCGCACAACAAGACGCTCGCCGCGCAGCTGTACGCCGAGTTCCGGGACTTCTTCCCGGACAACGCGGTCGAGTACTTCGTCAGCTACTTCGACTACTACCAGCCCGAGGCGTACTTGCCACGCTCGGACACCTACATCGAGAAGGACTCGAGCCGGAACGACGAGATCGATCGCCTGCGCCATGCGGCGACGCACGCCCTGTTCGAGCGCCGCGACGTCATCGTCGTCGCCTCGGTCTCGTGCATCTACGGCATCGGCGCGCCGGTCGACTACGGGGCCACGGTCCTGCGGCTCCGGCAGGGCGGCCAGTACCGCCGCGACGCGGTCCTCCGCCATCTCGTCGATCTCCAGTACCAGCGCAACGACACCGACCTGTCCCGCGCGCGCTTCCGCGTCCGCGGCGACACCCTCGAGTTCCGGCCGGCCTCCGAAGAGCGGATCGTCCGGGTCGAGTTCTTCGGCGACGAGGTCGAGCGGATCACCGAGATCGACCCGCTGACCGGCGAGCTCCTGACCGAGCGCAAGGACGTCAACGTCTACCCGGCGACGCACTACGTGACCCCGGCCGACAAGCTGAAGGCCGCGATCGTCGACATCGAGGCCGAGATGGACGAGCGCGTCGGCCAGCTCGAGGCCGAGGGCCGCGAGCTCGAGGGCGCCCGGCTCCGGCAGCGGACGACGTTCGACCTCGAGATGCTCCGCGAGCTCGGCTACTGCTCCGGCGTCGAGAACTACTCGCGCCATCTCTCCCGGCGCGACGCCGGGTCGCGGCCGTGGACCCTGCTCGACTACTTCCCGCCGGACTGGCTGCTAATCGTCGACGAGTCGCACATGACCGTCCCGCAGGTCGTCGGCATGTACAAGAACGACCGGACCCGGAAGGAGATCCTCGTCGACTTCGGGTTCCGGCTGCCGTCGGCCCTCGACAACCGGCCCCTGACGTTCGAGGAGTTCGAGACGTCGGTCGGGCAGGCGATCTACATGTCGGCGACGCCCGGCCCATACGAGCTCGAGAAGTCTGAGCGGATCGTCGAGCAGCTCGTTCGACCGACCGGGATCGTCGATCCGCTAATCTCCGTCCGGCCGACCGAGGGCCAGATCGACGACCTGCTCGAGGAGGTTCGGGCTCGTGTCGAGCGAGGCGAGCGGGCGATCGTCACGACGCTCACGAAGCGGATGGCCGAGGACCTGACCGATTACCTCCGCGAGCTCGGGGTCAAGGTCCAGTACCTCCACTCGGAGGTCGACACGCTCGAGCGGGTCGCGATCCTGCGGGACCTCCGGCTCGGCGTCTTCGACGTGGTCGTCGGGATCAACCTGCTGCGCGAGGGCATCGACCTGCCCGAGGTGACTCTCGTCGCGATCCTCGACGCCGACAAGGAGGGCTTCCTGCGGTCGGCCTGGTCCCTGATCCAGATGATCGGGCGGGCGGCCCGGAACATCGGCGGCGAGGTCGTGATGTACGCGGACCGGATCACGGATTCGATGCGCGCGGCGATCGACGAGACGGACCGCCGGCGCGCGGTCCAAGCCGCCTACAACGAGGCCCACGGGATCCAGCCCCAGACGATCGTCAAGGGGATCCGCGATCTCAACGACCAGCTCCGGTCCGTGGCCGAGGGCACGGTGGTGTACACCTCCGAGCGCGAGGCGCGGGACGCCCGCCTCGTCGAGCTCGACCGAGGCAAGGTCGAGGAGCTCGTCAAGCGGATGGAGACCGAGATGCGGGCCGCCGCGAAGGAGCTCGAGTTCGAGCGCGCGGCCGCGCTCCGCGACGAGATCCAGCAGATCCGGCTGCGGGTCCTCGACGAGGACCAGTCGGCAATCGTCGCCCGCGCCGCCGAGCTCGCGGCCCGCCGGCCGAAATCCTCCGGCGGGGCGCCCGGACGCGGGAGTGCCGCCGGCCGGGAGTCGCCCCGCCTCACACCCGAGAGCGCACTCGAGGTCGCGTCGATCGAGGTCCTTCCAGCCCGCGAGGAGCCGGCCGACGCCACCGGCGAGCCCGGCCTGGACGGGGAAGGGCTCGAAGTCGGCGTGGCCGAGGGCGGCATCGCAGAGGGCACGGCCGCTGACTGGCTCCCCGGCATCCGCGACGAGCACGAAGACGACGCCGGCTGGCAGGCGCGCTGGCTCGAGCGCCCGACCTGGGACCGCTCGGTCACCCCGAACATCCGCCGCCGCCAGGGCACCCGCCCACCTCGCCGGCGCCGCTCCTGACCAGCCGTCCCGCGGGTCACCGCCCGCAGGTCGTGGACGCCCGACACGCGTCACACGGCGGATACCACGGACCTGCCACGTCTTCGGCCGTCATCGTGCCCGGTGCCCTGCGTGCGGGCCGGCATCCGGCGAGCGGTCGGGAGGTTCGGTGAGGGGCGCCGTTGCTCCATTGCACCGCAAACGGGCGCGTGCGAGAGGTCCGTTACGCGAACTCAATCGGAGTCGCATCGGGTCCACACTGGACCGCACCAGACTTGCATCGTGCCCACATTGACCCTGGCCGTCCTGACGATGTCGGCGGCCCAGCTGCTGGACCTGACGACCTTCGTCGCGATGGTCCGCCAAGTCGGGCTCGACGCGGAGCTGAACCCGTTGGTCGCCGACCTCGTCAACGGCTACGGCCTGCCGATGGCCGCGATCGCGAAACTGGCGCTGATGGCGTTCGTCGTCGCCCTCACGATCATGCTGATGCGGCGTACGGGGCGGTTCGAGCGAGCGCTCGGGATCGCGGTCATCGGCGTCGCGATCGTCGCCGGGGTGATCGGCGGCGGCTCGAACGTCCTGGCGATGGGCTCGTTCGCGCTCGCGAGGTAAGGGACCACGCTCGGCGGGCGGCGGCCGGGCCGCGAAGGAGTCGCCGCGCTCGCGAAGGAGTCGCCGGGCTCGGAAGTTTGGCTCGGGGGTGGTGGCCCGGTAGCGGAACCAGTCAGGTTCTGGCAGGAATGGGCGCGACGATCGGGTCGTGGAGGCCGTCGCGATCGAGCCGCGACGCATCGACGAACGCCTGTTCGGTTTGGACGCCAAACGCTACACTTCGATCGTGCCCCAGGATCAGATCGTCGTGCGCGGAGCGCGCGAGCACAACCTGAAGAACGTCGACGTCTCGTTCCCGCGGGATCGGCTCGTCGTCATCACCGGACTCAGCGGCAGCGGCAAGTCGAGCCTCGCCTTCGACACCATCTACGCCGAGGGCCAGCGGCGCTACGTCGAGAGCCTGAGCGCGTACGCCCGCCAGTTCCTCGGCCAGATGGAGAAGCCGGACGTCGACCAGATCGACGGCCTGTCCCCGGCGATCTCGATCGACCAGAAGGGCGCCTCGCGAAACCCGAGGTCGACCGTCGGTACCGTCACCGAGATCTACGACCACCTCCGGCTCCTGTTCGCCCGGATCGGCATCCCCCACTGCCCGAACGGCCACCCGATCGAACGGCAGACGGTCCAGCAGATCGTCGACCAGGTCCTGGCGATGCCCGAGGGCACGCGCCTGCTCGTCCTCGGGCCGCTCATCAAGGACCGCAAGACCGAGGGCGACCGGATCTTCGACGCGGCCCGGAAGCAGGGCTTCGTCCGCGTCCGGGTCGACGGCGAGACGTACGACCTGGCCGAGGCCCCGACTCTCGACAAGTACAAGCGCCACTCGATCGAGGTGGTCGTGGATCGGTTCGTCGTCCGCCGCGCCGAGCGGCCAGATGGCTGGACGACGGACGACCGCGGCCGGCCCGTCGATCCCGAGACCGGCACCCCGCTCGAGGATCCAGACGCGCCGCGCCTGGCGGATTCCATCGAGACCGCCCTGCGCCTCGGCGAGGGCGCCGTCCTCATCGCCCCGGCCACGCGCGAGGGCGAGGCGCCCGACTTCGAGGAGAAGCGCTTCAGCGAGCGCTACTCGTGCCCGTATGACGGGACGACGATCGACGAGCTTGAGCCCCGCAGCTTCTCGTTCAACTCGCCGCACGGTGCCTGCCCCACCTGCACCGGCCTCGGGACCCGCCTCGAGATCGATCCCGAGCTGGTCATCCCGGACAAGTCGAAGAGCGTCATGCAGGGCGCGGTCATCCCCTGGAGCCGGATGCCGACCGACGGCTCGTGGCGGATGAAGATCACGGAGGCGGTCTTCCAGAAGCACCACTGGGACCCGAAGGCGGCGATCGGCGACCTGCCCGCGGCGGCCGTCGAACACCTCCTCTTCTCGTCGAAGGACGAGAAGGTCGTCGTCCGCTACCGCCACGAACGCGGCGAGAACAGCTACACGGCGACGTTCGAGGGGGTCGTGACAAACCTCGAGCGGCGGTATCGCGAGACGGACTCGGAGTACATCAAGACCGAGCTCGAGAAGTACATGGTCGAGCGGCCCTGCCCCGCCTGCAAGGGCAAGCGGCTGCGGCCCGAGGCGCTCGGCGTGACCGTCGACGGGCGGGACATCTCGGACGTCTCGGACCTCTCGATCACCGACGCGATGGAGTGGGCTGTCGCCCTGCCAAGCCGCATCTCCGAGCGCGAGCGGACGATCGCGTACCAGGTCCTGAAGGAGATCCGGGCCCGCCTCGGGTTCCTCGTCGACGTCGGCCTCGACTACCTGACGATCAACCGGACGAGCCAGACGCTGTCGGGCGGCGAGGCGCAGCGGATCCGCCTCGCGACGCAGATCGGGACCACCCTGATGGGCTGCCTGTACATCCTCGACGAGCCGTCGATCGGGCTGCATCAGCGCGACAACGCGAAGCTCATCGCCACGCTGACCCGGCTCCGCGACCTCGGCAACACCGTCCTAGTCGTCGAGCACGACGAGGAGACCATCCGGACCGCCGACTGGGTGGTCGACATCGGGCCCGGCGCCGGCGAGCACGGCGGCGAGATCGTCGCGAACGGCCGGCTGGAGGCAATCCTCGCCGAGCCGCGCTCGATCACCGGCGCGTTCCTCCGCGGCGAGCGCGCCGTCCCGATCCCGCCTGAGCGCCTCAAGGGGAGCGGCAGGAAGCTCGTCGTCCGGGGGGCCCGCGAGCACAACCTGAAGGACATCGACTTCGAGGTGCCGCTCGGCACGTTCACGGCCGTCACCGGGGTGAGCGGCAGCGGAAAGTCGACGCTCGTCACCGAGGTCCTATACCGGGCCCTCGCCCGAGAGCTGCACGGCTCGCGGGAGCCGGTGGGTCGGCACGATCGGCTCGAGGGCGCCAGCCACATCGACAAGATCATCGAGATCGACCAGAGCCCGATCGGCCGAACGCCGCGCTCGAACCCCGCCACGTACACGGGCCTCTTCGGCCCGATCCGCGAGCTCTTCGCCGGGGTCCCGGAGTCACGCGTCCGCGGCTACGGGCCGGGCCGGTTCTCGTTCAACGTGAAGGGCGGCCGCTGCGAGAACTGCAAGGGCGACGGGATCATCAAGATCGAGATGCAGTTCCTGCCCGACGTCTACGTCCCGTGCGAGGTCTGCAAGGGCAAGCGCTACAACCGCGAAGCGCTCGAGATCCACTACAAAGGCCGCTCGATCGCCGACGTCCTCGAGATGACCGTCGAGGAGGCGGTCGAGTTCTTCGCCGCCGTGCCGACGATCCACCCGAAGCTGAAGACGCTCTACGACGTCGGGCTCGGGTACATCCACCTCGGCCAGCCCGCGACGACCCTCTCGGGCGGCGAGGCCCAGCGGGTGAAGCTCTCGACCGAGCTCTCGCGCCGCGCGACCGGCCGGACCCTGTATGTCCTGGACGAGCCGACGACCGGCTTGCACTTCGCCGACGTCGAGAAGCTGCTCCAGGTCCTCCATCGGCTTGTCGAGACCGGCAACACGGTCGTGGTCATCGAGCACAACCTCGACGTGATCAAGACGGCCGACTGGATCGTCGACCTCGGGCCCGAGGGCGGCGCACGAGGCGGCCGGATCATCGCGAAGGGCACGCCCGAGGAGGTCGCGAAGGTCATGGGCTCGGCGACCGGCGAGTACCTGGCTCGGGTCCTGCGCGGCGAGCCGCTCGTCCCGCTGTCCGATGTCACATTCGCCGAAGCCGCGGGTCGCGTGACCGCGGTGGCGCGCCCGCACGGCGATGCGGCGAACGGCGCGACCGACGATGCGGCGAACGGCGCAACGCCGACCGCCGACTCACGCGCGGCATCCCAGCTCGACGAGGAGCCCGTTTCTGTCAGCTAGTCCCCGGGCGACTCCGCGGCACGCTCCGGCCAGGTCGGGCGAGCGGATTCACCCCGGCTCGAGCGTGACTTGGGATGGAATCGCGCGATCGGCGACGGGCGTTGGACGGAATACGCCGACCGGCAGTCACCGGAGTTGGGCGTGACAGATACCGGCTCCCGAGGGCAGACGGAGCCGGCGCGGCACGAGCTGCCGGACATCGACGCGGCGGCGCTCGCGGCGGCCGTCGCCGCGGAACGCGCGCTCCGGGCCGCCGACGAAGTCGGACTCGACCGCTGGGTCCGCTTCCTCGCTCCGCTGCCGGATCAGCTCCGCGACGGCTCGCTGCGAGACGTCCGCCTGGCCGCGCGCCAGGCGCGCGCGACCTTCGGCCCGAAGGATTCGATCCGCGATGCGCTACCAGCCGAGGCCACGGAGCCGCTGCTCGCCACCGTCGACCGGCTGCTCAAAGCGATCGCTCACTACGAGGCCCACCGCTGACCGGAGGCCGCGCGTCAGTCAGCCCGCGGCGGTCACCACCATCGAGTGGGCCCTGCTCGGCCCGCTAGCGTCGGGCGCTTTCGCTCGACTGGCCCTTGGCTTGGCTCGACTCTCGACACGAACCCCGATCCGGCGCCGCTAGGCCGAGCCCGACCGTCCCCGGAGCAATCGCTTGACGGTCGCCGCCGCGGCATGCGCGGCAGCCTCCGGCCGGTTCGCGATCGCCGGCCCCCGCTCGAATCGCCCCAACTGCCGGTCGGCCGCGGGGCTGGCAGTGCGGTGCTTCACGGCCTCGCGAATTCGGAGGAGCGCGGGCCTTTCGTCAGAGCTCATCGCGCCCTCCTAGTTGATAACCAGGTATCCGACGTAGGTCGTGCCGGCAACGATCTTGTTCAGGTAGATCGTGAATGAGCCCGCGGCCGGCACGACAGCCTGGACGAAGACCCCGGCCCGATTTGTCTGCGGGGTCGCGATGATGTAGCTCGAGGTCGTGACGCCGGACATCGTGATCTTGCGGGTCGACGTGCCGGCGGCAACATAGGTCCGGCCGCTGCGGCTGAACTGGGCGCGACCGATGACCTTCAGCGCGACCTGCGCGGTCGACTCGGCTCGAGCCGCCACGCCGATACCAGTGCCCGGGCTCGGCGCGACGCTCGGCCCCGTGTTCCCGTAGACACCGACGTCGGTCGCGCCGACGTCGCCCAGCACGCCCCACGACCCGGCGCCGATCACGCCGACCGATCCGATGCCCACCTGCCCGACGCCCTGGTGCGAGTGACCGAGGACGCCGACGCTGTTAACGGAGAGATCGGCGTAGCCGTAGACACCCAGCTCATCGGTGTTCGCGGCGATGTTCGTGGTCGCGCCAGTAGAGCCGATGGCGCCGGTCTTGTTCGACGGGACCGTGAAGTCGGGGGTGGGCGTGTTGTCGGTGCTCTCGCCGTGTACACCCGTGCCCGTGTCGCTCTGACCCTGGACGCCGACGCCGCTGGTTCCCGCGATACCGAGCACGCCGGTACCGGTCTGGGTGAGCCCCTCGAAGCCGGTTCCGCTGCCGTTCTGCCAGGCGCTGAGGGCGACGATGCCGTCCGTCGTCCCGTTGACGCGCGTCTCCGCGGACGAGTCGTTGTCGGTATCGGCGGTGCCGTGGCCGAGCTGGACGTTGCCGTTGGCCGCAGCGTCCACGCTGAGCGGCCGGCTGAGCGCGGACGCGGCAAGGGCACCGAGCCCGCCGAGCGCACCCGCGAGGATCGACCTCCGGGACTTCGAGGCGCCGACGTCGATGGCCATGGGATGGGCCTCCCGTTGCTTTGAAACGGCCGAAGCCAGCAACCTGCGCGCGGGCTCCCTCGCCTTCCGAGGGTCGATTGTCCCACCGGGGCGGGCCGGTCAACCGTTGATTCGCCTCAGGGATCCGATTGGGCGGATGGCGCGCGGCCGAGCTCCTGACGAGCGTCGAGCTCGAGGCAGTCATCGACCGGCATTCCCGCCGCTAGACAGCCGAGCGGCGATCGGGCCGTACCATGCCGTCGTGGAGTGGCGCGGCTTCAAGATCACCGGGCCTTGGGGAATGGGAATTGAAGTCGCGGGCAAAGGTCCACGCTTGGGCCCTAGCACCCGCGGGTTGAGCGACGCCCGAATCGCGGCCGAACTCGAACTCTACGAGGCCATCCTGCGCCTTCAGAAGGCTCGTCACGACTTCCCGAAGGCCGTCCGGGTGCCCGGTGAACTCGACGCGGATATCCGGCGATTCTGGGCGGAGCCGGAGTCGATCGGCATGCGGGCCGGGGGCGAAGACGATGTGCGGAACCTTGCCAAGCGCGTCCGGGAGTTCACTCCCGGGCGCTGACGCCCAGCTGGCAGATCGCTTTCGGCTAACGAGTCGGCTTGCGTCGGCGAGTCGCCAGCTTAGATCGTCTGGTCGTTCTGCAAGTTCCCAGGTACTCGCGCGGCCGGCGAGCCTCAGGAACTTCGGGGCGTCGTACCCTGCGGCCCAGGCGCCTGGAAGATCGGAGGGGATGATGCCGACCGCCACGAGGACGCTGCCCGCCGAATGCCCAGCGGTCCCGGTGGCTCAAGCCGTGGCGGCGGCAGTGGACGTACTGATCGCGAGAGCCTGACGACCTCGCATCGGCCAAGGGCGGCAAGCGAGGGGAGGACCGGTGGTCACGTTCTGGGCTGCGAATATCGTGGGGCAGCGCGCCTGATCGGATAAGGGCAGTACGGAGGGGTCCGGAGCCGCGCGGCATTACAAAACCTGCGAATCGCGAATAGGTATCTTGACCTAGGTACTTTCGTACCCCCACTATCCGTACTCCACCGCGTGCGTCGGACGTCGCAGGAGGTGGCCAGGGGCTTGCCGCCCAACCCGCGGCGACCCGGAGGACCTGGCCAGCGATAGGAGGCGGAAGGGGACCGCTTCGGAGCGTCCGAGCTGTCGCCGCAAGCGGCATAGCGTCGGTTCGGGGAGGGAGTCGGGGTGCGCCCTCCTCCAGGGGAAGGGAGCTCGGCACCGCGTGTTCGCCAAGGGCGACTGCGCCCTCGGTAGCCCTTGCTCGTCGCCCCCGTAGGTCAGGCCCATGAGCCCTCGTGCACGTGCGCGCGGGTTCGATTTGTTTCCCGGGGGATGGAGGAGTGCCGAGGCTTCCTCGGCGCATCAGGGGAACTTGAGGAAGGTATCGACAGATGATCAAGAAGTGTCTGATGCTGGTGGGCACCGCAAGCCTGCTCGCCAGCATGAGCCTCGTGGTGCTCGGGGCTGCGGCGCCCGCGCTCGCCGTGTCCGGAGCAGTCTCGACCACTGACAACCCGACATGGACGGACACCTACGACAGTTACGCGAACAATGCGTGCCTAAACGGCAACGGCGTCAACTGCAACATCTATAACGACAAACGTGATGTCTGGCTCAGCGGGCTCCCCGTCTCAGCTTCATTAGGTGCCGGCACCTACTTCTTCGCTGTTCTCTCGCCGGGCGGCCAGCCCAACCCGAACGACTGCGCGCCACTCAAGGCGAATGGTGACCCAGCCAACCTGTCCGACACCACGCCATGTGAGACGACGGCCACAGGTGCGGGCGACACCTGGGCTCACCGCGTTTTCTCGGTCGATGGCTCGGGCACCCTGACGTATCCAGCAGCCGGCGGCTATTTGTCCGGCCACGACTTCGACACTACGAACAACAAGATCCAACTCTTCCCGTACGACGACACACCGAACTCCGGCGGCGTGTACATCCTGGCGGTCTGCGAGTTGCCCGCCGCCGCGGTTGCACCGCCAGATGGTCCCGGCGTGAAGCCCTCCGATTGCAAGTACGACGCGTTCAAGGTCAACAAGAGCGTCTGCGCAACCTGCGGGGGCGGCGGCCAAGGGCTTCCGCTATCGATCACCAAGGATGCGGCCGGCTCGTATACGACAACGTTCAAGTGGGGCATCAGCAAGGACGTCGATAACAATTCTGTTACGACTGCCGGCGGCAACTCAACGACCGCGAACTACACGGTCACCGTGACCCATGACGATGGCACGGTTAGCGGGGTCAAGGTGACGGGCACCATCGACGTGTTCAATCCGAACACAGCCAATGTCACGGGTGTCGACGTTACCGACGCCCTGTCTGGCGCGGTCGTTCAAGGCTGCACGGTGACCGGCGGCACTGGCGCAACTGTGAGCACCGGCGACAATAACTTCCCGTACGAGTGCGACCTCAGTGCTCTTCCCGATCCAACCGTCGAGCTCGATAACACCGCGACAGCGTCCTGGGGAGCTCAGGATCTCAGCCCGGATGGTCCGCTTGTCGCCGGCGATGCGAACTTCACGTTCCCGAACGTTTCGTTCACCGGTACGACGGTCCACGACTGCGTAACGGTGAGCGATCCAAACGATCCGATCACTGACACCTCGGACCCGAACTACCTTCCCGCGACCGTGTGTTCAGGTGATGCGAGCCCCACCACGTTCAAATACACCGGAACGATCTCCGGCGACGCCGGCACATGCACGCCCAATAAGAACACGGCGACGATCACTGATGGCGACACCCAGCTTGGAAGCGCCGACCAAACGGTGACGGACTGCCAGGGCGCAGACCTCACCGTCACCAAGACGGCGACGCCATCGTTCACCCGGACATACAACTGGACGATCAAGAAAACCGTCGACAAGCCAGGCCACATCGATCAGCACGGCGGCACGGTGACGCTGAACTACAACGTGACCGCGACCGAGACCGGATTCACCGACAGCAACTGGCAAGTCAACGGCACGATCACGGTTCACAACCCGAATGATTGGGAGTCGGTGACGCTCACCGGCGTAACCGACACGATCGACAACAACGGGAGTTGCACGGTTTCGGGCAACACGACCCAGACGATCGCAGCCGGCGCTGACTCAACGGGTCTGACCTACTCCTGCACCTACACTTCGGCACCGAGCCCGGCGAGCGGGACGAACACCGCTACTGCCACGTGGAACGCGACAGCGGCCTCGACGCCGGATGGCTCGAAGGACGGCGCCGCACTCTACAACTTCGGTTCGGTCAGCCCGTCTACGGTGAATCAGACGATCACCGTCCAGGACGCGTACAACGGCGGAACCGCGACGACGCTCGGCACCCTGACGGCAACGGACAGCGTGCCATTCACCACCCACACATATGGTCCGATCAGTCACGTCATCCCCGTTCCAACGAACGGAACCTGCGTGACGATCACGAATGCCGGCATCATCAAGGAGACGGGCGCTGAGTCCGACGTTTCCAACACCATCTGCGGCACCGGCGGCGTCGGCGCTCTGACGATGGGCTACTGGCAGAACAAGAACGGCCAAGGCGTCATTGCCGCAGGCGCTTCAACGCTAGGCGTCTGCAACGTCGGCACCTATCTTCGGACCTTCAACCCGTTCAAGGACCTTTCGACCACCGCGCCTTGCGGCAAGGCGGGCTCGACCAGCAACAACGATGTCGTCGGGTACACGTACAATATCATCAAGGCCGCGAATGCCTCAGGTGCCTCGATGAACGCGATGCTCAGGGCGCAGATGCTCGCGACCGCGCTCGACGTCTACTTCGGTGGCGGCGGTGGCGGCAACAAGATCGGTGCTAGCTCAGTTATCGGAACGGACAAGATCGACCTCACGGCCATCTGCTCGATGATCGACACATCGAGTGGCACGGGGACGTGCTCCGGGACGCTTCTCAACGTCACGGGAGCATTCCCTGGAATCACCGGTGGGTCGTGCGCGACGGTGAATAACCTGCTCGCGTTTGCCAACGCCACCTTCGGCAGCAACCAGACCTGGGGCACGAACTACGTCGCGAGTGCCAACACTGGGTCCAATTGGTACAACCAGGTGAAGGCGACCCAGCAGCTCGCCAAGAACACCTTCGACGCCATCAACAACCAGGCAGCCTTTGCTTGTTGAGTGGGCGGCCTCCGGCCGCTAGCCCGATATGAAACCGAGGCCCCGGAGCGATCTGGGGCCTCGGCGATTTCCGGGGACTGGACAGCTAGTTCGGGTACGTGATCGTCAAGGTGAATGCCGCCTTGGTACCGGAGTCCGATACGACGACCGAATAGGAGCCTGGGGAAACCGGCAAGGTCAGCGTCACCGAGGATTGGGCAAGCGACGAACTCGCAGACCCGAGCGCCTGGCCGATCGATGAGACGACCTTGAGCGTCAGGCCGGCGACTGAGGTCTTGAGCGTCACCGTCATCGTTCCCGTCCCGCATGTCACGGCGTACGACCGTGTCTTCTGCTTGGTGTTCAGCGTGCTGCTGTAGCTCACCGTCGAGCTGGTGGGCGAGGGGCTCGGAGTCGGGGTCGGGCTCGGCGTGGGCGTGGGTGTCGGCGTGGGTGTGGGCGTCGGAGTCGCGGTAGGCGTGGGCGACGGGGACGCCGAAGGAGTCGGCGTCGCGGTAGGCGTCGGCGACGGGGTTGGCGTCGGCGACGGGGTCGCGGTCGGGTTGGGGGTCGGTGTGGGTGACGGTGCCTGGACGCCCAAGGCAGCGGAGAAGTCGACAAGGCCGTAGCCGTAGGTCGAGTCCCAGCCCGTCGAGCCGAGATCCGTCGCCGTGGACTCCATCCGGGAAGCGACCTGCGAGGCGGTCCAAGTCGGGTTCTGGGCCATCAGCAGCGCCGCCAGCCCGGAGACGACCGGCGAGGCGGACGAGGTACCCGTGAACACGGCGTACTTCAATGTCGGATACGCGGCACTCCAATAGGTTGCCCAGTTCGAGCCGGGGGCCATGATGTCGAGCGCCGAGCCGTACGCCGCGTTGTTCGCGTCGGCGGAGGTCACCGACCCCACCGCGAGCGTCTCGGTGTACGCGGCGGGATAGAGGATGCAGTTGCAGGTGCTGTTGCCGGCCGCGGCGACGACGAGGGCGCCCTTCGAGATCGCGTAGTCCACCGCGCTCTGCAGCGTCGACGAGGCCGAGGAGCCGCCGAGGCTCAGGTTGATGATCCGGGCACCGTGGTCGGCGGCGTAGGTGATCCCGGCGGCGATGTTGCTGTACGAGCCGGACCCGGTCGAGTCGAGGACCTTCACCTCGAGAACCTGGCAACCCCAGCACAGGCCGGCGATGCCCTCGGTGTTGTTCGAGTTCGCCGCGATGATCCCCGTGACCATCGTGCCATGGCCGTTGTCGTCGGCCGTGTTCGAGTTGCCGCCGACCTCGTTCCAGCCGCCGGTTGCGAAGCGGCCCTGGAGGTCGGGGTGGTTCGGATCGGCGCCTGTGTCGAGGACCGCGACGAGCGGCCCGCCCGTCGCTCCGGTCGTCGCGTCCCAGCCGAGCGGCACGTGGATCTGCGTGTAGCTCTGGGTCTTCTGCGACGCCCAGTAGTAGTCGTTCGTGTTCGTGTCGAGGGCGCCAGCCTGTCCGTCGAGCTCGGCGTAGACCACGGAGGACGAGTGCCGCAGCTGGGCGATCGTCGAGGCCTCGGACCCAGGCGTGACGCGCAGGACGTGGACGCCGAGGTCACTGATCGTGCTCGAGAGGCTCGCACCGGCGCGGTGCTCGAGGCCCGCGATCGCGGCTGCGGAGGTACCGCGCACATAGCGAACCACGACGGCCCCGGCGACGTGGCCGGAGGTCGGGGCATTCGAGGCAGGAGCAACGAAGGCATTCGGACGGTTGGACGCTGCGACGTAGCCGGCGACGAGGGTGAAGCCCAGCACCATCGCCAGCGAGGCGATGGCGGCAGCGAGTGCGCGCCGCTGGGTCCGACTCCGCGTGCTCCCGACCGACGACAACGACGTCTCCTTCGCCGGGGAGCATCGAGGCGGGCACCCATCGCGCGGTTACTCCGCGGTTTCGCCCGGCCAGGCGGCAACCCGGCTGGCTGCCGTGCCCCCAGCGCTGGCAGTCCCGTGGCTTTCCGTCCCCGGGTCACCCCGGGTTTGGCATTTGTCGATCGGGATGGTCGGCGTGCACGCACCACCGGCCCATGACCGGTTGGTCCGGGCACCTGAACCGGCAGTACTGAACCGCTCGACCCTGCTCCGGACCGGACCGCTCTCGACCGCACCAGACCTACCGCTGCCGTTGCTGAACGTGATGCAACACGAGTCGCCAATGGCACCGTTCGCCACGCTAACGAGCCGGTCGTGGTCGCTGCTCCTGAAACTGCCGGACACGTACATCGGCAAGGGCTACAAGGTCTGGTCGTCGTCGCCCGCGAGGAAAATCCAGTTCGCGGGCGCGGCGAGCAGCAGCGGGAGCCAGAGCTGGTCGCCGGCGGCGCTTGGCGGGCGATCTATGACCCGCCACCGGCGACCAGCGCCGCGGGCAACGTGCCACCGTGGGTGGTACGAATGACCCCCGGTCGCCGAGTGGTCCACGAGTAGAGTTGGCGCGGATGGGCACCACCCCGGATCGGACCGCGCGCCCCGCGACGTCCGGCCCGGTCGGCACCGACGCCGATTGGGCCGATCCCGCCGCGCGCATCGAGCTGCCGCTGTCGAATCCCGGCGAGCTCCGCCGGTTCGACATCCTGCTCGGGATCGTCGTCGTGGTCCTCACCGTCGGCAGCGTCATCACGCTCCTGCCGGGTCCCCGGCTCGTGGTCCGGAGCCCGAACCTCGACCTCGTCCTGAACACGCTCACGGCGGTCGCCGCCGCGGGCGCCGCCGGGCTCGCCTGGATCCGCTACCGGATCGAACGCGAGAACTCGGCCCTCTTCGAGAGCTCGGGCTTCATGATCCTGTTCGTCACCCGGGCGCTGCTCGTCGCCGTCGCCATCACCGGCCACCCGGAGCGGATCGGCCTCACCCTCGACGCGCCCCAGCAGTGGCCCATCTACGGCTGGACGCTGGCCCGGATCGGGACGGCGACGCTGCTCATCCTCGGGGCCACGGCGACGCTCGTCCGATCGCGACGGCTCCCGCCCGGCCCGATCGTCCTGCTCGAGCTCGGACCCGCGGTCGCGATCATCGCGATCCTGGCGTTTCTCCCGAACGTCGACTCGAGCCTGCCGCCGCTGATCGGCCAGACCGGCTTCGCCGCCCTCGGCGGCAACGCCGACGTCCTGCCCGGGATGAACCCGGCCGGCATCGTGATCCAGGGGATCGTCGCCCTCTTCTACCTTCGGGGAGCGCAGCTCTACCGGGAGATCTACCGCCAGCGCGGCCGCCAGTACGCGGGCTACATGTCGATCGGCCTGGTCGTGGCGGCATTCAGCCAGCTCCACTGGGCGATCCTGCCGGGCATTTACGTCGGCGTCGTCACGGCCGACGACCTGCTGCGAGCCACGTTCTCGGTGATCCTCCTGCTCGGCATCGACGCCCAGTCGCGGTCCGACGTCCGAGCCCTTCGACTGGCGAACGCCCGCCTGCACGCGCTCCGTTCCGCGGACGCTGAGCGTGCCGCGCTCGAGGCGAGCGCGAGGCTCGCGCGCGAGGTGCACGATGGCCTGTCGCAGGACCTGTGGCTGGCGAAGCTCACGCAGGCGCGCCTGGCGAAGGTCCCCGACCTGCCCGACGACGCGCGGGTGCTGAACAACGACATCGGCGACGCGGTCGATCGGGCGCTCGGCGGCGCGCGCGCGGTCCTGGCCACGATGCGGACCGGGTCCGACGGGCCAACCGTCGGCGAGTCGCTCGAGCGCGCCGTCGAGGACTTCGGAGAGCGGTCGGGGATCAAGGTCGAGTTCTCGTCCTCGGGCACGACGCCCGCCCTGCCATCGCGCACCGCCGCGGAGCTCCTTCGGATCGTGCAGGAGGCGCTCACGAACGTCCGCAAGCACGCCGACGCGACCGTCGTGCGGGTGACCGCGACGTGGGGCCGGTCGGCGTTCGAGGTCCTCGTCGCCGACAACGGACGGGGCTTCGATCCCGGCTCGATCGATGGATCGACCTACGGCATCCGGGGCATGAGGGAGCGAGCCGGGATCATCGGCGGGGAGGTCGAGGTCGAGAGCCGGCCGAGGGACGGGACCCGCATCCGGCTTCGGGTCCCTCCGGCAACGAAACCCGCCCCGCAGGCCGCGAGCGCCGCCAAGCCCGGGCGCCGCACGAAGGCCGCCCCGAAGGCCGCCCCCACGGTCGGCGCGCCGAGCCGAAGTCGGCCGTGAACACCACCGGGGGAGCGAGCGCGAGACCGAAGACAACGGTGATGCTCGTCGAGGATCACGCTCTCGTGCGCACGGCCGTTCGCCAGGCGATCACGACGACCGACATCGAGGTCGTGGCCGAGGTCTCAACGGCCGAGGCGGCCATCCAGCCGGTCCTCGAGCTGCGACCCGACATCGTCCTGCTCGACATCGACCTGCCCGGGATGAGCGGCCTGCAGTTCCTGCGCGAGGTCGCGCCGCGCCTGCCGGACACGAAGTTCGTGATCCTCACTGTGTCGTCGGCCCACCGTGACCTCGTGGAGGCGATGCGGTTCGGCGCGGTCGGCTACCTCACGAAGGACCTCACCCCAGATGCGCTGCTTCGGTCCGTGCGAGGCGCCCGGGACGGCGACCTCGCCATGCCGCGTAAGCTCGCGGCCGAGGTCGTCACAGCGCTGGTCCGCTCGAGCCGGCAGGCGAGTGGCGACCCGTACACGATGCCGCACCTCACCGACCGCGAGACCGAGGTCCTCCGGATGATCTCGGACGGCCTCACCGACCGAGAGGCGGCGGCGGCCCTCCGGATCTCGATCCGGACCGTCGAGACGCACGTCTCGAATGTCCTCCACAAGCTCGGCGTGCGCTCCCGTTCCGAGGCCGCCCAGCTGTACCGGGAGCACGGCTAGAACCACCGAATTCCGCAGCCGGTGGCGCTTCGGAGACAGACGCGGTGCGCCCGCGCACCCGATGATCCGTGCGGTCGAGGGCGGTTCGGTGGGGTTGTGTCGCAGCCCGACTGGGCGAGGGGAGCAGGTACGTAGGCCAAGTTCCGTACTGGCCTCCGTGGGGTCCCGGATGCTCCCGATCGGGCGGGTCCGTAGGGTCCCTCCTTGCACTCATCTGCGCCGGTTTGGCGCACCCGCCGCTCGCTCGCATCAGAGGGAAACCGCATCCGTCGCTAGGCCGCCGCCGGGCCCTGACGAGGGCCCACCCGGGAGGCGCAGCCGTCCAGGGGAGGACCGATGTCTCGCCAGCTGACTCTTCGCACCCTCGCGTTCCTGCAGGCCTCGCTCCTGCTGGCGATGATCCTGTCCCCAGCGCTCGTGGCCGCGGCCACGATTCAGACGGACCTCTTCGTGTACCAGAACGGGGATACGGTCAATGTGACCGGCGACGGGTTCTCGGCCGCCGAAGCCGTCGACTTCGTCACGACGGACCCGAACGCCACGGTGGTGGATTCGGGAACGGCGACCACGGATGCATCGGGGAATGTCGCCTACGCATTTGTATTGAACGCCACGTTGAACGGGATCTACACGATCGTCGGGACCGGCGAAAGCTCGGGTCTCTCAGCTTCAACACAATTCGACCCGGCGCCAACGCTCGTGCCATCTCCGGGCTCGGTCACCTACGGTGCGACGACTAGCGTGTCTGGTGCCAACTACGCCGCGAACCACTCGGTGACGATTTACTCGTCGACGAGCTCAAATTGCAATTCCGGCCTTGTCGCGTTGGCGACGACGACGACGAATGGCTCCGGGGCGATCCCATCCACGGCTGTGAAGCCCGCGAGCGTGAGCGTCATCCGTCTTTACGCCGATGACGGCGCCGGGAACACAAAGTGCGTCAACTTCACGGTGAACCAGGCCAGCACGACGACATCCGGCACGGCCTCGAACTCTTCGATCTACTCGACCCAGTCGTTCACGGTCGGCTATACGACCTCGGCCTCGGCCGGCGTGTCGGGCAACACCGCGACCGGCAACGTGTCGATCGTCCAGGACA
>DATGGQ010000009.1:0-56088 GCA_035308445.1 Candidatus Limnocylindrales bacterium | reverse complement strand
GCGCCGTCGATCTCGCCCATGTAGTGGTGGAGGAGGACATACGCGGTGCCCGGCGATCGAACGCCCTGGTAGGTCCCGATGATCCCCGACGCCGACATCGTGGCCATGAGCGGGTCGGTCTCGAACCACTGGCCCAGGAAGTCGGCCGCCGACATCGTCATCAGCTGGACGAACACCGCCTGCTGCCGCTCGCTCAGGCGCTGGAACGAGCGGACGAGGCCGGCGAGCGGCATGAGCGGCCGCGGGTCGTTGGAGGCCGGGTCGGGCGGGACGATCGACAGGATCGGCTTGATGAACCGGGCCATGTCGACCATGAGCTGGCCGTACTCCTCGTAGGCCTCGGCGTCCAGCCTCGACCAGCGCCGGAGCTCGCGGATCGTCCGACCGTGGTCGTTGACCCGCCACAGGTAGTCGCCGGTGCCGATCCGGTGCCCGTCCGGCCCGATCGGCGCCGGTCGTCCCTCCCCGGGATGCAGCGGCGTGAACGTCCCGTCGAGCGGCAGGATGTCGAGGCCGTGGCGAGGCAGGTCGAGCTCGCGGATGATCTCGGGCCGGAGCAGCGAGACGACGTACGAGAAGACCGAGAAGCGGAAGCCCGGGAAGACCTCCTCGGTCACGGCCGCGCCGCCGAGGACGTGGCGACGCTCGAGGACGACGGTCTTCAGCCCGGCGCGGGCGAGGTACGCCGCGGCGATCAGGCCGTTGTGACCGCCGCCGATGACGACGGCGTCATAGCGCTGAGGCATGCGCCCTCCTCTCACCGCTCCCAGGGATGACCGGACTCTAGCCGATCTGGGGGGTCGAAACGGCGGATCGGCCGCGTACGATCGTCCGGTGAGCGACCTCGGGGTGGTCGATCAGATCCGTGTCCCGGCGCGCATCCTTGACGTCGGCCGGCGGTTCCGCGCGCTGCCCTGGGTGGCGCAGCTCTTCATCGCCCTCGCCCTCCTGGACGCGTTCCTGCAGGCGTTCGCGATCCTGCTGACCGGCGCCGGCTTCGGCGACGGCGTGGTCGCCGTCGTCGCGAACGTCGTCCTCGGCTTCGGCCCGCGCGGCGCCCAGATCCTGCTCCCCGCCGTTCTCGTGATCCGACGCCCGACGGCGGCGAGGGACACGCCCTGGATCCATCGGGGCGCGATCTTCCTGGCCCTCATGACGCTGCTGGGCGGATCGGTCAGGGACCTGCTCCTGGGTCTCGCGCCGGGGGCCGCGCCCGACTCCCCCTACGCAGTGGCGACCCTCGAGTCGCTGCTGTTCGCGGCGGCGTATGCCGTCATGGCCCTCGGAATCGCCGTCGTGAACCCGAGGACCGTGCGGCCCGTCGTCGCCGGCCTGGCCAACCTCGCCGCGCTCGGGATCATCGCCGGCGGCATCGCCGACGAGGTCGCGATCCTGGCCCGGGACCAGCGATTCGCCCTGGACGCCGGCTTCGAGCCGTTCTCGCTGTCACTGCTCGACGGCGTCCAGTGGCTGGCCATCGCGTACCTGCTGCGGAGCGTGATCCAGGGCCTCGACGATCCGGGCCGAGCGGAGGTCGCGACGCGCGTCGGGGCGGTCGCGGCGCTCCTGTGGATGGTCGGCGCCTTCAGCACCCTGGTGATCGGGGCGATCGGCGTCCTCACCGGGGCGACCTTCCCCGGGTCCGACCTGGCGGCGGGGTTCGCGTTGCTCGACGAGATCGCGCCGCTGGTCCTCGTTGTCGCGTTTGCCCTTGGCCTCGCCGACCCGACTCGGCCGCTGGCCAGGGAGTGGGCGGCCACGTCCGATGGGGCCTGAGCGCCCACCTCCTCGCGCCGGCAGTGCGTTGCTACCCTGCCGCCGATGAGCATCGGCAGCCCGTTCCATCCCCGGACCGCGCCGCTCAACCGCAAGCTCCAGTGGCGGGAGTGGTCGGGCTATTGGGCGTCGTCCGTGTACGCCGACGCCCACGACATCGAGTACAACGCGATCCGCGAGGCGGCCGCGCTGATCGACGTCAGCCCGCTCTACAAGTACCGCGTCTCGGGGACGGACGCGGAGCGGCTCGTCGACCGGGTGATCACCCGCGACGCGACCAAGATGAAGGTCGGGCAGGTCTACTACACGCCGTGGTGCGACGAGCATGGCAAGGTCATCGACGACGGCACGGTCCATCGCCTCGCCGCTGACGAGTTCCGCTGGACCGCGGCCGATCCGCAGCAGCGCTGGCTGACCCTCAACGCGCGAGGGCTGGACGTCTCGATCGAGGACGTCTCGGAGGCCACAGCGGCGCTCGCGCTCCAGGGCCCGAGCTCGCGGGCGGTCCTCGAGTCCGCGACGGGCGAATCGTTCGCCGACCTCCACTATTTCCGGCGACGGAGCTCGAAGCTCGGCACGCTCGACATCGACGTCTCCCGGACCGGCTACACCGGCGACCTCGGGTACGAGCTCTGGATCCCGGCCGCGAAGGCGACCGAGGCATGGGACGCCGTGATGGTCGCGGGTCAGCCGTTCGGGATCCGGCCGGCCGGGATGCTGGCCCTCGACGTGGTCCGGCTCGAGGCCGGCCTGGTCCTGCTGGAGGTCGACTACACCTCTGCCCGCCACGCCCTAAACCCCGAGCAGAACTACTCCCCGTACGAGCTGGCGATGGACCGGCTCGTCGACCTCGGCAAGGAGCCGTTCGTCGGGCAGCTGGCGCTCAAGCGCGAGCAGGTGAAGGGCGGCCCCGCCCGACGGCTCGCGGGCGTGACCCTCGCCTGGGATCCCATCGAGCAGCTGTACAGCGCCCAGGACCTGCCGCCCGCGATCTCGGCGACGATCGACCGCTCGCCGGTCCCGATGTTCGCGCCGGGCGGCGGCACCCAGATCGGCCGGCTCACGAGCCACGGCTGGAGCCCGATCCTCAAGCGGGCGATCGGCCTCGCCTCGGTCCCAGCCGGCTCGGCCAAGGTCGGCACCCGCCTCCAGGCCGAGTGGACGGTCCAGGGTCGTCGCGGCCGGGTCGACGCGACGGTCGTGCCGCTCCCCTTCCTCGACCTCGAGCGCAAGCGGGCGTGACCTCGGCCCTGGCGCATCGCGCGCCCGACTCGCGACTCGTGGTGGCCGCCGTCCTCGCGGCGGTGGCCGGGATCGGGATCGGGCTCATGGACGCGGCCCCGCGCTTCGACGACACGGGCATGACCGTCGGCGCGCTCGTCCTCGCCAGCGGCGTCGCCGCCGCCCTCGCCGGCCGCCGCCCGTGGCTCATCGCCGGGCTCGTCGGGGCCTGGGTCCCGATCCTCGAGGTCGCCCAGGGCGGCGGGTCGGCGCCGCTGGCCGCACTGCTGTTCTCGAGTGTCGGCGCCGGCGTCGGCTACGTCCTCGGGCGAACGCGCGAACCGGGTCGCTGAGGAGGGCGAGCGATGGCCGACGTCGTGATGCTGTTCTTCATCCTCGGCTTCATCCGCGTCGGCTGGTCGAGCGGGCTGATCCGCCGCGTCCTCGGCCTCCTCTACCTGGCGGTGTCGTTCGTCGTCGGCGCGTACCTCCGATACCCGGCCGGCGCGATCGTCAACCAGTTCCTGCCCCACGTGCCCCAGGTCTACGCGAACATGATCGGCTACACGCTCGCGTCGACAGCGATCCTCCTCATCCTGAACCTCCTGTCGCGGCCGCTGATGAGCCGCGTGCCGAAGGTCGGGATCGCGCGCCGGACCGACCAGCTGCTCGGGCTCCTCTTCGGCGGGCTCGAGGCGGTCCTGATCCTGTCCGTGGCGATCGTCATCGTGCACACGTACGCGGCGGACGTGAGTTCACTCGGCTCGGGCTTCGTCGAGACGGGGATCATCAAGGACGTCCGGACCGCGGTCGATGGCTCGACGATCGGCCAGATCCTCGAGAAGACGACGGTCCCGATCGTGCTCCTCATCCTCGGGCCGCTGCTGCCGAAGGACATCACGACGATCGTGCCGTCGAACATCCCGGGTGGCGTCCCGTTCTTCCCGAAGGTGCCGGTGCCCTAGGTTCCGGCGAGGCGCTCCACGAGCGGGTCGAGGTCACCCGGCACGCCGACCATGAACGAGCTGATGCCGAGCCGCTGGCGCAGGCCGACGAGCTTGTCGGCCAACCCCGAGATCGAGCCGATGAAGACGTGGGGCGACTCGAGGAGCTCGTCCTCGCCGATCTCGGCGCCGGTCCGCTCACGGATGGCGTCGACGACCCTGCGGACCTCGGCCCGGGCGTGGTCGGTCACGACGATCGGGGCCTGCGACGGATAGACGTTGAAGACGAGGTCGTCGAACCGGTCACCGGCGGCCTCGCGGACCCAGGCGATCTTGTCCTCGGTCGCGGCGACCGTGATCGAATGGGCGTCGCCCTTCCGATCCGGCCGGATGCGCGGTGCCAGCCCGACGACCTGGGCCTCTCGAGCGGCGAGCTCCAGGGTCCTGCGGCCGCCGCCGCCGATCAGGAACGGTGGGTGGGGTCGCTGGACTGGCTTCGGCTGCCCGTCCAGGCCCGTGATCCGGTAGTGCTCGCCGGTGAACGAGAAGCCGCCCTCGGGCGTGTCGGCGAAGGCGCCCTTCAGGACCTGGATCGCCTCGACGAGCCGCGCCTGGCGGACGGGCGTCGGGTCGAACGGCAGGCCGATCGCCTCGTACTCCGGCACGTTCCAGCCCGCGCCGATGGCGACGTCGAGACGCCCGCCCGACAGGACGTCGAGGGTCGCGAGCTCCTGGGCCAGCACCGCCGGGTGGCGCAGGTCGTTGTTGAACACGAACGCCCCGATCCGGACCTTCTCGGTCGCCGCGGCGATCCAGGCCAGGCCGGCGATCGGGCCCATCTGTGGGATCAGGTGGTCCGGGATCACGAGGCCGTGGTAGCCGGTCTGCTCGGCCCGTCTCGCCCGCTCGGCGACCTCCGGGCCCGAGAACACGTCGCGCGCGTCCGCCAGGAACTGGAACGGCTTCGGCGATCGGGCCATGGCCGCAGCCTATCGGCGACCCCGATACTGTGCCGCGATGCGAACCCGGGGAGGCGCTCGCCGCTCGCTGGCGATCGCGCTCGCGGTCCTGGGCGTGCTCGCCTCGGTCGCCATTGCCATCGCCGTGACAACCGATGAGCTGGCCACCGTTGCGATGACCACGTACCAGATGGGCTGCGCGAAGTCCGGCACCGACGACACATGCACCGGCGGAAACGCAAACGGCAGCGCTCGATGGCGAATGGTCATCACCCCGGCGAGCGGCCAGGTCACCGATCTCCTGATCCAGAGCATTCTCGGCAAGCCGCCCAACGACTCCGAGTCCGAGGGGTGGATGGTCGACATGCTTTCGCGGTTGTGCGGCTCGAAGAGCAAGGTCACAACCTTCGTCGACACGTTCGGGACGTACACGACGAACGGTCAGACGACCGGGAACACGCAGATCGGCACCTGCACGCTCGACGGCACGCTGGCCGTCGCTGCGACCTTCGCCCAGGCGACCTACTCGATCACGGCAACCTACGTCACTCGCACGCCACCTCCGACGAAGAGGCCGACGCCGAAGCCGACCGCGAAATCGACGCCGACGCCGAGCCCGAACCCCTCACCGTCGCCGTCCCCGAGCCCGTCCCCCTCACCGAGCCCCTCACCGTCGCCGTCCCCGAGCCCGTCCCCCTCGCCGGCCGCGACGCCGTCACCAACGGGAGCGGTCGCAGCGATCGCGCTGCCACCGTCGCCCACGCCGACCCCGCCTTTCGGTGGCGGCGCCTGCAAGGTCGGCTGCGGGACCTCGGCGTTCACCGACTCGATCGCCGACCTCGGCGACATCCAGACCGATGCCTCGACGGTCGGTGGCAGCGCGCTGCTCGCCCTCTTCCTCCTGATCATCGGGTTCGCAGCGGAGCTCTTCAACAACACGGTCGAGAACAACTACGACGAGATCTCGGGCTGGTTCAGGCGCGGCGGGCTGGGTCGCCTCAACCGCTGGATGCAGCGCCACCTCCGGATCGGCGTCGTGACGTTCCTCCTGCTCACGGCCCTGGTCAGCTCGTTCGTCGATCCGAGGTTCGGTCCGGACGCCCGGTCGTTCTTCGAGTACCTCGGGTTCCTCGCCGGGGTGATCGTCGTCCTGGCGAGCTTCAAGCTGCCGCCGATGCTGGCCCATCGCCGGAAGACCGGGGAGCTCGGCAGGCTGCGGCCGTTGCCGTGGGCGCTCGTGATCTCGGCGGCGTTCGTCGTGATCTCGCGACTCGGGAACCTCCAGCCGGGCTATCTCTACGGGATCATCCTCGGCGCGATCTTCAGCCGCGAGGTCGGCAAGGACGAGGAGGGTCGGGAGCAGATCTACGGCTCGATCTGGACGCTCTTCGTGGCGATCCTGTCGTGGATCCTGCTGTCCTGGGTCCGGGGCCAAGGCCTGCGGCCCGGCGACCCGCTGGCGACGTTCCTCGAGACGATGTTCGCCTGTGTCATGGTCACGGGCCTCGAAGCGACGGCGTTCGGCCTGATGCCCCTGCGGTTCATGCCCGGCTACCTGATCTACCGCTGGCGGCGGGGCCTCTGGGCGCTGCTCTTCGTCCTGAGCGTCTTCGCGTTCATCCACATCGTCATCGGGCCGTCGTCGGGGTACGTCTCCGCGCTCGACCCGGCGGCGTTCATCGCGGCCGGCAGCGTGTTCGCGATCTTCGGGGCGTTCTCGCTGCTCACCTGGGGCTACTTCCGGTTCCGGCCGGCCGAGGCGCGGGACCTGGAGCGTTAGCCGAGCGAGCGCTCGAGCACGCGCAACGCGTCGGGGAGGTCGGTCCGGCCGAGGCCGAGGCGGACGTGCGAGTCGCCGAATCCGAACGTCGATGACGGCAGGAGCATGACCCCGGAGCGCTCGACCAGTTGCGCCGCGAACGCGTCGGCTGACGAGCCGGCGGGCCCGTCCGGGACCAGCTTCGGGAATCCGGTGGAACCACCGCGGGGGAGGACCCAGGTGAAGGCGTCGGCACGGCGGGCGAGGAAATCGTCGGCGACAGCGAGGTTCGAGGTCACGATCTCGCGACTTCGACCGAGAATCCGGTCCCGGGCGCGCAGCGCGATGAGGGCGAGCACCTCCGACGGCGCCGATGCGCAGATCGTCGTGTAGTCCTTGAACCGGGCGGCCCGAGCGAGGGCGGCCCGATCGCGAGTCGCCAGCCAGCCGATCCGCAGCCCGGCGAGGGCGAATGACTTCGACATCACCCCGATCGAGACGGCCCGCTCATCGAGGTCCGCGCCGGCCGGCAGGGTCTCCGCGCCATCGTGCTCGAGGAATCGGTACACCTCGTCGGCCACGAGCCGGATTCCGCCGTCGGCGCAGGCGGCGCCGAGGCGCCGCCACTCGGCCACGGTCGGCAGCATTCCGGTGGGGTTGTGCGGCGCGTTCACGACGACCATCCGGGTCGTCGGCCGGAACGAGCGGATCAGCCGGTCGACGTCGAGTGACCAGCCGTCCTCCTCGCGCAGGACGTGCAGCGACACCTGCGCCCCGACCGACCGCGCGACCTCGTACAGCGACTGGTAGCCAGGCCAGACCACGATGGCATGGTCCCCATCTGTGAGCGAGGTCGACATCAGGCAGAAGATCGCCTCGCCCGCGCCGACGAAAACGAGCACGCCATCGGAGTCGACGGACTCGTAGAGCAACGCGATCTCGCGCCGAAGGTGCGGATGCCCGAGCGACTCCGTGTAGCCGAGCTTCAGGCCGGCCCACATCGCCCGTGTCTCGTCGTCGGCCAGGTCGAGGAGGTCCGCCATCGGCCAGCCCTCGACGTCGCTCGCACAGGCGACGTGCCGGACGGCGAACTCCAAGGGGCGAAGTAGCGCTCCAGGGCGAAGTCGGCGATCCGCATTTCCGGAATGATGGAGTGCCGTCGGCGGCGGTGACGTTCCGGGGCGAGCTCAGCCCTGAACGATCTTGTATACGGCTCCGTTCAGGTCGCAGACGTACAGCTCTCCGGCCTCGTCCTGACCGAACGAGGACAGCGCCGCGGTGCTGTCGAGGAGTCGAACGAACACGCCCGGCGAGCCCGAGGCGGCGTTCATGACGAAGATCTCGCCGGTGCAGTAGTCCCCGAAGAGGTACCCGCCGACCAACGCTGGGATCGCGGTGCCCCGATACACGTACCCGCCGGTGACAGCACACCTGCCCACGTCGTGCGAATACTCGACGATGGGCATCGTCTTGCCGGCGGTGTTGCAGCCCGTCAGCGGGTCGTAACAGTAGGTTCCCTCGAGCACATGCCAGCCCCAGTTGATGCCGCGACCAGGACCCGAGGCCGTCCGAACGGCTCGGTCGATCTCTTCCCAGCTGCTCTGACCAACATCACCGATCCACAGATTGCCAGTCGCCTTGTCGAAGCTGAAGCGCCAGGGATTCCGCAGCCCGTACTGCCAGATCTGGTCGAGACCGTACCGGCCGACGAAGGGATTCGTCGACGGGACGAGATAGGCCTGGGTCGACGTCGAGCCGTTGACGTTGATCCTGAGCATCTTCCCGAGCAGCGTGTTCAGGCTCTGCGCACGGTTGCCGGGGTCGCCGGCGCTGCCTCCGTCGCCCATCCCGATGTAGAGGTCGCCATCGGGTCCGAACGCCAGCATCCCACCGTTGTGGTTCGCATAGGGCTGGCTGATCGTGAGGATCGTTCGGGCAGTGCGCGAATCGACGACATTCGGGTTGGTCGTCGAGGCCCGATATTCGCGAATGACCGTGTTGCCGGAGAGGTTTGTGTAGTTGACATATAGCTTATGGCTGTATCGGTAGTCCGGGCTGAAGGCGAGCCCGAGGAGGCCTTGCTCGGTCCCCTGGCTCACGAGCCCTGCGATCGATAGGAACGGTGTCGGATAGACCTTTCCCCCGTAGTAGATGAGGATCTTTCCGGTCTTCTCGACAATGAACAAGCGGCCCGATCCGTCATGCACCCCGGTGACGAACAGCGGCTGGGTCAGGCCGGACACGATCACACGCAGCGCGATATGGGCACTCGTCGGCCCGTTCGAGGCGAGGTCTGCCGCGGCCGCGCCTGACCCGGTGGCTGGTATCGCACCGAATGTCGGGGCGAGCAGGAGAGCCAGCGCGGCGAGCATCGCCGCGAGGCGACGGTTGCGTGGCCGCGCCCCGATGCGCGAAGGGGCTCGCCTGCCAGATCTCACACCACGGATGATTGGATCCGGGTGATGTCGGTGTCTATGGGACCCTCGTTCGAAGCGACGGACGACCTACCCTCGGGCAGTCGCACGAGAGCGGGATCGACCTCGAAGACCTCGCGGATGCGGTCCGGGGCAAGAACGTCGCCCGGCGGGCCATCGCCGACGATCCGACCGCCGGCGATGACGATGAGCCGCGGGAAGAAGTGGGCCGCGAGGCCGAGGTCGTGCAGGACCGCCAGGATCGTCGTCCCGTTCCGCTCGTTCAGATCGACGAGGAGCTCCATCACCTCGACCTGGTGCTTGAGGTCGAGGTGGACGGTCGGCTCGTCGAGCACGAGGACCGGGGCATCCTGGGCGACGGCCATCGCCAGCAGCACGAGCTGCCGCTCGCCGAGCGACAGCTCCCTGGCATCGCGACCCATCAGGTGGCCCACGCCGACCTGCTCGATCGCGGCGGCGATGGCGGCGCGATCGGCCGGCCGGAGCCCGCGGATCGGGTGCTCATGCGGCAGCCGCCCGAGCGCGACGACCTCCTCGACCGTCGTCGAGAACGGCAGGGCGGCGACCTGGGGCACGACCGCCAGGCGGCGGGCGACGGCGAGGCGATCGAGCCGGCTCACGGGTGTCCCGTCCAGGAGCACCGATCCGACGGCCGGCTCGACGAGGCCGGCCACCGCCCGAAGCAGCGTGGACTTGCCGGCGCCGTTCGGCCCGACGAGCGCAACCCGCTCCCCCGCCCCGACATGCAGGTCGATGTCGCGGAGGGCGATCCGCCCGCGGTAGGCGACGGAGAGTCCCGTGACGTCGATCACAGCTCGTAGCCGGTCCGGGCCCGGCGCAGCAGGAACAGGAAGAACGGTGCCCCGACGACCGCGGTCACGACCCCGACCGGGATCTCCCCGAGGACGCGGGCGACGAGGTCGGCCCCGACCATGAGACTGGCTCCGAGGAGCGCCGCCAGCGGCACGACGTAGCGGGCGTTGGGTCCGACGAGCAGCCGGACGACGTGGGGCGCCACGAGGCCGACGAAGCCGATGAGCCCGGACACGGCGACCGACGCCGCCGTCGCGAGGGAGGCGAGTCCGAGCAGGACGGCCCGCTCCCGGCGAACGTCCACACCGAGATGGGCCGCGGCCTCCTCGCCAAGGAGCAGCCCGTTCAGCGAGCGAGCCCGGAGCCCGATGAGCAGCGACGCTCCCAGCACGAGCGGCAGGGCCAAGACGAGCCGATCCCAGGTTGCGGACTCGAAGCCGCCGAGGAGGAACGCGAAGATCTGGCGCAGCCCGGCGCCGGACAAGTACATCGCCATCGCGAGGCCCGCCGCGAGCAGCGACCCGACGGCGTAGCCCGTCAGAAGGAGGCTCGTCATCTGGCCGCTCGCTCCCAGGCGCGACAGCCGGTACACAACGAACACCGCGGCGAGCGCGCCGGCGAAGGCGAGCGCGTGGAGCAGCCCGAACTCGAGGATCGAGGCCTGCACGGGGATCAGCACGGCCACGGCGGCCCCGAGCGCGGCCCCGGACGCGGTCCCGAGTACGTACGGGTCCGCGAGCGGGTTCCGGAGGAGGCCCTGGAATGCCGTGCCGGACACGGCCAGGCCCACCCCGACGACCATCGCCGTGAGGACCCGCGGCAGGCGGAGGTCCATGACGATGGTCTCCTCGGCCGGGGTCCAGGTGACGGGCAGGCTCAGGCCGAGGATCCGATGGGCGAGGATCGCGACGGTGTCGCCGAGCGGGACGGCGACGGTCCCGATCGCCACGCCGAGGACGAGGACGAGGACCAGCAGGGCGCTCCCCGCGACGGCGAGGACGAGCGGCCGCCGGACGATCCCGAGGCGCCCGTAGGCGCGGGCTCGGGGCAGCGCGGCGGCCGCGGGACCGGTCACGGGATCAGGGCGTCGGAGCGGCCGCACCGCCGAGGCTGAGCGGCGGCAGGCTTGGCACGACGATCTCCGGGTGGATCGCCGTCAGCAGGCTGAGCAGGCCAGCGAGCAGCCGCGGCCCTGGCCGGGTGATGACGGTGTCATCGACGGGGAAGATGGCCCCGTCCTGGACCGCCGCGATCGTGCCCCAGCCGGCCCGCTTCTTCACCTGGTCGGCGGTCACGCCGTACGCGGCATCGCCGAGCAGGATGATGTCGGGGTTGGCGGCGACGAGCTTCTCGAGCGGCTCCTCGTAGTTCGTCGTGCTCCCGGTCGTGATCGGCGTGCCGCCGGCGAGCGTGATCATCTCGGCGTACAGGCTCCCGTCGGCGATGCCGTACAGCGCCGGGTCGTTGCCGGTCTCGTAGAAGACCTTCGGGTGGGCGACGCCCGCCGTGAGCGACTGGACGGTGGCGAACGCGGTCGACATCGCGTCGGCCAGCGCGCTCGCGTTCGCCGACTCCCCGGTGGCCTGGCCGACGAACCGGATGTCCTTGAGCACGCCCGACGTCGTCGTCGGCCCGACGACCACGACCGGGATGTTCGCCTTGCGCAGCTGGTCGTCGGCGTCGCCCTGGCCGAAGGCCGCTCCGCCGGAGATGACGAGGTCCGCACCAAGCGACACGATCTTCTCGACGTCGACGCCCTTGTACGTCGCGACGACCGGGATCGACGCCGCCGCGGGCGGGTAGCTCGCGATGTCCTCGACCTTGCCGACGACGCTCGGCCCGGCGCCAATCGCGTACAGGATCTCGGTGGCGGCGGGTGTCAGCGAGACGATCTTCTTCGGCTGGGCGCTGATCGTGACGGCCGTGCCCTCGTCATCGGTGATGGCGGCGGGGAACGCCGGGGCCGTCGGGCTGGGGCTGGGTGCCTCGGTCACGGCCGCCGTCGAGACCGGAGTCGCCGGCGCGGCGGTGGGGCTCGGGGAGGCCCCGGCGCCCGTGCAGCCGGCGGCGAACAGGAGCGCGAGGAGCATCGCGGGCACGGCCGTACCCGGACGGCGAACGACGATGGGTCGCATGTGGTGCCTCACCCTTTCTCTCGAAGGTCGAGCATCCACTGCGGGGTCGGCGACCGGACTTCCAGCGCACCCGGGCGCTGGTCACCGTAGCGGGACTGTGCCGGAGTCTCACCGGCTTCGCGACATCGCAGCGTGATCGTCGGCGACGATCGGCCGGAGCGTAGCACCGGCTGCCCTGGCGAGCGCTCCCGGTGAGCCTGGGATAAGCGGCGGGTGATAGACGGTTGATCGGCCGGCGATCGGCGGGGCCAAGATGGCCGGGCATCGCCCCCATCGTCCTCCCGCCGGCAGCCCGCCGCGGAGGTCTCGATGCTCAAGCGACGCTGGCCGGTCCTGCTCGGGCCGCCGATCCTGGCCCTCGCCATGGGCCTGCTGGTGCTCGGCGCCCAGACAGCGGCCCGGGCCATGGGCCTCGTCTACGGATCCGCCCTGGCGCTTGATGCGCGGAGCACCCACCTCGCGGTCCAGTCGTGCACCGACCTGGCCTGCGTGACCCGGGTCTTCGATCTCACGCACGCCGGGTCGGAGCCGCGCATCCTGCGGGCCCCGGAGCAGGGCCGGCTGCTCGGCTTCGCCGGTTCCGAGCTCGTGACCTGGCAGGCCTGCGTCGGCTACCCCTGCCCGATCCTCGCCTGGAACGTCGGCACGGACCGCGCGCGGCGGCTGACCGAGAACGCCACCGCGGCCGCACTGACCGGCAATGGGCGGCGCGTCGTCGCGTCCGTCGGCGACGCATCGGGAGCCGCGATGGTCGAGATCGACATCGCGACCGGGCGCCTGGTCCGTCTGCGCGGCCTCGCGGCGGGCGCTCGACCGCTCGCGAACAGCCCGACCGCGGTGCTCGGCCTCGAGGTCGCCGCCGACCAGGTCGCCATCGCCGTCCCCGGCAGCGATCCCTTCCCGCTCGAGCCCGACACCGCCGCAGAGGAGGTCCTCCCATGACCCGGCTCACCCGCTCGACGGCCATCGCCCTCGCGGCCCTCGCGCTCGTCGCCCCGGCGGCCCTCGCCCACGGCCCGGATCCATTGCTGCCCGGCAGCGGCACCCTCTGGTCGAAGGACCAGGTCGTCCCATTCCAGTGGGGCACCGGCGGCACGCCACCGAGCTGGGCCGCGGCGGCGTTGGATGCGGGTGCCGCCGATGTCGCCGAGAGCAGCGGCTCCCGGGCGGCCGCCTTCGTCCGGACCTCGAGCGCGCCGGCGTCGATGAGCTATGGGCCGACGGCCTGCGACTCGTTCGGCATCGCGTGCATGGACCGGACCGGCATGTCGAACGGCACGTTCCGGGTCTGGTTCCGGCCCCAGGGCTATGCCTTCGACTGGGGCACGCTCAAGTGGTGCCAGGCCTACGACACCGCGCCGAGCGGCTGCTACGACATCGAGACCACGACGCTGGACGAGCTCGGTCACGTCGAGGTCCTCGGCCACCACGTCAACCTCGCCGACGAGAGCGACTTCACCGATGCCGTCGTCCAGTACGCCGGTCACGTGAAGCCCAAGGCGGGCTGGAACCAGCACGCCTTCGGCCGCTGCGATGTCGCGACGCTCCAGCTCCAGTACGAGCGCCGCGACCCAGCGAACCTCGTGTCGACGTGCCTCTCGCTGGCGACGTCGATGACGTTCTCGGGCAGCACCGACTCCGTGGTCTACGGCACCACCGTCCGGTTCGCCGCCACGCTGAAGATCGCCTCGACGAGCGCCGGGGCGATGACAGGCGATCCCCTCAGCGACCGGACGGTCGTCCTCCAGCGACGGGCGATCGGCTCGTCGACCTGGACGACGGTCGGGACGATGAGCCCGAGCTCGACCACCGAGGGCGCCTATTCGATGACCGTCGGCCCGACGGCGACGTACGACTGGCGGGCGACGTTCGCGACGCCATCGAATGACGGCGTGCTCGGCTCGACGACGAGCACGTTCCGCGTGACCGTCACGACCTGCACGGGCGGCGGCTGCCCGCTGTCCGTGGTGCGCGGAGGCGATTAGGGAGCGGTCCGACCCGCTCCCGGCTCAGGCGGTCGCGGTGACCGGCTGGAAGATCGAGACCTGGGCGTCGTCGGGCAGCATGACGCCCAGGACCTTCTGGAGGGTCAGGAGGTGGACGCAGCTCCCCCAGGATTCGAAGTAATGGCAGGTGCAGTGCCACTGGCCGGCGTCGAGACTGACGTGGTGGGTGTCGTTGTCGCCGCGAAACGTCAACGCGATCCGATCGATCGAGATCCGATCGAGCTCGCGGGCGTAGCGGTTCGCCTTCTCGACCTTGCCGATCAGGGAGCTGTGCATCTGGCCAGACCCTCCGGCCCCTCGCAGGGGCATCGGCGCCGCCGTCCGATCCTGCACCCGACCGGGCGAGGCGGTCGCGGAGCAAGGGTACTCCGCGGCGCCGCTCGTAGACGTCCTCAGGCATGACACTCGGTCCCGGGCGGCTCGGAGACCCAGGGAGCGCTCGTGCCCTCGCGGCCGAAGTCGTCCTCGAGGCGGATGACGTCGTCGAGCTCCGGGGTCGAGACCTCGATCAGCGTGCAGCGCTCGATCGCCGCGTAGCGATGCCTTCGGCCGACCCGGACCCGGGTGCCATCGCCCGGTCCGAGCTCGCGATCCGAGACCGTGCCGGCGGCGTCCTCGAGCGTCAGGCGGAGCCGTCCCTCAAGGACGTGGATCCACTCGTCCTTCGCCGCGTGGTACTGGAACGACAGGCGCTTGCCCGTCTCGATGACGAGGAGCTTCCCGACGTACCGGTCCGAATGCGCCCAGATGAGCTCATGGCCCCAGGGCTTCTCGACGCGCCGCGGCAGCGCGTCCTCGGGCGGCGGCGGGACCGGATCGGTGGAGCTCATCGCGGGCCAGCGGCGACTCAGCCGCGGACGAGCTGCTCGCCGACGCGCAGGAGCTCGTCGCGCAGCTCGGCCGAGGTGGCCTCCGTGTAGACCCGGACGAGCGGCTCCGTGCCCGACGTCCGGATGAGCAGCCACGAGCCATCGCCGATGAAGAACTTGTAGCCGTCGTTCGTCGTCAGCGCCTGCGTCCGGACGATCGGCTGGCCCGCAATCGACGTCGGTGGCTCGCCGGCGAGACCCTCGATCAGCCGCTGCTTCGTCGCGGGGTAGATGGCCCGATCGACGTGGAGGTCGACGCGGAGGTAGAACGACGGTCCGGCGAGCTCGTGGAGGTTCGCGACGATCCGCGAGACGGGCCACACACCGCGGGCCTTCTCGCGCAGGAACAGGTCGAGCAAGAGCAGGTCGGCGTAGATGCCGTCGCGCTCGGGCAGGTGCATCCCGAAGCCGTACCCGCCCGACTCCTCGGCGCCCATCATAGCCCCGGTCTCGATCATCAACGGGCCGATGAACTTGTAGCCGACCGGGCTCTCGTGGGCGGTGATCCCGTAGTGCTCGCCGAGGCGGGCGGCCATCGAGGTGTTGTTCACCGAGATCACGACGGGCTCGCGGAGCTGGCGGTGCTCGGCCAGGTAGTACATGAGCAGGCCGGTGACCTCGAGCTGGTGGATGAACGTGCCCCGCTCGTCGGCCGCGCCGGCGCGGTCCGCGTCGCCGTCCAGCAACAGGCCCATGTCGTGGCCGCCCTCGGTGATCGCCCGCAGGGCCTCGTCGATGTTCGGTCGGATGGGCTCCGGATTGATCCCGCCGAAGTACGGGTTCCGCTCGCGGTGGATCTCGGTGAGGCGGACCCGCCCGCCCGCCAGGAGGCTGGGCAGCCAGCCGGCGCCGGCGCCATACATCGGGTCGACGAGGATGGAGACGTCGGCGGCCTTCAGCGCGTCGAGGTCGACGGTCCGCCGGGCATAGCGCTCGTAGCCCTCGTACGGGTCGTAGCGCTCGACGAGCCCGGCGGCCTCGGCATCGTCGAACGGGCGGCGCTCGATGGGCTCGCCCGCGGCGATGGCCGCCTCGATGACCTTCAGCATCTCCGGACCGCCGGCCGATCCCTGCGGCGATTTGACCTTGAAGCCGTTGTCGGTCCAGGGGTTGTGGCTGGCGGTGATGACGATCCCCGCCGACGAGCTGCGCTCGACGACCTCGTATGAGCTCATCTGCGTGGGCACGGCGTGGGCCGCGTACGCGACCGGGATGTCATGGGCGAGCAGAACTTCGGCCGCGGCGATCGCGAAGTGCTCCGAGGCGAACCGCCGGTCGTAGGCGATCACGACACCCTTCGCCTGCTCGCCCCGGCTGGCCACGTAGCGGGCGACCCCGTCGGCACAGCGGCGGACGTTCTCGAACGTGAACTCGTCGGCGATCCGGGCCCGCCAGCCGTCGGTGCCGAAGACGATCGCGGTCGCCGTCACTGCTCCTCCCACGCGGACACCCGATCGATGAGGGCTTCGACCGCGGCGCGGCCGGCGGCGGCGCCGGTCAGCAGCGCGATCGGGTTCGGCCCGAGGATAGCCCGCGGGCCTGCCTGCAGAGCCAGCCGGCCGTCGATCCGCTCCACGACCAGGTCGTCCGGTCCCGCGTCCGCCGGCGTGCCCGGGGGCACGACACGGCCCGAGCCGGTACCGCCGATCGCGGCGATCAGCGCGGACCACGATCCCAGGTCGTCCCAGCCGACGTCCATCGCCCCCATGACGACGGTCCGGTCGCGGGCGGCACCCTCCATCACGGCAGCGTCGATGGACAGGGGCCGCAGCTGGTCGTAGGCCGAGGCAAGGCCGGAGCCGCTGTGGATCACGGGTTCGAGCAGGGTGAGCAGGCCGGTGTACCGGGCGAGGGCGGCGCGGATGGCCCGCCGGCGCCACAGGAAGATGCCGGCATTCCAGGCGGTGCCGGGGTTGTTCAGGAGCTGGACCGCCCGGTCGACGGTCGGCTTCTCCTCGAACGCCGCCAGCTGGTAGGCATCGAGGTGGAGGCGTTGGCGACGGGCCGGGTCCGGCACGAGGTAGCCGTACTCCGTGGCCGGCCGGTCCGTCTGGATGCCGAGCGTGACGAGCGGCGAATCGAGGCCGAACGCGCTGACGCCGCGAGCCAGCTCGAGCTCGGCATCGCGGATCACGCCGCGGTAGGCGTCCTCCTTCGTGATCCGCTGGTCGGCCGGCAGGACGAGCATGACCTCGTCCTCGGGCCGGTCGATTGCGATCGTCGCGAGGGCCACGGCCGCCGCCGTGTTGCGACCCGCCGGCTCGGCGAGGACCCGGATCCGTGGCGCCTGGGCCTGGACGAGCCGGGCGTAACGACGATCGGTCACGACCGTGACGTCATCGCTCGTCAGCTCGAGCTCGGGATGGCCGACGATCCGTTCGACGGTCAGCTGCAGCAGCGATCGATCCCCGAGGAGCGGGAGGAACGGCTTCGGGGTCTCCGGACGGCTGAGCGGCCAGAGCCGCGTCCCGCCACCTCCGGCAAGGATGACCGCGTACATCGCGCGCATCGTATCGGCGCGGGCGTGCCAGCTGCCTTGCGCGACCGCCCCGACGAGCGACGGCGGCTCAATACGACGGTGGCGTCAGAATGAAGAGGACCCGGGTGGTCGTGCGGCCGGTGTTCTTGTTCCGATGCGGGATCCGGCTCGAGTGGGTGATCGAATCGCCGGCCTCGAGGTGGAACGGCATGTCGTCGATCCAGAGGTCGAGGGAACCCTCGAGGACCACGACGCACTCCTCGTCCGACTCGTGGGTGTACGGCTCGTCGCCGGTGCCGCCACCGGGCTCGATGACCGACTCGATCACCTGCAGCCGTCCGCTCCGGGATGGCGTGATGAACTCGTCGCGGGCCCGGAGCCCGGGGTATTCGATGACCCGCCGATCGCCGACCCGGGTCACGCGACCGGGAGCTGCCTCGTCCGCGAACAGCGAGCCGATCGATTCGTCGAGGCCCGCCGCGATCCGGCGGAGGGTGCTGATGGACGGGCTCGTGATCCCGCGCTCCACCTGCGAGAGGAAGCTCTCGGTGACGCCGGAGCGGTCGGCGAGCGTGCGGAGGGTCAACCGCTTGGTCCGCCGGAGCTGGCGGATCTGGCGCCCGAGCGGATCGAGCCTGGCGTCGCTCGCGACCACGCGCTCCTGAAGTGTCACTGCGCCTCCGGATTCCCTTGACTCCCGATCCTCCGGCCCAATAGGCTACGCGAAACTTAACCGTAGCTTCAGAGGAATGCCAGCCCCGTGGCATCCGCCCCGAGCCCGGTGGTCCCCGCGAATATGACCTCGGCCACGGCGTCCAGCGCTGCCCCGCGACGGCCTCGCGAGGGCGCGGCGCGCTACGACGTCGAGCTCGTCAACGTCACTCGCCGGTTCGGGGATGTCGTCGCCGTCGACGACCTGACGCTGTCGGTCGAGACAGGCTCGTTCTACTCGCTCCTCGGGCCGTCGGGCTGCGGCAAGACCACGACCCTCCGCCTCGTCGCCGGCTTCGAGCAGCCGGATGCCGGCGTCATCCGGATCGGCGGGGCCGAGGTCGAGGGCGTGCCCGCCTATCGCCGGAACGTGAACACCGTCTTTCAGCACTACGCCCTTTTCCCGCACATGGACGTGGTCGCCAACGTCGCCTATGGCCTGAAGCAGAAGGGCGTGCCCGAGGCCGAGCGTCGGCAGCGGGCCGGGCGGGCGCTCGAGCTGGTCAGGCTGAATGGCTTCGAGCGGCGGCGGACGTGGGAGCTCTCGGGCGGCCAGCAGCAGCGCGTCGCGCTGGCCAGGGCGCTCGTGAACGAGCCGACCGTGCTCCTCCTCGACGAGCCGCTCGGCGCCCTGGACCTGAAGCTCCGCAAGGCCATGCAGCACGAGCTCAAGGGCCTCCAGACCGAGACCGGGATCACGTTCATCTACGTGACCCACGACCAAGAGGAGGCGCTGACGATGAGCGACCGGGTCGCCGTCATGCGCGGCGGCAAAGTCCTCCAGGAGGGCGACCCGAAGACCCTGTACGAGGCGCCGGTCGATCGATTCGTGGCCGACTTCATCGGCGTCTCGAACTTCATCGGCGGTAGGGTGGTCGGGCGCGAGGCGAACGGCACGTCGGGCCCGGCCGTCGTGGTCGAGACGGACGACGGCCAGCGGCTCCGCGCGGCCGGCCGGCAGCCGGATCCGGCGCCGGCGAACGGCGATCGGGTCGTCGTCGTCGTCCGGCCGGAGCGGATACGCCTCGGCCGGGCCGGCGGTGCGGGCGTGGGCGGCCGGCTCGTGGAGTCGACGTACCTCGGCGAGGCGATCGAGTCGCGGGTCCAGACGGACCACCTCGGGCAGCTCGTCGTCCGCCACCAGAACGGGGATCCCGACGCGGGCGGCGGCCTGTCGGTCGGGGACGAGGTGACCGTGTCATGGGACGACACCGCGGCGGTGGCGCTCCCGGAGTGAACGCAGGAGCGGCAGGACCGAGAGGTCCGAGAGGAGGACGGCGGTGACGGGACAGGAGTTCGACCGGCTGGTCGAGCAGGTGAGGTCGAGGCAGATCTCGAGACGCCAGCTGCTGGCGATCGCCGGGTTCGGCGGCGCGGCGGCGGTGCTCGCGGCCTGCACGAACGCGGCGTCGAGCCTCGTACCGAGCGCGGCGCCCACGGCGGCCCCGACGGCCGCGCCGTCCGCGGCGCCCAGCGTCGCGGCGTCGCCATCCCAGGCGGCGATCTCGTGCGACCTGCCGACCGTGGCCGATGCCAGCGCCGGTTCGATCGGCGACACGCTCGCGATCTACAACTGGGCCCAGTACCTCAACCCCGACGACAAGGCGCTGTTCGGGAAGCTGTACAACGTCCCGAACATCACCGAGGACACGTACCCGTCGAACGAGGACATGCTCGCCAAGCTCCAGGCAGGCGGCATCGGCCAGTACGACATCGTCGTGCCAACCGGGTACATGGTCGAGATCATGGTCCAGCAGGGCCTGGCCGAGGCGATCGACGTCTCGAAGGTCCCGAACCTGCAGTACGTCGACGCCCGCTTCAACAACCTGCCGTTCGACAGCGGCGGCGTCCACTACGCCACGAAGGACTGGGGCACGACCGGCTTCGGCTGGCGGAGCAAGTTCATCAGCGAGAAGCCGGCCAGCTGGGCCGACTTCTGGACGCTCACGACCGGCAAGTACAGCGGCAAGGTCAACGTCCTCGACTCGTCGCCCGAGGTCATCGGCGCGGCCCTCAAGAAGAACGGCTTCAGCTACAACTCGGTCGACCCGACCGAGCTCCAGACCGCGCTCAACGACCTGCTCGCGCTCAAGCCCCACCTCGCCTCGATCAGCAGCGACTACATCGCCAAGATCGAGTCGGGCGATCTGTGGATGGGCCTCGGCTGGAACGGCGACTTCTCCGCGATCAAGGCCAACAAGGGCTCCGAGGACGCGGTCTACGTCGTGCCGTCCGAGGGCAGCGAGTTCTGGGTCGACACCTGGGTCATCCCGAAGAACGCGCCGCATCTGGACGCGGCCCTCGCGTTCATCAACTTCATCCTGACGCCGTCGGTCCAGGGCAAGGAGACGGACTACACGTACTACGCCAGCGGCGAGTCGGGGGCCACGCCCTGTATCGACACGTCGATCAGCGGCGACCCCTCGATCTACCCCAGCCCCGACACGATCGCGAAGCTCGAGGCCGCCAAGGACCTCGGCGCCGGCACGACGCTCCGCGACCAGATCTGGACCCAGTTCAAGTCCGCGTGATCCCGTGACCGTGGTCGAGAGCGCGGCCCGACCAACGGCCGGGCCCGCCGCGGCCGGCACCGGGAAGCCGACCGCGGCCGCGCGCGCCCAGCGCCGGTCGCGGCTCGTGGCGCTGCTGGCCCTGCCGGCCGCGGCCTGGTATCTCGTCATGCTCGTGATCCCGCTGGTGACCACGGTGATCATCAGCGCAGGCGAGCGGGGCGACCAGGGCGGCTTCGTGCCGCAGTTCACGTTCTCGGCCTACGCGGCGCTCTTCGACCCGCTCTACGAGCCCGTCCTCCGAACGACGTTCGTCCTCGCCGTCGGCGGCACGCTCGGCTGCTTCCTGGCCGCCTACCCGCTGGCGTACCTGCTCGCGACCCGGGCCGGCAAGCGCCGGACCCTCGGGCTGATCCTCGTCGTCATCCCGTTCTGGACGAGCTTCCTGATCCGGACCTACGCCTGGGTCACGATCCTCTCGCCGACGGGCCTGCTCAACGGCGGCCTCGGCGCGATTGGCATCCAGCCGCTCGACCTCCTGAACGGCCCGGTCGCGGTGTACATCGGCATCCTCTACAACTACCTGCCGCTCATGGTCTTCCCAATCTACGTGGCCCTCGAACGCCTTGACCCGGCGCTGGTCGAGGCGTCCAAGGACCTCGGCGCCAGTCGCTGGGCGACGTTCCGGCAGGTCACCTGGCCGCTCACGCTGCCGGGCGTCGCGACCGGCGTCCTCCTCGTCTTCGTGCCGCTGACCGGCGAGTGGGTGATCCCGTCGATCCTCGGCGGCGGCAAGAGCTACTACCTCGGCACGTTTATGGCCAACCAGGTCACGGACAGCCGCAACTGGCCGCTGGGCTCCGCGGCCGCCGTCCTCTTGATCGCGGTGATGCTCGTCGTTGTCACGATCTACCTGCGCATCGTCGGCCGGGAGGGCCTCCAGCGCGAGGTCTCGCTCCTGTGAGCCGGGCCCGATGAGCGCCGCCGTCGCCCGGGCCGACCGGCCGACCGTCGGCCGCGCCGCGGGCGCCCGCCCGACGCGTCGCCGATTCGACCTCGTGGAGGCCTACCTCCGCGCCCACGGGACCCTGGCCTACCTGTTCCTGTACGTCCCGATCGTCATCGTCGTCGTCTACTCGTTCAACGACTCGCGCTACGTCCTCTCCTGGGGCGGTGTGTCGCTGCGCTGGTACCAGGCCGCCTGGACCGACCCGCAGGTCCTGAACCCGCTGAAGACGAGCCTCATCGTGGCGGCGCTGAACATGGTCATCGCGACGAGCCTCGGGACCCTCGCGGCCCTCGCCATCGGCCGCGCGCCGCGCTGGGTGCGGGTGGGCTTCGACGCCCTGATCTACACGGCCCTGATCGTCCCGGAGGTCGTGATCGCCCTCGCATCGCTGCTGTTCCTGAATGCCGCGTTCGGGGCCCTCCAGGGCATCGGGCTGCGGGTGAGCTTCGGGATCCCGACGATCGTGGCCGGGCACGTGCTCTGGAACCTGTCGCTCGTCATCCTCGTGGTGCGCGCCCGGATCGCGGGCATGGACCGTTCCCTCATCGAGGCGAGCTCGGACCTCTTCGCGTCGCCGTGGCGGACGTTCACCCAGGTCACCCTGCCCCAGCTCGCCCCGGCCATCATCGCCGGCGCGCTGCTCAGCTTCACGTTCTCGATGGACGACGTCGTCCTGTCGACCTTCCTGTCGGGCGTCGGCTCCACGACCCTGCCGATGCGGGTCTTCTCGATGATCCGGTTCGGCGTGACGCCGGCGGTCAACGCGATCTCGACGGTCATGCTCGCGCTGACGCTGATCGCGATCCTGCTGTCCCAGTGGCTGGTGCGCCGCGCCGGGCGGCACCCGGACGCGGCAGGCGGCGCGGCGGGCTGACCCGCGGTGGGCTGACCCGCGGCGGGCTGACCCGCGGGGTCAGGCGGCCGGGACGGCCTCCGGCATGCGGATGCCCGCGTCGGCGGCGAGGAGCGGCGCCTTGTCGAGGCGCTCCCACGGGAGATCGAGGTCCGGCCGGCCGAAGTGGCCGTACGCCGCGGTCTGGCGGTAGATCGGGCGGCGAAGTTCGAGCGCGGCGATGATCGAGGCCGGTCGCAGGTCGAAATGGCGGTCGATCATCTGGAGGATCTCGGCGTCGTCGACCTTGCCGGTGCCGAACGTCTCGATCGACACCTGGAGCGGCTTCGCGATTCCGATCGCGTAGGCGATCTCGAGCTCGAACCGGTCGGCGAGCCCGGCGGCGACCACGTTCTTCGCGACCCATCGCGCGGCGTAGGCGCCGGACCGATCGACCTTCGTCGGGTCCTTGCCGCTGAAGCAGCCGCCGCCGTGGCGGGCCATCCCGCCGTAGGAGTCGACGATGATCTTCCGGCCGGTCAGGCCGGCGTCGCCCATCGGCCCGCCGACGACGAACCGGCCGGTCGGGTTGACATGCATGATCGGGTCGGTCGGGCGGAGCTCGCGGGGGATCGCCGGCAGGATGATCGCCTCGACAACGTCGTCGCTCAGGCGGTCGGGCCGGACGTCGGGATCGTGCTGGGCCGCCACGACCACGGTCCGGACGCGGACCGGCTTGCCGTGGGCGTACTCGATCGTGACCTGGGTCTTGCCGTCGGGTCGGAGGTACGGCAGCTGGCCTGACTTGCGGGCCTCGGCCAGGCGACGGGACATGCGGTGGGCCAGCGCGATCGGCAACGGCATGAGCTCGGGCGTCTCGCGGCAGGCGAACCCGAACATCATCCCCTGGTCGCCGGCCCCCAGCTCGTTGACGTGGACCTTCTCGCCGCGGACCTCGAGCGCCGAGTCGACGCCCTGGGCGATGTCCGGCGACTGCTCCTTGATCGACACGAGCGTGCCGCAGGTCTGGTAGTCGAAGCCGTACGCGGCGCTCGTGTAGCCGATGTCGCGGACGGTGTCGCGGACGACCTGCTGGAAGTCGACGTAGACGTCGGTCGTGATCTCGCCGAGGACGACGACGAGGCCGGTCGTCGTGGCCGTCTCGCAGGCGACCCGGGCGTCGGGATCGCCGGCGATGATCGCGTCGAGGATCGCGTCGCTGACCTGGTCGCAGAGCTTGTCCGGATGGCCTTCGGTCACCGATTCCGAGGTGAACAGGTACTCCGGCGCGTCGACGATGCTGGTCAAACGGAACCTCGCTGCGGAAGTCCGCGGGAGCGTACCACCGGTCCCGCCAGCGACTACGATCCCCGCCAGCGTGATCTCCGACCGGGCCCTCATCCGCGCGTTCAACGCGTCGCCGATCCTGCTCGGCGTCTCCGCCATCCTGCTCATCTACTCGCTGCTCACCGGACCGGGCGGGGGCTATGTCGCCGGCTTCCTCGTGCTCGCGATCGTCGCCGGGGTGAGCCAGCTGGCGGCTCGTCGCGCCGGCGGGGCGAGGGCGATCACGCCCTGGCGGGCCTCCGATGGCTGGGAGCGGCCGCGCTTCGAGCTGGGCTTCCGCGACGACGAACGAGGTCGCCGGACCCTGAAGGAGACCACCGACATCGCGCTTGCACACGGCTACCGGACGCCGGCGAAGACGCGGGCGGAGGGCGGCCGAGTCTGGCGCGCCTTCGAGCGCAGCGGGAAGTGACCCGGCCGGCGTGAGCGGGCGGCCGGCGATCACCTCGCCGGAGCACGCCGCGGCCCTCGATGCCGCCGACCCGCTGGCCGGGTTCCGGGCCCGCTTCGCCGTCCCGGATCCCGGCGTCGTCTACTTCGACGGCAACTCGCTCGGCCGGCCGCCCATCGCCGCGCTCGAGGCGGCCCGCCGGATCGGCGAGCGCTGGGCTGACGCGCTGATCCGCGGCTGGGAGCTCGACGGCTGGCTCGAGCAGCCGCTCCGGGTCGGGGATCTCCTGGCCCGAGGCGTGCTCGCTGCGCGGGAGGACGAGGTCGTCGTGGCCGACTCGACGACGGTCAACCTGTACCGGCTCGCGGCGGCGGCGCTCGATGCCCGGCCGGGACGCCGGAGCATCGTCATCGAGCGGTCCGAGTTCCCGACCGACCGCTACCTCGTCGAGGGACTCGCCGCGGAACGGAACCTCGGGATCCGCTGGCTGGACGGCGATCCCGTCGAGGGCCTGCGGCTCGAGGAGATCGCCTCGGCGGTCGACGATCGGGTGGCGCTGCTGATCCTCTCGGCGGTCAACTACCGGTCGGCGGCGATCGTCGAGATCGGCCCGGTCACCGATGCGGCCCGTGACGCCGGGGCGCTCGTCCTGTGGGACCTGTCGCACGCCGGCGGCTCGATCCCGGTCGACCTCGCCGCAAACGGCGTCGACCTCGCGGTCGGCTGCACGTACAAGTACCTCAACGGGGGGCCCGGGGCGCCGGCCTGGCTCTTCGTCCGGCGCGAGCTCCAGGACCAGCTCCGCCCGCCGATCCAGGGCTGGTTCGCCCAGCGCGACCAGTTCGAGATGGGCTCCCGGTTCGAGCGCCGGTCCGGCATCGGCGGCTGGTTCGTCGGCACGCCGGGGATCGTCAGCCTCGCGGTCGCGGAGGCCGGGATCGCGCTGACCGCCGAGGCCGGCATCGCCGCGATCCGGGCCAAGGGGATCGCCCTCACCGAATACGCGATCGCGCTCCACGACGCCTGGCTGGCGCCGCTCGGCTGCGAGCTGGGCTCACCCCGCGACGCCACCAGGCGCGGTGCGCACATCGCAATCCGTCATCCCGACGCGCGGCGCCTGACGGCCGAGCTCATCGAACGAGCGGTGCTTCCCGACTTCCGCGCTCCGGATTCGATCCGGATCGGACTCTCGCCGCTCTCGACGTCGTTCGCGGAGGTCCATCGCGGCCTCGGCGTCCTGCGGGACCTCCTCGCCTCAGGCTGACTTCGCGCGCGCCTCGTCGAGGAACTCGATCGCGATGGGCTCGATCGGGTCGGCCGGCTCGAAGCCGAAGACCTGGGCGTAGAAGGACAGCTCGGCCGCGAACGAGCGGATGATCGCGTCCCGGCCCCGGAAGCCGTGATCCTCGCCCGGGAACAGGAGGTAGGCGTGGGGGATGCGGCGCTCGAAGAGCGCGTCCACGATCCGCTCCGCCTCCGAGGGCGGCACGACGCGGTCCTCCGCGCCCTGCTGGACGAGCACCGGCACCGTGATCCGTTCGGCGTGGAGGCTGGGCGAGCGGTCGAGGTAGCGCTGTCGGGTGTCCGGCCACCGGCCGACGAGCGACTCCAGGTACCGCGATTCGAACTTGTGGGTGTCCTTCACGAAGCCGCGCAGGTCGCCGATTCCGTACAGCGTCGTGCCCGCCCGGAACGTGCTCCGGAAGGCGAGCGCGGCCAGGGTCGTGAAGCCCGAGGCACTGCCGCCGCGGATCGCCATCCGCAGCGGGTCCGCGAGGCCCTGCTCCGCGAGCCAGGTCGCCCCGGCGACACAGTCGTCGACGTCGACGATCCCCCACTCGCCCTCGAGGCGCTTCCGGTAATCGCGGCCATAGCCCGTGCTGCCGCCGTAGTCGACGTCCAGGACCGCATAGCCGCGGCTCGCGAACAGCTGGATGCCGGTGGCAAAGCCGCTGAAGGCGGCCGAGGTCGGGCCGCCATGGCTCGTCACGATCAGGGGCGGCAGCTCCCCTGCGGGCGCCTCGTAGCGCTGGTTCGTCGGCGCGTAATAGTTGCCGAATGCCGTCCGGCTGCCCGTCGTCGGGAACTCGACGTGTCGCGCGACCGAGACGTCCTGCGGGTCCGGCCGGAACGGCGTGGCCCGCCGCAGGATCTCGATGCTGCCGTCGAGCCCGATCTCGGCCAGGACGGCGGGCTCGACCGGCGAGGTCGCCCGGATCACGGCCCGCTCGCCGTCGATCGACAGGCTCGACATCTCGCTGAACGGCAGCTCGATTCGCGAGGCTCGTCCGTCCCGGCCGATCCGGAGCATGCGGTCCCGCCCGTCGGCGCGGGCGATCGAGAGGATCTCGCCACCCGGCAGGAATCCGTAGCCGGCGTTGCCGAAGTTCCACTCGGGGGCGGCGAACTCCGCGGCCATCGGGCAGACGGGCTCGGCCCGGTCGTCCACCCAGCGGAAGAGGTTCATCCAGCCGTCCGGCTCGGCGGCGAAGTGCAGCACCCCATCGGGCGACCAGCGAGGCTGGCTGATCCAGTCGTGGCGATCGCCGACGATCGAACGGGCCGGCCCGAGCGCGCCGGAATCCGCGACGTCGGCGAGCCGGAGCTCCGTGCCGTCCCAGGGCAGGTTCGGGTGATGCCACTCCACCCAGGCGAGCGTCCGGCCGTCCGGGGAGAGGCGCGGCGAGGCATAGAAGTCCGCCCCGGAGAGAAGCGTCAGGACCTCGCCCGATCCGAGGTCGATCTCGACGAGCTCGTTGAGCCACTCGCCGTGGCGCGCGACGTTGTCGGGATCGTGATCCTCTCGGACGGCGATGAGCCGGTCCCGCGTCGGGTCGTGGATGGCGTCGGCGAAGCGCCACGGCTTCTCGGGGGTGAGCGGCACGAGCTCTCCCGGCTCGGCCACCCGGTGCAGCCGGCCGGTCGTGAAGTCGGAGACGACGACCAGGTCGCCGGAGATCAGCGTCGCCGCGCCACCGTACTCATGGACGCGGCTGCGGGCGTTGAAGCCCTCGGGCGTGAGGCGGATCGTCGAGCCGTCCGGATCGCGCCGGACGAGGGCCTGTCGACCGCCCTCGTCGGGTCGGCCCTCGAGCCACCAGCGGAATCCCCCGGCCGCGCGCGGCTCGGCGAGGAAGACGACCCGATCGGTGAGCCGGTCGATCGGGAACGGCGAAGCCCACGACCCGTATGGCGCGACGATCCTGGGCATCGGGCTGGGCTAGGTGCCGTGCTTCCAGGAGGCGACATAGGCCGCCTGCTCGGCGGTCAGCGAGTCGAGGTGGATCCCGAACGAGGCGAGCTTCAGCCGCGCGACCTCGGCATCGATCGCGGCCGGGACCGTATAGACCTCGTGCCCGAGCTCGGCATGGTGCTGGACGACGTATTCGGCCGCGAGCGCCTGGTTCGCGAAGCTCATGTCCATCACCGCGGCCGGGTGGCCCTCGGCGGCACCGAGGTTGACGAGCCGGCCCTCGGCGATGAGGTGCAGGCGCTTCCCGCCGAGATCGAACTCCTGGACGTTCTCGCGGACCTCTCGGATGTGGCCCTCGGCCATCTCGCGCAGGGCGACGAGATCGAGCTCGGCGTCGAAGTGGCCGGAGTTGGCCATCACCGCGCCGTCGGGCATCGCCTCGAAGTGCTCGCGTCGGAACACGTTGACGTTGCCGGTGGCGGTGATGAAGAGGTGGCCCCAGGCGGCGGCCTGCCCGGCCGTCATGACCTGGTAGCCGTCCATCAGGGCCTCGAGGGCCCGGACCGGATCGACCTCGACGACCGCGACATGGGCCCCGTGGCCGTCCATCCGCGAGGCGATCCCGCGACCGACCCAGCCGTAGCCCGCCACGACGACGTTCCGCCCGGCGATGAGCAGGTTGGTGGCTCGGAGGATCCCGTCGAGGGTTGACTGGCCGGTCCCGTAGCGGTTGTCGAAGAGGTGCTTCGTCAGGGCCTCGTTGACCGCGATGACCGGGTAGCCGAGGGCCCCGTCGGCGGCCATCGCCCGGAGGCGGATCACGCCGGTCGTCGTCTCCTCGGTGCCGGCCATGACCTCGGGCACCTGGGCGGGCCGGTCCTGGTGGAGCAGCGAGACGAGGTCGCACCCGTCGTCCATCGTGACCGCCGGGTGCGTGTCGGCCACGGCATTGAGATGCCGGTAGTACGTGTCGCGGTCCTCGCCGCGGCGGGCATGGACCGCGAGGCCGTACTCCGCGACGAGCGCCGCGGCGACGTCGTCCTGGGTCGAGAGCGGGTTCGAGGCGGCCAGCGTGACCCCGGCGCCACCGGCGCTGAGCGTCCGCATGAGGTTTGCCGTCTCGGTCGTGACGTGCAGGCAGGCCCCGATCCGGATGCCGCGCAGCGGCCGGTCCTTCGCGAACCGCTCCCGGATCGATCGGAGCACGGGCATCTCGCGCTCGGCCCACTCGATCCGGCGGACGCCCTCGGCCGCGAGGCCGAGGTCGACGACGTCATGGCTTGGGCGGCGTGTCTCGGTGTCGGTCATCGATCCTCTCGTGGGCTCGAGATCAGGCGCCGGCGAATCGCTCCCGCGACCTCCGCCCAGAACGACCCGGTCCGGTGGGCGAGGCGCTCCTCGAACCGGACGTGCTCGGCGTAGCCGAGGCGGCGATAGGCGTTCAGGGCCGGCGGGTTGTCCGCCCGGACGTTGAGGACGATATGGTCGCAGAAGCGGAGCAGCGCGGCGGTGACGGCCGAGGTCGTCGCCTCGGCATAGCCGCGGCCCCGGTACTCAGCCTGGGTGAGGACGTTGCCGACGACCGCGATCCTGGCGTCCCGGCCGACGACATGCGTCCCGGCCGCGGCCACGAGCTTCCGGCCGACGCGGATGCCGTAGTAGACGCCCTCGGCCACGGCCTGCGGCGGCAGCCACGAGCCGAACCCGAGCCGATACAGCCGGTTGAGCTCCGGGGCGTCCGACGGACGCAGCGGCTCGACGTCGTCGATGACCTTCGGCTTGAAGCGCTCGCCGTCGACCCACATCCGGACCATCTGCGGGCCTGGGTCGAGCCGGTAGCGACGCTGCACCGCCACGAGGCTGTCGGGCGGGACGGCGACGTACGTGAGGCGCGGCCGGATGACATCGCGCAGGAGGGCGTCGATGCCGTCCTCGCGGCCCATGACGAACAGGGGCTGCGGCGACAGCCCGCCGTATTCGATCGCGACGGCGATCGGCTCGCCGCTCGCGGTCGCGAGGCCCCAGCGGGCCCGACCGAACTCCCGGTCGTCGAGGTCGCAGATGGCGTAGGCGGCGAGGAGCCGGTCGTGCTCGAGGAAGCGCCGCAGGACGGCGCGATCGGTTGTGACGCCGGCGACGACCCGGCCGGCCTCCCGATCGAGCGCGACGGTCGCCACGTCAGGCTGCCGTGCCGACGGCCGACCCGGCGCGGCGCGCGGCCCGCCGCTCGACGGCCGCCCGAAGGCCAGCCTCGTACGGCGCGGTCACCACGCCCTCGTCGGTCACGATCCCGGTGATGAGCTCCGCCGGCGTCACGTCGAAGGCCGGGTTGAAGACCTCGGTCCCGACCGGCGCGATCCGGACGCCGCGGATGGTCGTGACCTCTTCGGCAGGCCGCTCCTCGATCGGGATGGCCGAGCCGTCGGGTGTCCCGAGGTCGACCGAGGTCAGCGGCGCGACAACGTAGAACGGCACGCCGTGGCGCTTCGCCAGCACGGCCAACGTGTAGGTGCCGATCTTGTTGGCGGTGTCGCCGTTCAACGCCACCCGGTCCCCACCAACCACGATGACGTCGACCTCGCCGCGGGCCATGAGCGGGCCGGCGGCCATGTCCGGAATGAGGGTGTGCGTGACGCCGGCCTGGTCGAGCTCCCAGGTGGTGAGCCGCGCGCCCTGCAGGTACGGACGGGTCTCGTCGACCCAGACGTGCAGCGAACGGTCGGCATGGTGGGCCGCCTGAACGACGCCGAGGGCCGTGCCGTACTGGCCGGCGGCGAGTGGCCCCGTGTTGCAGTGGGTGAGGACCTGCAGGGGCCGATCCGGCGGGGTGGGCAGGATCCCGAGCCCGGCCTCCGCCATCCGCCCGTGCTCGTCGGTGGCCTCGGCGACGATCGCCTCGGCCTCCGCCATCAGCTCGCGCTCGATCGTGCCGCCGTCGGCGGTGAGCGGCCCGATCGCCTGGTAGCGGGCCATCATCCGGTCGACGGCCCCGCCGAGGTTCACGGCGGTCGGCCGGGCCGCCCGCAAGGTCTCGGCGGCCTCCTGGAGGATCACCCGCCGCGGGCGCGGCTGGGCGTCCAGGGCCCGGTGCGCCTGCAGGGCGAGCCCGAGCGCGGCCACCTGCCCGATCGCGGGAGCGCCCCGGACGATCATGTCGCGGATCGACTTCGCCGCGTCGTGCGCGTCCCGGACCGAGACCTCGATCAGCTCGTCGGGCAGGCGCCGCTGGTCGATGACGAGGAGCCCGTCCGGAGAGCCGAATCGGAACGGCGTCCGGAAGCCGCGGGGACCGGGCGGCGCGGGCGCCGAGGCCAGCTCGAGGGGCGGCGCGGCGGTCGTTAAAGCCGCGGACGCCGGCGTGGTGGACGCCGACGCGGGCACGACGTCCGCGCTCGGATGCACTTCGTCCGGGTCCCCGCGCAGGAGGCTCGCGGCCTCGGCGGTGGAGCGCTCGCGCAGCTCGCCGACGGCGCCGGCCACCGACGCCGCGCTCCGGACGACCTCCCCGGCGAAGCGCCGGAAGAACTGGCGGCGGTCGGGATCAGTCGGGTCGGTCATCGAGGGCGGGCTTCCGATGGGCGGTCGGGCGAGCGGTCGGCGTCCGTCGAGGGCCGGTCGGTCAATACCGGATGACGCTGGCCACGCGGCGCCCGCCGAGCTGCTCGCGGCCGTGCAGGAACTCCAGCTCGACGAGGAAGGCGAGGCCGACGACCTCGCCCTTCAGCCGCTCGACGAGCTCGATCGTGCCGTGGACGGTGCCGCCGGTGGCGAGGAGGTCGTCGACGATGAGGACCCGCTGGCCGGCCTGGATCGCGTCGCGGTGGATCTCGAGGGTGTTCGAGCCGTACTCCAGCGCGTATTCGACCGACAGCGTGTCGGCCGGCAGCTTGCCGAGCTTCCGGACCGGGACGAGGCCGGCGCCGAGCTCGAGCGCCATCGGGGCGCTGAAGATGAAGCCGCGCGACTCCATCCCGACCACGACGTCCACCCGGTCGTCCTTGAACGGCTCGATCATGAGCCGAATCGCCTCCTTGAAGGCGGCGGGGTCCTTCAGGAGGGTCGTGATGTCGTAGAAGAGGATGCCGGGCTTCGGGAAGTCCGGAACCTCGCGGATCCTGGCGCGGAGATCCTCGGCGGACACGAGCCGAGTCTACCGTACGGTCGGTCGCAGCCGGGGCGACAGGAGGAACCCGGCGAATCCGAGGGCGGCCGCGAGGAGCACCGCCAGGCCAATGCCCGGACCCGGCCCCAGGCCGGCCCGGACCGCGGCGCCGATGGCCCCGGCCGTGACGCTCGTCCCGAGGTTCGTGCCGATCGAATCGGACAGCGTCAGCCCGGCCGTGACCTTGCCCTGGATGGCCGCCGGCGCGTCGCGCAGGACGAGGATCGCGAACTGGGCGTAGGTCAGGCCCATGCCGAAGCCAGCGGCGGCAAAGATCGGCACGGCGAGGAGCGCGCGCACGCTCGGGAACAGCACGAGTCCGAGGAGGCCGATCGAGACCGCGACGATCGGGAACCCGACGCGCACGAACTGCTCCGGCCGGTAGCGCGTCGACAGGCGCGCCTGGGTCCAGGAGCCGAACGTCCAGAAGATCGTCGCCCCGGTGAGGGCGATGCCGGCCTCGGTCGCTGACAGGCCACGGACCTGCTCGAGGAGCAGGGCCACGTAGACGTCCACGAGATAGAACATGAACGTCGTCAGGCCGCGGAGGAGGACCGACGTCGGGTAGCCCGGGGCGGCCCGCAGCGTGCCCGGCGGGGTGAACCGCGCGAACACGAACGCGGTGATCCCGGCACCCACGGCGGTCAGGCCGACGACCAGGACGGGCGAGTCGCTCTCCAGCCCGGCCGTCAGCAGCGAGACGCCGACGGCCAGGGCGATCCCCTCTCCGAGGCGGCGCCTCAGCGAGTCCGTCGAGCGGGCCGCCGAGCTCTCACGGATCCCGCGCAGGCCGCGGAACGCCATCGTCCCCGAGATCACGATGAGCGGCAGCAGCCCGAGGAAGACGAGGCGCCAGCTCCATGTCTCGGCGACGAACCCCGCGATCGCCGGTCCGGCCAGGCCCGGGACGAGCCAGGCCGTGGACAGCAGCGCGAACATCCGGGGCCGGAGGTGCTCGGGCAACGTCCGGCCGATCGCCACGTAGGCGACGGGCGGGATCGTCCCGCCGCCGACCCCCTGGATGAATCGAGCGACGATCAGGATCGGCATGGACGGCGTCAGCCCGCCGATGGTCAGGCCGATCCCGAACAGCACGAGCCCCAGCACGAACGGCCGGACGACGCCGATCCGATCGATGAGCCCGCCGACGACGACCACCCCGAACATCGAGCCGACGAAGAACGCCGAGAACACGAGGCCGTACAGCTCCAGGCCGCCGAGCTCCCGGGCGACGATCGGCATCGCAGTCGAGATCGCCAGCGCCTCCGCCGCCACCAGCGTGATCGTCAGGACGAGGCCGAGGGTCAGCGGCCGGCGCTGCACCGACCACAGCCCGCCTTCGGACGGCGGAACGGCCGTGACATGAACGGCACCCAGGCTCTCGGGGTGGGCCAGCTCCTCGGGCGAGATCTCGTCCGAGACGCGGGCGTCGGTGGCTGGCTCGCCCGCCGTGGGCTCGGGCAGGGCTTCGGGCATCGGCCGAGTATGCCCGAGGAGTCGCTCCTACACTCCCGCCGATGAAGGTCGGAGTGGTCCTCCCGATCGGCGACACCGAAGGCCCGGACGGCGTCCCGTCGTTCGCGGACATCGTCGCGGTGGCCCGGGCGACCGAGGATGCCGGGCTCGACTCGGCCTGGGTCGCCGATCACTTCATCCACCGCGCGAAGGACGGCACTGAGTCCGGCCTCCACGAGGCCTGGACCATCCTGAGCGGCGTCGCGGCGGTCACGAGCCGGATCTCGGTCGGCACGATCGTCGCCTGCACGTCGTTCCGGAACGCGGTGCTGACCGCGAAGATGGCGGCGGCGCTGGATGTCGTCTCGAACGGCCGCCTGATCCTCGGGCTCGGCTGCGGCTGGCACGAGCCGGAATACGAGGCGATGGGCCTGCCGTTCGCCGACCGGGTGTCGCGCTTCGCCGAGTCGCTCGAGGTCATCCGCCGCCTGCTGGACGGCGAGCGGGTGACGATGACCGGCCCATACACGACGATCCGTGACGCAATCCTCCTGCCATCGCCCGCGCGCCGGATCCCGATCCTCGTCGCCGCGGAGAAGCCCCGGATGCTCGCCCTCACCGCGGCCTGGGCCGACGCCTGGAACACCGCCTGGTACGGTGCGCCGGACGACCGCTCCCGGGAACGGTTCGACCGGTTGGACGCGGCGCTGGCGGCGGCGGGACGGCCCGCCGATGCGATCGAGCGGACGGTGGGCATCACCGTCCGCGACCCGGACCAGCCGCCGGTCCCGGAGCCGGATCCGCGGGCCTTCGCCGGCTCCGTGTCCGAGCTCACGGACGTGCTCCGCGCCTGGGAGAGGACCGGCGCCGGCCACCTGATCGTGGGTCTCGAGCCGATCTCGGTTCGCTCCGTGGAGCGCCTGGGCGAGGCCGTCGCCGCCGCCGCGACCCGATCTCGGGTCCTCCGGTGACCACGTACCCGGGACGGCGGCCCGCTACGCGACGGCGGCCAGCCGCGCGACGATCGCCTGGGTCAGGCTCCAGCCCTTCAGCGGATCCTTCGGCAGGCGGAACCGGACCTGGTTCGAGGCGAACGTGATGTCCGAGCCGCGCACGCCGGGGAGCGCCGCCGGCGTCAGCAGTCGCATCGCGGTCGCCCGCGACAGGCCCAGGCCGAACCGGACGACCAGGAGGCCCTCCTCGCGCGAGATCGACGAGACGCCCGCCCCCTCCGCCGCGAGCCGCAGCTCGGCGACCTCGACCAGTCGCAGCACGGGCGGCGGCATCGGCCCGAAGCGGTCGATGACCTCCTGCCGGAACGCCGCGACGTCGCCCGCCGAGCGGGCGTTCGCGAGGCGCCGGTAGAGCTCGAGCTTCTGCGACTCCTCGGCAACATACGAATCCGGCAGGTGCGCCTCGAGCGGCAGGTCGACGACGGCCTGCTGGGGGACGAGGATCGGGGCGCGACCGTCGTGGGCCGCCTTGCGCTCCTCGACCGCCTCCGCCAGGAGCCGCGAGTAGAGGTCGAAGCCCACCGCGGCCATGTGGCCCGACTGCTCGGCACCGAGGATGTTGCCGGCGCCGCGGATCTCGAGGTCGGACAGCGCGATCTGGAAGCCGGCGCCGAGCTCGCTGGCGTTGAAGATCGCCTGAAGTCGCTTCCGGGCGTCCTCCGACATCCGCTCACGGCGCCGGTAGAGGAGATACGCGTAGGCCCGCCGGCTGGATCTCCCGACCCGACCACGAAGCTGGTAGAGCTGCGCGAGCCCGAGCGTGTCGGCCCGGTCGATGACGATCGTGTTGGCGTTCGGGATGTCCAGCCCCGACTCGATGATCGTCGTGCAGACGAGCACATCCGCCTCGCCGCCCGCGAACGTCAGCATGACGCTCTCGAGCTGGCCCTCCGCCATCTGACCGTGGCCGACGACGAGGCGGACGTCGGGCAGCATCTTCCGGAGCTGCTCGGCCTGGGCCTCGATCGTCTCGACCCGGTTGTGGACGTAGAAGACCTGGCCGCCGCGGTCCAGCTCGCGCAGGATCGCGTCCCGGACGAGCCCGGCCGACGCCTCGGCGACCCGGGTCTGGATCGGCAACCGGTCCTCGGGCGGCGTCTCGATGACGCTCATGTCGCGGACGCCGGCGAGCGCGAGGTTCAGCGTCCGCGGGATCGGGGTCGCGGAGAGGGTCAGGACGTCGACCTCGCGGCGGAGCTGCTTCAGCCGCTCCTTCGCCGCGACGCCGAACCGCTGCTCCTCGTCGACGACGAGCAGGCCCAGGTCCCGGAACCGGACGTCTCGCGACAGCAACCGATGGGTGCCGATCACGATGTCGACCGTGCCGTCCGCCAATCCCGCGAGCGTCCGCTCCTGGTCGGCCTTCGAGACGAACCGCGACAGGATCCCGACCTTCACGGGGAAAGCGGCGAAGCGTGCCCGGAACGTCTCGTGGTGCTGGGCCGCGAGGACCGTCGTCGGCACGAGGATCGCGGCCTGCCGGCCGTCCTGCGTCGCCTTGAACGCGGCCCGGAGCGCGACCTCGGTCTTGCCGTAGCCGACGTCCCCGACCACGAGGCGGTCCATCGGCCGGATCGCCTCCATGTCGTGCTTGACCTCGTCCACGGCCCGGAGCTGGTCGGGTGTCTCCTCGTACGGGAACGAGGCCTCCATCTCGGCCTGCCACGGGCCGTCCCCGGCGAAGGCATGGCCGGGCGCGTCGGCCCGCGCCGCGTACAGGGCCAGGAGCTCCTCGGCGAGATCGATGACGGCCTTGCGGACCCGCTGCTTGGTTCGGAGCCACTCGCCGCCACCGAGCTTCGAGAGCTGGGGCCGCTCGCCGCCGGAGTAGCGCGTGACCCGGGCGATCTGCTCGACCGGAACGAAGATCCGATCGCCACCGGCGAACGACAGCTCGAGGAAGTCGCGCTCGTCGCCGGTTCCCGAGCTCCGGCGCAGCATCCGCTCGTAGCGCGAGACGCCATGGTCGATGTGGACGACGAGGTCGCCGGGCGACAGCCGTTCCAGGATGTCCCGCGGCACGACCCGGCGGAGGGCCTTCGGCCGTCGGACCCGGACGTTCCCGAACAGCTCGCGATCCGTGACGAAGGTCACCCCGTCGGGCCCGCGGTCGAAGCCGCCGTTCAGGCTGCGGTCGACGACGACCACCGCACCCCGGGGCGGCGGCTCATCGAGGACGTCGATCACGCCGACGCTCTCGCCGGCCTCCTCGAGCAGCTCCGCGAGCCGGGGTGCCTGGTCGGAGGCGATGACGATCCGCGGCGGGGTCGGCCGGTCACGCCAGCGCTCGACGGCCTCGCCGATCCGCTGGGCCCGGCCGAGCGGCAGCTGCGGCTCGCGCCAGCCGAACAGGTCGCCCAGCCCGTCGCGGCCGCGGGCCAGCGCTCGCGCCACCTCCGACTCCCATGTCAGCTCGAGCGTGATCGCACTGGCGAGCCGGCTGGACCAGTCGCGCTCCGGGAGATACGTCGAGGCCCAGCGCTCGGGCAGGTCGCCGGATCGGACGAGGTCGGCGTGTCGCTCGCCGGCCTGCTGCCACAGGAAGCGGCCGGCCTCCTCGAGGTCACCCGGCTCGTCGAGGACGAGCACGGTCTCCGGGTCGAGGTGGTCGAGCCCGACGGACGGCGCGACGTACGGGGCCCAGACCTCGGCCGCGTCGCCGATGTCGATGGCGCGCGTGGCCGCCGTGGGAGCGTCCGCCCCGGCGAGCCGTTCGAGGTCGCCGGCGAGGCGCTCCGGCAGCCGCAACGCGAGCGACCCGAGGCGGTCGCGGATCGCCGACCCTCCCGCGTGCGGCAGCAGGAACTCCGATGCCGGCAGGAGGCTGACCAGGTCCACCGGGCCGACGGAACGCTGGTCCGTGGGATCGAAGCGCCGCAGCGAGTCGATCTCGTCACCGAAGAAGTCGATCCGCACTGGCAGCGCGGCCGATGGCGGGAACACGTCGACGATCCCGCCCCGGCGCGAGAACTCGCCCCGGCCGGCGACCTCGATGACGGGCGAGTAGCCGAGCGCGAGCAGGTCCCGGAGCAGCTGGCTCTGGTCGAGGCGAGTCCCGACCCGCAGCTCCCGCGGCGACGCCGGCAGATCTTCCGGCGAGATCGTGTGCTGGATGAGCGCCTGGACGCCGGCCACCAGGATCCGGGCGCGACCGCTTCGCCACGCCGCCAGCGTCGCGACGCGGGCCGCCGTCTCGTCGGCGACGAGCTCCGAGCGCTCGTAGGCCAGCGCGGTTCGCGGCTCGAGGACGACGACCGCTTCGGGATCGCCGATCCATGCCTGCAGCTCGTCCGCCACCCGATCGCCGATCTCGGCGTCCCGGGCGACCCACACCAGCCGCCGACCGAGCGTCCGCGCCACGGTCGCGGCCAGGTAGCTCTTGGCGCCGTGCGGGACGCTCGCCACCGACACGTGCCGGCCCCCGCGGGTCGACGGCTCGGCGAGGCGACCAGCGACCTGTCGGAGCTCCGCGGTCTCCGCGAGGGGCAGCGTCAGCCCCGAGAGGTCCGGCACCCGCCGGCCCGCGCCGACCGGCCGATCGGGCGCCCTCGCCTCCCCGGCCCGGCGCTCCCAGCCTCGCCGGCCGCGAAGGCTCGGCTGCCTCACGACGGCTCGCTGCTCGGGCGGACCTTGCGCCAGCCCGTCTTCGTCCGGCGGATCCCTTCCGCATCGGGCGGGCCATCGACCTCGCCCGGCGGGGCAACCCGGTCGCCGTCGGCCGGCCGAAGGTCGAACGGGTTGAACCGGGTCGCGGCCTTGTTCGTGCCCTCCTGCGCCCAGGCCTCGACCGCATCCGCGGCCGCATCGAGCAGCTCGTCGAGGCGGGCCCGCTCGTCAGCCTCGAACCGCGAGAGGACGTGGTCGATGAACCGCTGCTCGGGTGCCCCGATACCGACCCGCAGCCGACCGAACTGCTCGTTGCCGAGCTCCGCGATGATCGATCGGAGGCCGTTGTGACCGCCCGGCCCGCCGCCCTCGCGGAAGCGCAGCTTGCCGAACGGCAGGGCGAAGTCGTCGACGACGACGAGCAGCTCCGACAGCGGGGCGCGCTCGCGGGCGAGGACCTTCCGGACGGCGATCCCCGACTCGTTCATATAGGTCAGCGGCTTCACGAGCAGGAGGTCGATCCCGTGATAGCGCCCCCCGATCGTCGATGCGGCGTCGCGTCGACGGCCACCGCCGGTCCAGCCGGCGCGATCGGCGATCCGGTCGAGGACCATCCAGCCGATGTTGTGGCGCGTCTCGGCGTACTGGTCGCCTGGGTTCCCCAGCCCGATGACGATCTTGTCGATGGCTCGATCTCCCGAACACGCCAATCAGCCCCGGGACGACGTCCGGCGGGGCGTGCCGGGATGGTACCGGGCCGCCCCGAGATCCGGTCAGGACCGGAGGAGGGCCTGCTCCAGGCTCCGCATCGCGCGCTCGTCCTCGCGGTTGGCGTGGTCCCGGCCACAGAGGTGCAGGGTCCCGTGCGTCACGAGGAGCCGGAGCTCGTCCGCGGGCGACCAGCGGACGTCGCCGGTCTGGCCGCCCCGACCCTGGACGGCCTGCTCGACGGCCCGCTCGACCGAGATCGCGATGTCACCGATGTGGATCCGGGGCGCGCGTTGGCCCGCTGCGGCACGGCGGGTCCTGCGCGCCGGGAACGCCTCTGGCGGCAGCATCGGGAACGACAGCACGTCGGTCGGCCCATCGTGGCCCAGGTGCTCGTGGTTCAGCTCGGCGAGCTCGGCGTCGTCGGTGAGGACGACGGTCACCCCGCCGGGCATCGGGGCGCCGGCGGCCTCGAGCGCCGCGCCGACCGCCCGGACGAGGACCGTGTCGGGCGCGACCCGGAGCGTCCCGGCCCGACGCACGACGTCGATCCGCCACGGGCCGACATGGTGGACCCGGGTCGCATCAGCGGGCAGGCGAGCCTCCGCTCCCCCCGGGGCCCCCGGCGGCCGGACCGCCGGCGGCCGGTCCGCCGCCCGATGCGGCGCGCCGCGATTCGAGCTCGACGACCTTGTTCTGCGGGTAGGCGACCCGCTGGTGGTACATCCCGAGGAGCTGCTGGACGAAGGCCTCCTCGATCGTCTTGAGGTCGCGCAGCGTGAGGTCGCACTCGTCGAACTGGCCGTCCTCGAGGCGCTCCGTGACGATGCGGTGGACCATGCCCCGGATCGCCGGCTCGTCACGCGACTCCAGCGATCGGACGGAGGCCTCGACGCCGTCGGCCAGCATGATGAGGGCCGCCTCGCGGCTCTGCGGCTTCGGCCCGGCGTGGCGGAAGCGACGGGTATCGACGGCCTCGGCGGCTCGACGCCCCTCCTCGGTCGCGAGACCCCCGAACGGCGCGGCGGCCTCTTCCCGGGCCTTCGCGGAGAAGTAGCTCATGATCGCGGTCCCGTGGTGCTGCGGGATGAAGGCGATGATCGGCTTCGGCAGGCGCGTCCGGTAGGCGATATCGATCCCGTCCGCGACGTGCTGCTTGAGGATCTGGGCCGACGCCTCGGGATCGAGCTCGTCGTGGACGTTCTCGCCGCCGGCCTGGTTCTCGATGAACGCGGCCGGGTTCGCCAGCTTGCCGATGTCGTGGTAGTAGGCCGCGACGCGGGTGATCAGCGGATCGGCGCCGATCGCCTCGGCCGCGCGCTCGGCCAGGTTCCCGACCATCAGCGAGTGGTGGTACGTGCCCGGCGTCTCGACGAGCAGCCGCCGGAGCAGGGGCTGGGACGGGTTTGCCAGCTCGAGCAGCTGGAACACCGTGAGCAACCCGAAGACGTTCCCGAGGACGGCGAAGCTGCCGACGGCCACCACGGCCGACAGGCCCGCCGAGACGGCCGCCGCGCCGATGAGCTGGATGACGCCGGTGATGTCCCGCTCGCCGAGGAGCGAGAACGCGGTCACCACCAGGGCCTGCGCGGCGAAGGTCGCGACGCCGGCCTGGATGAACATCTGGAATCGGTCGCCGCGGCGGATGGCCAGGATGCCGGCGAGGCCGCCGAGCAGGACGTAGGCGCCGAGCTCGAGGGACGGCCCGTTCACCGCCCCGGCGATGATCCCGACGATCGCCGTGACGACGATCGCCGACTCGGCATCGAGCAGGACCGTGACCAGCAGCGGCACCGCCGCGATCGGCAGGACGAACGGCAGCGCCGCCCGTCCGGCGGTCAGCTTCAGGGCGAAGGCGGCGAGCACGACGAGCAGCCCGACGAGGAACAGGACGTTGTTGCGGTGCCAGAACTGGCGCCGGAAGCGCCAGACCCAACCGAGGACGAGGGTGACGAGCAGGACCGAGAGGACGAGCCAGCCGGCGAGGCTCGCGTAGTCGGGCGACGCGACGTCGAGGCCGACGGCCTGGATGCGCTCCAGGTCGACCGCCCCGATCTTGTCCCCGGCCCGGACGATGACCTCGCCCTGGGCGATCTCGTCGATGACCGGCGGGACGGCCTCGGCCGCCCGGTCCTTCGCCTGCTGGGTCAGCGTGTCGCTGAACGAGCTGTTCGGGATGAGGAGTGGCGCGATCAGGCTCGCGGCGAGGGTCCGCTCGCCCTCGGTCAGGCCGCCGGCCATCTGCTGGGCCAGCTGCAGCCGAGTGATGGCCACGGCGTCGTCGCGGAGCTCCGTGCGCTCGGTGACGTCGAGCACGCGAGCCGCCTCGGCCCGGACCGGATCCCAGCGATCGGGCTTGAGGGCGATGAGCACCGGCTGGGCGTCCGGCGAGAGCTTCGGCAGGAACGCGTCGACGACCGCCTGTCGGGCAGCCGCCGTCGTTTTCGGCTCGTAGGCGGCATCGAGCGGGGCGACCTCCTGGCCGAACGCCGTGAGCTGCTCGGCGGAGATCGCGATCGCCTTGTCGGTCGTGTAGTCGTACTGCGGCGGGACCGCCGCCCGGGCGGCGTCCTGCGCCTGCTGGGTGAGGATGTCGTTCGTGAACGTCGCCGCGCGCGGCGCCCGGATGTCGACCGGGGCGAGGTCCCCGACCTGGAAGTCGAACTGCGGCGACAGGTCGACCCCGAGGATCGAGGTCATGACGACGATGAGCGCGGCAGCCACGGCGGCGAGCCGGATGATCTCGCGCCGGGACGGCCGCACGGCCTCGGCCTGGACCGTCCCGCGATTCAGGAGCGTCATGCCGAACCCGCGAGGCGGGCCCGGACGAGCTCGCTGACCCGGCGGCCATCCGCCCGGCCGCGCGTCCGCGGCGCCAGCCAGCCCATGACCACCCCGAGATCGCGCGGTCCGGAGGCGCCGGTCGCGGACACGGCCTCGTCGATCAGGGCCAGCAGCTCGTCCTCGGACAGGGCCTGGGGGAGGAACTCGGCGAGGATCGCGATCTCCGCCCCCTCCTTGTCGGCCAGGTCCGCACGACCACCGGTCGTGAACGCCTCGACCGACTCGCGCCGGGTCTTGACCTCCTTCGCCAGGATTCCCGCGATCTCGTCGTCCGTATAGGTTCGGCGGTCGCGCTTCTCGGCGTTGTAGACGGCGTTCGTCGCCATCCGGAGCGTGTCACGGCGCAGCGCATCACCGGACCGCATCGCGGCCGTGATCTCGGACTGGAGCTTCTCGCGGAGGGTCACCGGTGTCGGCACCTGGGGCGGGTCGCCCGCGGCTGGTCGGTCGTGCCGATCAGCCCTGCGGTGTCCGTGCGTTCTTCTTGCGCTTGGCTTCCTTGCGCTTCCGCTTCACGCTCGGCTTCTCGTAGTGCTCGCGGCGGCGGGCCTCGGCGAGGATGCCGGACTGCTGGATCTTCTTGTTGAAGCGGCGCAGGGCGCTCTCGAACGTCTCGTTCTCGCCCACTCGGACTTCAGCCAATCCCGGATTCACCTCCTCGGGCCCCGTGCCTCGCGGCAGGTCCGTGCCGGGCACGGGCGATCCGCGGCGGAGCCGCCGGAGCATAGCCCGCCGCGATCGAACTGTCACGGATGCCGGACCCTCGGCCGAGGCCGTCAGCGCATCGCCGCCCAGAGGTCGGCACCCCAGGCCCGGGCCCGCTCGACCTCGCCGTCGCGGAGCGGGCCGTACGTCCCGGTCACGATGAACTTGCCCGGCTTGGCGATCGTCCGGTAGCCGGCGCTCCGGAACCGTCGATCGATCGACCCGGTCGCGCCGCCCGGCGAGAACTTGATCCGCGTCTCGAAGGACGCCGCGGCGCCGAGGTGGACCTCGAGGCTGTCGAGCCACGTCCGGATCGAGGGATGCGACAGGTCAGGCGGCCTGGGGCCCTTGTCATCGGCGGCGATGGTTCGGCGGAGCGTCTCGTTCGGCAGGCTGAAGGCCATCACCGGCGCCCCGGCGACGACGAGATCGGCCGCGGCGACGACGCTCGGCGTCGCCTCGCTCGTGGTCATCGCCAGGGCGCCCTCGCCGATGCCCTCGGCGATCGCCTCGGCAATCCTCGCGGTGTTCCCCCAGTGAGATTCGTAGACGACGATGGCGTTCATGGCTCACCCGACGTTCCGGCGGGGCAGGTGGGCGCCCAGCCTCGTGCGCTCAGGGTGGTCGCGTGGCAGACCCCGCGACAGGGCCGCGCGGCTCGGACGTTCGGGTCGTTCCGCCCGATCGCGGCGGGATCAGCCGGCGGCGATCCGGTAGTTGCGGGCGAGCTCGCTCGACCACCGCCGGCCCAGCTCGTCGGCATGGGCCGGGACCCAGTCGGTGATCCGGATCGTCCCGAGGCCCGGCTGGGCCGATGTCAGGAAGCTCGATGTCAGCTCCGTCAGCTCGTCCCTGGTCAGGACGACATCACGGACGAACAGGGCGATGACGCGCCCCGCGAGCAGCACGACCGGCGCCGGCAGCGGGACCACCAGCGAGCGGCTGCCGATCGCGGACCGGACGAGCTCCACGAGCTCTCGGTACTCGAGGGTCTCCGGACCGGCCGCGTCGATCGTCCGGCCGGGTTCGCCGCCGCCAGCCTCGACGCAGATCCGGGCGACGTCGTCGACGTGGACCGGCTGGACGGTGTAGCGGCCGAGCCCGGGCAGGCCGTACACGGGGAGCCGGCGCAGCGCCCAGGCGAGGTTGTTGACGAGGATGTCGTCGCGACCGTAGGTCAGCGTCGGCCGGACGATCGCCCACTCGAGCCCGCTGCTCCGGACGATGGCCTCGAGGGCGGCCTTCGCCCGGACGTAGGGCGTCGCGAAGTCGACCGCGGCGTTCACGACGCTCACGTGGACGACGCGACGCACGCCGGCCTGGCGGGCCGCCTCGAGGAGGACGGCCGAGCCGGCCACCGCGCGCTCGTACGTGAGGCCGTGCCGCGGGAACCGGATCCAGTACGTGTTGTAGAGCGTGTCGACGCCGTCGAGGCTGGCCGCCAGCCGGTCGCGGGCGCCGGGGGCCTCGGGCTCGAAGGGCTCGACGCGGATCCGCCCCCGGAGGGGATCGTTCCCGCCCGACCGGCGCGACAGCGTCACGACCTCGTGACCGTCGGCCAGCAGCCGCTCGGTGAGCGCCCGCCCGGTGAAGCCGAACGACCCGGTGACCGCGTCGATTAACATGCTACCCGAGCATAGCACGAATATCGGTCCCGGGCGCGTCGTAGGCTGCGCGTCCCATGCGGACCCTCGTGGAGCTCCTCGACTCGGCCGTCAGCCGCTTCGCTGACCAGCCGGCTGTCGCCCTCCGGGGGGAGGACGGCGCCATCGAGACGTGGACGTACGCGGAGCTCGGGCGGCGGTCGCGGATCGCCGCCTGGCGGCTGCGTGCCCTCGGGCTCGAGCGCGGCGACCGCCTCCTCACCTGGTCCCCGTCGATGCCGGAGCTCCCAGCCGCGTACTTCGGGGCGATGCGGGCCGGCCTGATCCTCGTGCCGCTCGACCTGCGGATGTCGCGCGAGGCGATCGAGGGCATCGTCCGGGCCTCCGGCGCGACGCGGCTGCTCCTCGGTGGCGGCCGCGACGGCGGCGATCCCGCCGCGGTGGGCCTCGCGGACTTCCCGACGACCGACGTCCAGGCCATCGCCGCCGAGGTCGACGACTCCTTCCCGGCCGATTGGGAGGCGCAGCTGGCGGCCTGGCCCGCTCCGGCGTCGGACGACCTCTTCGAGCTGATCTTCACCTCGGGCACGACCGGCACGCCGAAGGGCGTGATGCTGGCCCACGACAACGTGCTCGCCTCGATCGAGAGCTTCCACCGGATCATCCCGCCGCTCGACCACCGGATCGTGTCGCTGCTGCCCCTGTCGCACCTCCTCGAGCAGGCGGTCGGGCTCTTCTACGCCCTCGATGTCGGCGCCTCGATCCTGTATGTCCGGAGCCGCAACCCGCGGGTCATCTTCGAGGCCCTGCGGGCCTTCCGGGTGACATCGATGATCGTCGTGCCCCAGGTCCTCGACCTGTTCTGGAGCGCGATCGAGCGGGAGGTCGACAAGGCCGGCCGGCGGGCCGCCTTCGACCGGCTCCGGGCCATCGCCCGGCGGCTGCCGCTGGGGCTGCGGCGGCGGCTGTTCTCGACAGTCCATCGTCAGCTCGGCGGGGAGTTCCGCCTCTTCGTCTCGGCCGGTGCGTTCCTGCCGCCCGCGCTGCAGCAGGGCTGGGAGGACCTCGGGGTCATCGTCCTGCAGGGCTACGGCGCCACCGAGACCGGCACCGGCTCGTGCACGACCCTCCAGGATCACGGGCTCGGGACGGTCGGCCGGCCGCCCGAGGGCATCACGATGCGGATCGCCGAGGGCGGGGAGGTCCAGTTCAAGGGCCCCACGCTCTTCAAGGGCTACTGGCAGGCGCCGGAGCAGACCGCCCAGGCCTTCACCTCGGACGGCTGGTACCGGACGGGCGACATCGGCCATCTCGATGCCGACGGCCGGCTCATCCTGTCGGGCCGGATCAAGGACATCATCGTGCTGCCGAACGGCTTCAACGTGTACCCCGAGGACATCGAGAACGCCCTCCGGGTGGCCGGCATCCGCGACTCCGTCGTGCTCGAGACGAAGCCCGGCCGGATCGAGGCGATCATCCTGGCCCCGCTCGGCACGGATGCGGCGGCACCGTCCGACGCGCTGCGGTCATCGGTCGAGGCCTCGGTCCGGACGGCGAACGCGGCGCTCGGGCCGAACCAGCGGATCGCCGGCTGGCGGCTCTGGCCCGAGGCCGACTTCCCGCGGACGCACACCCTGAAGGTCCGGCGCAACCAGGTCCGCGACTGGGCCGCCGTCGACGCGCCGCTCCCGGTCAGCGCCCACTAGGCCCGCTTCAACCCGATCCCCCGGGCACCGGGCCCGTCAGCCCGGGATTGGCACCTCGTCACCGACCTGGCTGAGCGCGAGCGAGACCGACGCCATCGAGGGATCGGGCGAGTCCGGCGACCACGGGAAGAAGATCGCGATGTTGCCGAGGACCCGAAGCGTGAACTGCGTGCCCGGCACGAACTGGACCTTGCCTGGCCCGCTGGCGATGTAGCTCGCCTCGTCCTGTGCCCCGGCCAGGGCCTCCTGGGGCGTGCCGAACGCATACAGGACGATGTAGCCATGGTCCGGATCCTGCGGCAGGACGGCCTGGACCACGGTGCGCGCCGTCGAGGCGAAGATGGCGCCCTCCGGCGGCCTGTACGGCGACTTCGCGTCCTGGAGCTGGATGCCCTCCACGGCGAGCACCGACTGCACCTGGGCCTGGGCCCCGGCGGTCGCGCCGCCGGCGGGCGCCGGGGTCGTGCCGGCCGGCGGGAACGTGGCGCCACCCTGGGCGACGCAGCCGGCGCTGACGATCATCGCGCCCACGATCGCGACGAGCAGGGGCGCAGTCGGGCGGGCCGACGGGCGCGCTCTCACCTGATTGGGCCGGCTCAACCGGGCGGCCAGGTGAACGATCGACCGCCCATCAGGTGGAAGTGGAGGTGGTCGACGGTCTGGCCACCCCACTGCCCGACGTTGGTGACGACCCGGTAGCCGCGCTCCGCGATGCCCTCGGACCGCGCGATCTCGGAGGCCGCGGCGAAGGCGTCCGCCAGCAGCGCCGCATCGTCCGAGGTCAGGTCGGCGGCGGACGGAATGTGCTCGCGGCTCAGGATCAGGACGTGCGTCGGGGCGCGCGGCGCGATGTCGCGGATCGCGATCACGCGATCGCCGGCGTGGACGCCGGTCGACGGGACCTCGCCGGCCACGATCCGGCAGAAGATGCAGTCCGGGTCGCGCGGGCTGCGACCCCCGCTCACCACAGCACCGGCTTCGTGCTCATCAGGAAGCCGATCGTGCCGATGAGGCCGGCCATCAGGTACGAGACGTAGCGCTGGCGTCGGGCGCTTGCGGCGAGCGCGGGGTCGTCCCCGCGACGGAGCAGGCCGAGCCGCAGGAATCCGGGCCGCTGGATGAAGAGGGCGATGGCGAGGTCGACGGCGTAGATCGCGAGGGCCACGAGCAGCCACGGCTGGCCCAGGACCGCGACCCCGAGGACGCCGACGAGGGCCAGCCCGCTGAGCCCGACGCCGATCCCGATCGGCAGGGTCCCACGAGCCTGGACCCACAGGAGAGACCGGACGACGCGGCCGCTCGTTTCGGGAGGCGGGCCGTACCGGCGCGGGCGCAGCGCGAACGGCAGGAGGAGCGCCGGAACGAACAGGGCGATGGCCAGGCTGACGTGGACGATCAGCAGCGGGATCAGCACCAGCGGGGACATCGGCGGCGATTGTAGGGTCGAGTGGCAGCCGAGCCTCGTGGCCGGCCCTCTAGCCAGCCGCCTGCGCCGTCAGCCGGGGACCCGACGCGTGGTCACCCCCGGCGCGACGCGCCTCGAGCGCGACCCAATCCTCGCTTGCCCGGCGACCCGTCACGGTCAGGCCGGCCGCCTCGAAGGCCTCGCGCACCACCGCTTCGCGGTCGCGGAAGATGCCCGACGCGACGAGGATTCCGCCGGGCGGGAGCTCGGCGGCCAGGCCGGGGGCGAGGCCGACGAGGACGCTCGCGATGAGGTTCGCGAGGACCAGGTCAAAGCGGGGCTCGCCGGACGGCAGCGAGCCCGGCCGCGCCGTGACCCGCGGACCGAGCCGGTTCCGGGTCGCGTTGGCCAGCGTCGCCTCGATCGCGATCGGGTCGATGTCGAGGCCGAGCGCGGTGGCGGCCCCCAGCCGCACGGCGGCGATCGACAGGATCCCGGAGCCACAGCCGACGTCGAGGACGCGGGCGCCACCGATCGCCGAGCGATCGGCCACGGACTCCAGCGCCTCCAGGCAGAGCCGGGTCGTGGGATGAAGACCCGTCCCGAACGCCATCCCCGGGTCGAGCGCGAGCACGACCTCGTCGGCGGCCGCTCGATGCCGGCGCCACGACGGCTGGATGACGATGCGCCGGCCGATCCGCGTCACCGGGAAGTGGCGCTTCCAGGCTTCGGCCCAGTCGGCCTCGTCGACGAGGCGGGTCGTGACCGGCCCGATCGGCCGGAGGTCGAACGCCCGGAGGTGGTCGAGCGCCTGCTCGACCGCGGCGGAGGCCTGGTCGGCGACGGCGGGGTCGCGCGCCGGCATGTAGGCCCGGATGACCGCCGGCCGGGCCGGGTCCACCCGGGCGGACAGCCCTTCGTCGACAAGCTCGAAGCCGGGCTCGACGCTCGTCCCGCCGGGCGCCACCCGACCGAGGATCTCGGACACGGCCTCGACCGCCTCGAGATCGACCTCGACCGAGAGCTCGAGCCAGCTCGCCGGCGCCGGCCGCCGAGCCCTAGCCAAGCTTGTCGCGGACCTTGCCCAGGAGCGTAGTGCCGTCGCTGACCGGCTCGTCGGCGGCGACGGCGTAGGCGTGGAGGGCCTCGCGCTGGGCCTTCGAGAGGTGGGCGGGCACCGCGATGTCGACGATGACGTGGAGATCGCCCCGGATGCCGCTCCGGCGGAGGTGGGGCACGCCCCGGCCGCGCAGCCGGATCTCCGTTCCGGGCTGCGTGCCGGCCTTGATCTCGACGACCTCGTCGTCGCCGCCGATCGTCGGGACGGCGATGCGTGTCCCGAGGGCCGCCTGGGCCAGCCCGATCGCGGCCTCGTAGATCAGCTCCGTGCCGTCGCGCTTCAGAGTCGGATGCGGCGCAACGTGGACGGCGACGTAGAGGCTGCCCGCCGGCCCGCCGTGGCGCCCGACCTCGCCCTCGTTCGACAGCCGGATCTGGTGGCCCTCGTCGATGCCGGCCGGGATCGTGACGCGCAGGCTCCGCTGCCGCTCGACGCGGCCCTCGCCCTTGCAGGTCTCGCAGGGCGTCTCGACGATCGTCCCGTCGCCCCGACAGCGAGGGCACGTCGTGACGTTGACCATCTGGCCGAGCATCGTCTGGCGGACGCTGCGGATCTCACCGCGACCGTTGCACTGCGGGCAGGTCGTCGGTGCCGTGCCGGGCTTCGCGCCGCTCCCGGCGCACGTCTCGCAGCGGGCCAGGACCGGGAACTCGATCTCCTTCTCGGTCCCGAGAATCGCGTCCTCGAAGGTGATCCTGAGGTCGTAGCGCAGGTCCGCGCCGCCGGCCGGACGTCCTCGCCGCGACGCGGCCGCGTTCCCCCCGAAGAACGCGTCGAAGATGTCGGCGAAGCCGCCGAAGCCCGCCGCCGCGTCGCCGACGTCGGCCGTGCCGAACAGGTCATAGCGCTGCCGGCGCTCGGCGTCGGACAGGACCTGGTAGGCCTCGTTGATCTCCTTGAACCGCTGCTGGGCAGCCGGGTCCTGGTTCACGTCCGGATGCCACTGCTGGGCGAGGCGCCGGAACGACTTCTTGATGTCCGCGTCGCTCGCACCGCGTTCGACGCCGAGCACCGCGTAGTAGTCGAGGGTGGCCATCGACGGAAGGATACGGGCGACGCCGTTACGATCCCGGCGTGGACCGCCTCCTGGAGCCACCGGTCGAGCGACCCCGGCTCACCGTGGCCCTCACCTTCGACAGCGACGCGATCTCCGACTCGATCCGCCGCGGCGATCCGCCCGTGAAGCTGTCCCACGGCGAGTTCGGCCCACGCGTGGCGGTGCCCCGGATCCTCGACGTCCTCGAGGCCGAGGCGATCGGGGCGACCTGGTTCATCCCCGGCCACACGCTCGAGACGTTCGCCGACTCGACCGCCGCCATCCGGTCGCGTGGCCACGAGCTCGCCTGCCACGGCTGGTACCACGAGGACTTCTCGGCCCTCGAGGTCGCCGAGCAGCGAGAGATCCTCGCCCGCTGCGTCGAGGCCTTCAGCCGCGTCGCCGGAACGCCGCCCGCCGGGCATCGGGCGCCCTACTGGGCCCTCGCCGCCGAGACGCTCCGGCTCGTCGAGGAGGCCGGCTTCCGGTACGACTCGTCGCTGATGGCCGACGACTACCGGCTCTACCGCGTCCGCCACGGCGACCGGCACTCCACGACGGACGGCACCACCTGGGGCGAGCCGGGCGACCTCGTCGAAGTGCCGATCTACTGGGCCCTGGACGACTGGCCGCATTTCGAGCCCAGACCGAGCCGCGACGGGCTGTCGGCCCCGTCCAAGGTCCTCGAGATCTGGCTCGGCGAGCTGCGCTACGCCCACGCCAACGCGCCAGGCGGGCTCCTCACCGTGACGATGCACCCGGAGTGCATCGGCCGGGGCCACCGGATGACGATCCTCGAGACGTTCATCCGCGAGGCGAAGGCGCTCGACGGCGTCGTGTTCGAGCGGCTCGATGCCTTCGTTGCGCGCTGGGGCAGCGCCGCGAGCTAGCGGCTACTCCGTCGCCGCGAGGGCCACGGCCCGCGCCAGGACGGCGTCGAGCATCGCCGGGGTCAGGCGCTTCGTGAACGTGTTCTGCTGACTCGGGTGGAACGAGCCGACGAGCGTCCGCGCACCGATCACGACCTCCGCCCCGTGGCCGAACCGCGGGCGCGGCCGCGGGACGGCCTCGCCGGCCTGGGCGAGGACGCGGAGGACGGCGTTCCAGGCGAACGCGCCGAGGACCACGAGCAGCGTCGCCTCGTCGAGGATCGCCAGCTCCCGGGCGAGGAAGGGCGCACAGGCATCCCGCTCGTCGATCGTGGGCTTGTTGGCCGGCGGCGCGCAGCGGACCGCCGCCGCGATCCGGGCGCCGGTCAGCGTCAGCCCGTCGTTCGCCCGGCGGCTCGACTCGCGGTCGGCCAGCCCGGCCCGGTGGAGGGCCGCCCACAGGAAGTCGCCGCTCGCGTCGCCGGTGAAGACCCGGCCCGTCCGGTTGCCGCCGTGGGCCGCGGGCGCCAGCCCGACGATGAGGATCCGCGCATCCGGATCGCCGAAGCCCGGCAGCGGGCGGCGCCAGTACGGCTCGTCGCGGTAGCGGGCGACCTTCTCCCGGGCGACCTGCTCGCGCCAGGCGACGAGGCGCGGGCAGCGGCGACACTCGACGATCTCGGCCTCGAGCCGGGCGAGCTCGAGCCGGCGGGTCGTGGCGTCTACTTGAGCAGGAGCCTGTCGAGCCGGCGGGCGACGATGAGCAGCCCGACCACGCCCATCGCCAGCAGGTACACGACGTGGACGAGGAGCTGTGGCCCGACGACCCCGAGCGACAGCGACCGGATCAGCTCGACACCGTGGTACAGCGGCGTGAGCTGGACGAGGAGCTGGATCGGCGCCGGGAATGTCGAGATCGGGAAGAACGTGCCCGAGAAGAGGAACAGCGGCTGCAGCACGAGCTGGATCAGGTCGAAGTCCTGCCAGCCCCGGGCGTAGGTCGTGGCCGCCATCCCGACCGACGCGAACGCGAAGCCGATGAGGATCGCCGCCGGAATCGCCAGGACGAAGAGCGGCGATCGGATCAGGGGCGTGACCGCCGCGTTCACGAAGACGATGACAAGCACGAAGCCCGTCGCGTACAGCAGGCCCCGGAAGAGGGCCCAGGCGATCTCCCCGACCGCGATGTCGCCGACGGCGAGCGGCGTCGCGAGCATCGCGTCGTAGACCTTGTCCCAGCGAAGCTTGCCGTAGACGTTGAACGTGACCTCGAAGATCGCGCCGTTCATCGACGACGAGGCGAGCAGCGCGGGTGCCACGAACATCGCGTACGGCACGGGTTGGCCGTCCGGGCCGGGCAGCGTCCCGACGAGGCTGCCGATGCCGAACCCGATCGCGAACAGGTAGAAGAGCGGCTCGAAGAAGCCCGAGGCGAGGACGAGCCACGTCCGACGATAGAGGTACAGGCTCCGCTCGAACGGGTGGATCGCCCGCCGGCTGCCGATCGAGAGCGGCGGCACCACTCGCGGAACGAGGGCGCGGCCCGGCGCGGTCACGTGGCCAGCCGCCGCTGGAACGCGATCAGGCACAGCACGAGGCCGCCGAGCGCGTAGAGGAGGAGCACGCCGAGATGGACGAGGGCGATGCCGGGGCCCGCCGCGATCGTCCCCAGCGCGATGGACCGGCTGAGCGCGACGCCGTGGTACAGCGGCGTCAGCCACGCGATCGGCTGGAGGAACCACGGCAGGCTCTCGACCGGGAAGAACGCGCCGCTGAACAGGAACAGTGGCGTGATCGCGAACCGGAAGATGTAGTTGAAGCTGGTCATGACCTTCTGGGTCGCGGCATAGGCCGCGATCGGCGTCGCGAAGGCCAGGCCGGTGAGGGTCGCGACGGGGACCGCGAGGACGATCAGCGGCGACTGGACCGCCCCGAACGGCACCATGACCAGCACGAAGATCGAGCCGACGAGCGTGATCCGGGTCGCGATCCAGGCCAGCTGGCCGAGGGCGATCTCGGCCGGGCCGATCGGCGTCGCGTGCATCGCGTGGTATCGCTTCTGCCAGACGAAGCCGCCCATGATCGGGAACGTGGCCTCGAACGACGCGGTCTGCATGACCGTCGCGGCGAGCAGGCCGGGCGCCAGGAAGACCAGGTACGGGACGCCGAGCGTCGCACCGCCGCCGCCGCGGTTCACGTACGTCCCGAGGCCGACGCCCATCGCGAGCAGGAACAGGACCGGCGACAGGAACGAGTTGAACAGCGACCCACGCCAGGTCCGCCGGTAGAGGAGGAACTGGTGCTCGTAGGCCTTTGCGACCCGGGCGAGGAAGCCCTCCGTCGGCGGGGCCGGCGGGCGCGCGATCGGCGTCCTCGTGCTGGGCGTCGGAGCGATGGCCGCAGTCACTCGATCAGGCTCCGGCCGGTGAGCCGCAGGAACACGTCCTCGAGCGTGGACCGGCGCACGAGCACGGTCTCGGGCTGGAGCCCACGCTCGCGGGCGGCCACCACGGCGGCCTCGCCGTCGTCGGCATACAGCAGCACCCGGTCGGGGAGGCGCTCGACCCGCTCGGCGAGATCGTCGAGCTGGTGGTCGAGACGATCCTGCTCGCCCGGCGCGAACCGCATCTCGGTGACCTCGCGGGTCGAGTACCGCTCGATCAGCTGGCGGGGCGAGCCCTCCGCCACGATCCGGGCCTTGTCCATGACGACCAGCCGGTCGCAGAGCTGCTCCGCCTCGTCCATGTAGTGGGTCGTCAGGACGAGCGTGGTCCCCCGCTGCTTCAGCCGGTAGAGGCGATCCCAGACCAGGTGCCGGGCCTGCGGATCGAGGCCCGTCGTCGGCTCGTCGAGGAGCATGAGGTCCGGCCGGTTGATCAGCGACCGGGCGATCGACAGGCGGCGCTTCATCCCGCCGGACAGCGGCTCGACCTGGCTGCCGGCGCGGTCCGTCAGCTGGACGAAGTCGAGGAGCTCCGCCGCGCGGCGCTTGGCCTCGCTCCGCTTCATCCCGAAGTAGCGGCCGTAGATGACGAGGTTGTCCTCGACGGTGAGCTCCGTGTCGAGCGTGTCCTGCTGCGGGACCACGCCGATCCGGGCCCGGATCCGGGGACCGTCGGCGGCCGGATCCATGCCGAGGACACTCAGCTCGCCGTCGGTGACGGGCGAGACGCAACCGATCATCCGCATCGTCGACGTCTTGCCGGCCCCGTTCGGCCCGAGGAAGCCGAAGGCCTCGCCGGGCGCGACCTCGAAGTCGATCGCGTCGACCGCGGTGAACGCCCCGAACCGCTTCGTCAGGTTCCGGGCGCAGATAAGTGGCGGCGTCGCCGAGCCCTCGCCGCTGGCCGTGGGCCCGGCCACCATCGTGGCGTCCTGCATCAGGCGGCGAATCCTAGCCGAGGCTCGTGACACCGGCCTGTCACGAACGGGGTCAGTCCGGGCGACGGCCGTCCTGTTCCTGGATCGAGCCGCTCGCGTGATCGCCACGATAAGCGCGGGGTGACCGCCGGCAGTCATCTTCGACCGTCGATGGACGGCGTTCGCTTCGGGCGTCGGGTCCGGGCCCTGCGACGGCGCCGTGGCTGGACCCAGGCGAGGCTTGCCGCCGAGGCCGGGATGTCGCGAGGCGTGGTCGCGGGGGTCGAGCAGGGACGCGCCGAGCGCGTGACCGTCCTGACCCTCGAGCGGGTGGCCCGCCCGCTGCGCGCGAGGGTGGTGTGTCAGCTCGATTGGGACGGGCCCGCCCTCGACCGGCTGCTCGACGAGCGTCACGCATCGCTCGTCGAGGCAACGATCGGGCTGCTCGGCGTGGCCGGCTGGGAGACGCTGCCCGAGGCATCCTTCAGCCTCGCCGGAGAGCGCGGCTCGATCGACATCCTGGCCTGGCATCCGGCCTATCGGGCACTGCTCGTCGTCGAGGTCAAGTCGACGATTGCCGACGTCCAACGGACCTTGTTCGTCCTCGATCGGAAGTTGCGCCTCGCACCACGGGTTGGCACCGACCGCGGGTGGACCTCGAGCTCCGTCTCGAAGCTCCTCGTCGTCAACGACGACCGGACGTCGCGGCGGCGGGTCGGAACGCATCGGGCGATTTTCGGGAGTACGTTCCCGGCGAGGGGCTGGGCGTGCCGCCGCTGGCTCCGCGCGCCGGAGGCACACGACCGGCCGCTCGCGGGCCTCCTATTCCTGACACCCGAATCCCAGGCGGTCACGAGGCAACGTTGCCGGAGACCCTGAAGGTCGCCTTCCCACGGGCGTGCCAACACTCTTCGCCATTGGCTCGATTCGGCGGTCATCCGTCAAGAGTCGCGGTGTCACGTGACTGCTCCAGATTCCGATGTCAACAAGTCGCCCGGCGAGGTCGCCTGGCCAAGTCGCCCGGCCAAGGTCGCCCGGCCAAGCCGCCCGGCCAAGCCGCCCGGCCGAACACCTGGCGCGCAGCGTCCCTCTTCGCGGTCGCGGCATGCCCTGCCCGGATCAAGGCCCGGAATCGAAGAGCCGGCCCGGGCTGCTCCCGGACCGGCTCCGTCGCGTTGGGCGCGCGGCCCGAGGGTCAGACCTCCTTGAACTCGCCTTCGACCGTCTCGTCGGAGCCGCCGTCGCCACCGGAGCGGGCGCCGGCGCCCGCCGGCTCGCCCTCCCCGCCGGCGCCACCGGTCGCGCCACCCTCGCCGCCGGTCCCGTCGGAGCCGGTGCCGTCACCGGAGCCGGCGGCCGAGGCGGCCTGGGCCGCCTGATAGGCGGCGGTCGCGACCCGGTTCAGCGTCCCCGACAGGGACTCCATCCCGGAGCGCACGAGCGCGATGTCCGAGCCCTTCAGCGCTTCCCGGAGGCCGGCGACCTTCGTCTCGACCTCGTTGCGGTCCTCCGCCGAGACCTTGTCGCCGAGATCGGCGAGCGTCCGCTCGGCCTGGTAGGTGAGCTGCTCCGCCTGGTTGCGGGTCTCGACCTCCTCGCGCCGCTTGCGGTCCTCCTCGGCGTGGCTCTGGGCCTCGCGGACCATCTTGTCGACGTCGTCCTTCGAGAGCATCGACGAGGCCGTGATCCGGACCTGCTGCTCCTTGCTCGTCGCCCGGTCCTTCGCCTTCACGTCGAGGATGCCGTTCGCGTCGATGTCGAACGTCACCTCGATCTGGGGGATGCCGCGGGGCGCCGGCGGGATGCCGTCGAGGATGAAGCGGCCGAGGGTCTTGTTGTCGGCCGCGAAGTCGCGCTCGCCCTGGAGGACGTGGATCTCGACCTGGCTCTGGTTGTCCGAAGCGGTCGAGAACGTCTGCGACTTCGAGGTCGGGATCGTCGTGTTCCGCTCGATCAGCTTCGTCATGACGCCGCCGAGGGTCTCGATGCCGAGCGACAGCGGGGTCACGTCGAGGAGCAGGACGTCCTTCACCTCGCCGCCGAGGACGCCCGCCTGGATGGCCGCGCCGACGGCGACGACCTCGTCCGGGTTGACGCCCTTGTGGGGCTCCTTGCCGAACAGGCTCTTGACGAGCTCCTGGACGGCCGGCATCCGGGTCATGCCGCCGACGAGGATGACCTCGTCGATGTCGCCGGACTTCAGGCCGGCGTCCTTGAGGGCGGCCTGGACCGGTGCCTTGGTCTTGTCGATGAGGTCCTTGACGAGGTCCTCGAGCTTCGCCCGGGTGAGGGTGATCACGAGGTGCTTCGGGCCGGAGGCATCGGCCGTGACGTACGGGAGGTTGATCTCGGTCGACATCGTCGACGAGAGCTCGATCTTCGCCTTCTCGGCCGCCTCCTTGAGGCGCTGGAGGGCCTGAGGATCCTTCGACAGGTCGATCCCCTGGTCCTTCTTGAACTCCGTCAGCAGCCATTCGATGACCTTCTGGTCGAAGTCGTCGCCGCCGAGGTGGGTGTCGCCGTTCGTGGCCTTGACCTCGAAGACGCCGTCGCCGAGCTCGAGGATCGAGATGTCGAAGGTGCCGCCACCGAGGTCGTAGACCGCGATCTTCTCGTCCTGCTTCTTGTCGAGGCCGTAGGCGAGGGCCGACGCGGTCGGCTCGTTGATGATCCGCTTGACGTCGAGGCCGGCGATCCGGCCAGCGTCCTTGGTGGCTTGGCGCTGCGAATCGTTGAAGTACGCGGGCACCGTGATCACCGCATCGGTGATCGGCTCGCCGAGATACTCCTCGGCGGCTCGCTTCAGCTTCATGAGCACGCGCGCGCCGATCTCCGGCGGCGAGTACTTCTTGCCGCGAATGTCGAACGCGATGTCGCCGTTCGCGGCCGCGACGATATGGAACGGGACGCGCTTGATCTCTTCTTGCGTCACCGGATCGGTGTACTTGCGCCCCATGAAGCGCTTGCTCGAGAACACTGTGTTCTCGGGATTCGTGATCGCCTGCCGGCGCGCGATGTGGCCGACCAGGACCTCGCCTTTTTCGTCGAATGCGACGACCGATGGCGTCAGGCGCGAGCCTTCCTCGTTAGGGATGACCTTGGGCTC
>DATGGQ010000008.1:0-2596 GCA_035308445.1 Candidatus Limnocylindrales bacterium | reverse complement strand
CTCCTGGAGCTGGGCTCGATGGCCGAGGCCCGCAAGCACGGCCGCCTTCGCTCCGAGGGCAAGACCTACCTGGTCAAGGATGGCGACGTGCTCGAGATCCTCTTCTCGAAGTAGTCGGCCGCTCGGGCGCCTCAGTTCAGGGACGGATCCCGGTTCGGGCGCAGCTCGGCGATGACGGCGCGGTAGTCGGGCAGGTCGTCCTCGTCGATGTCGTTCTCGTCGATGTCCTCGTCGCCCCAGTCGGGGCCGGCGTCGGCGACCTCGAGGACGCTCAGCTGGGTCTCGTCCTCGTTGGTGGTGACCAGGACGGATGCAGTGAGCCGCTCATCCAGGACCGTGGTGAAGCCCTGCTCCTCCTCGAGGACCCGGGCGACGGCCTCGATCAACGTATCCTCCTCGAACTCGTCGTGGACCTTGCGATTGGCGGCCTTGACCAGCTCGAGGAACTCGTCCGGCTCGAAGCGCTCCTCGTGGACGAGGATCAGGTCGGAGAAGATGTCGCCTTCGGCTTCATGGAGCTCGTAGAAGTACATGCCCTCACGATACCCCGAGCGCGGCGAGATCGACGTCGTCCACGTCGGCAACGTCACCCGCGATGTCGATCCGGCCGATCCGCGCGGCTGGCGGGCGGGCGGGGGAGTGACGTACGCCTCGTTGACCTCGGCCCGACTCGGCCTGCGTTCGGCCGCCGTGATCGGGGCCGATCCTGCCGCCGCCCAGGCGCGCGAGATCGACCTTCTCCGAGCGGCGGGTGTTGATGTCCGGATCGTCCCGCTCAGCCGAGGGCCGATCTTCGAGAACCTCGAGACCGAGCACGGCCGGGTGCAGACCTGTCTCGAGCCGGGCGAGCCGCTGCCGGTCGTCGCGCTGCCCGAACGCTGGCTGGCCGCCGGAGCCTGGCTGGTCGTCCCGATCGCCAATGAGACCGGCTCCGAGTGGGCTGCTGCGATTCCCGAACAGGCCCGCCTCGCGCTGGGATGGCAGGGTCTCCTGCGCACGCTTGTCGCCGGAGAGCGGACCGCTCGCAAGCCGCCAACCCGCGGCGCGGTCGTCGACCGCGCCGACCTGATCGGTGTGAGTCGCGCCGACCTCGAGCCGGGAACGACGATCGCCGACCTCAACGCCGTCCTTCGTCCGGCGACCCGGGTGGTCCTGACCGACGGGCCGACCGGCGGGATCCTGTTCGAGGCGGGCGGCGCGGGACCTTCAGACGAAATCGAATACGACGCCATCGCGGCCCGGCAGGTCGACTCGACCGGTGCCGGCGACGTCTTCCTGGCCGCGCTCCTGGCCGCCTGGCTGGAGCATGCCGGCAGCGCCGGCGCACGCGGCCCGACGCCCGACGACCTACGCTTTGCGGCAGTGGCAGGTGGGCTCGTCGTCGAGGGCGTCGGCCTGCCGGCCGTCCCCGATCGCGCCGCGATCCTCGCCCGGCTTGCCTTGATCCGTGCCAAGGAGTAGGACCCAGTGACGCTGACCACGCTCGATCCGACGACCGCGTTGATCGTGATCGACCTCCAGAACGGGATCGTCGGCCTGCCGACGGCCACGCCTGCTGCCGAGGTGATCGAGCGAGCAGCGACGCTGGTCGATGCATTCCGCCGGCATGACCTGCCGGTCGTCCTGGTCAATGTCGAGGGCGGCGCGCCCGGTCGGACCGAGCAGCCTCGCCGCGGCGTACCGCCGGCCGGCTGGTCCGAGCTGGTTCCAGAGCTGCGTCAACAGCCGTCGGACCTCCTGATCACGAAGCGGACCTGGGGCGCCTTCATGCACACCGACCTCGACGCAAGGCTGCGCGAGCTTGGCGTAACCCAGGTGGCGATCGTCGGGATCTCCACGAGCGCCGGCGTCGAGTCGACCGCCCGCCAGGCGTTCGAGCTCGGTTACAACGTGACCCTGGCGGTGGACGCGATGACCGACATGAATGCCGACGCGCATGCGAACAGCGTCGCCCGGATCTTCCCCAGGCTGGGCGAGACCGGCACGACGGCCGAGATCATCGACCTCCTGGACGCCGCCGGCGGCTGACCCGGCTCACGCGCTGGCGGTCCGGACCGTGGAGCCCGGCACCAGCCGCAGTCGCCGGCTGAGGCGGAGCCGGCGCCGGCTCAAGTCTGCCTCGACCGTCCGCAACGGGCGCCCGAGCAATCGCGAACGCTGGGCGAGCCGGTCGGCCGCGGCACAGGCACCCAAGGCGCCGGCCGGGTCGCGCTCGCGGTGCTCGAGGCATTTGGCGACCTCGATCCAGGCCAGTGCCGCATCCGGGCCGCCGGCATGGGCCACATCCTGCCAGGCCTCGAGGGCTTCCCGATACCGCCCGAGGCGGCGCAGGAGCCGTGCCCGTTCCACGATCATCTCGAGCCGCGCGGGGTTCGAGATCTCGGGACCGGTGTCGTCGGCGCGCTGGGTCAGGATCGTGGTCCACGACCGCCGGCCCGGGGCGGCCATCGTGGTCGGGGCGGATCGCGGCGGACCTTCGAGCGCCGCGTCGAGACAATCGAGCGCGTCCCGATCCCGCCGGGTCCGGCGATAGGCGCGGGCCAGCCCGAACAGGTCGCCGGCCGGCGCCGACCGCCGGTCATCGACGGCCCCGAGG
>DATGGQ010000007.1:0-15023 GCA_035308445.1 Candidatus Limnocylindrales bacterium | reverse complement strand
TACGCAGGACTTCCAGGCCGGCGATCCGGCCGGCGTCCTTGGTCGCCTGGCGCTGGGTGTCGTCGAAGTAGGCCGGCACGGTGATGACCGCGTCGGTGATCTTCTCGCCGACGTATGCCTCCGCGTCCGCCCGGAGCTTCTGGAGGATCATCGCCGAGATCTCGGGCGGCGAGTACGTCTTGCCGTCGGCGAGCTTGACGAGGACGCCGTCCGACTTCTCGTCCTTGACGACTTGGTACGGGACGAGCGACTTGCTGCGCTGGACCTCGGCGTCGTCCCAGCGGCGGCCCATGAATCGCTTGATCGAGAAGATCGTGTTCGCCGGGTTCGTGACGGCCTGGCGCTTGGCGAGCTGGCCGACGAGCCGCTCGCCGCCCTTCGTGAAGGCGACGACCGACGGGACGGTCCGGCCACCCTCGGCCGAGGCGATGACGGTGGGCTCGCCGCCTTCCATGACGGCGACGACCGAGTTCGTCGTGCCGAGGTCGATGCCGATGATCTTGCCCATGTGGTGGTGCTCCCTCTGGTCTGCTGTCAGGTGGTGGTCAGTGGACGCGTTCGGTGTCGGGTTCGGATTGGTGGGCCGCGACGGCCACGAGCGCGGGCCGGATGACCCGGTCGCGGAGCCGATAGCCGCGCCGCAGCTCCTCGACGATCTCGCCGTCGGGCCGGCCGGTGCCGGGCACGTTGGCGACGGCTTCGTGGAGTCTCGGGTCGAACGATTCGCCGGGCCCGCCCTCGATCTCGCTCACACCCTCGCTCTCGAGGAGGAGGCGGAGCTTCCGGTCGATCGCGGCGATGCCCTCGACCCACGGGTCGCCGTCGAGCGCTGCGGGCCGCGTCTCGACCGCCCGGTCGAAGTCGTCAGCGAGGGCCAGCACCTTGCGGATCAGGTCCTCGGCCGCGAGGCCGAGCATCGCATCGCGCTCCTCCGAGGTTCGGCGGCGGAAGTTCTGGAACTCGGCGCGCTCGCGCTGCAAGGCGCCGAGGTACTCGTCGCGCTCGCGTTGGAGATCGTCGCGCTCCTCGGCCGAGGCGGCATTGGCCTTCTGGGCCTCCTCGAGATCCTGGCGGGCCTGGTCACGCTCGGCGAGGAGGCGCTGGATCTCGGCGAGGAGCTTCTTCGGCGAGACGTCCACCGGGGTGACCCGGTGTGGCGCCTGCGTCTGGCCGTGGGGCTGCGGTGGCTGGCGGCGTGGTCGATCCATCATCTCGAACGGCCCTATGCGTACAGGTGGTCGACGAGCTCGTTCATCAGCCCCGAGACGAAGCGCACGGTCCCGATGGCCGCCGGATAGGCAAGCCGGGTGGGACCGAGCACGCCGACGACGCCGACGGCCCGCCCCTGGCGCCCGTACGGGGCGAGGACGAGGCTGACGTCGCGCATGTCGGCCGGCGGGTTCTCGTGGCCGATGAACACCTGGACGACGCCCGATGCGGCGACCGCGCCGACGAGCTCGCCGAGGTAGGCCCGGTTCTCGAGCGCCGAGAAGACCCGCCGCAGCTTGTCGCTGTCGGCGAACTCGGGCGCCCCCATCACGTTCAGCAGCCCGTCGGAGAAGACCTCCTCGACCGCCTCCGTGTCGTAATCGTGCAGGATCCGGACGATGCGCTCGCCGATCCGGCGGAGGAGCTGGGCATGCGGCCGGCTGGCGTCCAGGCCGCGGAGCGCGCTTTCGATGCGGCTGACGGTCGCCCCGGCGACGAGCTCGTTCAGGAGGCCGGCCACCTCGGTGAGGGCGGACTGGCCCTCGCCCTGCTCGAGCGTCACGAGGGACTGCTTGATCGAGCCTTCCCGCAGCACGACGACGAGGCTGGCGAGGCGATCGCTGATCGACACGAGATCCACCCGGCGCACGTGGGCCGCCACCGGCTTGGCCGGCGTCGCGAGGCCCGCCGCGCGGGTCAGCGAGGCGATGGTCGATGCCGCGAGCCGGAACCAGTGCTCGCTCGCGTACTCCACCTGGCCGAACTGGTGCCGGATCGTGAGCTGCTCGACCTCGGGCATCAGGGCCGAGTCCATGATCGACTCCACGTACCAGCGGTAGCCGGCATCGGTCGGCGTGCGGCCGGCCGAGGTGTGCGGGTGGGTCAGCAGGCCGGCGAGCTCGAGCTCGGCGAGGATGTTGCGGACGGTCGCGCTCGAGACGCCCAGGCCGTATCGCTCGACGAGCGCCTGGCTGGCGATCGGCATCGCGCTCGTGACGTATTCCTCGATGACGGCCCGGAGGATCGCCTGCGATCGGAGGTCCAATGGGCCGGTGGTGCGACGGATCCGACGCGCCAAGGCCGGTGTGCTCCTGTCCCTGTGTGCGGTCTGGTGGCGGTGGTTAGCACTCTCCCTACCAGAGTGCTAACGAGGTGCTGGCATCGTAGCCCGGCCGGGAGGGAGTGTCAATCGCGTCAGACGAGGCGGGCGAAGACCTCGTTTGACAGGAGCCGGCCCCGGAGCGTCAGGGCGTAGCGGTCGCCGGCCGGCTGGAGCAGGCCGGCCTCGATGGCCCACGGGACGACCGTCGCGGCCGGGCCCGTGCTGGCGCCGACGGCATCGAGGCCGCCGGCCGTCCGGAGGGCCAGGATCGCCGCCTCGGCGGCCGCGGTCTGCGCATCGAGCGCCTCGGAGCCACCGGGCGGGAGCGCTGGTGCCCCCGCCGCCGGAGCCAGGGCGGCCAGGTACCCGTCCAGCCGGGCCGCATTCCAGCGGCGGACCGCCCCGTCAAAGGCATGCGCCCCGGGACCCACGGCCTCGTACGGCTCCCTCCGCCAGTAGACCTGGTTGTGCCGGCTCTCGTGGCCGGGTCGGGCCCAGTTGCTGATCTCGTACCAGGCCAGGCCCACCTCGGCCAGCCGCCCGTCGGCCAGCTCGTACTCGGCCGCGGCGCGATCCGCGTCCTGGGCGGCTCGTGCCCGATCGCGCCACCGACGGGCACCGGAGCGGACGGGCAGGTGGTCCCCGAAGTCGCCGGTGAGACCCTCCGCGTCGGGGTCGTCAAGCGTCAGCGCATAGATCGAGAGGTGGTCGGGCTCGAGGGCGAGCGCCGCGTCGAGGGTTCGCGTGAACCGGTCGAGGGTCGAGCCCGGGAGGTCGAGCAGGAGGTCGAGGCTGACGGACGGGATGCCGGCCGCTCGGGCGGCCTCGACCGTCGCGGCGACGTCGGCCGGGGCGTGACGACGACCCAGCCGCCGCAGCTCGGCGGCGTCGAGGCTCTGCGCGCCGATCGACACGCGGCTCACGCCGACATCCCGGAAGCCGGCGGCATCGCCGCGCTCGTCGGGTCCCGGGTTGACCTCGATCGTGACCTCGGCGTCCGGCGCCAGGCCGAAGCGCCGGCGCACGAGCCCGACGAGGCGATCGAGATCGTGGGCCGGCAGCAACGATGGCGTGCCGCCGCCGAGGTAGAGCGAGCGGAGCGGCGGTCGGGCGCTCCCCCACCGCTCGTCGAGGGCGTCGGCGCGGAGGTCGAGCTCCGCCTCCAGCGCGGCGACGAACGCGGCCACGCGGCTGCGCGGCCCGCGGGCCGCGGCGCCGGCGAGCACGACGAAGTCGCAGTACGGACAGACCGAGACGCAGAACGGGACGTGGACGTAGAGCGCGACAGGGGGCCGTGGCCCGTCCTCGAGATGGCCGGCTCCCATCGCCGGCTCGGCGTCGATCAACGGTCGGCGCCGGACTCCCGGAGTGCCGGGTCGCGCGTCCCGCGCTCGACCGAGTGCCAGCCGATCGGCGCCTGGCGCCGCCGCTCGACCTCCTCGGGCTCGGTGCCCTTCGGAGCGAGCTGGCCGGCGTGGCCGGTGGTGAGGAACACCGCGACGCGCGTGACGGCGTGCCCGAGGAATGCCGCACCGATCCCGTCCGTCCAGAAGGTGACCGTCCCGCCGACGAGCCCGATCACCAGCGACAGCAGGAACATCGTCACGTCGCGGCCGGGCGCGCCGAGGCGCGTCGCCAGCGTGTAGGCGAGCGCCTGGGCGACGATCGCGAGGTTCAGCGGCGTCCCGATCCACAGGAGATAGCCGAAGAGCGCCCCGCGGAACGTGGCCTCGTCGATGAACGCGGTGAGGATCTCGTTCGTCAGGGCGCCGGGGTACGACCACGCCTCGGGGAGGCGGATCCGGCGGTAGCGCAGCCAGGCCATCCCGATCGCCAGGGCTACCCCGCCGATTCCGAGGGCCAGCCCGAGGAGGATGGCGAGCTTCGTCCCGACGGTCAGGAACAGGTCCACGTCGGCCGACGGATGGACGACCGTGATCGCGGCGATCCCGCCGATGCCGAGGGCGTACCACGCGAGCCGACGCCAGATCGATCGGCGCCTGCCGTCGACGGGCTCGTCGTACTCGGCCGCGCCGAAGGCGTTCGCCTCGACCCGGAGCATGACGAGCAGGAGGGTCAGGCCGAGCCCGACCAGCACCCGGAGCGTCGTTTCCACCGGCTCTCGGTCCCTCCCGGGCCCCTCAGCCCTCGTCGGTTCGGAGCATCGCCAGGAACGCTTCCTGCGGGATCTCGACGGATCCGACCCGCTTCATGCGTCGCTTGCCCTCTTTCTGCTTCTCGAGGAGCTTGCGCTTGCGGGTGATGTCGCCACCGTAGCACTTGGCCAGCACGTTCTTGCGCAACGCCCGCACCGTCTCGCGGGCGATCACGTTCGCGCCGATCGCCGCCTGGATCGGCACCTCGAACAGCTGGCGCGGGATCAGCTCCTTGAGGCGGGCCGCCAGCGTCCGCCCGATCGAGGTCGCCTGGTCGCGGTGGACGATCATCGAGAGGGCGTCGACCGGCTCGCCGGCCACGAGGACGTCGAGCCGCACGAGGTTGGCCGCCCGGTAGCCGATCTCTTCGTAGTCGAGGGAGGCGTAGCCCGCGGTCCGTGTCTTCAGCTGGTCGTAGTAGTCGACGATGAGCTCGGCGAGCGGCAGCTCGAAGTGCATGAGGACCCGCGTCGGGTCGATGTACTCGAGGTCGACGAACGTCCCGCGGCGGTTCGTCGAGAGCTCCATCAGCGGACCGATGTACGTCGCGGGCGTCACCACCGAGAGCCGGACCCAGGGCTCGCGGATCTCCTCGATCTCCCCGACCGGCGGCAGCCTCGACGGGTTGTCGACCCGGACGACGCCGCGGTCCTGGATCCGGACGACCTCGAACTCGACCGACGGGGCGCTGGCGATGAGGTCGAGCGCGAACTCCCGCTCGAGCCGCTCCTGGACGATCTCCATGTGGAGCAGTCCGAGGAACCCGCACCGGAACCCGAAGCCGAGGGCCACCGAGCTCTCTGGCTCGAACGAGAACGAGGCGTCGTTCAGGTGGAGCTTCTCGATCGCGTCACGGAGGAGCGGGTAGTCCTCGCCGCTCACCGGGTAGATGCCCGCGAACACGAGGCTCTTCGCCTCCTGATAGCCGGGCAGCGGCGTCGGCGCCGGCGCCTCGGCCGAGGTGATCGTGTCGCCGACCTGCGCCTCGCGGACGTTCTTCAGGCCGGTCGCCACGTAGCCGACCTCGCCCGCCCGGAGGGCATTGACCGGCACGAGCTGGGGCCGGAACACGCCGAGCTCGAGGAGGTCCGCCTCGGCCCCCGAGGCCATGAGCCGGATCCGGTCGTGGACGTGGAGCGTGCCGCTCGCCAGCCGGACGTAGACCACGACGCCCTTGTACGGGTCGTAGTGCGAGTCGAAGACCAGCGCGCGCAGGTGATCGTCGGGGTCGCCCTTGGGCGGCGGGATCCGTTCGACGATCGCCTCGAGGACGTCGGGGACGCCGGTCCCCTCCTTGGCCGAGACGAGGATGACCTCCTCGCGAGGGATCGCGAGGACGCTCTCGAGCTCATCCATCACGACCTCGGGCTGGGCCGAGGGCAGGTCGATCTTGTTGATGACGGGCACGATCGTCAGGCCCTCACGGAGGGCGAGGTGGACGTTGGCCAGCGTCTGGGCCTCGATGCCCTGCGCGGCGTCGACGACGAGGATCGCGCCCTCGCACGCCTGCAGGCTGCGGCTGACCTCGTAGCTGAAGTCGACGTGGCCGGGGGTGTCGATCAGGTTGAGCCCGTACGTCAGGCCGTCGCGGGCCGGGTACTCGAGCCGGACTGCGCGGGCCTTGATCGTGATCCCCTTCTCGCGCTCGAGGTCCATCGAGTCGAGAACCTGGCTCGTCATCAGCCGCGGATCGATCGCGTGGGTCAGCTCGAGCAGGCGGTCGGCCAGCGTCGACTTGCCGTGGTCGATGTGGGCGATGATCGAGAAGTTGCGCAGGCGCTCCTTCGGGATCACCAGCGCCGAGGGGTTGGCCACGAGGCGGGAGTCTAGCCCCGGGCGCCCGGTCGGCCGCTCGATACGATGCCGGCGTGACCGAGCCCGCCGGCCTTCCGCGATCCCTGGTCCAGGGCTATGGGCGCTTCCGCGCCGGTCGCTATGCCGCCGACGCGGATCGGTACCGGCACCTGGCGGAGGCGGGCCAGCGGCCGCGGACGCTCGTGATCGCCTGCTCCGACTCGCGGTCCGCGCCGGAGGCCGTCTTCGACGCCGGGCCGGGCGAGCTGTTCGTCGTGCGCAACGTGGCCGCACTCGTGCCGGTGTTCGCCCTGGACGCGGGCGCCCACGGCGTGAGCGCCGCGCTCGAGTACGCCGTGCTCGCGCTCGGGGTCGAGGAGGTCGTGATCCTCGGACACGGCCGCTGCGGCGGGATCGCGGCCGCCCTCGACCCGGCGGCACCCCTCACCTCCACGGACTTCGTCGGGACGTGGACGGCCGGCCTGCGCGACCTCGCGGAATCGATCGCGCTGCCGCCGTCGGCCGGCGACGACGAGCGCCGGCTGGCCCTCGAGCGCCGGTCGATCGAGGCGTCCATCGATCACCTCCGGACGTTCCCGTGGATCCGGCGGCGCGAGGCTGATGGCGTCCTGCGGCTGCACGGCGCCTGGTTCGACATCGCCCTCGGCGAGCTCCATGAGGTCGGATCGACGGGTTGGCGACCGGTGCCGGTGGCTCCGCCGACCGACTGAGCCGCGCTGGCCGGGGTGCAGCTCGGGCGGGGCTCCGGCTAGGCGTGGACCGCCGCGAGGGCGGTCACCCCGATCGCGATGAGCCCGACGCCGGCGACCTGGACTCGCTGCAGCCGCTCGCCGAACAGCACGAAGCCCCCGACCGCCGCGATCGCGGCGAATTGCGACGAGAGCACGGCCGCGGCCGCGACGCCGTCGTGGGCGGCGATGACGTAGAGCCCGCTCCCGATCGCCTCGAGGACTCCGGAGACGACCACGAACGGCAGGGCGGGCCGGGTCAGCCGAAGGCGACGCACGAGCAGCAGCGGGAGCGCGATCGCCGCGACGCCGACGATCCGCGAAGAGGCGACCACCCAGATCGGCGGCACGGTGGCCCCGAGCCGGCCGGCGATCACGAGGCCGATCGAGAAGCTCGCGGCCGCGGCCAGGGACAGCCCGATCGCGCGAGCGAGATGCGGATCCCGCGCGTCGCCGGCCGAGCGCTCGACGGCGGCCAGCACCACGCCGAACGTGATCACCGCGAGCACGAGCGTCGTCGGGACGTTGATGTGCTCGCCGAGCACCACCGAGATGACCGCCGCGCCAGCCCCCTCCGTCGCGATGATCGGGGCCACGATCGAGACGCGGCCGATCCGGAGCGCCGCATAGGCGCACAGGAGCCCGACGTTGTAGCTGACGCCGACGACGAACAGCCCGGCCAGCTCGGCCACCCCGAGGGGCCCGGACGGCGTGGCGATGGCGAAACCGATCGAGACGACGAAGCCGACCGTCATCACCCAGGCGATGACCGAGAACGGGCCGATGAGGCGGCTCGACCGGGAGGAGGAAAGCGTCGCGAACGCCCAGGACAGTGCGGCGCCGAGGCCACCGACGATCGCGATCACGGCGCGGAGTCTGACAGGGCGCCTTCGTCAGGATCGGGTCCGGCCTCTGCTACCATCGGCGCCCGTGCCCGGCGCCCGACCCGCGTCCGCACGTCCGACCATCGCACGAGAGGGATTTCGACTTGGCCAGAACGCCCCGGAAGTGGAAGGGCGCCCGCAGCCCGTCCGGCCTCAAGCGAGTTCGCAGCGCCGAGCGGCGCGAGGCGATCCTCGGCCCGCGCCGGTCCGCCGCGAAGACCGCGGTCCGCACGGCCGCTGCCGTGGCCGCCGTGCCCGCGGCCGGCGATGACCCGCTTGCCTCCCTGGCGGAGGCCATGAGCGCTCTCGATCACGCGGCCAAGACCGGGGCCATCCATCCGAACGCCGCCGCGCGCCGCAAGTCGCGCCTCGCCCGCCGGGTGAACGCCCTCGCTGGCGGCGTCGGGCCAGCCGGGGCCGGCCAGGCCAAGACCGTCAGTCGGACGGCGGCCCAGAAGGCGGCAAAGGCCCGCATCGCCGCGGGCAAGGCCGACAAGGCCAAGGGCGCCCAGACGGCGGCCGGGAAGGCTCGGGCCGCGCTCAGCCGGACCTCACGGACCGAGGGCGGCGACGCCACCGATACCAGGCTGAAGGCCCAGCCCAAGGCGGCTCCGAAGGCCGCGGCCAGGCCGGCTCCGAAGCCGAAGGCCGCAGCCGCGAAGCCGGCCGCGAAGACAGCGGCCTCGAAGCCGGCGGCCAAGGCCACCGCACCCAAGGCCGCGACGAAGAAGCCGGCCGCGAAGAAGGCAGCCCCCAAGAAGGCCGCGAAGAGCTAGCTCCCCGCCGGAGCTCCGACGCCGGCCTGGGCGCCGGTCCCGGGCCGCGGTCGCGTCAACCCGAAGATCGCCGCGCCGCCGAGCGCGCCGCCGATCGACACGAGGAACAGCAGGGTCGCGGTGTTCAGCTGCTGGTCCCAATAGAGCGCCTGGAACGTGGCCGCGTCGGTGACGCCCGCCGCTCGCAGGGCGTCGCCCTGCTCGGTCAGGTAGCGGTGGTACACGCAGTCGGCGCCGGTCGCGCACGTCGGGCCGGTGACGGCCCCGTTCGCGTCGGTCTGGTTGTAGTCCGGGTAGCCGTTATCGGCGAAGAAGAACAGCGCCTTCACCCCCAGCAGCAACGCGGCGAGCGTCAGCCCGGTGACGGCGCCGGCGAACAGCCCGTTCATCACGAAGCGCGGCCACTCGCCGCGGATCCGGCCGGAACGGACCCCGGCGTAGTAGCCGATGAGCAGCCCGGCGGGCAGGGACAGGGCCCAGTAGATGGGCTCGATCGGGATGATCAGCAGGAAGCTGATCGCCGAGACGACCGCGACGCCCAGGCCGACAACGGCGGCGGTGATCGCGCCCCGATCGATCACGAAGCCGGCGCCGAGCGCGCGAGGGCGCTCCGGCCGGCGTAGACCGCCGATGCGCCGAGCTCCTCCTCGATCCGCAGGAGCCGGTTGTACTTCGCGACCCGCTCGGAGCGCGACGGTGCGCCCGACTTGATCTGGCCGGTGCCCATCGCGACGACGAGATCGGCGATCGTCGTGTCCTCGGTCTCGCCCGAGCGGTGGCTGACCATCGCCGCCCAGCCGGCCCGCCTCGCGAGCTCGACCGCCTTGATCGTCTCGGTGAGCGTGCCGATCTGGTTGACCTTGATCAGGACGGCGTTGGCCGCCCGCTCGTCGATCCCCCGCTGGATGAACAGTGGGTTCGTCACGAAGATGTCGTCGCCCACGAGCTGGACCGCCGCGCCGAGCCGGACGTTCAGTGCCCGCCAGCCGGACCAGTCCTCCTCGGCCAAGCCGTCCTCGAGCGAGACGATCGGGTAGCGCCGCAGCCAGGTGGACCACAGGTCGATGAGCCCGGCCGAATCGAGCGTCCGGCCCTCCTTCTCGAGCCGATACTGGCCGGTGACATCGTCGTGCCCCGTGCCCTCGACGAGGATCGAGCTCGTCGCCGGGTCGAGCGCGATGGCGACCTCTTCGGCCGGCCGGTAGCCGGCGGTCTCGATCGCCCGGACGATGATCTCGACGGCGGCCTCGTTCGACGCGAGGCTCGGCGCGAAGCCGCCTTCGTCGCCCTGCCCGGTGGCATGGCCCTCGGCGTGCAGGAGCGACCGCAGCGCGGCGAAGACCTCGGCCCCGGCGCGGAGCGCCTCCGCGAAGGTCGACACCCCGACGGGCGCGACCATGAACTCCTGGAAGTCGGTTGAGTCCTCCGCGTGCTTGCCGCCATTCAGGATGTTGAAGAACGGCACCGGCAGGATCCGCGCGGACTCGCCGCCGAGGGAGCGGTAGAGCGGCTCCCGGCGGGATGCGGCCACGGCGCGCGCCGCCGCGAGCGAGACGCCGAGGATGGCGTTGGCCCCGAGGCGGCCCTTGTTGGGAGTCCCGTCGAGCTCGACGAGGGCGCGATCCAGGCCGGCCTGGTCGGCGGCATCGCGGCCGCGGACCGTCGGGCCGATGACCTCGACGACGTTCGCGACCGCGGTCCGGACGCCCTTGCCTCCGTAGCGCTGCCGCTCTCCGTCGCGGAGCTCGACGGCCTCGTTGACGCCGGTGGACGCGCCCGAGGGCACGGCCGCCCGTCCGAGGCTGCCGTCGTCGAGCCGGATGTCGACCTCGACGGTCGGATTGGCGCGCGAATCGAGGATCTCGCGGGCGGCAACGGCGGCAATGCTGGTTCCGGACATCGTCGATCCTCAGGCGGCCTTCGGCCGGTCCTGCAGGACGGCGATCCCGGGCAGCTCGCGGCCCTCGAGGAACTCGAGCGAGGCGCCGCCTCCGGTCGAGATGTGGGTGAACCGGCTGGCGAGGCCCTGCTGCTGGATCGCCGCGACCGAGTCGCCGCCCCCGACCACGACCGTCGCGCCGGCATCGGCCCGGTCGGCCAGGAAGCGGGCGATGGCGTTCGTGCCGTGGGCGAACGACGGGATCTCGAAGACACCGAGCGGGCCGTTCCAGAACACCGTCCGGACGTCGGCGAGGGCCGCCTCCATCGCCTCGAGCGAGGCTTTGCCCATGTCGACGATGTGCCAGGAGGCCGGGATCTTCTCGGCGAGGAGGGTCTTGTACTCGGTGCCCCGGGTGACCTCCTTCGCGACGATGACGTCGACGGGCAGGATGACCCGGACGCCCTGCTGCTCCGCGTCGGCGAGGACGCGCCGCGCCTCGTCGACCATGTCGTGCTCGGCGAGGCTCTTGCCGACCGACTTGCCCTGGGCGAGCAGGAACGTGTTGGCCATGCCGCCGCCGAGGACGAGGAGGTCAACCTTCGAGAGGAGGTTGTCGAGGACCTTCAGCTTGCCCGAGACCTTCGCCCCGCCCACGATCGCGGCGAACGGGTGCTCCGGGCTCTCGACGAGCTTCGAGAGCATCTCGATCTCGCGCTCCATGAGAAAGCCGGCGTAGGCCGGCAGGAGCTTCGCGACGCCGACGGTGCTGGCGTGCGCCCGATGGGCGGTGCCGAACGCGTCGTTCACGTAGATCTCGGCGTAGTCGGCGAGCTGCCGGGCGAACGCCGGGTCGTTCTTCTCCTCCTCGGGGTGGAACCGGAGGTTCTCGAGGAGGAGCGCCTCGCCGTTCCGAAGCCGCTTGACCGCGTCGACGGTGCCGACGCCGAGCGCGTCACCCGTCACGGGCAGGTTCCGCCCGAGGAGCTGGGTCAGGCGCTCCCCCACCGGCCGCAGGCGGAGCCCGTCCTGGACCTTGCCGTCGGGCCGGCCGAGGTGGCTGGCCATGATGACCCGGGCCCCATGCTGGAGGAGGTAGACGATCGTCGGGAGGGCGGCCCGGATCCGTGAGTCGTCAGTGACCTTCCCGTCCTGGAGCGGGACGTTGAAGTCGACCCGCAGGAAGACACGCTTTCCCGTGACGTCCGCGTCGCGGACGGTCAGCTTGTCCATCGGGCGGCGGTCAGGCGGCGGTGCCGGCGGGCAGCTTCGCGGCGACCAGCTTGAGCAGGTCGGCGCAGCGGCACGAATAGCCCCACTCGTTGTCGTACCAGGCGATGACCTTCACCATCGTCCCGCCGAGGACCATCGTGCTCGCCGAGTCGATGATCGACGACCGGGAGTCGCCCCGGAAGTCCGAGGACACGAGCGGCTCGTCGGAGACCCCGAGGATGCCCTTCATCGGACCGGCCTCGGCCGCGCGGAACGCCGCGTTGATCTCCTCGACGGTCGCCTCGCGGCGGACGTCGGCGGTGAAGTCGACGACGCTCACCGTCGGGGTCGGGACGCGCAGGCTGAAGCCGTCGAACTTGCCCTTCAGGTCCGGGATCACGAGGGCCAAGGCCTTCGCCGCGCCGGTCGTCGTCGGGATGATGTTCTGGCCGGCGGCCCGGGCACGTCGGGGATCCTTGTGGGCGACGTCGAGGATCCGCTGGTCGTTCGTGTACGAGTGGATCGTGTTCATGAGGCCGCGCTCGATCCCGAACGCGTCGTGGACGACCTTCGCGGCCGGAGCCAGGCAGTTCGTCGTGCAGCTGGCGTTGCTGATGACGTGGTGCTTCGACGGGTCGTACCGATCGTCGTTGACGCCGAGCACGATCGTGATGTCCTCGCCCTTGGCCGGGGCGCTGATGATCACCTTCTTCGCGCCGGCCTGGAGGTGGGCCTTGGCCTTCTCGGCATCGGTGAAGATGCCGGTCGATTCGAGCACGATCTCGACCCCCAGGTCGCCCCAGGGCAGCGTCGCCGGATCCTTCTCCTTGAGGACCTTGATCTCCCGGCCGTCGATGATCAGCGCGTCGTCGGTGTGCTCGACGTTGCCGGGATAGGCGCCGTACGTCGAGTCGTGCTTGAACAGCAGGGCGTTCAGGGACGTGTCGACGAGATCGTTGACCGCCACGACCTCGAGGTCGGGCGCCCGCTCGAGGATGGCCTTGAGGCTCTGGCGGCCGATGCGGCCGAAGCCGTTGATGCCGACGCGGACGGACATGGAAGCTACCTCCTGGGAGACGCCCCGACCGGCTCGGTCGGGCGGGTTCTCGGGCTCGATGGGGTGGTGGCAGACGTTGCGCCATGGCCTGATTCGACCAGCCGGCTCATGACCAGGGGATGGGCGCCCGCGAGCGACACGTCGCCGCCGAGCTCGGCCGCGACGACGGTCACGGGCCGGGTGAGGACGGCGAAGCACTCGGCCGCGATGGTCGTCCGAACCTGCTCGAGGAACGGCTCGCCCTCCGCCTCGGCGATCGAGCCGCCGATGACGATCCGGTGCGGGTTGAAGGCGTTCACGTAGCCGACGCACGCGACGGCGACCGCGCGCCGGGCGCGGGTCATGAGCTCGACGCAGGCAGGGTCGGCGGCCCGCACGCCATCGGCGACATCGATCGCGGAGAGGAGGTGCCGACCACCGAGGGCCTTCGCCCGGTCGGCGAGGAACGGCGATTCGGCGTGGTCGACGGCGGCCCGGGCCAGCTTCGCGAGGCCGGCGCCGCTCGCATACGCCTCGACGTGGCCGACGCCGCCGCAGCCGCAGCGCGGGCCGTCGAGCGTCACCGGAACGTGCCCTAGCTCGCCGGCCAGGCCGTCGGGGCCGTGCAGGATCCGGCCGCCGGTGACGATCGAGCCGCCGACGCCGGTCGAGACGGTCAGGTAGATGAAGTCGTCGTAGCCGCGGGCGGCGCCGAACGCCCGCTCGCCGAGCGCCGCCACGTTCGTGTCCCGATCGAGGAAGGCCGGCAGCCCGAGGGCCGACTCGGCCTCCGGCGCCAGCGGAACGTCATGGAACTGCGGCCCGAGGTTCGGCGGCTCGACGACGTGGCCGGTCCGCGGATCGACCGGACCCGGCGAGGACATCCCGATGCCGGCCAGCGAGTCGGCGATGGCGCGCGGAGCCCCGTCGCGGCTCTTGCGGAGCATGTCGAGGCAGGCGGCGAGGATCGCGGCCGGACCGGAGTCGACGGGGGTGCCGGTCTCGGTCCGGGCCACGCGGGTCCCGTCTGGCTGGATGATCGCGGCACGGATCCGGGTGCCGCCGAGATCGAGGGCGAGAACAGGCGGCGCTGTCAGCGAAGGCCTCGAGGTGCGGTTGGGATGCGCCCCAATTCTAGCCGCCGGAGATGGATCGACCCCTGCCGGAGGTCGGCAGGGGTCGTGTCACTTGGCGCGATTGGGGCTGTCAGCCGCCGATCTTGAAGACCTTGGTCCCGCACTTCGGGCAGGTGCCGGAGAGGGCCTTCTTGCCGTTCTTCATCGTCACCTGGGTCGGGTTCATGACCTCGACCATCATCTTGTCCTTCACGCAGTACGCCTGAGCCATGAGATCGGGTCCTCCTCGAGCTCCCGGTGCGCCTCGGGCTGGTGCCCGGGGTCGCTGTGCTGCCTAGATTCCGAGCGACGGACGCCAGAGCGCCGCCGCCGCATCTCGTGCGCGACGGTCCATGTCGGCGAGGATCCGGAGACTTTCCAGCCCCGTCTCCACGCAGGCCGCTTCCGCCGCGTCCTTGGCGGCCCCCGTCACGAAATCGCCCGTGGTCCGCTGCGCATAGACCGCGCACACGACTCCCGCGCGACATCGGGCGAGGCCCGCGAGTACGAGCAATGCCGAGGCTTCCATCTCGAAGTTCATGACGCGCTCGCGCGCCATGTCCTCGGCGAGGTCAGGATACCGAATGGGAAGCTGCGGGATCGGTCGGCCCTGCGCTCCGAAGAAGCCCGGGCTGGTCGCCGTCAGGCCCACGTGATAGCGCTTCCCGAGTCGCTCGGCCGCCTCGACGAGGGCGAGCACCGCCTCGTGATGGGCGACGGCCGGATAGCCATCGTGCACGAACCAGCTCGTCGTCGTCTCGAGCCGGACGGCGCCGGTCGTGATCACGAGGTCGCCGAGGCCCATCTCGGGTTGCAGGGCGCCACACGATCCGACCCGAATGAAGGTCGGCCTTCTCGTGATCGCGAGGATCTCCGCGACCGCGATCTCGACATTGTCGGTGCCGATGCCCGTCGAGACGATCGACACCGGCAGGCCCTTGTACGTGCCGCTCGCGGACGCGAACTCCCGGTGACGATGCTCGCGGTCGACGCGGTCGAGCCGCCCCGCGATCTTGGAGGTTCGGTCTGGGTCGCCGGGGAGGAGGATGTACTCGGCCAGCTCGCCCGGCCCGAGTCCGATGTGGTACTGCCGCTGCTCGGCGGGGAGCGC
>DATGGQ010000006.1:0-6991 GCA_035308445.1 Candidatus Limnocylindrales bacterium | reverse complement strand
TGACCGTGCGACAATCCCACCAGCTCGGAACGTAGGTGGCGCAAGGGACAGCTCGTGGCAGCGATTCCGGCCAAACAAGGAGACTCCGGCGCCCGCCGCGCCCTCGTGCTCCACGATCGTCAGCTCGTCGTCGACCTCATCGAGCTGACGCTCAACCACGGGCTGTTCGTGGTCAGCGCGGCCGCTGGCCTCGCTGAAGCCGAAGCGATCCTCGCCGTCCAGCGACCGCACCTCGCGGTCATCGACATGGACCACGAGGACAGCGCGGCCCTGCTGACCCGACTGGGGGCATCGAACACCCTGGCCCGAAGCGTGACCCCGGTCGTCGGCCTCACCCCGGCGTGGTGACCTCAAGACAAAGCTCCGAGCATTCGATCTCGGCGTCGACGACATCCTCACGGTGCCGTTCTCGCCCGAGGAGCTGCTGGCCCGCGCGCTGGTCGTCAGCCGACGGGCGACCGGGGCGGATCGGCCCATCGTGCCAGTCATCAAGCTCGGCGAGATGGAGATCGACATCGTCAACCGCCAGGTCAAGGCGGGCGAGTCGATCGTGCATCTCAGCGGGATCGAGCAAAGTCTCCTCTACCTCCTTGCCAGCCGCGGCGGCCGGGTGGTGACGCGCGAGGAGGTCCTCGACACGATCTGGGGTCCCGACTTCGTCGCCGAGAGCAACGTCGTGGATCGGCATGTCCGAAGCCTTCGCATCAAGCTCCAGAACGACTACCGCCGTCCGCGCTTCATCGCGACCGTACCCGGGCATGGCTACCGCTTCATCCCGACCTTCACGAATGCCGGATGGAATCTGGAGGCCGACCCAGGCCGGCCATAGAACCTGGCTCTCCCGGATGGGACCAACTCATCTGGCTGTAGCGAGTGCCCTGCATCAACAGGCCGCTGGGTGCAGGGTGCGGTGATGACCAATGAGGGCGCATCTGAGCTGCCGCAGGCCGGGCCTCCATTGCGGGTCGGCCAAACGGTCGTCTTCCCCTCCACGGAGCTGTGGCCGACGTCGATGAGAAGCAGAACGGACCTCGCCGCCATCGACGATGTCAACGAGGCGGCGGCAACGGACGCCCGGGCCATGCCCAACCTCCCGCGTGTCCGACCTCCAGATCAGCTCGGAGTCGGCTCGACGGATGTCCCCCCGAGCTCAGTCCATCCGGCTCCGCCCTCCAAGGGACTCGGGCGCGAACCCTGACGGGCAATGCCGGATCCGGTGTCGCGAGCACAGCTGACGAGCGGACCCAGGTCAGCCGTCGAGGTCCCGCTGGCGACGGCGGTCAGGATGGTCCGGTTCTCCCAGTAGCCTGTCTCCTCGGCTACCTAGAGGGTATGGACGCCGAACGAGCCGAAGCCCAACGAATCTCATCTCGACAGTGCCTCGCGGGGACCCACGACCGAATGACGATCCGTCATGACACGGCTGTCCTTGCCCGCGACACTGGTCGTCAGAGTCCGGGATCAGTGCAGTCATGCGCCGCCTGGGTTCGCGCCGTGCGGCGCGGGAGATCCACCATGACCGATCAGAAAGTCGCTGACCCGGAGACCGTCGAAGAAGCCAGCCCTGGCACAACCGTCGAGAAGACCGAGATATCGACCACGCCGCACCACGGCGACGAGATGGTGGGCGGCGCCCTCACGGGCGCGATTGGTGGAGCGGTCATCGGTGCCGTCGTCGGCGGTCCCCTCGGCGCGATCGCCGGCGGAACGATCGGTGCCGTCACCGGAACGACGATCGGCGCCGTCGATACGAGGAAGAAAGACGGAGGCGAGGTCGTCGTGACCACGAGGACCAGCCGCCGATAGCTCCCTACGCCGGGTCCGCCTGCTCGATCCAGGCAGCTCCATCGCTCGCCGTGTAGCAGAGGAGCGACTGGCTCGGGTTCGAGAGTGTCGTCCGGTCCGGGAACGTGTAGGTCCAGGTCCCGGCATAGGCGCCCTTGTCGCAGCTGCCGCTCGACGACAGGCCGTGAGCGGACGTGTCGGCCGCGATCTGGGCTGCCAGATCCGCCGGGCTGTCGTAGAGGTAGTACCAGGCCCCGTTGACGCCGGATGCCGAGCACGCGGCGGCCTCGAGGACGCTGGACGGCAGCGAGTCGGTCGAATGGACGCAGGTCGACCAGATGGCAGCAGGCCGCTCGCGGTCCCAGCATCGCGATCCGTTCGCACTCGCCCGCTGACATTGCCCTCAACGATCGCGCACGTGCGTCGATCGGGTTCGCGCAGGCACCGATCGTGGGAAAGCACCGGTGACCGGAATCGGCGTCGGGGTCAGTCGAACCGTCACCGTGCGGAGCGACTCGAACATCTCGATCGCCTCCCGGAAGTGCACGATCAGCGCCGGGATCTCTCCGGCGAGGCTCGCCGGGTCGGCCCGGGACGGGACGCCCCGCTTCGCATCGAGTGCCGCCGCGTCCTGAGCCAACCAGGCGAAGTCCGGCCACGGCGGACGCAGCCAGGTGGACCAGAACTGCAGCTGATCGCCGAGGTGCGAGTACACCAGCCCTCGATCGACGTGACCGGTCCGGACCACGTAGCCCACGCGCTGCCAGAAGAAGCCGATTTCGGACACCGCCCGATTGGGAAGGTCGTCAGGGTTGGTCCCGGTCTCGAGCGCCAGCAGCAGGGTCAGCTTGGCGCGAGCCATGCGCTCCGAGGACCATTCGTGCTCGAGGTCCGTCAGCTGCTGGATCGCCGCGGCATCGCGCTGGAGCCGCAGCTGGCGATAGATGGCGATGAACGTGACCGCCAGAATCAAGCCGCTGACCGCTCCACAGAACCACTCCGATCCCGGCCCGATGAAGGCCATCCCGTTCGTATTGACGAGCTCCATGCCGACCTCCCAGGTGCCTCCGACGACGACGGGGGGACGGTAGGAGGTGGCCGAGATCGCGGCAAGGACCGTCGGACCCGGCGGGAACGGCGCGGGAACGCGCGCCCCTGACGATCCGCAGACACGCCGGGAACCGGCATGACGCGGAGGACGACGATGGGCGCGATCTCGAGTGCGAAGCGAGTGGCCGTGACGCTGGCGCTGACCGGCGCCCTCGTCGCGTGCTCCGCCACGTCGGGAAGCAGCGTGCCCAACTCGCCCGGCCTCGTTGCGGCGAACCCGAGCGAGCTCGCCAACCTGCCCGATCTCGGCCTGAAGAACGTCCAGACCGAGACATCGAACGCTCGGGGCGCCATGGTCGATGCGACCGGTGGAACGGTGACCGCGACAGGCGCCGACGGGAGCGTCTTCAGCCTCACGATCCCGGCCGGCGCGCTCGACAAGTCGACCCAGATCTCGCTCTATCCCGTCTCGAGCGTCGCGACGCTGCCACAGGGGTCGAAGCTCGTCGCGGGCGTCCAGTTCGCGCCGGATGGCCTCCAGCTCGCCGTTCCCGGCACGCTGACGATCACGCTGCCGAGCGGGACCGATGCCACGAAGCTCGGCGGCCTCGCCTGGTCGGGCGACGACACGGATCCGCATCCCTATCCGGCGATCCTCGCGAACGGCAGCCTCCAGGTCCCGGTCTTCCACTTCAGTGGCGGCGGTGTGGGGAACCTCCCGGACCCGCCGCTCGTGGCGCTGTCGTGCACGTCGGAGACCGACATGGAGATCAACATCGGCGGTGACTGGCAGAGCGCGATGGCTGGGGCCCCCACCGGCAAGAGCGGACTCGTCAAGGACCTGAAGGACTGCTGGGTGAACTTCGTCGCGCCCGCGCTGACGGCGCAGTCGAAGGTTTCGACGCCCGACAACATGGATGCCGCCGAGGCGGCGAAGCTCGCCTACGACTTCTGGCGGACGACGATCGACAAGGGCGTCCTGTTCTTCGGCAGCTTCATGGTCGCGCCCGAGCTCGCGAACTCAAAGCCGCTCGCCGTGGCGTTCCTGAAGAACTGGTACGCGACGTGGAACGCGAAGTGCCGGGCCGATGCCGCGAGCCCGCATGACGCGGTCCTCGATGCCTTCAGCGCGCTCAAGGTGCCACACGTCGAGGCCGCGAGCTGGGGCGTTGACTCCGCCGCCAACGGCCTCGACTACGAAACGCTGCTGAACAACCTGTGCGTCCAGGTCGTGATCGACCCGTCACGCAACTTCTCGGCGGCCAAGCCCGGGGATGATGGGAACGTGACGGTCCCGGTCGGCTACTCGGTCGCGGGTGGCCCGGTGTTGCACGACGAGCCGATCGATGTTCGGCTGACGCTCCCGGGACAGTCCGCCCCGTTCGCCGACGGTTCACCCGACCAGAGCGGCACGTTCACGGCTCAGCTGACGTGGCCCGACGGTGTCGACCCGGTCAAGATCGACATCCTCGCCAGCCTCGAATACGACCGGGGCTTCCTGTCGCCGGTCGCCCGCTTCGACGAGATCACCCAGTCCTCCGGCAAGAAGGTCGACATCGCGGTGCCGACCGGCATCTGGGCCGGCCTGCGGCCGCTCGTCTGGCCGAGCTGCCAGGAGATGTTCATGGCGGCCGACTCGGGCGATGACTGGACCTTCACGTTGAGCGGTCCGGCGACGGTCACCAAGACCGATGGCGACCACATCTACTTCCGCGGCACCGGGGACGGGACGATCTCGTTCACGGCGCACAGCCCGACGGAGACGCCGGGATCAGGGACGGCGAGCGCGTACATCAGCACCCTGGCCGGGAACTTCCAGGACGCGGCTGCGACCACGGCCGTGTTCATCGGCGTGCAGCTCGACGCGGAAGGGATCCTGACCTACGAGGTCCGCCAGCTGGTCGGCAGTCGCCAGACGGACGACTGGACGAACCTCACGGCGAGCCAGAACGAGCTCAGCGGGACCGACGCGCTCGGGAACGCCTTCGACATCACGATCAGCGGCAACCAGCTGACCGGAACGATTGCCGGGGCTCCGGTGACGCTCCAGCGGCAGTGTGGCCCGTAGATCGGACATCTGCCCTACCCCGCCCGTGAGGCGGACAACCAGCTCGGCGGCGAGGTCTGTGCCAGCATCCATCGCGTGGGGATGAGCGGAACGCGGCCAGGGGCATCGATGCCCAAGACGGGGCGATCTGCGCACGGCCTCGACATCGGTCCGCTCGGGAACGCGCGCCTGACCGGGTTGGCCGGCGTGACCCTGTTCGTCCTGCTCTCGATCGAGATCGCGAGCGTGCTCGCCCTTCGGACATTCATGACCGTGCACGTCTTCGTCGGCGTCGTGCTGGCGGGCCCATTGGTCGTCAAGCTCGCGAGCACCGGCTACCGATTCGCGTGCTACTACCTGCGGTCTCCCGCCTACGTCCGTCGCGGGCCGCCCGTCCTCGGGCTGCGGGTCCTCGCCCCGTTTCTCGTCCTGGCTACCGGGCTGCTCATCGCGAGCGGCTTCGGGCTCGTGCTGACGGGTCCCGACCGGCCCGGCCCGCCCATCGTCGTCCACAACCTCACCGCAGCCCTGTGGCTATCGATGATCGGGATCCATGCGGTCGCCTACCTTCGCCCGGCGGCCGGGCTCGCGGCGGCGGACCTCACCCCCCGAGCCGCGGCGGTGTCCGGCCGGGATCTCCGCCTCGTCGGCAATGCGATCGCCATCGGCCTTGGCGTGATCGCTGCGGTGATCCTCCTGCCAGCCGCGGTTCCGTGGGTGGGCTGGAGCCAGGGCGTGCAGAGCATCCCGGGCCCGTTTGTCGCGGGCGCGATCGTCGCCGTCCTGGCCGTCGCGCTTGCGAGACCGCTCCGGTGGGAGCGCCGCGAATCGGCGTCGCGCTGACCGGGCGCGTCGGGGAATGTCCGGTCTGGCCGAGTGATGGCGGTCAGCCAACCATCGGGATTCGCCACCTCATGGCCCGATCGAACGTTGTCGGGCAAGGCCGGAGTACGCTCTCGCCGAGATGTTCGGGCTGGAGCCGCTCCATCTGGTTCTGATCCTTGCGGTCGCCTTGATCGTGCTCGGTCCTGGCAAGCTGCCCGAGGCCGGCAAGGCCTTGGGCCAGGCGCTCCGCGGCTTCCGGGACGCGGCGTCCGCCAAGGATGAGGCGACGCCACCGTCTCCACCGACGCAGCCTCCGGCCTGAACGCCTCGCGCGGAGCAGCCGCCTCGGTCTTAGGGTTTCCGCGCTCAGACGGCGCCACGGTTCCAGAAGGCACAACCGGTTCGGCTGGGACTTCTTAACCGAAGTACGGCTAACAGGATCACCCCGCGTGTCGTTTCCTTTAGCAGAAGGACTCTGCATCGGGAGAATGGCTGTGCTGAATGAACTGCTTCGTCGAGGACGACCTGCGGGAGTGGCCCTCGCCGCCCTGGCCCTGACCGCCAGTGCCGTCCTCGCTGCAGCCGGGCCCGGTGCTCCGAGGCTGGCCCAGACTGGCGCGAACGATCCGACCGCCACCGCCGAGGCCTCTGAGGCGCCGGAGGCGACCGAGTCCCCCGAACCAAGCGAGACGCCGGAGGCCAGCGAAGCGCCCGACGCCAGCGGCGCCCCAACGGATACCCACGGGTCCCTCGTGTCGACCGCGGCGCAGATGACGACCCCGCCGGGATTCGACAACCACGGCGCGTTCGTGTCGTGCGTCGCCCGGATGCATGGTGTGACGCTGTCGGGCTTCGACTGGACGACGGTGACCCCGGGTTCGTGCGCGTCGGCGGAGCCGGGCCATGGCCATCACGGCGGGCACCAGCGGCCAAACTGACCGTTCGGCAGCCCCAGGACCCGCTCGGGCGGTCCGGACGCTCCTGCTAGCCGGATTGTCGGGTCAAGCGAACCCGATACGGGCGAAGACCTCATCCGCCACGCGCTTGCTGATCACGCTCCAGTCGAGGTCTCGGACGGCGACCGTCCGTCCATTGTCGCCGAGCCGCCGTGCCAATCGATCGTCCTCGAGGATCGGCCGGATCGCGGCCGCAAGGGAATCCGGGTCATCGCCGGAGGCCACCGTGCCGCAATCGGCCGCGCGAACGATCCGCGCCGTCTCCACACGCGGGGTCACGACCACCGGTCGCCCAGCGGCCATCGAGTCGGCGAGCTTCACCGGCACC
>DATGGQ010000005.1:0-23132 GCA_035308445.1 Candidatus Limnocylindrales bacterium | reverse complement strand
GTTCGGCAAGCTCCGGTCTCCTCCTCGTTCGCCTGCGGCTGCGAGGCTCGGTGCAGACTAGTCGCCGCTTCGAACGAGCGTCAAGCCGGGTCACGCCCCGCTCCCAATCGATGCGGGCTCAGGCGCAGGGCCTCGAGCCGGGCCAGGATGACCCGGCGGATGCGCCGCCGCTCGAGCTGACGCCGGATCAGCGTCGCGATCACCGAGAGCGCGGAAAGCCCGAGCAGCGTCGCGAACCCGAGCGGCGCGCCGACGGCGTCGAGGCCCGGCGCCGACGCGAGCGTCGGTCCCGATCCGGCGCCGCCGGCCCCGTTGCCCTGGTCCGCGAGCCCGGTGGCGGCCGGTGTCGCGTTCGCGATCGGCTCCGCTTCGCCGAGGTCGCCGACCCGGACGAGGTCGGCCGCAGAGCCCACGGCGACGACCAGGGCGTCGCCGGCGGCGGTCACCGTCCCGGTCGCGGCCAGGGCGTCGCCGACCTGGAGATCGGGCAGCAGATCCAGGGCGTCGCCCGAGAGCACGACCCCGGCGATCGCCGTGCCATCATCGAGGGTGAAGCCGGACGTCGTCAGGCTGGCCACGAGCCCGCCAACCCGGATCCGCTGGCCGACGTGATCGGCGAGCGTGGCGAGGTCCGCATCCGGCGTGGCGTCGATCGCGGATCCCGAGCCGGATCCCGTGCCGTCGGGGGTCGTCCCCGAGCCGGTCGTGCCACCGGCGCCGCCTCCGCGATCTCCGGGAGCCGGGCTGGAGGGGCCGGCGACGGCCGGCCCGATGGCGAGATCGAACGAGCCACGAGGCACGAGCCCGTAGCGCCTGTCCGTCGCGGTCGGATACGGCCGTCGGGCGATTCCGGTGACCGTCGCCACGTGGTCCGCGAGCACGGCCGTCGACGGGATGCCGGCACCCGCGAGCCCGAGGATCGGGATCATGACGGAGCCGCCGCCGGCGAGCTGCAGCTCGGCCTTCCACCGGTCGCCGAGGCGCTCGACCTTCGTGATCGTGCCCGTCAGCCGGACGAGCTGCCACTCGTCGACCTCGCCCAAGGCCCTCGATCGACCGGCGGCCTGGACCGGGAGGCTTGCCCGGGTGGCGACGACGGACGTGGCGCGGATGCGTGGCGCGCCCAAGGCGTGGTCCGTCACGCCCGTGGCCCGGAGGACGGCTCCGATCGCCGGCGCTGTCGTGCCCGTTGGCAGCACGACCTCGATGGCGCCCGTGGTGTCCTGGATGACGACTCGTCGACCGCTCGTGTCGAGCAGCGATGGCCCGGCCGTGACCGATCCCTCGACGCTCACGGTCCCGCCATCGGCCATCTGGAGCGCGGTCGCGATCTGGAGCGGTGGCGCGGCCGATGGGCTCGGCGACGGCGAGCCCACGAGCACGATGTCGGCGCGGTCGCGGAGCCAGAGGCGATAGCCGTCCAGCGCGCCCTTCTTCGAGGCTCGCTGGCCGACGACGCCCGTGACGCGGATCGCTCGCCCGACGGGCAGGTCCGCGGCCGTGACCCCGCTCGAGGCATCCGCATACACGCGGAACGTGTGCCCGGCGGCGTCGGCGAGGTCGATCGCGATGTCGCCGCTGGTCTCCTTCGTCGCCCTGGTGGCGGCCGTCCCGGCGAGCTGCACGAGCCGCCCTTCGGTCGTCTCGCCGAGGCCGGCCCCGTCGATCGTCGCCGGGATCGGCAGGGACGCGACCCCGAGGACGCGGAGGCCGCCGGTGGCCGGCCGGATCTCGAGCTGCCCGTAGGGGTCGGCGAGCGGGCCCGTGACCACCACCGAGGTGCCCCGTGCGGGTGTCGTCATGCCATCGGCCAGCCGGACGACGATGCCGCCCGTCGTGTCCTGGATCGCGATCAGCGGTGGGCTGCCGAGCCGACCGGACTCGGCGGTCACGACGCCGCCCACGGTCACGACCGTGCCGATCGCTGCGGATCGGGCATCCGAGATGGGACGGGTGGACGGCGCGGGTGATGGTGACGGCGTCGGCATTGGACTCGGGGTTGCCGTCGGGCTCGGGGTCGGAGTCGGGCCCGGAGTCGCTGTCGGTGTCGGGATCGGCGTTGCCGACGGGCTTGGCGTGGGCGTCGGCGCCGGGCTCGGTGTCGCGGTGGGTGCCGCCGTCGCGGTGGGCGCCGGCGTCGCGGTGGGCGTGGGGCTCGGCACGGGTGTCTGTGTCGGCTTCGGCACGACCACGACGAGCTCCCCCGGCTCGGTGGCGTGGATCCGGTAGCCCTCGGTCCCGGTCCCGGAGCTGTCGTGCTGGCCGACCGGGCCGAGCGCGATCACCTGCGTCCCGGCCGGGACGAGCTGCGACCCGAGCGCGGACGAGCCGATGATGACGCGCACGCTGCCGGATCCGTCGTCGACGAGGATCCCCAGGCCGTCGGCATAGGCGGACGGCGAGCCGATCGTCGTGCCCGCAACCTCGACGCGCCAGCCCTCGAGGGGCTCTCCGACCGATCCGGTCGCGACGAGCGCGGCATCGGGCACCGGTGACGATCCGAGGACGAGGATGTCTGCCCAGCTGACCCGGATGATCCGTTCGGCATATCGATCGTCGACGGTGCCTGTGGCCTGGATGACCGTTCCGGCAGGGAGCGGCGTTCCGGCGACATCGAGGTAGAGAGCAATGCCGCCCGTCCCGTCCTGCAGGAACCCGGTTCGGCCCGATTCGAGAGCCCCGAGCGCCGTCGTCAAGGTGCCCTGGATGGTGACCGTCGCTCCGTCGAGCTGCGCTCGGGCGCCGGCGATGGACAGCACCGTTGGCGTCGGTACAGACGTCGCGGTCGCGGTCGGTGTCGGAGCGGCGGTCGGCGCGGTGGTCGGGGACGGAGTCGGGAACGGCGTCGGCTCCGGGGTCGGTGCTGCGGTGGGCTCCGGGCTCGCCGTCGCCGTCGCGGTGGGCGACGGGGTTGGCGCAGGGGTGTCGGTTGGGCTCGCGGTATCAGTCGGCGCCGGCGTGTCCGTCGGAGCTGGCGTATCCGTCGGCGCAGGAGTCTCCGTCGGCGCAGGAGTCTCGGTTGGCACAGGAGTCTCGGTCGGCGCGACCGTCACGATGGGCGTCGGGCTCGGGGTGACGGTCGGGACGGGCGTCGCCGTCGGGGTCGCCGTCGGGGTCGGGGTCGGGGCCGCGGTCGGGGCGGCGGTCGGGCTCGGCGAGGGCGCGGGGACCGGCGGCGCGGCCAGGTTCTGCGGATTCGGCGTGGGCTGGACGAACCAGTCGCCGAGGTTGGAGTTCGTGTCGACGGTGTTGCCGGAGAGCCCGCCGGGCTTCCGCTCGATGCTCGAGCCCGCTGCCGGCGCTGGTGCCGCGGTGCCTTCGACGAAGCTGTTCGTCGCATCGCCCCAGGCCACGGCATCGACCGGCGTCCCGCCGATCGCCCGCAGCACGATCGCCCCGCCGGTCGCGGCGAAACCGCCGCTGTACGTCGAGTCGGCGATCGACGCGAAGACGCCCGAAGTGTTCGCGACGAGCAGGTGCCGGCCCGGGGCGACGAGCAGGCTCGTCGTCCACGAGGCCTTTCGCGTGACCGTGCCGCCGGTCGATGTCACGTAGACCAGCTCGAGGCCGTTCAGGTCGACCGCGGCCGGCCCGACGTTCGCGATCTCCGCGAACTCGTCCGATGCGGATGCCCCGCCCGTCTGGACCTCTGACACGAGGAGCGTCGAGGTCGGCCAGGCGACGGCCGCGGCTGGGACCTGGGCGGTCCGGAATCCGGCGTGGGCCAGGACGGCTCCGACGATCGAGATGAGCATCAACGGCGCGGCGATCGCCGCGATCCGGGCACGCTGCACAGCGCACGACCTCCCGGCGGGGCGATCGACGCCGGGCGAGACGGCCCGTCCGTTCTAGCAGGTGTGGATCACCGCCGGCTCACCGCGGCCGTATCGCCAGCCGGGTTCGCGTACGATGCGCGAGCGCCGGGGGAGCGCCCGCCCAGCCCACCGCACAATCCGAGGAGCGCCGTGGCCCGCGCCAAGCCAACCGCCCGAGCTGATGCTCGCCGCCGGACCCGCATCGCCAACCGCCCCGTCGAGGACGATGTCCTCGACATGGAGGACCAAGAGGCCGAGGAGGCCCCGTCCGCGCGGCCGGCCTCGAGAACGTCGTCTGCCGCGGCGCGGCGCGCACCGGGTGGGCGACCTCCCTTCCTCGCCTCGTTCCGGTCGGCCTATCGACGGCCCAACATCCGCGAGGACCTGATCCTTCTGCCACGCCTCGTCATCCATCAGGCCTTCCTCGCCGGCGTCGGATTGATCGTCCTCGGCGCCGTGGTCTTCGCGATCTGGCCGGGCTACAGCGGCTCGACCCTGGCATTCCAGTTCCTGACGCTCCCGCCGGCATACGCCCCGATCTTCGTGATCGGCTTCTTCGCGCCCCGAGCCACCTACCTCCTCGGAGCGCTCGTCGGCGTGATCGACGCGCTCGTGTACGCCATCCTCATCGCCACCCTGCCTGGTGGGGCCCCGGACCAGGTCGCGCTGGCCGGCTATGTCGGCGTCGCCCTCTTCTGGAGCGTGGTCACGGGCACGCTGTTCGCCTCGGGGATCGCCTGGTACCGGCGATTCCTCTCGGTCACGAGCCCGCGCCGCGCGCCGGCCAAGGCGGGCCAGCAGAGCCGGGCGAAGGCGCAGCCCGCCACGGCGCGCCGCCGCTACTAGGCCGCGGCGCGCCGCCGCTACCAGGCTCCCGCAGCCGGACCCTCAACCGGCGCCGGGCCCTGCGGCCGCGGCGTCCATCGGACTCGGATCGACATGTCCAGGCGATCGCCCGGGCCCAGGGTTGCCGCGTCCGCCCCTGCGCTCCCATACGTCGTACCGAGCGCGTTGGGCCAGGCGGTCTGCGGCTCGACGCAGAGCGAGCCCGGCGGCGTGTGCACCACGATCGTCGTGATCGAGCCGCCCGGCTCGATGGACACGTCCAGGTCTGGCCAGGCGATCGCCGCGGACCCCCGCGGGCGGACGTAGACATCGTCGAGCCGACGCCGCCCCAAGGCGGGGCCTGCCCGCAGGTCGGTTCGGCCATGGACCGCGGCTCGGGCGCCCGTCGGGATCATGTCCCGCAGGACGAGGACCTCGGCGGCGTCGAGCCGGACGCGGACGTCAGACCAACCTCGACGGAACCACGGATGCCAGCCGAGCGCCGCCGGCATCGGCTCGTCGGCCTCGATCGCGGCCTCGAGGCGCAGGCCGGACGGCTCGAGGCCGAGCCGCTGGCCGACTCGACCGGCGAACGGCCAGCCGAGCGGCTCGAGCTCGACGGTCGCCTCGAGCTCGGTGGCGTCGGCTCGCAGGCAGGTCCAGGGGGCGTCGAACGTCAAGCCGTGGATCGAGTGGCGGCCGTGGTTCCGGCGGAGCCGCCAGGTCCTGCCGCGCCAGCGGAGATGGCCCTCGGCCAGCCGGCCTGGCCACGGAGCCATGAGGAACGAGCCCCAACGGATCGAGCCATCCGCCGGAGCCGGTGGGCCGATGATCAGCTCCCGATCGCCAATCCGGAGCGACGCGAGCCGGGCACCGTGATCGAGGTCGACGATGGCTTCCGTATCGCCCGCGCGCAGCGTGACGAGCCGCGCTGAGCTGGCAACCGAATTTGTGCTCATCTCGCACAAAATGTATGGGATACTCGCAACGGGAGGACAAGGGATGAGCGAAGCCTTCTTCACGGACGTCCCTGGCCGGATCCCCTTTGGCGGCCTGACCTCGACCGACCCGCTCGCCTTTGCCGTCTACCAGCCGGACCGCCTGGTCCTCGGCAGGCCGATGGCCGATCACCTGCGCATCGGCGTCTGCCTGTGGCACTCTTTCAGCTGGCCGGGCTCGGACGTCTTCGGCGTCGGGACCTTCGATCGACCCTGGCTCGCGCCCGGCCTCGATCCGATGGCCGCGGCCGAGATGAAGCTCGACGCGGCATTTGAGTTCATCGACAAGCTCGGGGTCCCGTTCTTCTGCTTCCACGACCGCGACGTGGCGCCCGAGGGCGCGAGCTGGGCGGAGACCACGACGCTGCTCGGAACGGTCGTCGACCGGATCGCGGGCCACATGCAGCGGACCGGCATCCGGCTCCTGTGGGGCACGGCGAACCTGTTCGGGCATCCGCGGTACGCGGCGGGCGCGGCCACGAATCCCGATCCCGAGGTGTTCGCCGTCGCGGCCGCCCAGGTCAAGCAGATGCTCGAGCACACGCAGCGGCTGGGCGGCGAGAACTACGTCCTCTGGGGCGGGCGCGAGGGCTACGAGACCCTCCTGAACACCGACATGGCGCGCGAGGGCCGCCAGCTCGCGCGGTTCCTGGCCCTCGTCGCCGAGCACAAGCACAAGATCGGGTTCCAGGGAACGCTCCTCATCGAGCCGAAGCCACACGAGCCGACGAAGCACCAGTACGACTTCGACGCCGCCACGGTCCACGGCTTCCTCGCCCGCCACGGCCTCGACGGCGAGTACAAGCTCAACATCGAGGCGAACCACGCCACCCTTGCGGGCAAGAGCTTCCACCACGAGGTCGCCTACGCGATCGGCCAGGGCATGTTCGGCAGCATCGACGCGAACCGCGGCGACTACCAGAACGGCTGGGACACCGACCAGTTCCCCAACTCGGTGGACGAGCTGGCGCTCGCGGTCTACGAGATCGTCGAAGCCGGTGGCTTCACGACGGGCGGATTCAACTTCGACGCGAAGCTCCGTCGCCAGAGCGTGGCCCGCAGCGACCTGTTCCACGCTCACATCGAGGGCATCGACACGCTCGCCAGGTCGCTCCTCGTCGCCGCGGACATGGTCGAGGCGAAGACCCTCGCCGGTGCTCGGGCCGCCCGCTATGCCGGCTGGGCCGGCCCGCTCGGTCGGTCGATCCTCGATGGCTCGGCGTCGCTGGCCGATCTCGAGGCCAACGTCGCCGCCGGAGGCATCGACCCCAAGCCGGCCTCCGGCGGGCAGGAGCGCCTCGAGTCCCTCGTGAACCGCCGGATCTGGTACGCGGATCGGGGACGGTGACCGCGGAGGGCCACGTCCTCGGCATCGACATCTCGACGACGGCCACGAAGGCCGTCCTCGTCGATCCCGCGGGCTCGGTCACCGGCATCGGCACGACCGAATACGGGTTCGATCAGCCGCTGCCGCTCTGGAGCGAGCAGGATCCGGGGCTCTGGACCGACGGGGCGACGAGGGCGATCCGGTCGGTGCTCGTGTCGACGGGCGTGTCCGGTGCCGAGGTGGCCGCCGTCGGCCTGACCGGCCAGATGCACGGCCTCGTCCTGCTCGACCGGCAGGATCGGGTCGTGCGGCCGGCGATCCTCTGGAACGACCAGCGAACCGCCGCGGAGTGCGAGGAGATCCGCCGGGCGGTCGGCCCGGACCGCCTCATCGAGATCACCGGCAACGACGCGGTCACCGGCCTCACCGCGCCGAAGCTCGTCTGGGTCCGTGAGCACGAGCCGGACAGCTGGGCGCGCACCGCCCGGGTCCTCCTGCCCAAGGACTTCGTGCGGCTCGACCTGACCGGCGATCACGCGCTCGACAAGGCCGACGGGGCCGGCACCCTGCTGTTCGATCTCGCCGCTCGCGACTGGTCCAGCGAGATCGTCGACGCCCTCGGGATCCCGTCGTCGTGGCTGCCGCCGACGTTCGAAGGGCCAGCCGTCACCGGTGTCATCACCGCCGCGGCGGGCGGCCGGACGGGACTGCGGCCCGGCACGCCGGTGGTTGCGGGCGGCGGTGACCAATCGGCCAATGCCGTCGGCGTCGGCGTCGTGGAGCCTGGTTCCGCGGCGCTCTCGCTCGGCACCTCGGGCGTCGTCTTCGCCGCGACGTCGGCACCGCTGCACGAGCCGCACGGCCGCGTCCATGCGTTCTGTCACGCGGTGCCCGACCGCTGGCACCTCATGTCGGTCATGCTGTCGGCGGCCGGCAGCCTCCGATGGTTTCGGGACACGTTCGCGCCGGACACGGAGTTCGACGAGCTCGTCCGTGCCGCGTCCGACGTCCAGGCGGCCGGCGACGGGCTGTTCTTCCTGCCCTACCTCAGCGGTGAGCGCAGCCCGCACCCGGACCCGCTGGCGCGCGGGACCTTCGTGGGGCTCACGCTGGGTCACGACCGACGCCACCTGACAAGGGCGGTCCTCGAGGGCGTCGCCTTCGGCCTTCGGGACGGGCTGGACTCGATGCGCGCGGCTGGCATGCCGGCACCGAAGACGATCCGGGCCTCGGGCGGCGGGATCGCGAGCCCCCTGTGGCAGCAGATCCTGGCGGACGTCCTCGACGCGGAGATCGCAACCGTGAGCACGACCGAGGGCGCGGCGTTCGGGGCGGCCCTCCTGGCGACGGTCGCGGCGGGCTGGTTCCGGACGGTCGACGACGCCACCCGATCGCTGGTCCACCCGACGGTCGTCGCGGCACCCGGCCCGAACGCGCCGGCGTATCGCTCGGCCCACGCGACCTACCGCGACCTGTATCCCGCGCTCGTGCCGTTCTTCCACCGCGGCGCCTGAGCCCGCCGCCGGGAGCGCCCGCGGGTGTGAGGCTAGTGCTGCAGCTCCGCCCGATCGGCGCTCGTGAGCTTGGTCGGCGGCTTGCCGAGGATGATCATCCCCAGGACGTCGTCCGGCGTGACCTCGTCCTTGTTCACCGTCCCAACGAGACGGCCGTGATACATCACGCTGATCCGCTCGGAAAGGTCGAAGACATCGTGGATGTCGTGGCTCACGAGGAAGATCCCCAGGCCTTCCTTCTTGAGCTCGCGGATGAGGTCGCGGACCTGCGCCGTCTCGGCCGGGCCAAGGGCGGCCGTCGGCTCGTCCATGATCAGGATCCGGGCGTTGAAGTGGACCGCGCGGGCGATCGCCACGGACTGCCGCTGGCCGCCCGACAGGTTCCGGACCGGCGCCCGAAACCGGGTGAAGTTCGGGTTGAGCCGGCCCATGACCTTCCGCGTTGCCTGCTCCATCGACGAATCGTCGAGGGACCCCACGCCGGTCGTGAGCTCGCGGCCCAGGAACAAGTTCCCCGGCGCGTTGATGTTGTCGGCCAGGGCGAGGTTCTGGTAGATCGTCTCGATCCCGACGGCCTTGGCATCCCGGGGATTCGCGATGGGCACCGGCTTGCCGTCGAGGAGGATCTCCCCGGAGTCCGCCTTGTGGGCGCCGGACAGGGCCCGCATCAGGGTCGACTTGCCGGCCCCATTGCCACCGACCAGGCCGACCACCTCGCCGGCCCGGAGGTCGATCGAGACGCCGTCGACGGCCTTCACGCCTCCGAACGCGACGCCGATGTCCCGCATCTGGACGATCGGGACCCCCGGCACCGGCGAGGCGGCCATCGCGGGCTGCTCCACCACGGTCATGTCGATCGCCTCCGGGTGTAGGTGTCGAACGCCACCGCCGCGACGAGGACGATCGCGATGACGATGTCCTGGTTGTTGGATGGGAGGCCGATGAACTGGAGGTTGTAGCGCAGGGCGTAGATGACGATCGCACCGAGCACCGCTCCGGGGATCGTCCCGACGCCACCGGCAAATGACGTCCCGCCGATCACCGCGGCCGAGATCACCAGCAGCTCGTAGCCCTGGCCGAGGTCGTTCGTCGCGCCGTTGATCTGGGCCGAGGAGATCGCCGCGGCGATCGCGCAGAGGAAGCCCATGAGGATGTAGATCTTCATGATCGTCCAGCGCGTGTTGATGCCGCCGAGCTCGGCCGCCTCGGGGTTGCCACCGATCGCGTAGACGTACCGCCCGAACTTGCGCTTCGTGGACAGGAACGTCATCGCGACGGTGACGACGAGCAGGATCACGAGCGGCCACGGGATGCCGGCTTCGAAGTCGAGCCCGTTCGGGCTGATGTTGTGCTCGGCGGCGTACTGCTTGATCAGGCCGATCGGCCAGTGGTAGGCGTTCGAGACCAGCACGCCGAAGATCACGATCAGGATGCCGCCGACGGCGACGCCGACCTCGGCCCACATCGGGCGCAACGGGAATCCGAACTTCCGTCGCTGGCGCCGGTTGTAGAACAGATAGGCGACGATCGCGACGCCGAGGATCGCGCCGAGGACCCAGCTCATCGTCCCGCCGAGCGAGCCGAGCGGCCCGCCACCGAGGGTCACGAACTGCTTGTCGTCGGGGGCCTGGGTCGAGCCGCCGCTGATATCGAAGATCAGGCCGCGGAAGGCGAGCAGGCCGCCGAGGGTCACGACGAATGACGGGATGCCGGCGTAGGCGATCAGGAAGCCCTGGATCCCGCCGAGGATCACCCCGAGGCCCATCCCGGCGGCGAGGGCCAGCAGCCAGCCGTACGGCGTGTTGACCCCGATCGTCGTCGGGTACACCTCGTGCATGAGGACGGCATAGACCATCGCCACGACGCCGAGGACGGAGCCGACGGACAGGTCGATGTTCCGCGACACGATCACGAGGACCATGCCGGTCGCGAGGATCGCGATCTCGATGGCCTGGGTGACGAACGTGAGCAGGTTGACCGGGTTGAGGATGTTCCCGCCGGTGTAGATGCCGAAGCCGATCTCGATCGCGATCAGCGTGACGATCATCCCCAGCAGCCGACCGTCGAGCTCGGTCAGTCGGACCAGCTCGTTGAACCGGTTGCGAAGGCCCAGCCCCGGTGACGGCGCCGCGACGGTCTCGGTCACTCGGTCGACTCCTGCCTCATCGACACGGAAACGACCGGCGCCCGCGGATGACTCCGCGGGCGCCAGCCAGAACGTTCCGGTTTCAGCCTCGGCTCAGCCGCAGGCCGCCACCGCGCCGGCGGCGACGCCGGTGCAGACCTGATCCTTGGTCACCCAGCCGGCCGTGATGACGTCGGCGAGGTTGGCCTTCAGGATCGGAGTCGGGTTGAGGATGATCGACTTGACGGTGTTGTTGCCCGGCGTCGTGAAGTCGTGCGTGTTCAGGTCAGCCGGCTTCGTGGCCGCCGGAAGATCCGACGGGGCCTTGACGTCGGCGAGGGCCGTGCCACCGCACATCTGGATCGCCGCGCTGCCAGCCGTCTCGCCGAGGGCGAAGGCGTTCTTCCAGACGGAGACCGTCTGCTGGCCCAGCGCCACCCGGTTGAGGGCGGCGGCGTCGCCGTCCTGGCCGGAGAGCGGGATCGTCAGGCCGACAGCCTGGAGCGCCTGCGAGACGCCCGTGGCCATGCCGTCGTTCTCGGAGAGAACCGCGTCGACCTTGTTGTTGTTGGCGTTCAGGATCGCCTGCATCTCGTTCTTCGCGCCGGTGGTGTCCCAGTTCGGCGTGTTGACCTCGCCGACGATCTTCACCTTGCCCGAGGAGACGGCATCCTTCAGGCCACCGTCATCCATGCCCGAGCGCAGGAAGGCCGCGTTGGGGTCGCCCGGGTCGCCCTTGATGATCGCGTAGTTGCCTGTCGGCTGAACGCCGAGCAGGGTCTGCGCCATGATCGTGCCGACCCGCTTGTTGTCGAACGTGATGTAGAGCGCCTTCGGGTCCTCGATCAGCCGGTCGTAGCCGATGATCTGGACGCCGGCCTGCTCGGCGGCCGTGACGGCCGGCAGAACCGCCGTCGCGTCCTTGGCGAGCAGGATGATGACCTTGACGTGCTGGTTGACCAGCGTCTGGATGTCCTTGTTCTGCTGGTCGGAGCTGTCGTGCGCGTCGGTTGACGTGTACGTCCCGCCGCCGGCGGCGATCGCTGCCTTGATGGCGGGCTCGTCAGCCTTCTTCCAGCGCTCCTGGTCGTAGTTGTTCCAGGACACGCCGATCACGCAGCCTGCCGCCGTGCCGCTCGACGCGGCCGGCGTACCCCCGGTGGGTGCGTTGCTCGAGCCGGTGCCGTTACAGGCGGCGAGCGCCAGGACGGCGACGGCCGCGAGCGCGGCCAGTCGTTGTCGCATGTGGATCCTCCTCAACGTTCCACCACTCCACGATCCCGAGAGATCGGCAGACAGGCTATCACCCTCCTTTCGGCGTTCTCACCCCCGTCACGCGCTGGCCGCAGCGGCCAGCATCTCGCGCGGCCCGAGCCAGACGGCGGGGTCGGCGAGGAATGGCTCGAAGGCGAGCTCCGCGGCACCGAGCAGGGGTGCATCCACCCCGAGGGCCGCGGGAGCGACGCGGACGAGCTCGCGTGGGGCGGCAAGCGCGTACCGGTCGAGCTGGGATTCGATCCGATCCGCGATGAATGGATGGATGCGGGAGAAGAGGCCGCCCAGGATCACCACCCGCGGGTTGAGCATGTTCACGAGGCCGGCGATCCCCCGGCCCAGCCAGGAGCCGACGTGGTCGAGGGCGGCGAGGGCCACCGGATCGCCCGCGCTCGCGGCCGCGAGGAGTCGGGTCACGCCGTCGCGCCCGGCATCCGGCGGCTGGCCGGCGAGGGCGAGGAGTCGACCTTCGCCGGTCTCCGTCTCGAGGCAGCCCACCGAGCCGCAGCGACAGGCGAGCCCGTCGGGATTGATGGGCATGTGGCCGATCTCGCCGGCGAAACCGGCGACGCCACCGAGTGGCTGGCCGTCGACGATGATCCCGCCGCCGACGCCCACCTCGCCCTGGACGAACAGCACGTCGTCGCCGCCGCGGGCCGCACCGCGGCGGAGCTCCACGAGCGCGCCGAGGTCGGCCTCGTTCGCGATTCGGACGGGGACGCGCAGATCCAGGGCGGCCGTGACGAGATCGCCCAGCGGGATATCGCGCCAGCCGAGGTTCGGGGCGGTCTTGACGAAGCCGTCGGACCGGCGGACGACGCCGACGATGGCGATCCCGATCCCGATCAGGACGTCGCGATGAGCCGGCAGGAGGCGGAGCCGATCGGTGAGGCCGCGCAGGTCGCCGACGATCTCGTCTGTCCCGAGATGGCCGCGCGGCCGCTCGACCCGGACGTGCTCGAGCGTCTTGCCACCAAGCCCGACCAGGGCCGCGGCAAGCGAGTCGACCGAGACCTCCAGCGCCAGGACCACAGCGCCGTCGGCGCGCGGCCGGACGAGCGGTGAGGGCCGGCCCGGAGCGCCGGCAGGGTCGGAGCGTTCCTCGCTGACGAGGTCGGCCAGGACGAACTCGCTGATGAGGCCGCGGATCGCGCTGCGGGTCAGGCCTGTACGGGCGACGAGCTCCGAGCGAGACAGCGGTCCACGCGCGTGGAGCTCACGGACGATCGCGCTGAGGTTGGCCCGTCGGACCGTCTCGCTCCGCTGACCGACCAGCTCGCGGCTCATCATCAACGGGGTTTGTCGTCCTCTTTACGAAATTGTTCGTGCTAGGCTCCGACATCCACCCCGCACGTGTCAAGGGAGGTTGGCCGTGGGCAGCCTGCAGGGCCGGGTCGCGCTCATCACGGGGGCCAGTCGCGGGATCGGCCGGGCCATCGCCACCACCCTCAGGGACGAGGGCGCGAGCCTCGCGCTGGCGTCTCGGAGCGGCTCGGACCTCGGCCTCGAGGGAGCCCTGGGCCTCGCCTGCGACGTCCGGGACGCGGCGGCCCTTGACCGAGCGGCCAGGGCGGCGGCGGCCCGCTTCAGCGGCATCGACATCCTGGTGGTCAACGCCGGCGTCGGTGCCTACGGGCCGTTCCTCGAGCTCGATCCCGAGCAGGTCGAGGAGATGATCGACGTCAACGTGAAGGGCGCGATCTACGCCGCCCGGGCCGCGCTCCCCTACCTCCTGCAGAGCGACGCCGCGGACTTCGTGATGATCGCGAGCGAGGCGGGCCGGCGCGGCCTGCCGTACGAGGCGGTCTACTGCTCGTCGAAGTTCGCCCAGGTCGGGCTCACGGCGGCGCTCGATCACGAGCTCCGCGAGCGCGGCGTTCGGTGCACGAGCATCTGCCCCGGCGGTGTTGCGACCGACTTCGCGATGGGCCGCGGGCGGACGCCGGACATGCCCGCCCTCGCCGGGATGATGCAACCGCAGGACGTGGCCGAGGCGGTCCGGTTCGTCGTGACGAGGCCGCGCACGCACCGGATCCTCGAGGTTGCGTTCCGGCCGGTCAGCGAGCCGTCCTGGGGCTGACGGTCGCGCCAGACGGCCGGCGGGGCGTGCGATGACGGTGCTCGGCTGGGGCGTCATCGGGCCCGGTCGCATCGCGCCGCGGATCGCCCGGGCGCTCGCCGCCTCGACCCGGGGGCGGCTGGTCGCCGCCGCGAGCCGCGACATCGTCCGGGCCCGGAGCTACCTCGACGCGAATGGGATCCGCGACGGGCGCGCCTACGGCTCGTACGAGGAGCTCCTCGCCGACCCGCGAGTCGACGTGGTCTACGTCGCCCTGCCGAACCATCTGCATGCCGCCTGGTCGGTCCGGGCGCTCGAGGCGGGCAAGCACGTCCTGTGCGAGAAGCCCCTCGCCCTCTCCGTCGCCGAGGTCGACGCCATCGCGGCCGCCGCAGCGGCCGCCGGCCGACTCGCGGTCGAGGCGTTCATGTACCTGCACCATCCCCAGATCCGGCGCGCGATCGAGCTCGCGACGTCCGGCGCGCTCGGACCGCTCGAGCTCGTGCGTGGCTCGTTCTCGTTCGTCCTGACGCACCCGAACGACCCCCGGATCGATCCGGCGATGGGTGGCGGCTCGCTGTGGGACGTCGGCTGCTACCCGGTGGCGTTCGCGCGTCGGATCGCCGGGGCGGAGCCGGACCGGCTCACCGCGGAAGGCCGGTTCGACGAGCGCGGCGTGGATCGAACGTTCGCCGGCCAGCTCCACTTCCCGGCTCGCCCGGCGTTCCCTGGCGGCCTGCTCGCCCAGATCGACTCCAGCTTCGCCGAGCCCGACCGGCAATCTCTCGAGATCGTCGGCCAGGGAGCGGTCATGCGCCTGTCCGCGCCGTTCCTGTCCGCGCCTGACGGCCCACTACCGTCGCTGACGATCGACCGCGACGGGACCGCCGAGACGATCGAGGTGCCGACCGTCGACCAGGTCGCGATGGAGGTCGAGGACCTGCATGCGGCGATCCTGCGGGGGAGCCCGCCCGCCATCGACCTGGCGTTCAGCCGCGGAACGATCGCGACGCTGGTCGCCCTCGACGCCGCCGCCCGGACCGCGGCCGGGGTCGCGCCGTTGACTCCGGCGTGAGCCGCCGGCGGCGCCTCGCCGCCATCGCCGGGGTCGCGGTCGTCATCCTCGCGGTCGCGGCGATCGGCGCCGGCGCCTGGCTCACCGCCGCACGCCCGGCGAGCGCCGGCCCGGCGCCACGCTTCGTGGACGAGACGGCCTCCTCCGGCCTCGACTTCACATACGACGGTCCGTTCGACGACGCCGTCGGCGGCGGCGTCGCGGTCCTCGACTGCAACGGCGACGGCAAGCCGGACCTGTACCTGGCCGGCGGCGCGAACTCGGCAGGGCTGTTCCGGAACGACAGCCCGGTCGGCGGCTCGCTGGCGTTCAGTCGCATCACGAGCCCCGTCACCGACCTGACCGACGTCAACGGGGCCTACCCCATCGACATCGACGGCGACGGCATCACCGACCTCGTCGTCCTCCGGAACAGCGGCAACCTCATCCTCCGCGGCCTGGGGGGCTGTCGCTTCCAGGACGTGACCGCCGCCTGGGGCCTCAATCCCGGGACGGACCACACCGAGGCGTTCAGCGCGACCTGGGAGCCGGGCAACCGGTGGCCGACCATCGCGTTCGGGAACTACGTGAACTTCGTCATCACCGACGTCCACGCACGCTGTGAGCCGAACGACTTCATCCGACCGTCGGCGTCCGGCACGGGCTTCGCGCCAGCTATTCCCCTGACACCCGCGTTCTGCGCCCTGTCGCTGCTCTTCAGCGACTGGGACGGCTCCGGCCGCTCGGATCTCCGGGTCAGCAACGACGACGAGTACTACGACCCGTACGTCGGCTCCGAGCAGCTGTGGCGGGTCGATCCCGGCCGGACGCCCCGGCTCTACACCGCGGCCGACGGCTGGGTCACGGTCCACGTCGAGGGCATGGGGATCGCGTCGTACGACCTGACCGGGGACGGCCTGCCGGAGGTGTACCTGACGAGCCAGGCGGCGAGCCGGCTCCAGACGCTCGCCGACGGGCCGAGCCGGCCCGTCTACAAGGACATCGGGCTCGACTACGGCGTCAACGTCGCCCACCCGTTCATGGGCGCGAACACGAACCTGCCGTCGACGGCCTGGCACGACGAGTTCGAGGACGTCAACAACGATGGCCGGATCGACCTCTTCGTGTCAAAGGGCAACGTCACCTCCCAGCCCGACTATGCCCAGCAGGACCCGAGCAACCTCCTGCTCGGACAGCCTGACGGCACGTTCGCCGAAGCCGCCGACAAGGCCGGGATCGTCACCTACGAGCGCGGCCGGGGCGCGGCCCTCGCCGACTTCAACCTGGACGGCCGGCTCGACCTCGTGCAGTCGTTCTACGGCGCGCCCGTCAGGATCTGGCGGAACGCCGGTCCCGTGACGGGCGATGGCTCCGACGCCGGGCAGGCGAACTGGCTGGCGCTGCGACTCTCGGAGCCGGGCGGCAACGTCGACGCCATCGGGAGCGTCATCGAGATCCAGGCCGGATCAACCACCTGGCGTCGCGAGATCACGATCGGAGGCGGCCACGCCGGCGGCCAGCTTGGCTGGATCCACTTCGGGCTCGGGGCGGCGACGTCGGCCCAGGTCCGCGTCCACTGGCCGGATGGCCAGGTCGGGCCGTGGCAGGCGGTCGCGGCCAACGGCTTCGAGATCGTGGACCGGGCCAGTGGCACGATCCAGCCCTGGATCCCCGGACCCTAGGTCAGCGGCAGGACGGCGACGTCGAGCCAGCGATCGCCGGTGGCGCGCCTCAGGACGAAGGTCAGCTCGAAGGGCGCCGACTGCGAGCTCAGCAGCCTGCCGCTGGAGTCGTACGTCTCGGTGACGACGGTGCCGGTCGAGTCGAGCCCGAGACTGGGAGCGACCTGGACGCCGAACGGCAGGATCATCCGGACGCTGACCGACGCGAACTGGTAATGCTCGACGACGGTCGTGCCGGTCGAGGCCGCGGCCTGCAGCCGAGCCTGCATCTCGGCCAGCCGGTCGCCGTGGTCGACCTCGCTGAGGATCGAGGCATCCCGGCGCAGGAGCGCCTGGTTCTCGAGCTCGAGGTTCTGGGCCAGGGTGACCAGCACCTCCTGCATGCTGGCCGGCTCGGCCAGGACCGGGTCGTACGTCGCGACGTCCTGGCCGACGGTGACGGGCGGGAGCGTCCCGGGATCCACCTGCGATGGCAGCCGGTCGAGGATCTCGCTCGAGCTCGTCCCCCCGACCGCGCCACGCGCGGGCGTCCCGGCGAGGACGACCCCGCCGCCGTATGCGACCAGCAGGACCGCGGCCAGGGCGGCGCGGACCGCCCGCGGCCGGATCCCCGCGCCAGCTCCGCCGAGCAGCCGCGTGGCGTACGCCCGGAGGTCGTCGGCCGGCGTCTTCGGCTCGGGGAAGGCCCGCTCGATGAACGGCCGGACGGCGCTCACGACCATCAGGCCCGCGAGCAGCCCGACCTTCGTCCCGAACTCGTCGACCTGGGGCGCCATCAACAGGGTGCTCACGAGCCCGACCAGGCCGGCGAAGGCCACCCGGCCGACCCGGCTCGCCGGGATCGTGCGGGGGTCCGTGATCATGAAGAACAGGAAGATCATCACCTCGGGCGAGGTCACGATCGTCCGCCAGAAGTCGGACCCGCAGACGGGCGCGAACGACCAGCGCGTCACGATGCAGTGGCCGGACGCGGCGAGGAGCCCGACGCCGCCGCCGAGCACGAGCCAGAAGGTCGCGGCCAACGCCAGGAGGTGGAGCCGGCGCGTGATCAGCAGCCCGCCACCGAGAATCACCGCGTAGGCCGCGATCATCCAGACATTGAGCGGCGCCCACCAGAAGTCGAGCGGCTCGACCCGGCCGCTGCCCAGGACCACGAACGCCAGGACGAGGCCGATGTTCGACGGGTTGAAGACATGCGTGCCGCGGTACTTGATGACGTACTTGGACAGCAGCGACAGCCCGGCCACCGTCGCGAACAGGGGCACCGCGAACAGCGACCAGTGATCGCCCGGCGCGGTCCCGACCGCCCGGAGGATCAGCGCGACCCCACTGCCGGTGAGCATCGCGCTCGCCGGCCAGACGAGCTGCTTCGTCTGCCGGAACGTGATGGCGATTTCGAGGATCGCGGCCGTGAGGATCGCGGCCAGGATCTGCGGCACGCTGACCCAGAACCCGAGCCCCACCTGGCCCAGGACGTGGATGGTGATGATCACCGAGGCCACGTGGAGGCGAGGGTCGCGGAGGCTCGGCAGGACGAGCGGATACGTGCTCGCGCCGATCGTCAGCGTCCTCGCGGTCAAGCGTCGCCCTCGTGCAGATGGCCGGTGGGGCGGGCATCATACGTCCCTCGATGACCCGCCAGGACGAACGCCTGCGCCGAGCGATGCAGACCCCGATCGTCGGTGGGCTGCCCGACGTCCCGGGCATCGGGGCGGCGATGCGCCTCACCCCGAACCTCGGGTTGCACCTCCGCGGGCTGGCAGACGAGCTGCTCGTCAACGACTTCCCCGGGGCCACCCTCAGCCGCGACGAGCGCGAGCTGCTGGCGACCGCGGTGTCCGCCGCGAACGACTGCTTCTTCTGCATGGATTCGCATGCGGCGCATGCGACCGCTCTCCTGGAGCGCCATGGCCGCACCGACGCCCTGACCCTCACCGATGCGCTCAAGGCTGGCGGCTCGGACGGATTCGACCCGAAGATGCGGGCGCTGCTGCAGATCGCGCGCACAGTTCGCGGCAGCGCCCTGAGCCTGGGTCCCGACGACGTCGAGGCGGCGGTGGCCGCGGGCGCGAGCGATGCCGACGTCCAGCTGGCCATCCTGATCGCGGCCGCGTTCTCGATGTACAACCGGATGGTCGACGGGCTTCGCGCTCGAACGCCGGGCTCCACCGAGGCCTACCGGCAGCGGGCCGAGGAGATCGCTGAGCGCGGCTACAGCGCTCCGCCGGCGGCGCCCGCTCCAGCGGCGGCGCCCGCTCCGGCGGGAGCGGGCGGCTCGCGGCGCGAAGGCTAGGCCACCGGGCGATACCGACCCCGGTCGGCGCGAGCGCCTCGATGGGCCCGTCAGGGAAGGAGGCACCATGCGAGCAGCGATCTTCGGCGGCCCCGGCCAGATCGCGGTCGGCCACCGACCGGACCCCACGATCAAGGACCCGACGGACGCCATCGTCCGGGTGTCACTGGCCTGCGTCTGCGGGTCGGACCTCTGGTATTACCGCGGCCTCTCGCCGCACGACCTGGGCGCCATCGGGCACGAGTTCATCGGCACCATCGAGGAGGTCGGATCCGAGGTCCGGGACCTTCGACGGGGCGACTTCGTCGTGACGCCGTTCACGTTCAGCGATGGGTCGTGCGCGCTCTGCCGCGCCGGATGGTCCTCGAATTGCCTGCGCGGAGGCGGCTACGGCAACCACGGCATGGACGGCGGGCAGGGCGAGGCGGTGCGGGTCCCGTTCGCCGACGCGACGCTCGTGAAGGTGCCCGGCTCGGGCCACTCCGAGCAGACGCTGCGCTCGATCCTCGCCCTCTCCGATGTCGCCTGCACCGGGCACCATGCCGCGACGAGCGCCGGCGTTGGCCCGGGCACCACGGTCGCCGTCGTCGGCGACGGGGCGGTGGGCCTGTCCGCCGTTCTGGCGGCCAGGCGGCTCGGGGCCGGGCAGATCATTGCGCTGTCCCGGAACCCGGCGCGGCAGGCCGTGGCGCGCGAGTTCGGCGCGACCGAGGTCGTCGAGGAGCGCGGGGACGCGGCGGTCGAGGCCGTTCGCGAGCTGACCGGCGGCCTCGGGGTCGAGGCGGCGCTCGAGTGCGTCGGCACCGGTGAGTCGATGTCCACGGCCTTCGGGATCGCCAGGTCCGGCGGGATGGTCGGCGCGGTGGGCGCGCCGCACGATGTCGAGGTCCCGATCGACGTCGTGATCTTCCGGAACGTCGGGCTGCGGGGTGGCGTCGCGCCGGCCCGGCGCTATCTCCCGGCGCTGCTCGAGGACGTCCTGGCCGATCGGATCAACCCGGGCCGGGTCTTCGACTTCGAGACCGACCTGGACCACGTCGTCGACGGCTACGAGGCGATGGACGACCGTCGGGCGATCAAGAGCCTGATCCACGTCGCGGGGTCGGCTCGATGACCGGCTGGACTCCCGTCGAGCTCGCGAGAATCGGTGACGCCTGACGAGGTCCACGTCGCGTCGCGGCGGCCGGATGGCAGCCTTCGACCGTTCGTGACGATGTGGCTCGTCCGCGTCTCCGATCAGCTCTACGTCCGTTCGGCCCACGGCCACGACAACCCGTGGTTCCAGCGAGCGCTCCGAGCACGTCATGGGCGGATTCGCGCTGCGGGCGTGGAACGCGACATCACCTTCGAGGATCCGGATGCCGCCGTCTCGGACCACGTCACGGCTGCCTACCACGCGAAATACGACCGTTACGGTCCGAGAATCGTGGGCACGGTGGTGTCGTCCGACGCCGTTCGATCGACGTTTCGGCTCGTGCCGGAATAGACGCTAGCCGAGTCTCCGCATCCCGGCGTGGCCGAGCTGCCGAACGCCCGATGGCGCTTCTGGACCACCGACCGTGTCGGCGACGTCGGTCAGCGAGCGGACCTCGTGGGCGATGACGTTCACGACCGATGACTCGCGCTGGAGGTCGCCGTCGACGAGGAGGAGGGCGTGGCGCCGGACGACGCCCCGGAGACGGGCCCAGGTGTCCGGCCAGAGCGTGACGTTGACCATGCCGGATTCGTCCTCGAGCGCCAGGAAGACCGTGCCCTTGGCCGTCATCGGGTGCTGGCGGGTGACGACGAGCCCACCGATGCGGACCGGCCCCGGCCGTCGATCCGCGAGGGTCGCGTTGGTGACGGCGCCCAGCCGATCGAGCGCGCCCCGGAACAGCGACACGACCTGGCGCCGGGCGTCGAGGCCGACGACCGCATAGGCATCGCCGACCCGCTCGGGCTCGGTGATTGCCGGGAGCTCCGGGGCCGCGGTCGCCGGCAGGCGCAGGTCCATCGGCCGGCCCGCCGCGGCCGAACGCTTGCCACCGGCCTTCGTCGCGGCCCTGACCGTCCGCCCGTCCACCCGCCCTCGCGCCGACCCGGCGACCTCGCGGAGCTGCCACAGGAGCTCGCGCCGCGGCCGGCCGAGCGAGTCCAGCGCGCCTGTCCGGATCAGCCGCTCGATCGTCTCCTCGGGCAGCCCGGTTCGCTCGACGACGTCGGCCAGCGACGTGTACGACCCGCGGGCGAGCTCGCGATCCAGGAGCTCCTCGTGCTGCTCGCCGATGCCCTTCACGAGACCGAGGCCGAGCCGGACGCCCCAGCCGACCGCGCTCTCGTCGGCCCATCGCTCGCGGGCGGCCGCGCCCGGGATCACGCACGCCGACGATCGGACGGGCCGGGCATGGGCCGCGATGCCGCACCCCTCGGGGAGTGGCTCGCCGGGGTCGGTGGCCGGATCGTCGTGCGAGCCGTCGTCGGCGGCAGCCCCGGCGAGGGCCCAGCCCGGCCGGCCGACCCACTCGGTCGTCGTCCTGTAGCTCGACCGGTTCAGGTCGACCGGCAGGACGCTCACGCCGTGGCGCTTCCCGTCGTTGACGAGGACCTCGACCGGGTAGAAGCCCATCGGCTGGGCGTTGATCAGGCCGACGAGGAACTGGGCCGGATAGAACAGCTTCAGGAAGCTCGACTCGTAGGCGGTCCGGGCGAACGCCGCCGCGTGCGACTTCGCGAACCCGAACGACGCGAACGCCGAGACCTGCCGGAACAGCTCCTCGGCGACCTCCTCGGTCATGGCCGGCTGGCGCAGGCAGCCGTCGTGGAAGCGCTGGTGGAGCTTCTCCATCTCGCGGTTCGAGCGCCACGTGCCCATCGCCCGGCGGAACCCGTCGCTCTCCGCCGGCGTGAAGCCCGCGACCTCGATCGCGATCCGCATGACCTGCTCCTGGTAGAGGATGACGCCCATCGAGTCGCGGAGGACGGGCTCGAGGCTCGGGTGGAGGTAGGTCACCGGCTCGAGCCCCTGCTTCCGGCGCAGGAACGGGTGGACGGCATTGCCCTGGATCGGGCCCGGCCGGATGATCGCGACCTCGACGACGAGGTCGTCGAGCGTCTTCGGCTTCGACTTTGGCAGCGTCTGCATCTGGGCCCGGCTCTCGATCTGGAAGACCCCGACGGTGTCGGCGGCCTGGACCATCTCGAAGACCTCGGGGATCTGCTCCGGGATCGCGTCGAGGATCACGCACGTCCCGCAGTCGTGCTCGATGAGCTGGACCGTCTCGTCGATGGCGGCCAGCATCCCGAGGCCGAGCAGGTCGAGCTTGATGAGCTTCAGGGCCTCGACGTCGCGCTTGTCGAACTGGACGACGACCCGGTCCGGCATCGTCGCCCGCTCGATCGGGGCGATGTCGATGAGCGGCGCGGCTGTCACCAGCATCCCGCCGGAGTGGATGCTGAGGTGCCGCGGGAAGCCGTCGATCCGGGCGCAGAGCTCCAGCCAGCGCTCCCAGTCGGACAGGCCGACCGTGCTCCCGCCGCGCGGCTGCGGCACCGGCTCCGGCTCGACCCGCGCCACGGACGAGTGCGGATCTGCCCGCCCGATCCGGTCCGTCGTCCCGCCACGACCCAGCGCGTTCGACGCCGGGGCGGGCGGATCCCATCGGTCCGGCCGCCCGAGCCGATCCACGTGGCGGCCCTCGGGCTCCGTGCGGCGAGGCGCCGACTCCGGCATCCCGCTCTCGGGATCGATCCGGCGCCCCTCGACGAGGGCCGGGGCGACCAGTCGCTCGCGATCCACCGCGTAGCCCGTCCCGCGCCCGGCTCGGAGCCAGGCCACGCTCGCCGGCGTGTCGCCCGGCCCGCCCTCGTCATCGCCGACCCGGCCGGGCCTGATCGACGGCGGCGATTGCGGGGCACCCTCCCACATCCCGGACCGGCTCGGCCCCGGACCGGCTGGACGGTCGTCGGCTGACTCACCGGCCGATTCCTGCCAGACGAACGCCCCGCGAGCGTTTGGTCGGCTCCGGGACATCGCGGTGGCCTCGGCGGGCGCGCTCGCGGTCGAATTCGTCCCGAGCCGCGTTCCGCTCGGGAGGTGTTCCGTGGCGTCCGCCGTTGGTTGCGTCTCGGGCGCGGCCGGAAGCTCGCCGAATGCTCCTGCGGCGTGCATCTGGCCAACTTCCGGGGC
>DATGGQ010000004.1:0-13678 GCA_035308445.1 Candidatus Limnocylindrales bacterium | reverse complement strand
CCAGGCCGGCGTCACGGCCATCATCCAGCCCGGGGGATCGATCCGGGACGAGATGGCGATCGAGGTCGCCGATCGGCATCATCTCGCCATGGTCTTCACCGGCCGCCGCCACTTCAGGCACTGATCGAGCGAGCCGGAGGGCGAGTCGCCGTGGAAACCGTCGCCGCGATGGAGAAGGTCCTCGCGCTCGAGATGGCCTACGTCACCGAGGCGGCCGCGATCGCGTCGGCCCGGCTGATGGGCCGCGGCGATCGACACGCGGCGGACCAGGTCGCGACCGAGGCCATGCGCGCGGCGATGGACGAGGTCGAGATGCGGGGCACGATCGTCATCGGCGAGGGCGAGCGTGACCAGGCCCCGATGCTCTACATCGGCGAGCAGGTCGGCTCGAGCTCGGTGGCCGGTTCCCCGGGAGCCATGGACGCGGTCCTGCCCGAGGTCGACATCGCCGTCGACCCGCTGGAGGGCACGAACCTCGTCGCCACGGGCTCGGCCAACGCGATCACCGTCCTCGCGGCCTCGGAGAAGGGCGGCCTCGTCCACGCCCCGGACACCTACCTCGAGAAGCTGTGCGTCGGGCCGTACGCGGCCGGCCACGTCGACATCACGGCGCCCCCCGCGGAGAACGTCCGACGGATCGCCCAGGCCCTCGGCCGCGGTGTCGAGGACATCACGGTCATCGTCCTCGAGCGACCGCGCCACGAGGCGCTGATCGCCGAGCTCCGATCGACCGGGGCCCGGATCAAGCTGATCACCGATGGCGACCTGTCCGCGGCGATCTCGTGCGCGGTCCAGGGCACCGGCGTCCACGCGGTGATGGGCATCGGCGGCGCGCCCGAGGGCGTCATCACGGCGGCCGCCCTGCGCTGCCTCGGCGGCGAGATCCAGGCCCGGTTCCGCTACCGCAGCGACGAGGAGCGCGAGCGCGGCCGGCGGATGGGCCACGGCGACGAGGGCCGCATCTACCGGACCGAGGACCTGGCCTCGGGCGAGAACCTCGTCTTCGCGGCGACCGGCGTGACCGACGGGGACCTGCTCAACGGCGTCCGGTTCTTCGGCGGCGGCGCCCGAACCCACACCCTCGTGATGGCCTATCGGACGAAGACGGTGCGCTTTCTCGACACCGTCCACATGTTCGACCGAGAACGGCCCCCATCCGTGCGGCTCTAGCGCATACTGCCCCGCACCTGCACGGGAGGCGCCGGCGAAGCCGGCCGCAGGGACCCGGGCGGCGGGCTGATCACGGGGGTGAGGTCACGTCGCAGTCACCGCGAGAACGGGGCCAGATTCTCGTTCTCTTCGCGTTTGCCCTCGTGGTCATGCTGGGCGCCTCGGCGCTCGCGGTCGACTACGCCTCGTCGCTCCTGACCCGGCGCTCCCTCCAGAACGACGTCGACGCGGCAGCCCTCGCCGGCGTCGTCCAGCTGAGCTCGTCGGGGGCCTGCGGCAACGCCGCGGCCCGGGCGTCGTGCGCCCGCCAGGACGCGTGGGTCTCGCTTCGGGCGAGCCTCAGACTCACGGTCGCGGACCCGGTTGCCCTCTCGGCCTCGAACACGGCCCAGGACAGTCCCTACACCGAGAACGGCTACCGGATCTGGGTCGACACGCCGCCGTCGGCCGCAGGCAACCGCTACCCAGCCAACGGCCAGTACGCGACCGACTCGAAGGTCGTGTTCGTCCGGGTCGACGTCGACAAGCCGGCCCTCCTCGGCCGCCTCGCCGGCGAAGGGACGACGACGATCGGCAGCTGGGCGACGGCGGGCGACGTGCGGCCCGTCGAGCCAGCCGTCGCCGCCCTGTGCGGCATCGACCCGGTCGACAACTCCGACTGCACCGGCGGCCAGAAGACCGCGGTGAAGCTGAACACCAACACCGGGGTGAAGATCATCGACGGTGACTTCACCAGCAACAGGGGGCTGTTCATCACGAGCGGCGTCGGGCTCGTGATGGACGGCGGCCTGCCCTACATCGTCGGCGCGTCCGCCTGCAGCCCACACACCTGGAGCTGCCCGCCCTCGACGAACGGCGGAATCACCGACGCGGGCACCCCACCGACCGCGATCGCCGCCATCGAGCTGACGCCGAAGGAGGCGGACCCGGCCTACGCCCAGCCGGCGTGGACGAACTGCACGGCCCCGAGCGTCACCGCGAACTGCATCCCGGTTCGCGGGACCGGCGCCAACGGCAGCGGCAACAACGACACCCCGGGGAGCTTCGTCTGCCACGGCAACGGCGGCAACGCCTGCGGGCCGGGCATCCCCCAGGGCTCGGCCACCGGCGCCGGGACGTCGATCACCTGCTCCGCGACGTCACCGAGGATCGCGCCGGGCTACTACGACACGATCAACAACGGTGGCTGCCTGATCCTCGACGCGACCTCGCCGGGCTCGACGACCTCGTACACCTCGACGACGGGCCTCTGGGACGGCCAGCGGCCCGGGATCTTCCGGATCCATACGGCCCTCGACGTCAACTACCTCGTCGGTGATGGCGTCTCGATCTTCCTCGACCCGGGCGCCTCGATCAGCATCGGCGGGGCCCTGATCCTGAACACGAACAACACGTGCTCGACCCCGCCCGGCATGCCGACCTGGTCGACGCTCTGCACGGCCGTCGATTTCGGCGGTGCGGCCTGGACGACGTCCGGCGTGGCGCCGTGGGACAGCTGCGGGCAGTCCGGCCTCCCCGCCACGACCCGCTGCGTCTCGCTGGCGAGCGGCTATCACGCGACTGGCGGCATCGGCTTGACCATCTTCATCCGGCCGCCGACCGCCACCGAGCTCCCGCCGAACGGCTGTGGCCAGAGCACCGCCGGCTCGCGGACGTCGTGCGTCTTCAACCAGCACGGCAGCTTCGGGCTGCAGTTCAAGGGAACGCTGTACGGATCGCGCGACAACGTGACGATCGGCGGCAACGGCTCGCAGGCGAGCACGGGTCAGATCATCGCCTGGACCATCACCTACTCCGGGACGACGCTCCTGACCCAGACCTTCGCCGGTCCGGTCGAGCCTGAGCGGCCGTTCCTCCTGGAGCCGACGCTCGGCGAGTAACCGTCGCTCACGCGCACGCACGCAACGGGCTACCGTCGAGGGCCATGGCCGAGCCTCGGATCGTCGCCTTCGGCGGCGCGTCGCTGCTCCCGTCCTCGAACGACGGCGCGCTCCACCGCTGGCTCCTCGACCTGACCGGGATCGAGCGGCCACGGATCTGCTTCCTGGGCACGGCCGGTGGCGACGACCCCGCCGACCTCGCGAACTTCTACGCCGTGTATGCCCAACTCGCGGAGGCCAGCCACCTCGGCCTGTTCGATCGCCAGATCGCGGACACCGAGGCCCACCTGCTGGCCCAGGACGTCATCTACGTCGGCGGTGGGAACACCGCGAACCTGCTCGCGATCTGGCGGGTCCACGGCGTCGACGTCGCGCTGCGACGAGCGTGGGACTCGGGCGTCATCCTCGCCGGCACGTCGGCGGGCGCCCTGTGCTGGTTCGATTCCGGCCTGACCGACTCGTTCGGGCCCGGCCTCAGCCCGTTGAAGGACGGGCTGCGATTCCTGAAGGGCTCGTTCTGCCCGCACTACGACAGCGAATCGCTGCGCCGGCCTCGATATCACGAGGTCATCGGATCGGGGGCCTTGCCCGACGGCTACGCGGTGGACGACGGGGTCGGGCTCCTCTTCGCCGGCCGCGAGCTGGCCGAGGCGGTCGCCGTCCTGCCCGAGACCCGCGCCTTCCGGGTCGAGCGGCGGCGCGGCAACGACGTCGAGGAGATCCCGATCCGGCCGCGGATCCTGCGGGGCTAGCGAGCTCCCGGCTTCGAAGCCCATCCGCGGGTGGCCGCGTCCCAGCGGGCCACGGGTCTGACCGCGTCGGGGCCTTCCGCGATCTCCCGCCGACCGCGCGCGCTCCCGACGGTCTCATGCCAGCCCGGCGGGGCGAGGCGCGGCGCGACGTCGGCCAGCGGCGCCAGCACGAAGAGCCGCTCGCCGGCCGCGGGATGGGGGACCTCGAGCAGCTTCTCGGCCGCGGCGGGGTCCGAATCGGCGTCGAGGGAACGGCCCTCGGGCGGACGCTCGACCGCGAGCCGGTGGCGGCCGTAGACGAGCAGGTCGAGGTCGAGCTCGCGGGGACCCCAGCGACCTCGGACCTGTCGCCCGAAGGCCCGCTCGAGGCCCTTCAGGGCGACGAGCAGGGCCAGGGCCCCGGTCCGTGGGTCAGGGCCGGCCGGCACGTCGAGGGCGACGACCGCGTTGCGGAACGCAGGCTGGTCGGTGACCCCGACCGGCTTCGTCGCGTACAGGCGCGAGACCGCCCGAACGCGGGCGTCGGGGAGCTGGGCAAGGGCCCTGACGGCGGCCGCGAGCGTGGCCGTCGGGTCGCCGACGTTCGCTCCGAGGCCGACGTACGCCCGAACGCGCCGAGGCGGCATGCGCTCCTCCGTGCCCGCGAGCGGCCCGGCTACAGTCGCCGGGTGCAGCCCGTCGCCGTCCGAATCCTGCACCCGTGGGCGGGCCCCGAAGTCGGCCCGCTGGAGCGCTGGCTGTCCGACGCCCGCGCGGCGAACGCGGCGCAGCTCGCCGGGCGCTTTGCGACGGCCGGGGCGAGCGACGTCGAGGTCGTGATCGGCCGCGATGGCCGGTCGTTCGGTGAGCGGCTGCGCGACCTGGGCGCCGAGCTGCCAGCCGGACACGGGCTGGTCGTCGCGGGTTCGGGATCGGTGCCGCTGCTGACGGTGGCTGACGCGCGGGCGTTCGTCGACGTCGCCGGCTCGGGCCGCCGGCGCGCGCTGGCGAACAACGCCTACTCCGCCGATGTCCTGGCGATCGGCGATCCTGGGGTGCTCCGGGACGTGCCGGACCTTTCCGGCGACAACGCCCTGCCCCGCTGGCTGACGGAGGTCGCGCGCTTCGACGTCACCGACCTGCGCCGGCGCTGGCGGCTGGCGGTCGACCTCGATTCACCGCTCGACGCCTGGCTGCTCGACCCGGGTGCGGCGCCGACGGAGCTCGATCTTCGGGTGCTGGCCGACACCCTGGCGGCGATCCGGCGGCTGGCCGGGGACCGCCGCGCGGAGCTCCTGGTCGCCGGTCGCACGAATGCGACGACGCTCCGATGGCTGGAGCGGACCACGGCGTCGCGCACCCGGGCGCTCGTCGAGGAGCGCGGCCTCCGGGCGTCGAGCCCGGCGGCGGCCGACCCTGCGGACCCCGTGCGCGCCCGCCCGCCCCGCTCGGCGCTCGGGCTGCTCCTCGATGCCCGCGGGCCGGAGGCGTTCGGCGAGGTCGTCGCCGAGCTCGGCGATGGCGCCCTCGTCGATACGCGCGTCTTGCTGGCCCACCGGCTCGGTCCCGAGGAGGCCGCCTGGCCGGCGCCCGGGGACCGCTTCGCCTCGGACCTGCTCCTGCCCGAACGCATCGCCGACCCGTGGCTTCGAGCGCTGACGGCGTCCGCGGCGAGGGTCGACGTCCCGATCCTCCTGGGCGGCCATAGCCTGGTCGGGCCGGGCGTGCGGATCGCCCTGGGCGGGGCCCGATGACCGGCGACGGACCGGTCGGCGTGGGCGTCCGGCGGGTCCCGGGCCTGGATCTCGGCGCGCCGCTGCCGGCGAGCGAACCGCGACTCCTAGGCCGGATCGTCGCCGAGATCCGCGACGGCGGGCCGATGACCTTCGCCCGGTTCATGGAGCTGGCGCTGTACGACCCCGAGTCGGGCTACTACGCCGCCGAACGAGACGACGCGTCCCTGGCCGGCCCCGGCCGCGAGGCCGACTTCCTGACCGCGCCCGAGAGCCATCCGATCTTCGGCTGGGCGATCGCCCGCCAGCTCGAGGAGGCCTGGAACCGGCTCGGCCGCCCGGACCGGTTCGTCGTCCGGGAGCACGGCGCCGGGACCGGCGCCATGGCCGTCGGGATCCTCGACGGCCTCCGTCGATCCGCGTCGCCACTCCTCGACGCGATCCGCTACCAGGCCTTCGACGTCGCCGCGTCCCGGCTGACGGCGCTCAACGTCCGTCTCGACGCGGCCTCGTTGAGCGCCTGGCTCGACCCGCCCGGCGAGGCGCCGGCCCCCGGCGCGGTCCTGGCCAACGAGCTGCTCGACGCGCTGCCGGTCCATCGTGTGGAGGGCGCGTCGGCCGGCGACCCTCGCGGACCGGTGCTGGAGCGGCTCGTCGACCTCGACGCCGATGGTGCCCTGACGACCATTGCCGCCGCGCCGAAGACGGCGGCCCTCGCGGCCCGGCTCGCCGGCGAGGACGTCCATCTGGAGCCGGGCCAGGCGGCCGAGATCTGCCTTGGCGTCGACGACTGGGTCCGGGCCGCGACGACGCCGCTGGCCGCGGGACCCGTCCTGCTCATCGACTACGGCGCGCCGGCCACCAGGCTCTACGCCCCGTCTCGCGGCTCGACGCTCCGCGCGTACCACCGTCACCGGGTCCACGGCGATCCGCTCGTGGCGATCGGCCGGCAGGACCTCACGGCCCATGTCGATCTCACGGCCGTCGAGCGCGCGGCCCACGCCGCGGGCCTGACGAGCCTCGGCCGGGCGTCCCAGTCGAGATTCCTCGCGAACCTCGGGATCGGCGAGCTGCTGGTGGGCCTCCAGTCGGACCCGGCGACGACCCTCGAGTCGTACCTGGCCGCCCGCTCCGCGGTTGCCCGGATGCTCGACCCGCGGGCCACCGGCGGATTTGCCGTCATGGCCTTCGGCCGGGGCCTGCCTGCCGAGCCACCGCTGCGCGGCCTCGCCTAGAATGACCGCGGGCGACGGCCGCACGCATGGCGGTCGGTCGCGAGCGTCTCCAGCGTCCCTGCCCGGGACGGAACGTCCAGATCGAGCGAGTCGGCATGGCGCGCTCGGAGCGAGGATCGCTTGACCGGGATCTGGTACATCGTCGGGTTCGCCATCGCCGCCGGCTCGTTCGCGTTCCTCACGTTCGGCGCGGCGTGGCTGCTCTCCCACCGCACGCGCGGCGACATCCACAAGGGCCTCCCCTACGAGTCCGGGATCGACACCTACGGCGACACGCACGGCCGGTTCGGGCTGCCGTTCTACATCTACGCCCTGCTCTTCGTGGCCTTCGACATCGAGGTCGTGTTCATCTTCCTCTGGGCCCTGGTCTTCCGGGCGGCGTCGGATGCCGGGAGCCTGTTCCTGAGCATGGTCGTCTTCGTCGCGGTGCTCCTCTTCGGCCTCGCCTACGCCTGGCGCAAGGGCGTCCTGACGTGGCAGTCGACGGACCGCCCATGACCGCCGAGAAGCAGCTCACCGCGGGCCGCCAGGCCGCCGGCCGCCAGACCGCCGAGCAGCCATGGGCGCTCGTCCCCGCGCCGGACGCCGCGGTCGCCGAGCCACTCGTCATCCGCAACGAGCTGTGGGCCCCCGCCGATCCGGCCGCGTACGACGGCGGCCGGCCGGCCGAGATCACCCACCTGGCCGATCTCGAGGCCGCCGGGGTGGGGCGTCGCGACGACGCCCGCTGGACGGGCCTCCTCGAGGTCATCCCGACCAAGGCCGACTACGTGCTCGACCTGCTCCGGGCGAACAGCCTCTGGCCGCTGCTGTCGGGCCTCGCCTGCTGCGCGATCGAGATGATGAGCTACGCCACCTCGCGCAACGACATCGACCGCTGGGGCGCGTTTCCCTTCCGGGCCTCGCCCCGGCAGGCCGACGTGCTCATCGTCGCGGGCACGCTCTCGACGAAGATGGCCGGCCCGCTCCTGCGGCTCTGGGAGCAGATGCCCGAGCCGAAGTGGTGCGTCGCGATGGGCGACTGCACCGTCTCGGGCGGGCGCTATAAGCGGAGCTACGCAACGGTCGAGGGGATCGATCGGATCATGCCGGTCGACGTCTACGTCCCGGGCTGCCCGCCGCGGCCCGAGGGCCTGATCTTCGCGATGATGAAGCTCCAGCAGCTCGTCAAGGACCGGCGCGGCCACTGGCCGGAGCGGGCGATCGGCCCGACCGTCCCGACCGGGATCTGAGCCGATGGATCGAGCGCTGAAGCTCCGACTCGAGGCCCGATTCGGAGGAGTCCTTCGCGGCCCCGTGCGGCAACGCCAGGACCAGACCGAGATCCGGATCGCGCCGCGGGACGTGACCGACGTGCTCCGGGCGCTCCATGACGAGCCGCCATTCAGCTTCCCGGTCCTCGCCGACCTCGCCGGCGTCGATACCGGCGACACGCTGCAGGTCGTCTACCACCTCTGGAGCGGGACGACCTCGGACTGGCTGCGGGTCATCGCCGAGGGCCTGCCGCGCGAGGATCCCCGCGTCCCGTCCGCGACGTTCCTCTGGAAGGGCGCCGAATGGATGGAGCGCGAGACCTACGACATGTTCGGGATCGTGTTCGAGGGCAACCGCGACCTCCGCCGGATCTACATGCCGGCCGACTACACGAGCTTCCCGCTGCGCAAGGACTTCTACCTCGCCGACGACGCGGCCCGCTCGCCGGGCGCGGGCGTCCGGCACATGGAGCGCAGCCACGCCCCGAACGACGCCGTCGCGGGCACGGTCCGCCGGACCGGCGCGGCCTGAAGGCGCGGTGAGGATCGGATGACGACGACGCTGCCGCCGGGCACGCATGTCTCGGGCGACGACCCGAACGTCCTCATCGACGACGACTACGCCTCGTACGAGCCGATCCCGCCATACCCGCCGCGGACGGAGCGGGAGGCCGAGTTCTACACGCTCGGCGACGGCGAGATGTACCTGAACATGGGCCCCCAGCACCCGTCGACCCACGGCGTGCTCCGCGTCGTCCTCAAGCTCGAGGGCGAGCGGGTCGTCGACATCGACCCCGTCCTCGGCTACCTCCATCGCGGCGTCGAGAAGCTCTGCGAGAACGCCGACTACCACCAGACCATCAGCCAGGTCGACCCGCTCGAGTACGTGTCCTCGCTCTTCATGGAGTGGGGCCCGGTCATGGCCTACGAGAAGCTGCTCGACATCCAGGTCCCGCGACGGGCGGAGTACATCCGGGTCCTGTCCGGCGAGCTGAACCGGATCGCCAGCCACGCCCTGTTCATGGGCTGGTTCGCCCTGGACCTCGGCGGGCTGACCCCGATCCTGTGGTCGTTCATCGAGCGCGACGAGATCGTCGAGATGCTGGCCGCCCTGACCGGCCAGCGGATGCTCTTCAACTACTTCCGGATCGGCGGCGTCAACGGCGACCTCAACCACGAGTTCCTCAGCCGCCTGGGCGACTGGATGAGCCGCGCCGTCGGCCAGATCGACGCCAACACGAAGCTCCTCAACGAGAACGAGATCTTCGTCCGGCGGGCGAGCGGCCTCGGCGTCATCGACACCGACATGGCGCTCAAGCTGTGCATGACCGGCCCGAACCTGCGGGCGACGGGCCTGCCCTACGACATCCGGCGGGCCCACCCGTACTCGGTCTACCCGGAGCTCGACTTCGAGGTCCCGACCCGCTCCGAGGGCGACTCGCTCGCCCGCTACCTGCTCCGCATGGAGGAGGTCAAGCAGAGCCTCCGGATCATTGACCAGTGCCTCCACCAGATGCCCGACGGGCCGATCATGGCCAAGCTGCCGCGGCTCCTGCGGCCGCGGCCCGGCCGGGCCTGGGCCGCGCTCGAAGGCCCCCGGGGCCTGTACGGCGCCTATGCCATCAGCGACGGCACGGACCAGCCATTCCGGCTGAAGATCCACGACCCGAGCTTCATCCACCTCCAGGCCGTGGGCGCGCTCCTGCCGGGCCACCTCCTCGCCGACACGATGGCGATCATGGCCTCGCTCGACCCGATCATGGGCGGGGTCGACAAGTGAGCGCTCACGGTTCCGTGCGATGAGCGCCGTCAGCCGAACGTGGGATCAGCTCACGTTGCCCGGGAAGTTCCTCGCGATCGTCGTCCCGATCCTGGCCGTCCTCACGACCGGCCTGATCCTCGTCATCGTCCTCTTCGGCGGGGCGATCTGGAACGTGATCCTCGCCAACCTGCCGGTCGTCCGGTTCATCGCCGCGGCCACGATCCTGCTGCTGCTCTCGCCGCCGATCGCGTTCGTGATCATCTACATGGAGATGAAGGTCATCGCCCTGATGAACCTCCGTCTCGGGCCCGACCGGGTGGGGCCGTGGGGCACGCTCCTCTCGACGGTCCACGGCCTCAAGGTCCTCATGAAGGAGGACTTCACCCCGACGCGGGCCGACCCGGTCGTCTTCACCTGGGCGCCGGTGGTCGTCTTCTCGACCGCGATCCTGTCGGCCCTCGTCCTGCCCTTCGCCCCGGGCCTCTTCGGTCAGGACCTGAACCTCGGGCTGCTGTACTTCTTCGCGATCGGCGGCCTCACGGTCGTCGGCCTGCTCATGGGTGGCTGGGCGAGCTTCAACAAGTACTCGCTGCTCGGCGGGCTGCGGTCGGCGGCCCAGATCGTCAGCTACGAGATCCCGCTGACCCTGTCGGTCGTCGGGCTGATCATCCTCGCCGGGACGATGAGCCTGAACCAGATCGTCCAGCAGCAGGCCGGCTGGTTCGTGAACTGGTTCGTGATCCGCCAGCCGCTCGGCTTCCTGATCTTCGTGATCGCCGCGACGGCCGAGGCGAACCGGACGCCGTTCGACCTGACCGAGGCCGACTCGGAGATCGTGGCCGGCTTCGCCACCGAGTACTCGGGCATGCGGTTCGGGTTCTTCTTCTTCGCCGAGTACATCGGCGTGTTCATCATCTCGGCCCTGACGACGGTCTTGTACCTCGGCGGCTGGAATGCGCCGATCGTGCTGCCGCACATCGTCTGGGCGATCGACATCGGCTCGCTGAGCGGCTGGATCCTGGCGATCGTCGCGATCGTGCCGGTCCTCGGGACGGTCCTGCTCGGCGCCCCGTTCTTCCTATTCCGGTCCAGGACCCGCTGGTGGGTCGCCCTGATCGTCGGCTTCGTCCTGTTCAACGTCCTCGCCGTGGGGCTCTTCGGGCTGTGGGCCTACATCAGCTTCGACTGGGTCGCCGGCCTGTTCTGGTTCGTCGGCAAGACGTTCGCCCTCGTGTTCGTGTTCGTCTGGCTGCGCGGCACCCTGCCCCGGGTCCGGATCGACCAGCTCATGGGCTTCGCCTGGAAGTGGCTGCTGCCGGCGGCCCTCCTCAACTTGTTCGTGACGGCCTTCGCATTCGTGGTCGTCCACTGATGGGCCGGGGCCGATGAGCCAGTTCGTCCCGGGCCTCGGGCTCGTCAAGGGCATGGGCCTGACGCTCAAGCGCTTCTTCGAGCCGAAGGCCACGATCCGGTACCCCGAGGTTCGGGCCGACGTCGCGGTGAAGTTCCGCGGCCGGCTCCAGCTCCTCTACGACGAGTACGGCGCGCTCAAGTGCGAGACGTGCTTCCAGTGCGCCCAGGCCTGCCCGATCGAGTGCATCGATATGGGCGGCCTCGACACGAAGGGCCGGTTCCACGTCCACTGGGGCCCGCCGGAGACGTATGGGGAGCGGCGCGAGGAGTCGGCCCTCCGTCGATCCGGGCGGGCCGTCCCGGATCCGGCGTACGAGCACTTCCGGCCATTCGACCTCACGACGGTCGACGAGATCCTCGAGGCCCACGACTACGACCCGAAGCGGATGCTCGAGATCCTCGGCGCGACGCAGGCCGCGTTCGGCCACCTGCCCGTGGCCGCGCTCAAGCGGATCAGCGAGCGGACCGGCGCCTGGTATGCGCTGATCTACGGCACCGCGTCGTACTACGCCCAGTTCCGATTCGAGGCGCCGGGCGCGACCGCGCAGGCCGAGGCGATCACCGCGCGACGCCCGCCCGATGCCACCTTCCTCGACCGCCTCGGCGCGTCGCTGGCCGGCGGCCAGGGTGGCGGCCAGGGGGCCGGGGCGTGACGGAGATCCTGCAGACGCCCGCGGAGTGGCCGCGGATCCTGCTGCCCGACAAGCCCGAGAAGAAGCCGGCCGACGCGGTCGCGTTCCCGGGCCTCCGGAAGGCGTTCCGCGAGCTCGGCCCGGCGACCATCGACCTCATGGCCGAGGCCGGCCTGCGGGGCCTCGGCGGCGGTGGCTTCCCGGTCGCGGGCAAGTGGCGGGCGGCCGCCTCGGTCGAGGGCGCGGCGGCGCGCTACGTCGTCGCCAACGGCTACGGGGCGGACCCGGCGAGCCAGACCGACCGGACCCTCATGGAGCGCCGGCCCCACGCCGTCGTCGAGGGCGCGGCGATCGCCGCCGCGGCGATCGGAGCCGAGGACGCGATCATCGCCGTCCGGGCCGAGGCGACCGAGGCCGTCGAGAAGCTGCAGGCGATCGTCGCCGCGGCGTACGACGCCGGCACGCTCGGGCCTGACGTGTTCGGCAGCGGGCGGCGCCTCGACGTCGAGGTCCGGACCGTCCAGGGTGCGTACCTCCTCGGCGAGGAGACGATCCTGATCAAGGCCCTCGAGGGCAAGCGCGGCCAGCCCGAGCAGCGGCCGCCCCACCCGACCACCGACGGCCTGTGGGGCATGCCCACCGTCGTGCAGAACGTCCAGACGCTCGCCGCCGCGGCGTGGATCGTCGAGCATGGGGCGAAGGCCTACCGGGCGACCGGCGCCGAGGGCACGCCCGGCACGATCCTCGTCCAGGTCCGTGGAGAGGAGCGGTCGGGCGTGGCCGAGGTCCCGTTCGGCACCCCGTTGCGCGACATCGCGAAGCTCGGCGGCGCCCCGGCTCGCGGCCACAGCGTCAAGGCGGTCATCGTCGGCGGCCCGAGCGGCGGGGTCCTCCCGGCCGAGATGCTGGCCGCGCCCTTCACGTTCGAATCGCTGCGCGGCCTGGGCGCCCACGTCGGGTCGGGGTCCGTGATCGTGGCGGACGATCGGGCCTGCGTCGTCGACCTGGCCCGGCTCCTGACCCGCTACTGCGCCGACGAGGCCTGCGGCAAGACGATCCCCTGCCGGATCGGGACGCGCCGGCTCGCCGAGGTCGGCGAGCGGCTCGCGGCGGGCACGTCGCGGGCCGACGACCTGCAGCTGGCCACCGATCTCTCAGCGGACATCGTCGGATCGGGCCTATGCGACCACGAGCGGCTCGCCACACTGCCGCTGATGACCGGCCTGCGCTACTTCCGGGCGGAGATCGACGCGCACCTCGAGCGGGGCGAGTGTCCCGCTGGGGTCTGCCGCCCGATCGCCCTCGGGGTGCCCGCCACCGCGCCCGCCGCCGGAGCCACGGCATGACCGACGTCATCGTCCGGCCCGGCGACGAGTCCGCCGTCGGCGAGCCGACCCCGCCGAAGGACGACCGGCCCGATCGCGTCCCGCCGGACGCGACGGCCATCCGCCCCGACCGGCCCGAGGCCCGGCCCGACCGGCGGATCGTCATGGACACGGTTCGGCCGCTCGAGGACACGCTCGCCGAGACATACATCACGACCCAGGCGCCGCAGCGCCCGCAGGCCACGCCGCGGATCCGGATCGAGGTCGACGGCCGGGTCGTCGAGGGCTTCGAGGGCCAGACGATCCTCGAGGTCTGCCGCGACAACGGCATCGAGATCCCGACGCTCTGCTACGAGCCCAAGCTGCCCGGCTTCGGGGCCTGCCGGATGTGCGTCGTCGAGGTCGAAGGCGAGGAGCACCCGCCCATCAGCTGCTCGCGGGCGTGCGAATCGGGCATGAAGGTCCAGACGCAGACGGAAGAGGTCCGACGGCTTCGCCGGACGAACCTTGAGCTGATCTTCTCGGACCACAACGCGTACTGCCT
>DATGGQ010000003.1:0-56649 GCA_035308445.1 Candidatus Limnocylindrales bacterium | reverse complement strand
ACGCCGCCCGCATCGTTGTCGGCGAAGCCGGACACGAGACCGGGTCCGAGGATGGCAAGGAGTCCCAGTCGGGCGATCCGCGCGCGAATGGCACGCGGGCGGGAAAAGGTAAGGCGGAACACATCGAGGACCTCCGGCTCCCGGCCAAGCAGGAGCGATAGCGGCCAGGCGAGCCCGCGCTAGACGGAGCCCGAGGCGCTCAGGAGCCGGGCAGTGAGGCCTGTCTAGGCGGGCAAGCGATCGTCAGCCGGCAGAGGGAAGCCGTGCCGGCGCCAGGTATGTTGGGCATCGGGCGACCTCCGTCTCGAATTCGTGAAGCCTCGCGGACTATCGGCTTGGGCTTATCCGCTCGTCAACCCCTCAATTCTCCGAACCGAATTCTTCTCGAATCATCGCGTCCGTCGCGGACGAGCGAGGTTGTGGCTCGGTTCGCTACGTGGTCGTGCACTCGTCGAACAGCGATCCGGGATCGACCTCGCGCCCCTCGACCTCGGTCCTGGCAGCAACGCTGCTGCGCCTCGGCAAGGGGCTAGGGAGGTCCGCTCGTTTCCGCGCAAGCGTCGGCCGGGGGGTGTAGCTCCGGGTGAGTTTTTATGACTGAAGCCCGACACCTCAGCCTGCCCTGTCGATACGAGGTCGGTTCGAGCGACCCTCATCCGGCCCTGGTCGATGTGCCGACGGCCATTCCGGTGGGTGGCCGCTCGACCATCGGGGCGTGCCCGATCATGGCGGCGATCTCGTCGGCGCCGAGCGTGCGGTGCCCGTCGAGGAGGGTCCGGGCGAGCTGCGCGATCGCGTCGCGCCGGAGTTCGACGAGTCTCCGAGCCCAGGCCCGGGCCGACTCCATGCGTTCCCTGGCCAACCGCCAGGCCAGACGGCGCATGGCCTCGGACCCGACCAAGCCGTCGCGATCAGCGTTCGCGTTCTCGATGGCGGACATCGACGGCCCGAAGGCGGGATCGCCTCGGTCGAAGAGGGCCATAACGAGCTCGGTCGCGCTCTTGACGTCGGACTCAGCACCGATGCCCCAGGCGCCGATGATCAGCTCCTCGGCGCAGAGTCCGGCGAGATCGACGGCGGCGTGGTCGATCCAGGTGACGCTGGTCGGGCCGTGGCGCCCGAGCCACTCAGTCGAGATCTCGAAGTGGCCCCGGAAGTTGCGACCGACCGCGCTCGGCCGCTGGCCCCAGCCGATGGCGACCTTGGCGATCGACTCTGGGCCCAAGAGGTCGTGGGCGATCACTGCGTGCCCAGCCTCGTGCACGGCCGTGTCCCAGCCCGGCTCGCGGTCGGTCCGGTCCCGGGCGCCGACGAAGCCGCGGCGGTTGACCATGGCCTCGAGGTGGCCCATCTCGATGACCGGGTCGGCGTCGCTCGCGTCGGCGAGGGCCTCGGAGGCCGCCTGATTCACCCAGTCGGCGATGTCGGCGCCGGTCGCCCCGTTGGCGAGCACGGCCAAGAACTCGATGTCGTGCTCGCCGATCCGATGTGGCACGGCGCCGAGGTAGAGACGGAAGAGCTCGCGTCGCTGGGCTTCGGACGGCTCGGCGAACTCGATCACGACCCCGAGGCGGCCGGACCGGTGGAGGGCCGGGTCGAGGCTGCTGTCCTCGGTACAAGCGCCGATGACCCAGAGGCGATCGACGCCACGCGTCGTCCCCAGGCCATCGAGCGACGTCAGGAGGGCGACGAGCATGCGGCGGTCCTCGGGCTCCGACCAGGCCCGGCGCCGGCCAAGGATCCCGACCTCGTCGAGGAAGAGGATGGCCCGCTCCTTGGACAGGCGGCGGAAGAAGGCGTGCAGGAGATCGGGATCCGTCCCGAATTCATCGGCGCTGACCTGGTACAGGGGGCGGTCGAGCCGGCCCGCAAGGTATCGGGCTGTGAGGGTCTTGCCGGTCCCAGCCGGCCCGACGAAAAGGGTGCCGGACGGCTCCAGCCCGAACCTGGCCGCGAGGTTCGGGCGGCTGAAGAGGGCGATCTGGCCCTCCAGCTGGCGGAGGCACGCGTCGAGCCCAACCAGGCGGTCGGCCTTTACCGTCGGGCCGGTATAGCGGGCCGCGGCGACGAGCCGGTCGAGGTCAGCCTTGCGCATCGTCGTACCCTGCGGGTCGAAGCCGATCGCCGCGGGAGTCGGCGACGATCCGGCCGCGCGGATCGCGAGTCAGCGGCGTCCGGTCGCCGAGCCTGACCTGGCCGTTGGCGCCCACCACGGCCACGGCATGGCCCGGGTCGATCACCTCGACGAAACCGCGGCGTGAGTCGCCCTCGATGTAGACGTGCAGGTCGAGCTGCACGAGCCGCGCCAACTCGACCAGCGCCGCCTCGTCGCGGGTCAGGTCGAGATCGCCCCACCACAACCGTGTTCCGGCGGCATCCGCGATCGTCGCATTGAAGACGATCGCGTGGTCCGGATGTCGTGCCCAGTACCCGGACTTCGACCAGCTAACGAGCCGGCTGCGCGGCAGGCCGAGTCCAGCGGCCACGTCGTCGAAATCCTGCTCAGGCGGCATCGGGTCCGTCCGTGGCAGCAGGCCGAAAGCCAGAGGGACAAGCGACGGCCATCTCCGCTCGGTCTTCGTCGGTTCGCTCCGCGAGCGCGTCTGGCTCGGCCTCGGCGAGCGCGGTGATCGACCGGGCGACGAGCGCGAGTGCGCCGTCAGCCCGGTAATGGCGCAGTCGGGCGACCCGCCCCTCGGAGCGGACCTCGTAGGCGTGCAAGCCGCCCTCTCCAGGTCCCACGTTCGTGATCCCGAGGATGGCGATCTGGCGAAGAGAACGCGGGTCGCCCCGCGGCCAAAGCTCGACGCGGACGATGATCACCCCGCGGCCTCGGTCGCGCCCGCGGGAGAAGAGGCGGACTGGGGTCCGTCGCCCGGGGCGGCGATGCGTTCCGCCCGAGGCAACCAGCACCCGCGCTCGCGATTCGAGACGGCTCTCGGGCTGGCACCCCGCGAGATCGGGGCCGTCACCGGGCCCAGACGAGCCGTTCGCGGCACCTTCAATCGTTAGCTTCACTTCGGTCTCCGGATGCGGATGCCGTATCGAACCGTGCATCTGGACGGGTGTCCCGCGTCACCCTCGCGATACCGGGGAAGCTCGTGAGACTCGGCTCGGCCAGCCGCGGTCGCACATCGCCGTCGAGCTTGACGGCCGGTGCTGACCCGGCCGGACATCAACTCATGTCCGACCCAGCCCGACGCTCGAACCGCTGGCTGTCGACCGTGGAGGCCGCGCACGAGATCGGGGTCAGCGACTGGTGGATCCGCGACCGGATCGATCAAGGCCTGCTGCCGGCCAACGTCATCTCGACCGGGTCCCGCCGTGTCTACCGGATCGCCCGCGAGGACTGGGAGCGCTTCCGGGCACGCTATGTGGGCCTGGCGACCGATCCGCGCTTCGAGGGACGAGGGCGGTAGCGAGACGAGTCTCGCGCGTCTCACGAGGACGACGAGAGTCGCGCGGGCCATGTCGCCACGGCGGCCGTTAGGTACAGCCCGAGGCGGCGTGCAGCCGGCGTCACCTCCAAGCCCCCTGCTCGCAACGGCCGACGAGGTTCCCATGCCCGACGAACCCATTCTCGCTGACCAGCCGAATGCCGCCGACGAACCCGGCCCCTCGGAGCCTTCCGGGGCTCAGCCAGATGAGGAACCGACCGAGGCCGAGCCCGTGCCGGCCGAGGCGAGCGGGGCGGCTGACCCTGAGCCGGCCGAGCCGAAAGGGGAGGCGGCTGAGCCCGGAGCCGAAGGCAGCCGATCGCCTGACGGATCGACCGGATCGCGCGGGGAGGATGAGCTGCCCCGGCTCGGTCACCCGTCGGCCAGTCTCCGGGCAGCGGAAGCGCTCGAACGTCTCGATCGTCAGTGGGAGGACCGGACGCCGATCCGCGAGCGCTCCGATGTGAGCGCGCTCGGGCTGACGGTGCCTGAAGATCCCACAGCCTTCGACTATCTCGGGGCGATGGGCGTGGCGATGCGCGAGGTCGTGGAGGCCTGCCAAACCTGGCTGGAGGCCCAGCTCGCCGCCGACGCCCTCGACCTCGGCCGCCGGTTCCGGCCTGTCGTCGCACTCGTGCCCGCCGGCCGACTCTGGCACGTCATCCGAATGGCCTTTGGCCGCGTTGTGGTCATCGACGGCCCTGGCTATCTCAGCCCAGTGGCCGCGGTGCGAGCGGCGCGGATTCGATATCGAGCCCTCCTGGCCGACGAGGTGCAGCGGCACCGAGAAGAGGACGGACTCGACGATCAGGAGCCCCCATCACTGGCGCCGGAACCCGAGCCCGGAGCCCCCGAGTGAGTCGGGCACAGACGCCGCCCGACGACCCGCCATGGCGGTCGATCAAGGTCGGCGACGTCGTGATCCGGATGCTCGGCGGCGCGCCGATGAACCTGGCGGTCAGCGCCGTCGATGAGCAGCTGATCGAATGCGGTGGGCCGCATGGCTGGCACTTCGCTCGGGACACCGGTTGGGAGGTCGACGACGAGATCGGCTGGGGTCCCGCCCATGGGATGACCGGGAGCTACCTCCTTCCGCCCGGCGCTCTTGATGGCGATATCCCCGACGCCCGGAACCCGGAGCGTCGCCCGGTTCCCGACCGAGTCGTCTTCCGTACCGAGACCGGGAGCCGCTACGAGGTCGACAACGTCGCCCGGACCTGGCGACGCACCCCGACCCTGGCGAGCGGGGTTCTGCGGAGCGAGGAGGGCGCGCTGCTCGACCCAGTACGGCCGATCCTCGGCTGGCCGGTCACCCTCGTTGGGCCGGTCAATCCGGACGGGGTGACCCACCGGACCGTGGTGACCACGCCCGTGGTCGCCATCGAGCACGCGACGGGCCCCACACCGAAGCGCGGCCGACGAGTCGGCCCGCCTGGCGAGGTCAGCCGATGACCGCGGTCGCAAGGCTCTTGCGCACCCTCCGCTGGTCGGCCGGGCTCTCCATCGACGATGCCGCCGTCGCGATGGAAGCGACGCCGGGACGAATCCGGGCGCTGGAACGAGGCGAGGCGACCCTCGAGTACCTCGACGGGCTGGCGCTGGCCAAGGCCTACCTCCTCTGCCCGACCTGCTTCGCCAAGCATTTCCGGGCCGCCATGGCTCGCAGCGACCACGGTGTCCCCCAACCCCCGGCCGCGTCTTTCGAGGGCGATTCGGACCCGTAGGGAACAGGAGCAGTCGATTCGTCAACGCAGCCCTTGACGAATCCACCGGCCGGGATTCGCTCGCGGCGCGCCGGGCGCACGCCAGGCCAGATGAGGTTCGAAGACGATGCTGGACGACCGAGGGCTAGAGGACTACTTCGCCCGCCTGGCCCTGCCGAGTGCGGCGCAGAGCTTGGTCCGCCGGGTGCGGAGCTCGCCACCGCTGGCTGGGACGACGGGCGGACGGGGCAGCATGAGCGGGCGCTTCGCCAGCCGAAAGATGGGCTTGACCCTCGGATCGGACGCGCGCACGACCGAGTTCCTTGGCTTCCTGCTCTACGAGACCTCGGCGACGGTGCTGGAGTTCTGGGAGCAGCCCCTCGAGCTGCGCTTGAGCTTCCCGGGAACAGGTGGTCGGACGGTCACCACCCGCACGCGCGTCGATGTCCTGGTGCTCGAGGACGCGGGCGTCTTCGTCGACGAGTGGAAGACCGACGAGCAGATGATCGAGCTGGCTTCCGAGTCGCCGGGGCGTTACCAGCGGGGGGAAGGGGGCTGGCGCTCCGAGGCGGCCGAGACGGCCGCGGCGACGCTCGGTATTGGCTTTCGCCTTCGGACGCCCGCCGGTGTTCCGCCCGCCGTCGTTCAGAACGCGCGGTTCCTGCTCGACTACTGGCGTTCGAACGAGCTGCTACCGGCCGAGAGCCTCGAGATGGTGCGCGCGGCGGCGACCGACGCACCCGGGCTCTCGGTAGCCGAGATCCTGCGTCGCTGCCCAGCGGTCGCACCAGACCAGCTCTACCTGGCGATTGCCCGCGGCGAGCTCTACGCCGACCTGAGTTGTCAGCGGCTGTCCGACGCCGCTTGGACCGCGGTCTGGCCCGATGAAACGATGGCCTTCGCCTTCTCGGCCGAGGCGCCCGGAGCGGCCGGCCCGACCGCGCCGCCGCCGCTGTCGCTCGAGCCCGGGACCGAGGTCGCGATGGGTGGCCGGGCCCTCACGGTCGTGGCGACCAACGAGACCTCGGTCACCTTCCGAGCCGACGGCGGCGCCTTGCTGCCGCTATCGAGGGGCGAAGTGGCGGAGCGCCATCGCCGCGGCGAGCTCGTCCTGGCCGGTGAGCCACACGATCCCACGCTCGAGGTCTTGCGCACCGCCAGCCCGCGGGCCCTGCGGGTGGCTCATCGCCGCCTCGAGACGCTGCGTGAGTCATGGGCCGGACGGACGGCGGCTATTCCGGGGAGAACGCGGCGCCGCTGGGAGGCGGCCTATCGCAAGGACGTCGCGACCGGGGGTCGAGGCTTCGGCGGCCTCCTGCCTGGCAAGGTCGGCCGGCCGGCCGGACCCCGCCTCGAGCCCGGGCTCGAAGCCCTGATCAGCGCTGAACTCGAACGGAGCCACGAGGCGGCCGATCCGCCGAGCCAGGTCGTCGTCCACGCTCGGATCGTCCGCGCTGCCAACGAGGCCGGCTACGCGCCGCCCTGTCTGGCCACCGTCACGGCGCGCATGCGGGCCTGGGCCACCGACAAGGTCGTCGAGGCCCAGCGTGGTCGCAAGGCGGCCTATCAGGTCAAGGCTTTCAACAGCTACCTCGCCTACGACACCCCGCGCCATGGCGAACGCCCCTGGGAGCGGGCGCATGTCGACCACACCCAGATCGATCTCGTGTGCGTCGACTCGGCCAACCGCGCGCCGCTCGGACGACCGTGGCTGAGCTTGATGCTCGATGCCTACAGCCGGCGCGTCCTCGCTTATTGGCTGACCTTTGACGAACCGAGTTACCGCTCGACGATGATGCTGTTCCGGCGCTGCGTCGAGCGCTGGGGGCGGTTGCCGGACGAGGTCGTGGTCGACGACGGCGCCGAGTTCAACAGCACTTACTTCGAGCAGCTCCTCGCCCGCTATGAGGTGCACAAGCTCACTCGGCGCGGCGATCCGCGCGCCGGATCGGTCCTGGAGCGCCTCTTCGGTTCGACCAACACCCGGCTGTGGTGGGCGCTGCGCGGCCAGACCCGGCCGACCAAGGACGTCCGGTCGATGTCGCCCGAGGTCGATCCCGAGCGACGGGCCGTCTGGACGCTCGCGGCGCTCGCGCCCGTCCTCGATGGCTTCTTCTTCGAGCTGTACGACACCCTGGTCCACACCACCCTTGGGGCGACGCCGCGAGCCGCCTATGAGTCCCGAATCGCGGTGACCGGCGAGCGCCCGATTCGGCTGATCGCAAACGACGAGGCCTTCCGCTTCGCGACGCTGCCAACCACGCGCAAGGGTCGCGCGACCGTGTCCTACGTCCGCGGCGTGACCATCAACGGCCGCCGGTACCAGGGCCCCGAATTCCGGATCCCGGGCGTTGCCGGCGCCGCTGTCCCGGTGCGCTATGACCCGATGGATGTCCGCCATGCCTTCGCCTACCTCAAGGGCGCCTGGGTCGAGATCTGGTGCGATGGCTTGCGCCAGTTCCCGCCGGTCAGCGAGAAGCTAGCGGCCTTCATCTCGGCCGAACTGGCGGCGCAGGCGCGCCTGGTCGGGCGGGCGCGACCGGTGAACGCCGCGCGCATCGGGGCGTTCCTCGATGACGCCAAGGCGAGCGAGCGCGTCCTCGTCCAGCTTCGTCGGGACGCCGAGCTCGCCCTGAGCACGCCCGCGTCGCCACCTCAGGCGACTGCGGGACCGGTCGCCGGCCTCGGATTGAGCGTGACGGACGGAGACCCCGCCCCCGTTGCCGACCTCGACCTCGAGATCTTTGGCAACTACTAGAGCGAAGGGAGCAACCCAGTGCTTGGACCAGCGGCGCAGGAACAGGTCTGCACCTTTGACGCCTTCACCACCGGTCACCCGAATCTTTTGCGGGCCGATGCCAAGGTGCGGGCGTTCGTGGATGCCCCAGCGGGCAGTGCCGTCCTCTTGACCTTCGGCCCGACCGGAGCCGGCAAGACCACCCTCGTCCGCCGAGTCGCCGAGAAGATCACCGAGCAGCAGGCCGAGGCCCTGGCCCTTGATCCGCAACGCCATCCGCCCCTGGTTTTCGACTGCCCGGCTTCGACCGGTGGCAACTTCAGCTGGTCGGAGTTCCTGATCCGCGGCCTCGAGGCCCTGCTCGAGCCGGCGGCGGCGAGCAAGCGCCTCGTCCCCGAGGACCCGAAGCTGCCGATCGATCGAGCCCGACTCCGCAACGTCGGCGACCTGCGGCGGGCCTTCGTCGGCGCCGTCCGGGCTCGCCGCCCGGCGGCGATCTTCGTCGATGAGGCCAGCCAACTGACTGGCGTCGGATCGGGCCAGCGCCTCTTGGCCCAGCTCGACTTCATCAAGAGCCTGGCCGACGCTACCGAGTCCGTCTTCGTCCTGGCCGGGACCTACGAGCTCCAGGCGCTCCGCAACCTATCCGGCCAGCTCGGTCGTCGCTGCCAGGAGGTGCACTTTGAGCGTTATCGCCTCGACGATCCGGCCGATCAGCGCACCTTCGCCAGCGTTCTCAAGACCTTCGCTCGTGAGCTGCCGATGGACGGCGGCTTGGTTCTCGCCGATCCCGAATGGGTCTATCTGCGCACAGCGGGCTGCGTCGGGACCTTGAAGCAGTGGCTCCTACGCGCCCTGGCGGCCGCGCTCGAGGAAGGGACTGAGATCAAGCGCCGGCACTTGGAAGCGACGGCGCTCTCGGTCCACGCGCTGCAGGCGATCGCCGCCGAGATCCAGCTGGGCGAGAACGCCCTGCGCGAGACGCCCGAGGCCTTCGCCGAGCTCGAGCGGCTGCTCGGATGGCAACGTCCGAGGGTCGCTCCCCCGGCACGGCCGCGGACCGGCAGGCGTCCGCAGCGCGCCCCCGGCCGCGATCCGGTCGGGTTCGCGGCGTGAGCCGGATCGCGGAGCGCTCGCGTCTCTATCGGCTCGAGCCGGCCGGGCTCGGCACTCGCCAGGTCGAGGCGCTGACGAGCTACCTGATGCGTCTCGCTGCCGCCCATCACTTGACCCCCGGAGCCCTGATCGGCGCGGCGCTGCCCGAGCTGGCGGGAGTCAGCGCAGGCAATCGACAGCGCCTGGTCGGCGAGGTCTCGGCCAATGGCCGTAGCGCCAACGGCCTCTCTGGGGTCGCGGCGATCTGGTTGGCGGCAGTCTCGGCCGCCACGCTCCGAGAGGATCTGGCGGAACTCACCTTCGTGCCCTGGGCCGAGGCCATCTCTCCCGTGCATCTGCTCCGAGCCGAGGCCGCCCACTGCCCGGCGTGCCTGCAGGAGATGGCCGAGCGAGGCACGGTGTACGAGCCGCTTGCCTGGTCGGTCGTCGCGATCGAGATCTGCCCGGTCCACCGCCGCCCGCTCGCGATGGCCTGTCGGGATTGCGGGTCGAGCCAATTTGCCTTTCGTTGGCTTGGCCGACCCGGCCTCTGCCGACGCTGCGGCGCCTGGCTCGGGACCTTCGAGCTTGGGCCCGCCCAGGGGCTCGACCGGGACCGGGTCAATGCCTCGCTCGCCGCCGCGGGCCTGCTCGGCACCAGCCCCCTACCCGGTACCGGCGCGAACGGCATCAGCAGTTCGATGGCCTTCCTCCGCGAAATTCTCTCGACTTCACAGAGCGACGTCGCGCGGGCCATTGGGACGTCGAAGGCTGCGGTGTCGAGCTGGGAGGATGGCTCGGTTCGCCCCTCCCTGCCGGCCGTCTTGGCGATGTGCGCGCACTGGGCCATCGACCCGGCAGCGTTCCTCGCCGGGATCATCGAGCCGGGCGCCCGCTATGCCCCGCAGCCGTCGCCGCGGATCGACCGGCCCGGGATCGATTGGGCCGCGATCGAGGCCAGCGCGCAGCTGCGGCTCAGTGTGGATCCACCGCCAACCGTCGGGAGTGTCGCCGACAGTCTCGGCGTCAGCACGACCGCGCTCCGCATGCGTCTCCCGAAGGTCGTGGGGCGGCTGGTCGCGCGGCGACGAGAGTGGCGCCACCGGGAGGCGGTCCGGCGAATGGAACGCTGGCGAGGTGAAGTCTGGCGGCGTACGACCTGGAATCTCGAACGCGGCAGGTCGGCCTCGCGGAGGGACATCGAGCGCGTCCTGCCACGGTGGGTTCAGCTGCGGGAAGGCGGTCTTGCCGACGCCTGGCACGCCGCCCACCGCGAGTTCCTGAGTCGCCGGGCCGGCCTCGCTGAGGGGCAGACGGCGGCGTCGGTCCCGAGCGCGAACGAAGTGATGAGCCTCTGGCGCACTTCGGACTGTCGTGTGGCAACACATGAGTTGTACCGCTCGAATTGACCGCGTCACCGGCCTAGCGGAGGCAGGTTCTTCGATAAATCCATTCGGCGAAGGTATCGTCGGCGCGAGGGAGATGCCGGATTGCCATCGAATGTGAGACCCGAGAGTCTGGTGGCCGACCTACGAAGGTGCGGCTGAGATTGGGTCATGAGGCCGGGCATTTAGCCCTGGCGGGAGGCGCGGCGGACCTGGCGTAGATCGGGGAGGGATGCGCTGACGCTGAGAGGCCCGCGAACGATGGTTCCGTCCGCCAGGCGCCGCCGACCCGTCTTTTGTCTCAGCTCGGCCTCGGCCACCAGATGTTCTTGCGGGCATCGGAGGTATAGGCCCGCACCTCAGGCCGGCCGCCCACCCGGAAGGTGATTTCGTCGCACATCGTGCCCACGTCGGGAAAGGTGCGGGCACCGAGTTGCGAGCGGCGGATCACCGTTCGCCAGCCGAGCAGCCGTCCCAAACCTGACCGCGGACGGATCAGCACCTCAATCGAGACCCTGTCCCCGATCGCGAACCGCTCCAAGAGGAGGAGGACTCGGACTTGTTGGCCGGCATATTCGAGATCGACGCCCGCGAATCCAGGCTCGTGTTGGCTCGCCAGAACCTTCGAGCCGGCCAAAAGCCGCCGCCGCTGGTGGGCGTCCATGATCGAGCTGAGCGTCGCCGCTACCGATTCGGCAGGTTCCGGGATCGTGGCGTTCGTCATCAACATCTCCTAGGGTGCGCGGCTGAGGCATATGTCTTCAGCCGGTTCGTCGCCACAGTCAACATTCGACCGTGACAACGACCGTTGCGCGAGTCTTGCTCTTCCTTAGCTCGTACGCGCCGCTCGCGTGGCTGCTCGCTGTCCGAGAAGTCGGAGAGGACAATGCCGCCGCGGTTGTTCTCGTTGCTCTCGGGCTGGCTGGAGTCCCGGCGCTCTTGGCGGCGAGACGTTTGATCAGGTCTGGGACCTCGTTCAATCTGTCGGTTTCTCACGCGGAGCCCCTGCGGGAGTCATCGGCCGCGTATCTCGCAACCTACGTCTTGCCCTTCCTTCTAATCGACCTCAGTGACAGCAAGGCTGTCATTGCAGCAGGGCTCTTCGTGCTGATCATCGGGGTCATTTACGTGCGCTCGAGGCTGATCTATCTGAACCCGATGGTGGCACTGGCGGGGTACGTCCTCTGGCGGCTGGACGGCACCCTGAACCCCGGCGCCAATCCCGTCAGCCTGCTCGTCGTCTCAAGGCTGTCAGTCGAAACGGGCATGACGGTCCGAGTTCTCCGGGCTGACCAGGAGGTGTGGCTGCTCGATGGCTAACGAGAACCGTGATCGGTTATTCGATGTCGAAGGCGCGCTCGCGGTCCTTCGGCATCCTGACGCCGAGCTCCACCTGGTGATGATCGAGTCCGACGATGGAGGAACCTACCGGACGTACCACCTCGACGTGGATCGCCAGCGCGTCCAGATCCCGTTCCGAACGAATCTGGCGGCAACCCTCAAATCGTTTCGGCGAAACCGGCTTGAGCCCTATGACGAGGGATGGGCGCCCCAGCCGGGCGAAATGGCCGTGGCGTCGGTCGATCAGATCCAATCGGCATTGTTCGCAGCCATCGACGAAGGGCTGCGGCCGGAGCGGCTCGGCCCGCTTCGTCAATCGGAAGCGGTACCACCGAGCAGCGGCGAGCTCGAGCCGGTCCGTGGATACGCCGCTGTCGTAACGTCGCCACTCGGCGAGGTCCGGATTTTCCGACGGCGCGATCCCGTCGAGCGGCTCGAGAAAGGCCGCTTGAGCACGATCCTCGACGGTACCCGGCTGGAGCGGGTTGAGCATGTGGTGGCATTCGACTCGGGCATCGACGTTGTGCTCTGGAACAATCAGCTGCTCATTCATGGGCTCGGCGGCTTCGAAGCGCTGTTCTTTCCCAGGGCTGCACGAACGGCGGTGGCGCTGCGCTTCGTGGAGCAGCTCGAGAGTCGCATCCACGTCTCAAACGTCGATGGTCTTCGGAAGACCGCCGAGGACGATGCGGTGTTCGCGAATCGGCTGAGACGCTTGGAGAGATCTCGGCTGATGAAAGAGGGTGATCAGAGTCGACTCATGGAAGAAATGCGCCGCGCTATCAAACGATTCGGCTTGAGCTGGCTCTTCCTCGACGCGGGCGGCGAGCTGGCATTTCCGGCGACTCCCCGCTGGCGGTGGCCGTTCTTGGCCGTACTCGAAGACGGGCTCGTGCAGTCCGCTGGCTCCGACCGCCTCTACCAATCCGAGTCGAAGCGGGCCTGGGACCGGCGACTAGTTACCGGAGTAGTCCGGGACGGCGATCGGATTGTCGCCCTGTGCGGTCCCGGCTGGCGACCGCTCCTAGTCAGCGCCGCTCGCCACGCGTGGCGAAACGCGACCACGACCTTCTTTGTCGATGCCGCGGACGGCCAATTCGAGATCGTCGGTGACGACCCCGACGGTCGAGAGCTCCGAGTCGTCGGACCAGTGGATCGTGATGTCCTCGGCGAACTGCCTGAATGCATTCCTCAGGAGACGCCAGCTTCTTGAGCTCCAGACGAGAGCAGAGGGGCTCGGGCCACCTCGGTCGTGCCGACATGGCACTGGTAAGGTGGGCCGCCATCCGGCGGGCGACCTGGTTGCTCGTCGTCTTGACGGTCGCGGCGTGCACGGCATCAGCGCCCCTGTACCCGAGTCTGTCTTCGTCGTCGCCGACTCCAGCCGAGGTCTCGGCGCCGGGATCGACAACGCCGATCGGTGAACCAACCGCGATCCCTATCCGAACGCCGATCGCTTCGCCATCGCAGGCCCCGATGACGTTCGCGAAGTTGACGAGCCGGGAATGGGCCCTCCTGCTCAAGTCTCCGGACAGCTTCGTCGGCCGCGGCTACCAGGTCTGGGCGTGCATCTCCACCTTTGACGCAACGACCGGGCCGGGGGCGTTCCTGGGTCAGGCCTCCTTCGCGATTCAGACCTACTGGTATCTCAAGGGCACGCCGGCTGCCTTCACCGGCGACCCCGCCAAGCTCGCGCCATTCGTCAAGGGCGACGTCGTCTTCATGAAGGCCACGGTCCTGGGGTTCGGATACGGCCTCGTGCAGTTCCGCGTGGTCGGGATCTCAAGCAAGGGCTCGTGTGCCAGGTACATCTGATTTCCGATTAGCGATCGGGTCGGCGACCTCGCCAGCTCGGGGACAGCGGGTCCGAGCCTTAGGTGGCGGAGTTTGGCGTCAAGTCGCGAGAACCCTTTTCGTCGTCAGGTTGCCGACGCCTCACTGACCAGATGGCAAGGGTTCTGCCGGATTGACGATGCCTGAAGACGAAACTCACGATCGCGAAAGCGTCGACGGCTGCCCGGCGCGGGGAACTGTATGCGCCGGCGGCTCGTCGGCCGGCCGATCGAGCTACTCGCTGCGGAGGTGTTGTCGAAGGTGGGGCGCGTGATGCGGAGTCGGCGACTCGCTGGCTTGATGGCCGCCATCGTGACGGCGGGCTACTTGCTGGCCGGGCCTGTTGCCCCGGCGTTGGCGGCCTGCGCCAAGGAAGAAGCCGGTGCGATCTTCACCCCGAGCACGACGGTCGTTGGGGCGAAGATGGAGTGGAGGGCCAGGACCCTTGTCGCCTCCGATTGGTCCGCTTCGTACCAGGGCTTTGCGGCGGAAGTGCTGTGGGTCGGCACTGACGACCTGTCCCCAAGCACGAAGTGGGTCGAAGCCGGCGTTACACAGGGTTGGGAAGGTTCGAACATCTTGACCTTCTACACCGCTCACGGGGGACTACACCGTCAACCCGCCCGTATACGCCTTCGCCGGCTACCAGATCGTTTCCGATGAGTACCGAACCACACTAAACGCCACACTAAACGACTGGACGTATGCGAATCACTATGCCCCGACCTATCAATTCGCCGCGGGATCAGAGAGCACATGTGGCCCCCCAAGTGAAGTCGCGAAGGTCTACATCGGCTACAACGACATGAAGCGCCAGTCCGATGGAGCATGGATCCTGTCGACCGGCGGGGCGTTATTTGACTACTCGCCAAACGGTGGCTCAGCTTGGTGCACCGGAACGATCTTCTTCCGGTACTGGATGAACGATCCAAACCCAACGGGATGTTCGTAGGAGCCACCAATGCAAGACACCGGAACTCTTCATCCGCAAACAAGGTCGCGCCTTTCGATCTCGCCTGGCCTGATCGGTCTGCTGGTCGCGGTCGCGCTTCTGGCCGCGGCCGTCGGGCTCTGGCGAGGCGGGTCTGGAACCTCGTCATACCCGGTCGACATTCGGGTTCCGTCCACGCGCATGACCGCGGCGGAAGTGGCTACGTCGGTGCTTGAACGGCTCCAGCAGATGCGCGCCCAGCAAGACCTCGGGGTCGCTCCGGCGATCGACTCAATGGTCGCCTTGCCTCTGTCTCAGCTGCCGACGGTGGATGAAAGTGCCGGGCATCCTGATCCGGGCACCGTGGATGCGAATGCCACCGTGTGGTTCGTCCGGGCTCATGGAACCTTTATTGGCAGTCACGTCGCCCCGGGGGCAAACCCGATCGTCGAGTCGACCGGCTACTTGTTGGTCGATGATCAAACAGGCGATTTCGTCGGCATGGGAATGCCATAGGCCAGCTGCAGAGTTCGGCGGATACCGGTTCGAGAGCATCGTCACCCACGAGTCGCAGGCACATCTCGACAGCCTCGAAAGATCTCGAATCACAAGCCATCGGATTCATCGGGGGGGCAACTCAATTGGCGTGCGGAGCCTCGCCGAGGCTTGGCCCGCCGCACATCGCGGGTATCTCGTTCGTCCGGGGCCCCAGGGCACTGAGGCACGCGAGCGCCTCCCGGCCACAGTCGAGGACGTGTCGCACCTCTGGCTGGCGACGGAGTGTCGCGCCGAGACTGCCGAGCACTACCGCGAGCCTTGAGGTCCACCGGCACTCGTCGTAGGACGAGGGTTCTCCCTCATTCCGGTAAGGCTCGCGCACCCGCAACCTTGGCCTCGATCGCAGGGATGGGAGGGGCATTGGTGCCACGCGCCGGCTTGGCCGGGGTTCCGTCGCTTCCAGAGCCGCCGAGCGACTGTCGATCACTCAATCTCGCTCCGGCCCAAGGGACCGCAGGATCGATCGCCCGGAAGCTTGGGCTGCGCTCGAAACTCGTTCTCTATCGCATCGGAGGATTGCCGATGGGGGAGAAGGGCCATCCCCTCACGTTCGTCCGAAACGACGGCGCCGCGCGCTACCGGTATGACGATCCCGCAAGCGAGTTTCAGACCTGGTACGGCTCCCGGACCTCGGAGGGGGCCTTCTACGAGGTCTACGCCGGATGGACCGAGGGAGATCACGAGCCCACAGTGATCTCGGAATTGCAACGACGACGCCGAGTCTCCGGGCGCGTCGCCATCGACGACGATCTCGAGCTGATCGATCTTCGCGGCCCGGCTGTCAACGGCGTCTTCCGCGGACTCGACGACCGACTCGGAACCGCCGAGGAATACTCACTTACCCAGAGATGGGCTCGACGTATTTTCGAGTGCGCGCCACGGGTCGGCGGTGTCGTGTATCGCTCGCGACTCGGCGGAGAGAGTGGCCCGAATGTTGCCGTGTTCCTGCCGCGGGGCGCGGCGGCTCTTCAGCCGCTCGAGCCAGGGGACTCGGTGGACGCCCCGCGGTTCGCGCCAGAGCGAGCTGCGTTGCGGGCGATCGGGATCGGCTGGTGATTTGACAGAATATACCAAATGAACCAAACTAACGACATGACGCAGCCCCTTTCCCGCGGACAGTACCGACTCAGGGTCGAACTCGAATCGCCCGGACGGGCCCCCTCGCTCGAGCTCCTCTCGGCCCGCGTGAGCGCCGATGGGTCCGTGGCGGTCGAAACGGGCCACGCTGAGCGACTCGATCCGAGTCTCGCCCTCCTCGCAGCGGTCGGCCGCGTCAAGCAAGGCTCCGATGCCGGAGAGCCACTGGCCGGTCTGCGATCCCATGCCGTCGGGCTGCCTCGTGACCATGGCCGGGCGATGACCGCCTCGACCGCGCGAATGCAGATGGCTGTTCGATCCGCCCTCGCGACGCTGGTCGGGAGTGCACGCGATGTTCCTGCGGACGGGCAAGCAGACGCCGACGACGAATCGGAGGCTTGGCAGCCCCCCCGCGATCTCGTCGCCCAGCGCGATCAGATCCTGAACTTCGGTGGAGCCCCGGCCCTTCGCGCCCGTGAGGCTCAGACCTACCTCGCAGTAACCCGGGCGACGCTTGTTAACTGGCGCCGTCGTGGACAAATCCTTGGTTTGCCCGTCGGCTCTGATCGCAAGCTCATGTACCCGCGCTGGCAGTTCGACCCACGTCGCCCGACTCGGGTGCTCGAAGGGCTGACGACGGTGGTCGGCGCCCATGGCGACGAGGATCCGTGGGGTGTCGCAGCCTGGCTGGTGCGGCGCCACCCGGCGCTTGACGGGGCCCGGCCGATCGAGCAGCTGCGCGAGGGCGATGCGGCCGGGGTGTCGCGCCTGGCCCGGCTGCTCTCGGCCGAGTACCTGTGACGCGCTCGGGCGCATGGCTTGCGACCGAGATCGAGCGCGACCTGCGGCAGACTGTCGAGGCCCGTCTGAGTCACTTCTTCGACCGGGAGATCGCGCCCGGCCGAGAGCCGATTGTCTTCGGCGACGTCGCCGAGCTAGGGCTGAGCTTCAAGATCCGCGAAGCTCGGGTGGACATCAATGGCGGGCCTGACGCCTACGTCACACTGCGGGAGCGCCGGCTCCTCCAGAGGCCCGATCGCCCTGAGGAATACTCGTATGGCCTGCTCGAACGACAGGCTGATGGGGCTTGGCGCTACGAGGCCTTCCATGGTCACATGGAGGGCAAGAGCCTCAGCACGCACTACCAAGTCGAGCTGCACAACGAGCCTGGCGTCTTTGAACGAACGCTGGAGCGCCAGCCGACGGGTGCCATCCACGTCGTCGCCGCTGTGGAGCGGCTGTTGGCGGCGTATTACGGCCGCCACGCTGACGACGACTAGACCCTAAACGGCGAGAGCGCTCCGCTCCAGGTACGCGGTGTACACATGGATCGCGTCGCGGTAGCGGTCGAAGAGATCGGGCTCAGCTTCGACAGCTCGTAGGAGCGCCGGCATGTCTCGAAAGCCGCCGGCTCTGAGGACGGGCGCGATCTCTCGGTCATAAAGCTCTCGCGGCCCTGTTTCGGTGAACTCCCTATCAGGCAAGAAGGCTGTGGTCGGGCGAGGGCCCTTGCCAATCTTGGCCAAGTAGGAGAGGTACGCAGACGCCGGGATCCGGAACGCGCCTCGTCTGACGCTTTGGACCGCAAAGATCTCGCCGTCTCGGATCCGGTTCTGGATCGTGCCCGCGGAAAAGCCGCTCGCATCTGCGAGCTCCTTAACGGTATAGAACGCCTTCACTCGAACCTCCTGATCTTGGACTTGCGCAGTTTGTGTGTCTTGGCTAGATTCCGTCAACTAGGTAGTTTGCCTTGTTCTCGGATAGGACGTCCTGGCTACGAGCCCATTACATCGAGGCTGACCGGCTCTCATGCAGTTCAACGACAGACTCTTGCGGACAGCGATCCGCAGTCAATCCGCCGCCATCGCCGCGGTTGTCGCCGAGCGCGGCCGACCCACTGATGCTGAGGTTCGCCGGAGCCTGCAGCGGCCAATCCTGCTCGCTGCGCTGCGCGAGCACTTCGGGGCGAAGTGCCAGACCGGGGTCCTGCTCTCGAGCTTCGACCGACGACGCGATCGCACCAAACGCCGCGAGAAGTCCGCAACCGAGCTGGCGCATGGTCGTCGGATGGCTGAACGCTACCTCGCCTACGAGGATCGATCCGATCAGCCACTGGAGGTTCTCGTCCCGGCACGAGAACGCCAGGTCCTCGGGCATGACCTGAAACTGGGGTACGACCTGGTTTACCAGGATTCAGACGGGCTTCGGGTTCGGCAGCTTTTGTCCGATGGCGAGGTTCGGCAAGGAGAGCATCTTCGCCTCTATGCCGTGGCCGTTGCGATCCACTTCGAGGCCACTGGGCGTTCGCTGGCCCAGGTCGATGTCTGGCAGCTGCGAGACGGACATCGGTACTCCTGGCCGCGAGCCATGCTGCTCAGACTGGCACCGACGCTTCAACCCCGGCTTGATGCGGTGGAGCGCGGGCTTGGTCTCGATGCAGCCTAGAGAGGTTATGTGATGCCTAAGAATCAACACGTCGTCCCCCATGAGGGCCGGTGGGGCGTTCGAGGCGAGGGAAACTCGCGCCTGACTTCGACCCACGACACGCAACGGGAGGCGATCGACGCCGCGCGCGAGATTGCACAGCGGCAGCACTCCGAGCTCCTCATTCATGGCCGTGACGGCAGGATCCGGGAGCGGGACTCGGAGGGCAATGACCCGTTCCCGCCGAAGGGATGACTCAGCCCCGGACATCGCCCCCTGAGGCGTACCGGTTCTACCGGAGTGTCTTGGTCGCTGGATTGGTCTTTGGGGTCTTGCTTCTCGCGGGATTTGCCTACACGGGGCTTACCGCGCCCCAGCTCGGCGATCGCCTCGCGGCTGCGACGGGCGCGGCGACCACCGTGCTGGCCTTGGTGGCCGGGGCGACCGCGGCGCAGAACTTCCTTCTCATCGCCGCGGCGCGCCAGCAAGCCAGTGAGTCACGAGACCTGGTAGCCGCCGCCCTAGAGCAAGCCGCGGCGTCTGACGCGCAGGCGAAGGGGACAATGGCACTGGTCGAAGAGGCGCGTCTCGATCGCGAGTACGAATTCCGGCCGCTCCTCACCCTCGACATCACCGAACGCGGCACGGTCGGCGCCCGGCCATTTCGGCGGCTGATCGCTTCGAACATCGGCCGTGGTCCGGCCCTTAACGTGGCCGTTGCGACACATGACTTCGTCGGCGGGACGCACGTCTTCGGCTCTTCGGGTCTATTCGACCTTGGCCCCGGTGCGCGTCGTGAGCTCGAGATCTACGACGAGGCTGGAGCTGCCGGCCAGACTTTCCGTCGACTTGTCGACGGCCTGCCGGAACCATCGGTCGCCGTCGGTTTCGTCGACCTCACAGGCAACAAGTACCGCGTTGCTCTCGTGGATGGCTTCCGCCGCCCACTCGAGACGCGACGTCGAGATGACCCGCAGGTTCTCGACTGGGCCGCTTGGACCTGAGCGGCCCAATGTCTGCAAAGCCATCGGCTGCCAAGTCGGCCATGGCGAAGAAGCCATCCGACGGCGACTCGGGGTTTGGCGTCAGGCTCGCCACCCATCGCGTCCGCGCTCTTCGTGAGGTCGAGGCTCACCTAGATATGGACGTGCACGGGATGGTGGGCGAAGCCCGCGTCGACGCGGCGGATCTGGTCGGCGTGCCGGCGGACTATCGCTCCGGGGCGCAACTCGAGGCCGGGGACCAGAACCTGACTCGCGGATGGGTGTCGAGTGCCCGGCTCGAGGGGACTGAGATATCGATCCAGGTCGGCAACTCCATGATGTTCGACGAAAACATCCTTGGGCAGCTGTCGGTCGCCCGCGTCGACCACAACGAACTTGCTTGGTCGATGGCGATGTGGTTTGGCGCAGAGCCGGTCGTGCCGGGGCTTCGACCGATCCGCGAGACCATCGCCGTGGCGATGCCGATTATTGGCCTCGAGCTCACCGAGGAGATCAACCTTGGCCCCGTGCGGATTACGGCCGACCGGCCATTGATCGAGATCATGGGGGCTCCGCTGAACCCGTCGCCCGAGAAGGAAGCGTTCCTTGCCGCCGGCGTATGGGCCGTGATGCGGATCGAGGCACTCCTGCTCTACGTGGCGGACGACACCGCCGTTCCGGCCATCGAGACAGCGATCGACCGTCTCGCCCTCGAGATCCAATTCTCGATGGCGAGTTCTCCTGACGGCACCGTTCTGCCCTTCGAGCGAACCTCAGTCCTCACCGATCCGACCGTCGTTCGGACGACGCTCGCCCATGGCCACCGAAGCGGTCGCACGTGGATGCGGAGCGTCGACAACCCTCCAGTTCGAACTCCGGCTTCGGCTCGCCGGGTCATCCTCCCGGCAACACCGTCGGAACCGGGGTGGGCCGACGCGGTCCGCGCTTGGCGCCGCGCGGTACGCGAGTCCGACCGACTGGCGTCAGTTGGTGCGCTATTCGAGGCCGTCGAGTTCTACGCCTCAGCCACGAAGACGCCCGATGTCCTTACGAGGACCGAACTGAAGTCGGTCGAGAGCGCAATTGACGCGCTTCCGCTGGGTGATCACGCGCGGAAGCGCCTCAGCGATGTCCTCGCAATGACCAACCAGCCGCCACTCCTGGATCGGCTCCACGCGGCACTCGAGGCAGACCAAGTGCCCTTCTCAGCTGGCGAGATCGACGCTCTCTGGCGCCTTCGCAAGTTCCGCAACAAGGCCCTACACGGCAGCGAGCGCGGGACCCCCGACAAGAACGATCTCGAGATCGCTTATGCCTTCGTCAATCGCATGCTGGTATTTCGCGGCTGGGGTGCCCGCGAGCCACCGTCCGCGACGGGCTGACCGGCGCTTCGGAGAAACGGACCCGTCCTCGAGGCCGCCCTCGACGCGGACCAGAGCACCCGCGCCGCAGTAGTGCCAGCGAAGGTGATAAGGGCGGCCCGAAGCCATATTGTGGCCAGACGGAACATCAGCCTAACCGTGGCCAAACCGGCCAGATTTAGCCGATACGGACAGGTCCGAGGCTCCATCGCCAAGGAGTTGGTGGAGATGGGGGAGAGTCGAACTCCCCGTCCAGAGCCCTTCGCCAGTGACCAGCTACGAGCGTGTCCGATCGTTTTCGTCGACCCTCGGGGCGGGGATCGGCACTCTCCCCGGAGGTCCAGCCACGGGTCCCTAGATCGGGCTTGCTCCCGGACTACGCGACGCTCATCCGGTTCGCAGCCCCGCTGCATGACGCTTCCACAGCCCGCGAGGCGGAGGCTGCTTCCACGCTCACCTTACGGCGTTACGCCGCGAGGGCGAGAGTCGACTGCTTGTTGGCAGGTACTTCGTTTTGCCGCCTGTTTAGCGAGGCCTGACGGCACCTCGGCTCGCGTTCACTGACAGCCAGACCCTGTCGAGACCACGCATCCCCACGGGTCGAACGCCCGTTCGGCGTTCGGGCATAGTCTACCCCATGCCTTCCTCGGCCCCGATCGGTCGCCCCATCCGGGCGACGGCGAAGCACCGCCGGCATCTGGCCGACGAGGTGCCCGTCGAGGTCTTCCTCGACGGCTTCGCGCCACCGATCCGGACCCTCGCCCAGGAGCTCCGGGAGGTCGTTCTCGGCGCCACGCCCGACGCGACCGAGCGCGTCAGGGCCGGCTGGAGCGTCGTCGGCTTCGACCTCCCGATCCGGCGCGGCTCGCGGTTCTTCGCCTGGGTCTATCCCCAGCGCGAGCACGTCCACCTCGGCTTTCCCCAGGGCGATCGGCTGAACCCGCGCGATGGCCTGCTCGAGGGAGCCGGCATCACGAAGCGAGCGCGTTGGATCACGTACGCGCCCGGCCAGCGGATCGATCGCCGGCTGGCGCGAGAGCTCGTGCTCGAGGCCGCCGGGCTCGCCGGTATCCCGAGGGAGCGCTAGCGCATCTGAGGGAGGGCGAGCCGCACCGAGGGAACGCGAGCCGCGTCCGAGAGCCCAGCCCGCCCGATACGATGCCGCCGTGCGCCTGACGGCCTGGGAGGAGGAGCGGCTCCTCATCTTCGCGGCGGCCGAGCTGGCCCGACGCCATCGGTCGGTCGGCCTCCGCCTGAACGCACCCGAGGCGATCGCCATGATGTGCGACGCGATGCTCGAGGCCGCGCGGGCCGGTCGGGGCTACGCGGAAGTCGAGGCCGCCGGTTACGGCGCCGTGTCCCCGGACGAGGTCATCGACGGCGTTCGCGAGCTCGTCGACGACGTTCGGCTCGAGGTGCTGCTGGACGACGGGGCGAGGCTGATCGTGCTCGTCGATCCGCTGCGACGAGGCGGTCGATCGGGATCCGACGCGGCGCTGGGCCCTGAGCCGGACGCGGCGCGAGGCCCTGAGCCGGACGTTGCGCTGATCCCTGGGCCGGGCGCGATCCGGCCGTCGCCGGGCGAGGACCCAGCCGCCGAGGGCGAGGCTCCGAAGGCCCTTCCCCGGATCCACCTCGAGGTGCGGAACGGGTCCCGCCGGGTCATCCGCGTGTCGTCGCACTTTCCGTTCGACCGGGTCAACGCCAGGCTCGAGTTCGACCGGGCGAAGGCGGCAGGCTCCCATCTCGACATCGACGCCGGGAGCTCGGTCCGGTGGGCGCCCGGTGAGACGAAGACCGTGCCACTGGTCCGGTTCGGCGGGACCGGCACGTGACGACGAGTCGCCTCTCCCCCGAGGCCTGGCGGGCGCGGTTCGGGCCGCGGGCCGGGGATCGGATCCGGCTTGCCGACACGAACCTCTGGATCCGCGTCGAGCGCGACCTCCAGGCGCCCGGCGACGAGCCGATCTGGGGCTACGCCAAGAACCTGCGGGTCGGCCTGGCCCAGGGCAGCGATGCCGGGCCCTCGGAGCTCGACGCGGTCGTGGTCGGCGCGGTGGTCGTCGACCCGACCCTCGGCGTCGTGAAGGCGGACATCGGGATCAAGGACGGCCGGATCGTCGGCATCGGCCGGGCTGGCAACCCCTCCATCACCGACGGGATCGACCTTCCGATCGGTCCTCATACGGCGCCGGTGCCGGGCTATGGGCTGATCGCCACGCCCGGCGCCGTCGACAGCCACGTCCACACGATCAGCCCGCCCCTGATCCCGGCCGCGCTGTCGGGTGGTGTGACGACCCTGATCTCGGCCGGCTTCGACGAGCCGCCGGCTGCGATGGAGCGGACGCTCCGCGGGCTCGAGGGCTTCCCGGTCAATGTCGGCCTCCAGGCCAACGCCCGGTCGATGGACGACGGACCCCTCGACGCACTGCTCGAAGCCGGCGCAGTCGGCTTCAAGATCCACGAGGACTATGGCGCGTACCCCGAGATCATCGACCACACGCTGGCCTACGCGGGGGCCCACGACATCTCGGTCTCGCTCCACACCGACGGGTTGCACGAGAGCGCCGAGCTCGAGGACACGGTCGCCGCGATCGGCGGGAGAACCGTCCACGCCTACCACGTCGAGGGCTCGGGCGGCGGCCACGTCCCGGACCTGCTGGGACTCGTGCGCGAGCCGAACGTCATCTGCTCCTCGACGACCCCCACGATCCCGTGGGGCGTCTCGGCGGGCGACGAGACGGTCGGGATGACGGTCCTGAACCATGGGGCGTCGTTCGGCGTGCCCGAGGACCTCGAGCTGATCCGGGAACGCCTCCACCCCGCGACGATGGCGGCCGAAGGCCCGCTCCACGAGCTCGGTGCGATCCAGATCGTGAACTCCGACTCCCAGGGGATGGGCCGGATCATGGAGACCGTCCGGCGGACCTTCCAGCTCGCCGATGCGATGAAGCACTGGCGCGACTCGGCCGCCGGCCGCGGCCACCCCGGGCTGCCGGATGACCGGCCGGTGCCCGGCGCCGGCCCGGGCCACGCCTCGGAGGACAACCATCGGGTCGCCCGGTACCTGGCCAAGGTGACGATCGAGCCCGCGATCACTCACGGGATCGCGGACCACGTCGGCTCGCTCCAGGCCGGGCGCCTGGCCGACATCGTGCTCTGGCGGCCGGCCTACTTCGGGGTGAAGCCCGAGGCCGTCATCAAGGGTGGCCATCTCGCCTGGTCGCCCCTCGGCGAGGGCAACGCGACGGTCGAGCGATCGGAGCCGACCCGCTACCGCCCCGAATGGGCCGGGCTCGCCCACGGGGCGCCCTCGGTCTCGGTCCTGTTCGTCTCGGGGGTGGCCCATCGGCGTTCGCTCGCTCGGCGTCTTGACACGGGCCGTTCGATCGTGGTCGTCAACGGCTGTCGCGGCCTGACGCGCGGATCGCTGGCGATGAACCGGGCCACGGCCGCGATCGAGATCTCGCCGGTGGACGGGCGGGTCACGCTGGCGGGTCGGCCCCTCGCGTCCGAGCCCCTGGCCTCGGTCCCGCTGAGCCGCCGCTACTTCCTGCGCTAGTCGGCGCGCGTCCCAGCAGGATCGCGTGCCTGTCGCGTCAGTCGGGCACCGTTGGCGTGGCGGTTCCGAGCGACCATCGCCGGGTCCTCGACGCCTGCCCGTGCCCACCGCTGGCCTGTCGCTGGGTCTCTCGCTGGGTGCGTCCCTGATGTGCTGCCCGAGCACCCTATTGCCACATCGCGCCCGAATGCGGACCGGTCGCGGCACCCCAACGCCGAGAAATCCGCCGTAGGTGCTCGGGTGGCACAACTCGATGCAAGCGCGGAGTCAACAGGCGGTTCGCCCCACGAATTGAGGCACCAGGGTGCTGTCGGAGCACGTCGGCGTCCAATTTCGATGACCGGCCGGCCTCGGTGCTCGGGCGGCCTCGGTCCCGCTGAGCCGCCGCTACTTCCTGCGCTGACCGGTCTCGGCGCTCGGGCGGCCTCAGCGCCGGCCGGCGACCGCGAGCTCCCGATCCAGTTCCCGTCGGGCGTCCCGGGCCGCGATCTCGCGACGACGGTCGTACAGCTGCTTGCCCTTGCCCAGCCCGATCTCCAGCTTGGCCTTGCCCCGGTCGCTGATGTAGAGCCGGAGCGGGACCAGGGTCAGGCCCTTGGCCTTCGTGCGGCCGAGGAGCTGATCGATCTCATCGCGGTGCAGGAGCAGTTTCCGATCGCGCTTCGGCTCGTGGTTGAAGCGGTTGCCGCCCTCCCAGGGCGCGATGTGGGCGCCGACGAGCCACGCCTCGCCGCGATCGATCCGGGCATACGCCTCGGACAGGCTGACCTTGCCGGCCCGGATCGACTTGATCTCGGTCCCGGACAGGGCGATGCCGGCCTCGATCGTGTCGTCGATCGAGAACTCATGCCGCGCGCGTCGATTGAGCGAGATCGTCTTCTCAGGCATGGGAAGGCCAGAAGCACGAACGCCGGTCCGTTTCCGGACCGGCGTTCGATTGCGGCATCACCCGCGGAGCGGACCGGCTAAACGGCCATCTCCGGCGAGGTGGTGCAGCGACTGTGTTCTGACACTGCACATCACCTCCTTTCGTTCGGGCGGAACGCTACCCGAACGACGTTGATCGCGCAAGGAACCAGCCGCGGGATTCCGAGCGGCCGGCGAATTCAGATCAGCCCGCCCGCCCGGCCGTCGGCGGCTCCTGCGGGTCGACGGTCGGCGGCTCCTGCGGGTCGGCCGTCTGCGGCGCGGCATCGGCGGCGGGAGCGTCCGGCACGGGGCCGGCACCCGCGGTCTCGTCCTTGCCCGAGGCCGCGTCGCGGAAGCCCCGGATGGCGCGCCCGAGGGCGGCGCCGGTCTCGGGCAGCTTGCCCGGCCCGACGACGATCAGGGCGATGGCGAGGATCAGGATCAGGTGCGCCGGTGAGAGTCCTTCGAGCATCGCGTCTCCTGTCGGCGGGCGGTTGGTCGCCGCCGTGCTCTCAGTCAGGCCGCGTCGAGCCAGGCCGCGTCGACGGAGCTCGTGTCGACCGAGCCGCTGGCGCCGAGCACCGAGAGGGCCTTGTCGAGCACCGGATCCTGGGTCGGCGGCGTGTTCGCCGGGACGGTGACGGTCACATCGGGCGTGATCCCGATGTGGTGGATCCAGGTCTTGTCGGGCGTCAGCCACTTGGCGATCGTCAGCTTCACCGCGCCCTGGTTGTCGAGCGTGATCCACTCCTGGACCGTGCCCTTGCCGAAGGTCTTCTGGCCGATGATCGTCGCCCGGTTCGTGTCGTGGAGGGCGCCGGTGACGATCTCGGCCGCGGAGGCGGTGCCGCCGTCGACGAGGACCACGACCTTGATCGAGGGATCGGTGGCCACGGCGTAGCTCCCGCCGAGGGCATCCCATTCCTGCTGGTGCCCGTCCGCGAACTGCTCGTAGAAGATCGGGCCCGAGGCGATGAAGGCGCTCGCGACCCGCTGCGCGTCGGTGATGAATCCGCCGGGGTTGCCGCGGAGATCGATGACGAGCTTCTTCTCGCCCTTGGCGACGTCGGCCTTGACGGCCGCGATGAACGCATCGGCCCCGGAGTCCGAGAAGCCGGTCAGCTGAACGTAGCCGACGGTCCCGTTGGCGAGGTCCTTCGCGACGACCTGCTGCTCGGTGATCTGGGCCCGGGTGATCTTCACGTCGAACGGCGCCTGTGTGCCGCGCTGGATCGTCAGCGTCACCGTCGTCCCGGCGTCGCCCCGGATCTCGGTCCGCGCGTCGTCGGGCGTCTGGCCGTCGAGGGACTTGCCGTCGACAGCCGTGATGATGTCGCCGGCCTGGATCCCGGCGGCGAGCGCCGGGGAGCCATCGAGCGGCTTGGTGACCTCGAACCGGCAGTCCGGCCCGAAGGTGCTGCAGTCGACCGTGTTGCCCTTCGAGTCGACGGTCCCGACCTCGACGCCGATCCCGGTGAACTGACCCTGGATGTCCTGCAGGGACGCCTGGTAGTCGGCCGGCGAGAGGTAGGTCGAGTAGGGGTCGTTGATCGAGGCGACCATCCCCTTGATCGCGCCCTCGACGAGGGTCTCGGTGTCGACCGGCCCGAGAGCGTACTGGTTCTTGATCGCCTGGTACGTGTCCCAGAAGGCCTTGAAGTCCTGCTCCTCCTGGGCCGTGGCCCCCGGGGTCAGCGTCTGCTCGCGCCCGACCGAGTAGCCGGAGACGAAGAGGGCGCTGCCGGCGAGGACCGCGACGACGACCAGCGCGACCCCGAAGACGAGGTTCCGGCGCTGCGGCCGGCCCTGGACCGGCACCGGCGCGGGTCCGGCCACGTAGCCGACCGGCTCGAGCTCGGTCCCGCCGGCTGGGGCCTCGGTCGGCTGCGGCGGCTCCGGGGCAGCGTCGGAGGCGGATGGAGTCAGGTCGTCGGGGGACATTGCTCGCGGGTTCCTCTCTGCCGGAGCGTGACGGTCGCGGATGTGGTGCCGCCGCCTCCGGGCCGGGAGAGCCTACATCGACTACCGGATCAGGTAGGTCCGGACGGAGATCCAGGCGCCGAGGACGCCGAGCCCGAGACCGGTGCCCAGCACCAGCAGCCCGACGTCCTGGGCGATCGCGCCGATGCTGATCGGGAGCACTCGGAAGAAGTCGAACATCAGGTGGCCGAGCGGATCGGCCGCCGCGCCCAGCACCCCGAGCGTGAGGGCCGCACCGAGCAGCCCGACCATCGCCCCCTCGAAGACGAACGGCCAGCGGATGAACGCGTCCGAGGCGCCGACGAGGCGCATGATCTCGATCTCCTCGGCCCGCCCGACGACGGCGAGCCGGATCGTGTTGATCACGATGAACAGGACGATCGCGCCGATCACGGCCAGGAGGGCCAGGCCGGCGTTCCGCAGGAAGTCCGTGACCGTCGTCACCTTCGCCGCGAGGTCGGCGATGTTCTTGACCCGCTGCACGATGGGGTCGCCACGGAGGGCGTCGGTCACGACCCCGAAATCGTCCGGCTGGCGAAGCCGGATCTCGAGGCTCGCCGGCAGTGGGTTGGTGGCAAGGAATGGGGTGAGGTCCGCCTCGCCCTGCGCCGCACGAGTGGCCTGGAAGCGCTGGAGCGCCTCGGCCTTCGAGACGTAGTCGACCTCGGCGACCTCCGGCATCGCGTTGATCCGGGCCTCGAGGGCCTGGACGGCGCTCGGTGTCGCATCGTCGGTGAGGTCGGCGACGACCTGGACCTTCTGCTCGACGAAGTCGAGGCCGGCCAGCAGCCCGGCCTGGACGATCCAGAAGCCTGATAGGAGCAGGAGCATCAGGGTCATCGTCGCGGTGGCCGCGAGGCTCATCGCCGCGTTCCGCCAGAACGATTGCCAGGCCCGCGAGAGGCTGAACGCCAGGAAGGAGAACACGGTCCGTCAGCCTCGCCGGTGGTAGGCGCCGCCGACCTCGTCCCGCATGACGTGGCCGTCCTCCAGCGCCACGACCCGCTTCCGAAGAGCGGACACGACCTCGGCGTCGTGCGTGGCCATCAGCACGGTGACCCCGAGCTCGTTGATCCGGAGCAGGAGGTTGATGATCTCCCAGCTGATGAGCGGGTCGAGGTTCCCGGTCGGCTCGTCGGCGATGATGATCCGCGGGTCGTGGACGAGGGCCCGGGCGATCGCGGTCCGCTGCTGCTCGCCGCCCGACAGCTGGTGGGGGTACTGGTCGGCGGCGCCGGTGAGCCCGACGAGGGCCATGGCCCGCTCGACGGCGGGCCCGATCCTGGCCCGCCGCGTCCCGGTGACCTCGAGCGCGAAGGCGATGTTCTCGCGGACGGTCTTCATGTGCAGCAGCTTGTAGTCCTGGAACACGATCCCGACCTTGCGGCGGACCTTCGGGACCCGCCGTCGCGGCAGCTTCGCGAGATCCTCGCCGTCGAGCAAGACCGTGCCCTCGGTCGCCAGCTCGTCGCGGATCAGGAGCTTCATCAGCGTCGACTTGCCGGCGCCTGACGGGCCCACCAGGAACACGAAGTCGCCCTCGGGGATGACGAGGTCGACCTCCTCGAGGGCCTTCCGGCCATTCGGATACGTCTTCGAGACGTCGTTGAGGACGAGGACCGGCCGGGCGCCGCTCGGGATCGGGTTGCGATCGAGCTCCGATGGCGCGCTCGCCCGGCGTGGGGCCCGGCGGCGATCAGGCAGGGTGTCGACGGTCAAGATCGGCTCCGCGGATCGGGCTTCCCCGGGAGACGCCCCCGGAGGAGGTGCTGGACTCCGACCGCGGGCACGGCGCTTGGAGCCACGTTTCGCCGGGGAGGCTACACCCGACGCCCGGACCCGACAACCAAGCCGAACGGGCTACAGCAACCCTGGCGAGATCGGCACATAGCGCCCGAAATCGGCGAACGGGCTCGACCAGCAGGCGAGGAGCGGGAAGCCGTCGAACCGCAGCCCGGCCCCGAGCGTCGATCGCATCGCCTCGCCGGCCGAGCCGGCCAGCCAGACCAACGACGCGCCTCGCGGCTCGACCGCGGTGAGGAGGTGGCCGACCGCGGGCGCCATGAGCGCCGGGTCGCGAACCGCCATCGGGCCGACTCGGCCGGCCTCCGAGGCGTAGCCATAGCCGACGGGGCCGTGCTGGCTCCGATAGGCGAACACGTGGCGTCCCTCGCCGCCGGCGAAGTCGTGGTCGGCCGGGTGCTCGAAGCCGAGGACGTCGCGGTCCAGCCGATCGCGGTCGGCGACGAAGCCGGGGTCGAGCTGGTCGACCTCGACGGCATGCACCCCCGCCGGCAGCTCTGGCGGCAGCCAGCCGCCACGCGGCCGCCCCAGCAGGTTGAAGAGCGGCACGCGCGGCACGATCCCGAATGACGCGTAGAGCGCGTTCGAGATCGGCTGGGCCGTGTCGGTGACGGTCGCGAGGACGATCCCGTCGGTCGTGCTGGGCAGGATCCGGTGGAGGATCGCCCGGCCGACGCCCCGAGCCTGGACGTCGGGCTCCACGAACAGCATGGAGAGGAACCAGACTCGGCCACGCTGGACCGCGGCGCCGAACGCCACCGCCCGGCCTCGCTCTTCGGTCGCGACCCAGAACCGCGAGGGGTCGGTCGCGAGGGTGTGGGCGTGGAGCCGTCGGAGGCCGGGATTGTCGGCACCGACGTCCGGGAGGCCCATCGGCCCGAGGTAGCCGTTCAGCCCCGCTCGCCAGATCTGCTCGCAGGCGGCGAGGTCGGCGCTCGTCGCCGGCCGCAGCTCGATCCCGTCGAGTGGCCCGCCCGCGGTGCTCACGTCAGTCTGTCTCGCCGCCCGAGAACGTCGTGCCCCGCGCGCCGCCCGTCGCGAGGCGCTCGAGCTCGGCCATCATGAACGCGTCGAGGTCGCCGTCGAGGACACCCTGCGTGTTCGACGTCTCGACGGCCGTCCGGAGGTCCTTGACCATCTGGTAGGGATGCAGCACGTAGCTCCGGATCTGGTTGCCCCAGCCGGCCTCCACGTGCTCGCCCCGGATCTGGCGGAGCTCGGCCTCCTTCGCCTCGAGCGCTACCTCGAGCAGCCGCGCCCGGAGGACCTTCTCCGCGACCTGGCGGTTCTGGGTCTGCGATCGCTCGTTCTGGATCGCCACGACGATCCCCGTCGGGCGGTGGGTCAGGCGGACCGCCGAGTTCGTCTTCTGGACGTGCTGGCCACCGGCTCCGGACGACCGGAAGTTCTCGACGTCGATCTCGTCCCAGTTCAGCTCGACGCTCGAGTCGTCCTCGACCTCCGGCAGCACCTCGACGAGGGCGAACGTCGTCTGGCGCCGCTTCTGGGCGTCGTACGGGCTGATCCGGACGAGCCGATGGACGCCCCGTTCTGCGCGCAGCCAGCCGTAGGCATGCTTGCCGGCGACCGTGAACGTCACGCTCTTGAGCCCGGCCTGCTCGCCTTCCTGGGAGTCGACGATCTCCGTCTTCCAGCGATGGCGCTCCGCCCAGCGGAGGTACATCCGGAGCAGCATCTCGGCCCAGTCGGTCGCCTCGGTGCCGCCGGCGCCGGCGCTGATGGTCACGATCGCGGGCCGGGCGTCGTACTCGCCGCTGAACAGCAGCGCGGTGCGCTCGCGCAGGAAGTCACGCTCGAGCTCGGCGAAGGAGCCGTCGAGCTCCTGCTCGAGGTCGGGATCGGGGGTGTCGCGGAGCAGCTCGACCCCGGTCTCGAGGTCCTCGACGCGGGCGAGGAGCCCGGTCCACAGCTCGATCTCGCCGCGCAGGTCTGCAGCCTCGGTGAGGATCTTCGCCGCGCCCCGCTGGTCGTCCCAGAAGCCGGGCGCGCCCGTCAGCGCTTCGAGCTCGGTGACCCGCGCCTGCTTGCCGGAAAGGTCAAAGCCGCCCCGAGGTCGACCGGATCCGCTCGGCCAGGTCGCGGACGCTTGCGGCGTCCATCAGTTGCGAGCCTGGAGGTCGTGGAGCAGGATCGGACGGAGCTCGATGAGTCGGAGGGCCGACTTGCTCCGGGCGACGACGGGGTTCACGCAGGGACAGTAGCTGTTGTGGGGGCAGACACCGCAGTTGCCGTCGCAGTCGAGGGCGGCGGCGTAGGAGCAGGTCCGGCAATCACGTTCGCAGGCGATGAGATCGACGAACGACGTTTCCTCGGCCTGCTTCAACGGATCCCTCTCTCCTCACGCGTGGGCACGACGGGTTCGGGGGGCGCGGGGGGTACGAGCAGGTGTCGCTGGGTTCGCCCGGAAGTTGCCGCGAGTATAGGTGGACGACCCACCTGCGCCAAGAGGCAAATCGTCGGGAAACGCCCCGGAAACCCGGAATCCCGCACGAAATCGACCCTACGGGCCGCCGCTGATCGCACTCTCGTCGACGTTGCTGCCGAGCCCGACGAAATAGGCGGCGAGACCCGCCAGCTCGTGCAGGAGGGCCTTGCCGTGGCGGGTCGGGTCGAGGTCGGTCGGGCTGGTGGCGGTCGGCGAGCCCCACGACTGGATGCCGAGGTCGGTGGACATCCGCAGCACGCGCAGCATGTGGACGCGGTCGCTGACGAAGACGGCGGTGTGCAGCCCGTGGGCCTGCATGATCCCGGCGACGGCCTGGAGCGATTCGAGCGTGTTGCGGCCCTGGTCCTCCATGAGGATGTGGTCGGCCGGGACGCCCCGGTTCCGGGCGTACGCCCGGGCCGTGGCCGCCTCCGTCGTCCGGTCGCCGGGCTGCTTCCCGCCGGTCACGATGAGCCACGGCGCGAGGCCCTGCTTGAACAGGGCGACGGCGTGGTCGAGCCGGGCCGCGAACACGTCGCTCGCGACGCCGTTGAACTGGGCCGCGCCGAGCACGACGATCGCGTCCGCCGGTCGGGCATCGTCCTGGCTGCCCTGGTCCTGGATCCGGTAGGCGGTGAACAGCAGCAGGCCGCTCGCGCCGATGACCATGGCCGCGAGGATCCGGACGAGCTCGCGACCCACCCGCAGCGACGCTCGGACGATCAGTGGTCGGCGCGGAGCCGGACGCCCGGCCTCATCGGCCGTGGCACTTCTTGTACTTGAGGCCCGAGCCGCACCAGCACGCGTCGTTGCGGCCGATCTTGGCGCCGCTCGGGGTGTAGCCCGGTCGAGCCTGCTGGTTGGCCGCGGCGAGGACCGGCGCCGGCCGGGCCACCCCCTGGCCGGGCCGTCCGTTGCCTCCGGGCCCGCGCCCGGACCCGTTCCTGCCGGTGCCGTTGCCCGCGCCGTTGCCCGCGACCGCAGCCCCGGCCGCGCCCGCTCCGGCGCCGGTCCGCACGATCGCGGTCCCGGCGGTGCCCGAGGTGCCGCTCGTCACGCCGACCCGACCCGGCTGGCCCGGGCCCGGCAGCGGGAACGCGCCTGCCGCCGGAGCCGGCTGCGGGGTGAGCTGGACCCGGAAGATCGTGGCCGCGACCTGGTGGCGGATGAAGCCCGACAGCTCCTCGTAGAGGCCGAACGCCTCCTTCCGGAACTCGTTCAGGGGATCCTGCTGGGAGTAGCCGCGGAGGCCGATGCCCCGGCGCATGTCGTCGAGCTCGGTCAGGTGCTCGATCCACAGCGAGTCGATCGTCCGGAGGAGCACGAATCGCTCGATCGCGGCCCAGGCCTCGGGCCCGACCTCCTGCTGCTTCGCCTCGAGCATCTCGTCGGCGACGGCCTTGAGGTGATCGGCGATGGCGGCGTTCGAGCCGAGCGAGACCAGCTGCTCCGGCGTCACGTGATCCGGGCCGATCCCCATCCGGCCGAGCTCGACCATCAGGTCGGCGATGCCCTCGCCCGGGGTGTCATGCTCGCCGCCGAGCTTCTCCTCGACGGTCAGGTCGATGTCCTCGTCGAGGAAGGCCCGGATCGTCTCGGTCAGGTCCTCGTTCCGGAGGACCTTGTCGCGCTCGGCGTAGATCGTCTCGCGCTGGCGGTTGATGACATCGTCGAACTCGACGACCCGCTTGCGGATGTCGAAGTTGAACCCCTCGACGCGCGTCTGGGCGCTCTCGATCGTCTTGCCAACGATGCCCGACTCGATGTAGTTGTCCTCGTCGAGCCCCAGCCGCTCCATCATCCCGGCGACCCGGTCGGACGCGAACCGCTTCATGAGATCGTCGTCGAGCGACAGGAAGAACCGCGACGAGCCGGGATCGCCCTGGCGGCCGGCGCGGCCGCGGAGCTGGTTGTCGATCCGGCGGCTGTCGTGGCGTTCGGTGCCGATGATGTGGAGGCCACCGGCGGCGACGACCCGCTCGTGGTCCTCGTCGGTGATCTTCCGGGCCTCCGCGAACGCCTCGTCGTAGGTCGCCTTGTCCACCTCGGCCGGGTTCAAGCCGCGCTTGTGGAGGATCTCCGAGGCGATGCCCGCCGGGTTGCCGCCGAGGAGGATGTCCGTGCCGCGGCCGGCCATGTTGGTGGCGATCGTGACCGCGCCGGTCTTGCCGGCCTGGGCCACGACCCCGGACTCCTTCTCGTGGAGCTTCGCGTTCAGGACCGCGTGCTTGATCCCGCGCTGGTCGAGGAGCGTGCCGAGCCGCTCCGACTTCTCGACGGAGACCGTGCCGACGAGGACCGGCCGGCCCTCCGTCGTCATCTCCTCGATCTCCTCGACGATCGCGTTGAACTTCGCCTTCTCGTTCCGGTAGACGAGGTCGGTCTCGTCCTCGCGGACCATCGGCCGGTGGGTCGGGATCGCGACGACCTCGAGGTTGTAGATCTTGTGGAACTCCTCGGCCTCGGTCATCGCCGTGCCGGTCATCCCGGACAGCTTGTCGTAGAGCCGGAAGTAGTTCTGGAACGTGATCGTGGCGAGGGTCACCGACTCGCGCTGGACCCGCAGGCCCTCCTTCGCCTCGATCGCCTGGTGGAGGCCCTCGCTCCAGCGCCGGCCCGGCATCTGCCGGCCGGTGAACTCGTCGACGATGACGATCTCGCCGTCCTTGACGATGTAGTCGCGGTCGCGCTTGTACAGGGCGTGAGCCCGCAGGGCCTGCTCGAAGTGGCGGGCGAAGCGGGGGTCCGAGTCATAGAGGTTGTCGACGCCGAGCTTGCGCTCGATCTTGGCGATGCCCTCCTCGGTCGGCGAGACGGCGCGGTCCTTCAGGTCGATGAAGTAGTCGCCGCCCTCCTCGTCGCCCTCGGGCCGCTCGCGGAGGCTCGGCACGAGCCGCGCGAACTGGAAGTACAGGTCCGCCGACTCCTCGGCCTGGCCGCTGATGATCAGCGGTGTCCGAGCCTCGTCGATGAGGATGTTGTCGACCTCGTCGACGATCGCGAAGTAGCGCTCCCGTTGGACCCGGTCGTTGAGGTCCGTGACCATGTTGTCGCGGAGGTAGTCGAAGCCGAACTCGTTGTTCGTGCCGTAGGTGATATCGGCGGCGTAGGCCTCCCGACGCGAGACCGGCTTGAGGTTCACGAGCCGCTCGTCGTTCGTCGGGTAGCCGGGCTCGAAGACGTACGACTGGGCGCCGCCGTCGGACTGCTGGCCGAGGATCATCCCGACCGACAGCCCGAGGAAGTGGTAGACGGGGCCCATCCACTGCGGGTCGCGGCGGGCCAGGTAGTCGTTGACCGTCACGACGTGGACGCCCTTGCCGGCGATCGCGTTCAGGGCCGCGGCCAGGGTCGGGACGAAGGTCTTGCCCTCGCCCGTCTTCATCTCGGCGATCTTGCCCTGGTGGAGGACGACGCCGCCGACCAGCTGGACGTCGAAGTGGCGCATTCCGAGGGTCCGACGCATCGCCTCGCGACCCATCGCGAAGACCTCGGGCAGGACCGCGTCGAGTGCGCCCTGCCAGGCGTCGAGGTTCCGCCGGTGGCGAGCCTTGGCGAGCTCGCGGCGGCGCTCCAGGTCGGGCAGGTGGAGCTCGTCGTCGGACGCCGCCTCCTCCTCGACCTGCGCCTGGACCTCGGCGCGCAGCGCCTGGAAGCGCTCGCGGATCTCGCCGTCGGAGAGGGCCTGGATCTCCGCCTCGAGGTCGTTGGCGTCGTCGACGAATGGCTGGATCCGCTTCAGCTCGCGGTCGTTCGAGTCGACGAAGCGGGAAAGGAAACCGAGCATGGACGGCCAAGTATACGGTCGGGTCCCCGGAGCTCCCTCCGGCGGGCGCCCCGGCTCAGCTCCAGAAGTGGACGCCGTACCCGATGACGAGGATGACGAACGTCGCGGCGGCGAGCCCGACCCAGAAGAGGATCGACAGCCAGACCGGGGTCGGCCGCATCTCCGGATTGGCCATCGACGGCATCTTGCCGCCCGTCCCGGCCTTGCCCCAGCGCGGCGAGCGGAGCTGCGTCCGGTAGTCCGGCGCGACGTCGGTGTGGGCGAGGCCACCCTTGCCATCGGGGTGATGGAGCTGCAGGGTCATCGGTCGGGTGCCTCCTCGACGATTCGGGTCGCGGCGGCGAAGGCGACCTCAAGATGGCTCGCTTTTGGGTTCGCCCCGCCCTCCCACAGGAGCATCTCCTGGGTGAACTCGACCTCGCTCGAGAAGAGGGCGCCGACGGACTCGCCCCGATGGATCCGGCGGATCGCCTCGCCGATCAGCGGCGCGATCGACAGCGTCGTGATCCGCGCGACCCGCTTCCGGGGCGGCAGCGGAACGGTGTCGGTCAGGACGAGCTCGCGGATGGACGACGCCTCGATCCGCTCGATGGCCGGATCGGACAGCACGCCGTGGGTCGCGCAGGCATAGATCTCGGTCACCCCCTCGCGCTCCAGCGCGTGGACCGTCTCGGTCAGGGTGCCGGCGGTGTCGATCTCGTCGTCGACGATGATCGCCCGCCGACCGCGGACCTCGCCGATGACGTTCATGAGCTCCGCCCGGTCGAGGTTCCCGACGCGGCGCTTCTCGATGATCGCCAGCGGCGCGTCGAGCAGCTCCGCGAACGTCCGGGCCCGCTTCGCGAAGCCGAGATCCGTGACGACGACGAGGTCCTCGATGTGCTTGCGCCTGAAGTAGTTCGACAGGATGTGGACGGCGGTCAGCTCGTCGACCGGGATGTTGAAGAAGCCCTGGATCTGGCCCTGGTGGAGGTCCATCGTCAGGACCCGATCCGCGCCGGCGACCGAGATCATGTCGGCCACGAGACGGGCGGTGATCGGGACCCGCGGCTGGTCCTTCTTGTCGGAGCGCCCGTAGGCGTAGTACGGCACGACAGCCGTGATCCGGCCGGCGCTCGCCCGCTTGAAGGCGTCGATCATGATCAGCAGCTCCATGATCGACTGGTTGACGTCACCCCGGCCGTCGGCCGGGTTGCAGGTCGGCTGGACGAGGAAGACGTCCTTCTCGCGGACGTTCTCGAGGATCTTCACGAAGATGTTGTCGTTCGCGAACTTGAAGACGTCGAGCGACCCGAGGTCGACGTCGAGATAGCGGCAGATCTGCCGCGCGAGGCTCGGGTTGGCATTGCCGGTGTAGATCTGGAACTGGTCCGCGTACACGGGCGAGTCCTCCAGCCGACCCAACGTGGCGCTCGTCAGGCGCCGCGTCCCGGACCGCCGCGGGTCGGTCCGGAGCCCTGGGGCGCGCCGGCCGGACCCGTCTCCGGGCCGTTATTGTCGTCGCTGGCGCGCGCTTCTGCCAGCCCCGGACGGAAGGCGGCGATGCCGACCACGCGATCGCCCTCGTTCAGGCGCATGACGATCACGCCGCGGGCGCTCGAGGAGTACCGGTTCACGCTCTCGAGCTCCGTCCGGACGACCTGGCCCTGGGCCGAGATCAGCACGAGCTCTTCGTCCAGCTCGGTCACCTGCTGGACCGCGGCGACGACCCCGGTCTTGCGGCCCTCGAGCGAGATCAGCCGGACGCCCTGGCCGCCCCGATGCTTCTCGCGGAACTCGTCGATGGAGACGCGCTTGCCGTAGCCGGTCTCGGTGAGCACAAGCAGGTCGGCGCCTGGCTGGACGACGCTCATCGCGACGACCTCGTCGCCCTCCTTCTTCAGGAGGCGGATACCGATGACGCCGCCGGCCTCGCGGCCCATCGGCCGGACCTCGCTCTCGCGGAACTTCGCGAGCATGCCCTGGGCGGTGGCCAGGATCACGTCGTCCTCGCCCGACGAGACGTCGACCCAGGCCAGCTCGTCGCCCTCGTCGATCGTGATGGCCTTGATCCCGGTGGAGCGGACCCGCTCGAACTGCTCGAGCGGCGTCTTCTTGATGATTCCGCGCCGGGTGGCCATGACGAGGTACGAGCCGGCGGCGAACTCCGCCAGCGTGATCGTCGCCATCGGGACCTCGCCGGTCTCCACCTGGACGCCGGGCATGTTGATGATCGGCAGGCCCTTGGCCTGGCGCGACGCGTCCGGGATGGCGTGGACCTTGGCGCTGAACACCCGACCGCGGTTCGTGAAGAACAGGGCCCAGTCGTGGGTGTTCGCGACGAGGAGGTGCTCGACCGCGTCCTCCTCCCGGGTCACCATCCCGATGATCCCCTTCCCGCCGCGACCCTGGCGGCGGTAGGTGGCGACCGGCTGGCGCTTGATGTAGCCCCGGCCGCTGATCGTGATCACGACGTCCTCGTCGGCGATCAGGTCCTCGTCGGTGAGCTCGCGGGAGGCGTCGTCCTGGACCCGCGTCCGGCGCTCGCCACCGTACTTGCGCTGCAGCTCGCGGAGCTCATCCTTGATGATCGAGAGCACCCGGGCCGTGTTGGCGAGGATGTCTTCGAGCTCGGCGATGAGCTGGATGACCTCGAGGTACTCGTCCTCGATCTTCTGGCGCTCGAGCGCAGCAAGCCGGGCGAGCCGCATGTCGAGGATGGCCTGGGCCTGCCGATCGGACAGGTCGAAGCGCGTCATGAGGTTCGTCTTCGCGACCTCGGTGTCGGCCGAGGCCCGGATCGTCTTGATGACCTCGTCGAGGTTGTCGAGGGCCTTCTTGAGGCCCTCGAGGATGTGGGCCCGGTCGCGGGCCTTCGCGAGATCGAACTCCGTCCGTCGCCGGACGATCTCGCGGCGGTGGTCGACGTGATGCTGGAGGACGCTCTTGAGCGGCAGGGTCTGGGGCTGGCCGTCGACGAGCGCCAGCATGTTCATGTTGAACGCGGCCTGGAGGGCCGTGTGCTTGAACAGGTTGTTCAGGACCTTGTGCGGGTTGGCGTCGCGCTTGATCTCGATGTAGACCCGCATGCCGTCGCGGTCCGACTCGTCCCGGAGATCGGCGATGCCGTCGATCTTCTTGTCCTTGACGAGATCGGCGATCTTCTCGAGGAGCGTTGCCTTGTTCACCTGGTACGGCAGCTCGGTGACGATGATCGCCATCCGGTCGCCGCGGACCTCCTCGAATGCGACCTGGGCACGCATGATGACGCGGCCGCGGCCGTGGGCGTACATCGCCCGGATCGCGTCGATGGTCTCCCACTCCCCGGTGATCGAGTTCCGGACCTTCTCGTAGCGATAGATCGTGCCGCCCGTCGGGAAGTCCGGGCCGGTGACGTATTGGCAGAGCTCGTCCGAGGTGATGTCCGGGTCGTCGATGATCGCGATGGTGGCGTCGACGATCTCGCCGAGGTGGTGGGGCGGAATGTTCGTCGCCATGCCCACGGCGATCCCCGACGAGCCGTTCACGAGCAGGTTCGGGAGCTTCGCCGGCAGGACCGTCGGCTGCTTCTGCGTCCCGTCGTAGTTGTCCTCGAAGTCGACGGTGTCCTTGTCGATGTCGGCGAGCATCTCGGCGGCGACGGCCGCCAGTCGGGCCTCCGTGTAGCGCATGGCCGCCGGCTCGTCACCGTCGACCGAGCCGAAGTTGCCCTGCCCGTCGACCAGCGGGTAGCGCATCGAGAAGTCCTGGGCGAGGCGGACGAGCGTGTCGTACAGGGCGACGTCGCCGTGGGGGTGGTACTTGCCCATGACCTCGCCGACGATCGCGGCGCACTTGCGGTAGGAGCTCGTTGACGAGAGCCCCATCTCGCCCATGGTGAAGAGGATCCGGCGGTGGACCGGCTTCAGGCCATCCCGGACGTCGGGCAGCGCCCGGGAGACGATGACGCTCATCGCGTAGTCGAGGTACGAGACCTTCATCTCGTCCTCGATGCGGACGGGCCGGTACTCGCCGAGGTTGTCGGTCACCGGCCCGCCTCAGGCGCCGCGTCGCCGAGCGCGCGGATCACAGGGGCGGCTCCGGCAGGCGACGCCCGAGACCCATGGCCTCGAATCGATCAGCGAGGCCGGCCGCCGTCGACGTCGACGGCGCGCCCGGGCGGCGGCGGATGCCCGCGAGGGTCTGACGGATGCGAGCGGCATCGCCCGGGGAGAGCTTCGGCAGGGCGTCCCGGATCACCCAGGCCCGGTGGCCGTCGGCGGTCGCGCTGGCCGTCTCGGCCTCGGCCTCGAGAGCTCGGGTCGTGGCGGCGCGGTCGACCAGGGCCATCGATCGGTAGGCCCAGGCCAGGGCCTTCTGGACGTCCGGCTCGCGCTCGCCGATCAGGAGCGCCAACAGCGCCAGGGATCGGGTCGCGACCTCCGGCGCGCGGCCGGCCCGGCGGTCGACGAACGGGATCGTCGCGATCGTTGAGCCAACCAGTCGTCGTTCCCAGCGGGACGGCGAGATCGTGAGCTGCTCGAGCTCCTCCCAGCGGTGAGCCTGGGAGAGGATGCCCTTGCCGGCTGGATGGGCGAGCGTGTCGACGGTGATCCAGTCGCCGGCATCAGCCGCGGCCCGGCGGATGAGCTGCCACGAGCGCTCGGGCTCGGTGACGACCGTCCGTTCCAGGAGGGCCATCGCCAGCCAGCGCGCCTCGAGCTCCGGCTCCCGGAGCAGGCGATCCGCCAGCAGGAGCATCACGGTCGCCGGATCGTGGCGAGTGCGTCGCAGGAGGGCCTGACGCAGCGCCGCCTGATAGGGCAGTCGAACGCCGTGGGTGAGCCCGATGCCGGGCGCCACGAACTGCTGGCCCTCCCGATACACGGCCTCGGCGAGATCGGCGAACGCCGCCCGCAGGCGATCCGCGAACGCGCTGGGATCCTGGACGAGCTCCGATAGCTCGACGCCGGCCTCCGTGGCCCGGTCGAGCCGCGCCTGCCGCCCCTCGGACGACACGGCCCGTACGCCCGAATCGGCCGGCACCGCCGCTGAGGGCCAGCCCTTCCTCGAGCTCGAGGTACCGGGCGCACCCGGCCGGTCTGCGGTCGCCGTCGGGCTCATCGACCCGCCCCCGTGCTGGCGGTGTCCTGGACGCTGCCCGCCACCCGGCCGGTGGTATCGGCATGGGGTTCGTGCGCTTCGCTCGCGCGGAGCTTGTAGCGGGCCTGCAGGACCGCCAGGCGATCGGGCGGCGCGGCCATGTACGTGCCCTCGCCCGTGGCCAGGACCTCGCGGGTCGCCGCGTCCAGGACCTGGCCGGCAGACAGGATGATCCGCCGCCGGTCCTGGACGACCCGGCCCTCGGCCCGGATCGGCCGGCCCGTCTCGATCGGGCGACGGAACGCGATGCACATGCGGGCCGTGACGCCCCACGTGCCTCGTCCGATGACGGACCAGGCCATGACCTCGTCGAGGATCGTCGCGACGATCCCGCCATGGGCCACGGACTCCCAGCCCTGGAAGCGCTCGTCGAGCGTCAGCTCGGTCCAGCAGCCGGTCTCGTCGGCGTGCAGGACGAGCTGGAGCCCGTGCTCGTTCAGCTCTCCGCAGGCGAAGCAGCGATGGGGCTCGAACTGGTAGCCCGCGAGGCTCGAGCGGCGCTTCGCCCCGCTCGCGGCCCGGGCGGGCGCCTCAGACGTCAAGGTTGCGAACCTTCCGGGCCTCGGCCTTGATGAAGTCCTTGCGCGGCTCGACCTTCTCGCCCATGAGGGTCGTGAAGATCGCGTCGGCCTCGCCCGCGTCCTCGATCTCCGCCCGGAGGAGAACCCGCGTGTCGGGGTTCATCGTCGTGTCCCAGAGCTGGTCGGCATTCATCTCGCCGAGGCCCTTGAACCGCTGGACCGAGACGTTGCGGCTGCTGAACTCCTTCAGGATCTTGTCCCGCTCCTTCTCGGACTGGGCGTAGCGGGTCACCTTGCCCGTGGAGATCCGGTACAGGGGAGGCTGGGCGATGTAGAGGTAGCCCTGCTCGATGACCTGCGGCATGTGCCGGTAGAAGAAGGTCAGCAGGAGCGTTCGGATGTGGGCGCCGTCGACGTCGGCGTCGGTCATGATGATGATCCGGTGGTATCGCAGCTTCGTGATGTCAAAGCTGTCGCCGATGCCCTCGATGCCGGCGCCGAGCGCGATGATCAGCGGCCGGACGTTCTCGCTCGCGACGATCTTGTCGAGGCGGGCCTTCTCGACGTTCAGGACCTTGCCCCGCAGCGGCAGGACCGCCTGGAAACGACGATCGCGACCCTGCTTGGCGGAGCCGCCGGCCGAGTCGCCCTCGACGATGTAGATCTCGCTCCGGGCCGGATCGCGCTCCTGGCAGTCGGCCAGCTTGCCCGGCAGGCTGAGCCCGTCCAGGACGCCCTTCCGGATCACGAGGTCACGGGCCTTGCGGGCGGCCTCGCGGGCGCGCGCTGCGGTGAGGCACTTCTCGATGATCCGGCGACCGTCGCCGGGATTCTCCTCGAGGTATTGGACGAGGCTGTAGGCCACGGCCGTCTGGACCTGACCCTTGACCTCGGCGTTGCCGAGCTTGGCCTTTGTCTGGCCCTCGAACTGCGGATCGGTCAGCTTCACGCTGATGACAGCGGTCAGGCCCTCGCGGACGTCGTCGCCCGACAGGTTCCCGTCCGAGTCCTTCAGCACTCCGGCCTTGTGGGCCCAGTCGTTCAGGGAGCTGGTGAGGGCCGCGCGGAAGCCAGTGACGTGGGTCCCGCCGTCGACCGTGTTGATGTTGTTCGCGAATGCCAGAAGCGTCTCGGTGTAGGTGTCGTTGTACTGGAGCGCGACCTCGACGGCGGTCGAGCCCTCGCGCCGCTCGACGTAGATCGGGCGGGTGTGGAGCGCCTCCTTGTTCCGGTTCAGGTGCCGCACGAACGACGTCAGGCCACCCTCGAAGTAGAACGATCTCTCGCGATCGCTCCGCTGGTCGATGAGCGTCAGCCAGACGCCCTTCGTGAGGTAGGCCGATTCCCTGAGGCGCTGCGAGATCAGGTCGAACGAGTACTCCGTGGTCTCGAACATCTCGGGATCGGCCCGGAAGAGCGTCCGCGTCCCACGCCGGTCGCCCTGCGGACCCACCTTCGTGACCGCGCCGGTGGGCTTGCCCCGGACGTACTCCTGGGCGAACACGGAGCCGTCGCGGGCCGATTCGACGCGGAGCCACTCGGACAGGGCATTGACGACGCTCACGCCGACGCCATGCAGGCCGCCCGAGACCTTGTAGCCGCCGCCGCCGAACTTGCCGCCCGCGTGGAGGACGGTGTGGACGACCTCGAGGGCATCCTTGCCGGTCGAATGGCGGCCGACCGGGACGCCGCGGCCGTTGTCCACGACCTCGACCGTGTTGTCGGGCTGGATCGTGACCGTGATCTCGGTTGCGTAGCCGGCCATGGCCTCGTCGATCGAGTTGTCGACGACCTCCCAGACGAGATGATGAAGGCCGCGGGCATCGGTCGAGCCGATGTACATGCCGGGCCGGCGTCGAACCGCCTCGAGGCCCTCGAGGACCTGGATGCTGGCGGCGGTGTATTCGGAGCCGGACATGGCCGACCGCCGGCGACGCCCGTTGCCGGCGCCGTCCGAGCCGTTGCGACCGTTGCTGGCGGCCGTCCCGCGCGCGGGAGCCGCCTTGGGCTCGGTCATGCCCCTCCGCCGATCAGCCGGTCGTAGATCCGGCTCAGCTCCTCGTCCCCATAGAACTCGATGACGATCCGGCCGCCGCGCCGCGATCGGGCCATCCGGACCTTCGTCCCGAGGGCGCGTCGGAGGTCCTCCTCGATCCGCTCGAGCTCGGCGTCGGGCGTGCGGGCGGCCTTCACGGCGGTCGTTGCCGCCACCCGTGCGGTGCGAAGCCGCCGAACCAGCTCCTCGGTCTGCCGGACGGACAGGTCGTCGCTCACCACGGTGTCGACGACGCGCGCCTGCTGCTCCGGCTCAAGCCCGCCGATCGCCCGCGCGTGTCCCTCCGTGAGTCGACCGTCGATGACGGCTGCCTGAACGGTGTCGTGAAGCTCGAGCAGGCGGAGCGTGTTCGCCACGGTCGATCGCGCCCGGCCGACGCGTCCCGCGAGGTCCTCCTGCGTCAGGCCGAACTCATCGATGAGGCTCCGATAGGCCTGGGCCGACTCGATCGGATCGAGATCCTCGCGCTGGAGGTTCTCGACGAGCGCGAGCTCGAGCTGCTCGCGGTCGGCGAGCTGGCGGATGACGGCGGGGATCCGATCGAGGCCGGCCATGCGCGCGGCCCGAACTCGCCGCTCGCCGGCCACGAGCTGATAGCCGTCGATCGTCTCGGTCACGAGCACGGGCTGGATCACGCCGTGCTCCCGGATGCTGGCGGCGAGGGTCTCGAGGGCGGCGTCGTCCATCCGCAGGCGCGGCTGCCGCGGGTTCTCGGCCACGCGCTCGAGCGGGATCTCGGTCGGTCCGGCGCCGGATGGCGCGCGCTGCGGGATCAGGGCCGCGAGGCCGCGCCCGAGCCCGCTCGATCGAGCGCTCGGGGCGGTCACGCGGACACCCCGGCCATGGCCGCCTCGGATTCGGGCGCGTTCGTCGCTGATCGCGTTCGTCCGGTCCCCGGTCCGACGGCCACGAGACGCCCCTTCCCGGTCGTGATGGCCGCGCCCGGACGGCCGTCGCGGCTGCGGAGCTCGGACGCGAGCGCGGCGTACGCAACTGCGCCCCTCGATCCCGCGGCATAGAGGTGGATCGGGAGGCCGTGGCTCGGCGCCTCCGACAGCCGGACGTTCCGCGGGATCACCGTCCTGAAGACCCGGTCGCCAAGGTGCGAGCGAACCTCCCTGGCGACGTCGGCCCCGAGGTTCGTGCGCGCGTCCAGCATGGTCAGGACCGCGCCTTTGACCGCCAGGCCCGGATTGAGGTGATCCCGGACCAGGTTCACGGTCGCGAGCAGCTGCGTCAGCCCCTCGAGGGCGTAGTACTCGCACTGGATCGGGATGAGCGTGGAGTCGGCTGCGGTCAGGGCGTTCACGGTCAGCAGGCCGAGCGACGGCGGGCAATCGATGAAGACGTAGTCGTAGGCATCCTTGATCGGCTCGACGAGGCGTGCGAGCCGGCGCTCGCGCTGCTCGATCGGGGCGAGCTCGACCTCGGCGCCCGCCAAGGCAATGGATGACGGCACGATCGCGAGGCCGTCGACGATCGTGGGGATCGTCAGCTCGGCGAGCGCGACGGCGTCGATGACCGCGTCGTAGACGGATTCGCTGCGATTTCGATCGATCCCGAGGCCGCTGGTGGCATTCCCCTGAGGGTCGAGATCGATGACGAGGACCCGGTCGCCGGCGAGCGCCAGATAGCTCGCCAGATTCACGACTGTGGTGGTTTTTCCGACGCCGCCTTTCTGATTGGCGAAGGCGACGGTCTGACCCACTCAGGTCCTCATGTGGGGGTGTCTCACAATGATGGATTCTACCATCGGACGACCGATTCCTCCGTTCCGGAGCTGCCTCTGGCGGGTCCGGAAAGGGTCCCACGAGGCGCTTCACGCCGACGTACCTGGGGCGTGTGCTTGGCCCTCGTGAGCCGACGTTTCACGTGCAACGGGACACCTCCCCGTTCCCTCCGGAGCCACCGCACCGGCTCCACGCAAGGCGGATGAAATCGCCCTGGCCGACGATTGCTCCGCTCCTTACTCCATGGGATACTTCGCCGACGACCGCCGGCCACTGCCGTCCGATCGACGCTGCGAAGGCTCCGGTTCGCACGCGACGTCCCACAGCTCGCCGAGGACCGACCGCCGTTCATGAGCCTGCTTCTCGCCGCGATCGGTGCCACCGTGGCCGCGCTGCTCGAAGCCTCGCTCGCGGTGCCATATCTCACGGTTGGGAATGCAAATCTTCATCCCGTCCTCGTCCTGGCGGTCATCTGGACGATCGCCGCAGGCTTCGAACGCGGCGTCGTCGTGGCGTTCGTCGGCGGCCTCGTGCTGGACATCCTCTTCAGCCGGCCGCTGGGCGCCTCGGCGTTCGCGCTCCTCGTGGCGGTGGGTGGCACCGCGCTCATCGTCCAACCGATGTCCCGCCTCCGGGCCCTCGCGCCGATCGTCGCGGTCCCGATCCTCAGCCTGGTCGCATCCGTGCTGATCTACGTCCTGACGTCGGCCGGCAGCGCGGCGATCGCCGATCCCATCGGCACGTTCGTGCCCGGCGCCCTCTACGACGGGTTGCTCGGCCTGCTGATCGGTCCGCTCGCCGTCTCGATCCACGACCGCCGGACGCAGACCGAGCGCGTGGACTGGTGAGTCGATGAGCGCCTACCTCGACGGTCGGCCGTCCGAGCCCCGTTCGGTCACCCGGTTCCTGTTCTTCGGCCTGATCGTCGGCGTGTCGGCGACCGTCCTCTCGCTCCGGCTCTTCTCGCTGCAGGTGACGTCCGGCGGCCAGCTCCAGGCCGTCGCGAACGCGAACCGGACCGTCCAGGAGGCGATCCCCTCAACGCGCGGCCTCATCTACGACCGCAACGGGCAGCTCCTCGTCTCAAACGTCGCGTCGTACAGCGTGAAGATCCGGCCCGCCGACCTCCCGGAGTCGAAGCGCGATGGCGTCGTGAATGCGCTCGCCGGGCTCATTGGCATGAATCCGGCGGACATCAACGTCGCGATCGACTCCAATCCCGGCTCGCGGTTCGACCTCGTCCGCGTCGCCTCCGATGTTCCGTCGGACGTCGCCAGCTTCATCGCCGAGAACAGCGATGCGCTGCCGGGCGTCCAGATCGTCGTCGAGACCCGTCGCGACTACCTGTACGGCCCGCTGCTGTCGCAGGTCCTCGGCTACGAGGGCCCGATCAACTCGACCGAGCTCGCCTCGCTCTCGGCGCAGGGCTACCAGCCCGACGACCTGATCGGCCGGACGGGCGTCGAGGCGACCTACGAGCCCCAGCTCCGGGGCACCTACGGCGAGCAGACCGTCGAACGGGATGCGACCGGCCGTCGCCTCGACGTCCTGTCGGTCGACCAGCAGCCCGTCGCCGGCGACTCCCTCCAGCTCACGATCGACCTCCACGAGCAGGAGCTCGCGACGAAGGCGCTGCAGTGGGGCATCAAGGCCGCCGGCCTCAAGGGCGGCGTGATCATCGTCATGAACCCCCAGGACGGCGAGATCCTAGCGATGGCCAGCCTGCCGACCTACGACGACAACCAGTTTGCCCAGGGCATCAGCACCAAGGACTACCAGGCGCTGCTGAACAACCCCTACAAGCCGCTCGTGAACCACGCCATCAGCGAGCAGTACCCGCCCGGCTCGACGTTCAAGCTCGTCACCGGGAGCGCCGGCCTCGCCGACGGCAAGATCACGCCGAGCACGCTCATCCACACCGCCGGCTTCCTGACGCTCGGCGGCGCGAAGTTCCACGACTGGAATCCGAACGGCTTCGGGCTGTGCAACCTGTACTGCGGGTTCGGGAACTCGAGCGACACGTACTTCTACCAGGTCGCGGCTCGGGTGGGGATCGATCGCCTGTCGTACTGGGCGCACCAGTTCGGGTTCGCCCAGAAGACCGGGATCGACCTGCCGAGCGAGGCCGTCGGGACGATTCCCTCGAACGCCTGGAAGCTCGAGAACCTCGGGACGCCGATCTACCCCGGCGAGACCTATCTCGCCGGCATCGGCCAGGGCTATGACGCGGTCACACCGATCGAGCTTCTCGACGCCTACGGCGCGCTGGCCAACGGCGGCAAGCTCTACGCCCCACGGGTCGTCAAGGACGTGCTCGGGCCCGACGGAAACGTCGTGGTGCCGTTCCAGCCGGTCCTCACGAGCACCGTCGCGGTTCCGAAGAACGACCTCATGGTCATGCGGCGCGCGGCTCGCTACGGGATCGTGATCCGGCACACCTACAACCTCGTCGATATGCCGATCGTCGTTGCCGGCAAGTCGGGCACCGCCCAGTTCGGCATCCCCGACAGCCGCGGCGTGCTGCCATACCACTCGTGGTTCGCGGCGTTCGTGCCGAAGGACCCCTGGAAGACGGCCTCCGATCCGAACGGCTACAAGGCCGTCGAGCGGACCGACTCCCCGCTCGAGGTCCTCGCGTTCGCGTACGACTCCCAGACGAAGGGCAACGCGGCCGTCGAGATCGTCAAGTACTACCTGCAGCTCCACTTCAACATCCATCACGACTACCGCCTGCCCAACCTCCTCCGGAAGGGCAACTTCTACGTGCTGAACTGACGATGGCCGCGATCTCCGGCCGCAAGGGCGGCTTCGGCTCCTGGGATGCCTCGAAGGTGGGGGCGGTCTGGCGCGCGTTCGACCTCCAGATCGCGACGTACGCCGCCGTCCTGACCTGCTTCGGGCTGGCGATGGCCTACAGCAACTCGGCGAACAGCGGCGCCGACGTCCTCCAGTCGGGCTCGACGTTCGTCCGGGGCCTGATGTGGGCGGGCCTCGCTCTCATCGTGTTCGTGGTCGCGACCTCGTTCGACTACCACTGGCTGAAGACGTTCGCCTGGCCCCTCTATCTGGTACAGCTCGGCCTCCTCATCGTCACGCTCGGACTTGGCAAAGGCGTCGGCGGGTCGTCGCGCTGGGTCTCGATCGCCGGGCTCCAGTTCCAGTTCAGCGAGCTGGCCAAGATCCTGATGATCGTGGTCCTCGCGAACTACCTGTCGCGGCGCCAGGGCCGGATGGGTTCGCTGTGGTCGATCCTCGGCGCCTGCGTGCTCGTCGGGCCGCCCCTGCTGCTCGTCCTCATGCAGCCCGACCTCGGGACCTCCCTCGTGTTCGGGGCGATCCTCTTCGGGATGCTCTTCATGTCCGGCGCGAGCCTGCGCTGGCTCGGGCTGATGCTCGCGACCGGCCTCGCCGCCTTCCCATTCATCTGGACCTACGTCCTGAAGGACTACCAGAAGGAACGGCTGGCGGCGTTCCTGAACCCGCTGGCCGACATCCAGGGCTCGGGCTACCAGCTCTACCAGGCCCAGGTCGCGGTCAGCTCCGGCGGACTCTTTGGGAAGGGGCTCACGAACGGGACACAGGGCGCGCTCGGCTTCCTGCCGGCCCAGGACACCGACTTCGTGAGCGCGGTCCTCGGCGAGGAGCTGGGCTTCGTCGGCGTCATCGCCGTCGTGCTGCTGTTCGTGCTCCTGCTCTGGCGCCTGCTCGTCGGCGCGTGGCGCTCGAAGGATCCGTTCGGGATGATGTTCGGCTCGGGGATGGCGGCGATGCTGCTGTTCCAGCTGATCGTCAACCTCGGGATGGTGCTCGGCCTCATGCCGATCACCGGGATCCCGCTTCCCTTCGTGACCTACGGCGGGGCGTCGCTCATCAGCATCGCGGCCGGGTTGGGGATCCTCGAGAGCATCAACATCCGCCAGGGCCGGGCCGAATGGTGATTCGGCGCGCCCGGAACCGGGGCGAGGTCTAGGTCAAAGGGTCCGCCGGGCGCGACGAAGAGTCAGCGGCTCCCCGATGCCGCGAACAGGTCACGATGGTCAGGCAGGCGCCCGTCCGGGAACCGAGAGGCGCTCCCCGTCGAGCCGTTGATCTCGCGGATCAGGGCGTCGATGCTGTGGACGAGGTGGCGACCGGCAGGCACGCCGCGGAGCCACTCGAGGAACGGCTTGTCGACCCGGGCGATCTCGCCGATCGACCAGCCCTCGTAGCGCCCGAATGTCACCACCGGCCCGAACGGGTTGCCCGGCGGCGGCCCGGCGTGGTCCTCGACGTAGGTCTTCAGCGACGCCGGAGTCCCGCGAACCGCCGCCGCGGCCTGATCGGTCGTCGCGATGCGCTCGAGGCGCTCCAGGTGGTACGCGGCCCGGCGTTTCGGATCCCGGAGCGTGTCCCAGGCGCTGTTGAGTCGCTTCATGCCCGACTCGTCCCCGGTCAGGTCCGGATGGAGCTTGCGCGCGAGCACGCGATAGGCGGCCTGGACGACGTCGGGATCGGCCTCCGGGTCGACCTGGAGGACCTTGTAGAAGTCGACGAAGTCGGGGTCGCTCGGCTCGGGGTGCATCACCGCAACTATCGGAGGACGATGGTGCTCCCGGCGATGGCCCGTTGGTCCTATGTGCACCCACGCACCACGCCCGGGCCAACCATCGGGCGATGGGGTCCTGGGCCCCGCCGAGCACGGACATCGGGCCGTTGGCGTGGAGGCGCCGATTGCGCGGGTTCGGCGCTGGAAGTACACTCCACCCTCGTGCCTCGACCTGGTCGAGGTGCATCTTCCTGTCTACAGGCCGCGGTCCGACTCCGCGCGACCGCCAGCCGTGCCCAGAGGTCCCATGTACGCAGTCGTCGAGACAGGCGGTAAGCAGTACCGCGTCGAGGTCGGGATGGAGCTCGAGGTCGAGCTCCTCGATGGCAATGCCGGCGATTCCCTCAACCTCGACCGCGTGCTCCTGATCGCCGACGGCGAGACCGCGGTCATCGGCCGGCCGGTCGTCACGAACGGCTCCGTCTCGGCGGAGATCATCCGTCGCGACCGCGGCGAGAAGACGGTGAGCTTCAAGTACCGGCCGAAGGCGCGCCGCCGCGTCAAGAAGGGCCATCGCCAGGAGCTCACGGTCCTGCGCATCAGCGACATCGTCCTGGGCGGCAAGAGCGCCGCCGCCGAGCAAGCCGAGGTCGACAAGGCCCGCCAGGCCGAGCGCGCGAAGCTCGAGGAGACCGCGCGCAAGCAGGCCGCCGCAGATGCGGCCCTCGCGGCCAAGCTCGCCTCCGACAAGCAGACGGCGAAGGCCGACGCCAAGGCAAAGGCCGACGCGAAGGCGAAGCCCGACGCCAAGGCGAAGCCCGACGCCAAGGCGAAGCCAGAGGCCAGGACCTCGACGCGCGGTCGGGCGGTTGCCGCGAAGCCCGCCACCGCCGCGAAGGCCGATACCGCCACGAAGAGCCCGAAGACCACGGCCGCCAAGGCCGGCACCAAGCCAGAATCCAAGCTCGCCGCGAAGCCGTCGCGGACGACCAGGAAGGAATCCTGACCATGGCCCACAAGAAAGCCGGCGGCACCTCGAAGAACGGCCGGGACAGCGTCGGCCAGCGCCTCGGGGTGAAGGCCGGCGACGGCCAGCTCGTGTCGGCAGGGTCGATCATCGTCCGCCAGCGGGGGATGACGTTCCTGGCCGGTCCGGGGACCGATCTCGGCGGCGATTACACGGTGTTCGCGACGACGACCGGCAAGGTCAGGTTCGAGTACGCCACGAAGTCCAAGAAGCGTGTCCGCGTGATCGCGGACGAGGCGGCCACGGCCGCGGAAGGCGCGGCAGCGGCCGCGAAGTAGCCCATGAAGCCCGACATCCACCCCAAGTACTACGAAGCCAAGGTCCACTGCGGGTCCTGCGGGACCGAGTGGACGGTTGGCTCCACGAAGCCGGAGCTGCGCGTCGACGTCTGCGGCAACTGCCACCCGTTCTACACGGGCAAGCAGACGATCATCGATACGGCCGGCCAGGTCGAGCGCTTCCAGAAGCGCCTCGAGCGCCAGGTTCGCGCCTGATCGGCGGCCGGGGGACGGGACGAACGCCTCCCGGCTGAGCCTCGGGCGCCTCACCTAGACTCGGCTCGTGGCCCGCTTCACCTACGGCGGACAGGCCCTCATCGAGGGCGTCCTCATGCGCGGCCGTGACGCGATCGCCGTCGCGTTTCGACACCCCGACGGGCGCATCGTCTGGGCGGCGGAGCCGCTCGACACCGGCCCGCACGGCTGGCGGCTCGCCAAGGCCCCCCTCGTTCGGGGCCTGATCGTCCTGTACGAGACCCTGATCGTCGGCACCCGCTGGCTCGTCCGCAGCGCGAACCTCCAGGCGAGCGGCGAGGGCGTCGAGCTCGGGCGTGGATCCGTCGCGATCCTGCTGATCCTCACCCTGGCCGCCGGCATCGGGGTGTTCTTCCTGCTGCCCCTCTTCATCGCCAGCGTCACGACCTCCGCGTTCAGCAAGGACGCCTGGGTCCAGAACCTCGCCGAGGGCCTGATCCGGGTCGCGATCTTCATGGGCTACCTCGTCGTCGTGTCGCGCGCGCCCGACGTCCGGCGGGTGTTCATGTACCACGGCGCGGAGCACATGACGATCCACGCGCTCGAGGCCGGCGATCCGCTGACCGTCTCGAAGGTCCGCCGCTACCCGACCGCCCATCCCCGCTGTGGCACGGAGTTCCTCGTCGTCGTGATCATCCTGTCGATCCTGCTCTTCAGCCTGCTCGGTCGATCGAACCTGCTGGTCATGGTCGCCGGCCGGCTGCTGCTGATCCCGGTCATCGCGGCCATCGGCTACGAGCTGCTCCGGTTCGGGTCACGGCACCGTTCGAACCCGATCGTCAAGGCGGTCATGTACCCGGGCATCCTCGTCCAGCTGATCACGACGAAGCGCCCGACGGACGATCAGATCGAGGTCGCGATCGTGTCGATGGAGCAGGCCCTCTCCGCCGACGGGGAGCGGATCCCGGACGGCTCGGCGCTGTACGAGCGCGACCGGCTCGATCCGGAGCCGGCCGCCGTGCCGGCATGAGCGAGCTGGACGACCGCCTCGCGGAGGTCGCCCGGCAGCACGACGAGGTCGAGGCGGAGCTCGCGAAGCCCGAGGTCCTCGCCGATCCCGAGGCGATCAAGCGCCTCGGCCAGGATCTCTCCCGGCTCGAACCGGTCGTCCGGGCGTATCGGAGGTTGCTCGCAACTCGGAAGGAGCTCGACGGGGCCCGGCAGCTGCGCGATGGCGACGACGGGGAGCTTCGGGCGATGGCCCACGACGAGGTCGGCCGCCTCGAGCACGCGGAGGCCGAGGAGGTCGAGCAGCTCAAGGTCCTGCTCCTTCCCCGCGACCCCGCAGACGACGGCAACGTGATCCTCGAGGTCCGAGCGGGAGCCGGCGGGGAGGAGGCCGCGCTCTTCGCCGGCGAGCTGTTGCGGATGTACATCCGGTACGCCCAGAACCATCGCTACAGGGCCGAGGTCATGAGCCTCCACGAGACGGGCATCGGAGGCGTCAAGGAGGCGATCGTGGAGGTCGCCGGAGACGGCGCCTACTCGCGGCTGAAGTTCGAGAGCGGGACCCACCGCGTCCAGCGGGTGCCCGAGACCGAGTCGTCCGGCCGCATTCACACGTCGACGGCGACGGTCGTCGTCATGCCCGAGGTCGAGGAGACCGAGATCGAGATCGACGAGGACAGGGACCTCCGGATCGAGGTCAAGCGCTCGTCGGGCCCCGGCGGCCAGTCCGTCAACACGACCGATTCAGCGGTCCGGATCACGCACCTCCCGACCGGGACCGTGGTCGAGATCCAGGACGAGAAGAGCCAGCACAAGAACAAGGCCAAGGCGATGGCTGTCCTCCGCGCCCGCCTCCAGGATGCCGAGCGGCGCCGACAGCGTGACGCCGACTCCGTGGCCAGAAGGTCCCTGATCGGGGCCGGAGATCGGGCCGACAAGGTCAGGACCTACAACTATCCGCAGGACCGGGTGACCGATCACCGGATCGACATGAGCGTCTCGAACCTGCCCCGGGTGCTGGCCGGCGACCTCGACAAGCTCATCGACACGCTGATCACGACCGACCAGGCGCAGCGGCTGGCCGAGCTCTGACCGCGATGGCGACCGTCGAGTCCCTCCTGGATGGAGCGGTCGGCCGGCTCCGGACCTCCGGGTCAGACTCGCCGAGGCTCGACGCCGAGCTGCTGCTCGGGTTCGTCCTCGGGGTCGACCGGGCAACCGTGATCGCCCACCAGGACGCGCCGGTCGGCGACGCGGCCGCGGCACGCTTCGAGGAGGCGCTCGGGCGACGCGAGCGCGGCGAGCCGGTGGCTTACATCCGCGGGGTCAAGGAGTTCCGCGGGCTCGCCTTCGGGGTCGACGCTCGGGCGCTCATCCCGCGGCCCGAGACCGAGCAGCTCGTCGAGCTGGCCGAGGCCGAGATCGTGGGACGCCTCACGAGCGCGCCGCGACCGGCCGGGACGCCGCGGCTGCGGATCGTCGACGTCGGCACCGGCAGCGGTGCCATCGCGGTGTCCCTGGCCGTCGATCTCCGTCGTCGCCGGATGCTCGACGAGGTGGAGCTCGTCGCCTGCGACGCGTCGGAGGATGCCCTGTCCCTCGCCCGCGAGAATGCCGTCGGACACGCCGTCGGGGACATCATCGGGTTCGAGACGGCCGACCTGCTCCCGCCGCACGGGGCTGCGCCGTGGGACGTCGTCGTCGCCAACCTGCCCTATGTCCGGACCGCGGAGATCCCCGGGCTGCCGAAGGCGACCTCCTTCGAGCCGGCGGCCGCGCTGGACGGCGGCCCCGACGGGCTCACGGTGATCGGACGACTGCTCGAGCGCCTGCCCGCGGCCCTGGCCGATCGAGGGACGGCCCTCCTCGAGATCGGCGGGGACCAGCGGGAGGCCATGGTCGCGCTCGTGGCCCGGGTCCTGCCGGGCTGGCGCTCCGCGATCGAGGAGGACCTCGCGGGCCAGCCCCGCATCGCGCGCATCGAGCGTTCCGGGCCCATCGCCCGATGACCGCCCGGATCGTCCCGGACGGGCCGGCGGGTCGCCGCGCCGCGCTCGAGGCGCTCCAGGCCGGTGGGATCGTGGCCATCCCCACCGACACCGTCTACGGCATCGGGGTCGGCCCGGGGGTGCCCGGCGGGATCGAGGCGCTGTTCGCCGCGAAGGGACGGCCACCCGATCGGGCGGTCGTGCTGCTGCTCGGCGATGCCGCCGACGCGGAGGCGATCGCCGAGCCGACGCGGGCCGGCGATGTCCTGGCGAAGGCATTCTGGCCGGGCGGCCTCTCGATCGTGCTGCCACGTCGACCGACGGCCAGGTTCCGCCTGTCGCTCGCCGAGGATGGCGATGCCCCACCCACGATCGGCCTCCGTGTCCCGAACCATCCGGCGCCGCGCTTCCTCGCCTCGGCGCTCGGCGCCCTGCCGACGACCTCCGCGAATCGCTCCCGGGCGCCTGAGGCCGGCACCGCGGCGGCCATCCGCGAGCAGCTTGGCGAGTCGCTCGCGGTGATCGTCGATGCCGGGCCGGCCCCGGGCGGCTCGCCCTCGACCGTCGCCGATGCCACCGGGGACGTGGTCCGGATCCTCCGTCACGGCGCGATCGGGATCGACGTCATCGCGGCGGTCCTCCGGGCGGCGGGGCTGCCGGAGCCCGTGGGAAGATAGCGTCCTCGCGATCCCTGAGGAGGGTCTCTTCATGACGCAGGCGCCCGCGCGCGGCCTCGGTTGGGCCAGCCTCGCGGAGGTCGATCCGGAGCTGTGGGACGCGATGCTCCACGAGAAGCGCCGCCAGCACGACAAGATCGAGCTGATCGCCAGCGAGAACTACACGTTCGCGGCCGTCATGCAGGCCCAGGGCTCGTGGCTCACGAACAAGTACGCCGAGGGTCTCCCGGGCAAGCGCTACTACGGCGGCTGCGAGTACGTCGACATCGCCGAGAACCTCGCGATCCAGCGAGCCCTCGCCCTCTTCCCAGGCGCGGAGCACGTGAACGTCCAGCCCCACTCCGGGGCCCAGGCGAACATGGCGGCCTACTTCGCGGTCCTCCAGCCGGGCGACCGCATCCTCGGGATGAACCTGGCCCACGGCGGCCACCTGACCCACGGCTCGCCGGTGAACTTCTCGGGCAAGCTGTACGAGGTCCACGCCTATGGGGTCGACCGGGAGACCGAGCGGATCGACTACGACGCCCTCGAGACCGCGGCGAAGGAGGTTCGGCCGAAGGTCATCGTCGCGGGCGCCTCGGCCTATCCCCGGATCATCGACTTCCCCCGGATGGCCGCGATCGCCCACGGCGTCGGGGCGCTCCTGATGGTCGACATGGCCCACATCGCCGGCCTCGTCGCTGCCGGCGAGCACCCGAGCCCATTCCCCCATGCGGACATCGTCACGACGACGACCCACAAGACGCTCCGCGGTGGCCGCGGCGGGCTGGTCTTCAGCCGCGAGGATCTCCCGCCCGAGGTCGACCGGGCCGACTTCCCGACCGTCAAGACGACGCTCGCGGCCCAGGTCGACAAGGCCGTCTTCCCCGGGTCGCAGGGCGGGCCGCTCATGCACGTCGTGGCGGGCAAGGCCGTCGGCCTGCTGCTGGCCGCAGGCGAGGATTTCAGGCGCGACCAGCGCCGGACCGTCGAGAACGCGAGCGTCCTGGCCGGCGCGCTCGCGGAGCATGGGGCGCGGGTCGTGTCCGGCGGGACCGACAACCACCTGATGCTCGTCGACGTCACGCCACTGGGCGTGACTGGCAGGGACGCCGAGGCGCTGCTCGACGGGATCGGGATCACCGTGAACAAGAACGCGATCCCGTTCGACGCCCTGCCGCCGAACACGGCCTCGGGGATCCGCCTCGGGACGCCGGCCACGACCACCCGCGGGTTCGGGCCAGACGAGATGCGGGCGATCGCCCGCATCGTGACCGACGCGATCGACCGTCGCGACGACACCCGCGTCCGCGACGACCTCGCGGCCGAGGTCGCCTCGATCGTCGACCGGTTCCCGGTCCCGGGCCTCGAGCGTACCGCCTGGTGAGCTGGTCCCCGGCGGCCGGCGCCGCCGCCCCAGCCATCATCGTCGCCTTCGTCGTCGCCGGCTTGATCGCCCTCGGCATCACGCCGGTCGTTCGCGGTGTGATCCATCGGCGGGGGATGCTGGACCGGCCCGATGAGCGCCGGTTCCATCGCCGGCCGCTGCCGCGAGGAGGCGGGATCGCCGTCGTCATCGCCTTCGTCGTCGTCGGTGGTGGCCTCACGTTCCTCAACGCCGGCGTCACCGGTATTCCAGGGACGCCCGGGGTCGGAGCGCTCCAGGTCTGGGGCCTCTTCGCGGGCGCGATCGTTGCCGCCGTGATCGGCGTCATCGATGACGCTCTCGATCTTCGGGCTCGCTATCAACTGATCGGGCAGGTCGTCGTCGCACTGATCGCCGTCGCGTCCGGCATCAGCGTGGCCTTCATCGGCAATCCGCTGCCGTTCGGCCCCAACAACTTCACCCTCTCGGCTTCGGTCGGTGCGGCCTTCACGGTCGTATGGATCGTGGGCATGACGAACAGCCTGAACTTCATCGACGGTCTCGATGGGCTCTCGACCGGGATCGCCCTCATCGCCGCCGTGACGCTCGGGCTCACCAGCCTCACAACGCAGGTCACCGCGCTCGGCGAGCCGTTCGTCGCCCTCCTGTGCTTTGCGTTCGCCGGTGCGCTGCTCGGCTTCCTCCGTTGGAACTTTCACCCGGCGGTCATCTTCCAGGGAACGGCGGGCGTGATGGTTCTTGGCTATGTTCTCGGGGTGCTCGCGATCCTGGGTACCGCGAAGATCATCGTTGCCATGCTGGTCCT
>DATGGQ010000002.1:0-58613 GCA_035308445.1 Candidatus Limnocylindrales bacterium | reverse complement strand
CGGGTGGTTGAAGTGGAGGTTCATCCAGATCGGGTGGTACCTGGCGAGCATCTCGCACAGGTCGTCGTCGACACGCTGGGGCAGGAAGACCGGGACCCGCGAGCCGATCCGGATGATCTCGATGTGGGGGATCTCGCGAAGCCCCCGGATGACCGTCTCGAGGAGCTTCGGGGCGAGCGTCAGGCCGTCCCCGCCGGAGATCAGGACGTCGCGGACCTGCGGCGTCCGGCGGAGGTACTCGAGCTGGGCCTCGTGGTCGCGGCGAGTGAAGTTCTGGGTCGGGTCGCCGACGATCCGGCTTCGGGTGCAGTACCGGCAGTAGCTGGCGCACTGGGTCGTGATCAGCATCAGGACGCGGTCGGGGTATCGATGGACGAGGCCCGGGACCGGCGAGTGGCGATCCTCCGCGAGGCTGTCCTCCATCATCGCGGTGAAGGCCTGCTGCTCCCGGCCGAGCGGGATGACCTGGCGGCGGATCGGGTCGTCCGGGTCGTCCGGATCGATCAGGCTCGCGAAGTACGGGGTGATGTCGACCCGGAACTTGTCGTCGGCGGAGAGACCGGCACGCTCCTCATCGGTCAGGTTGAGGACGGCCGCGACCTCCTCGAGGGTGTTGATCCGGTTGCTGAGCTGCCAGCGCCAGTCGTCCCACTTCTCGTCGGGCACGTCGGCCCAGAGCGGCGCCCGGCGGCTGCGGGCGGGCTTGCCGTCGGGCCCCAGGGCCTGGGCCGGATCGCGCGGGTTGACCCACGGCGCGGCCTCGTCGATGAGGCCGGTGCCGGCGTGCTTCGGGCTGATCTCGGAGGTCAAGCGGCGGGTCTCCTGAGCTCGGCTGGCAATTCCAGACGCATAGAATCTATGCACTCTGAAACTTCCGGGCAATAGCCGGGTCGGTCCAGGACGGTCGAGTCGCCTCTCGGTGCCGCGCGGTGAGCCGGGCGCGCCGGCTGGGTCAGGCGGCTACTCGCCGATGACGCTCCACAGGAAGCCCATCGTGATGAAGAAGCCGGTGAAGAGGGCGATGAGGCCGAGCCCGCCGTACGGGGAGCTGGCACCCTCGTGCGGCACGAGCTGGAGGCCGACGCCGAAGACCACCGCCCAGAGGAGCCACAGCAGGCCGAAGAACCACTTGCCGTTGGGCCCGGTGATCCGGCGGGTCCACTTCGAGCGGCCATCCGCGGCCATGGCCGACTTCATGAAGATCCAGACGAAGAGGACCGCGACGCCGACCGATCCGAACAGGATGGGGAGGTTGTTCGGGAAGTTCTGGAACCAGATCGTGAAGATCGTCACGGCGCGGCCATGCTACCAGCCCGGCCGGTAGGATGAGCCTCCCGTGACCCTCCCGTGACCCTCCCCGCAGTCCGCTCGTGAGCCCCTGTCGGTGACCCGATTCGAACGGCTCGGCCGATGGGCAGCTCGGCATCGCTGGGCGGTCGTGGCGGCCTGGGCGGCCCTGCTCGTGGTCGCCGCGCCACTGGCGATCCGCGCGCCCGACTCGCTCCGGTCCGGGGGGTTCATCCGCCCGGATCTCGAGTCCGCCCGGACCCTGGCCCTCCTGCAGAGCCAGCTCGGGGTACCGCAGGCCGCGCTCGTCGTCGTCTTCCACTCGGACACCCTCCAGGCAGGCGATCCGGCCTTCGAATCGGCCGCGGCGGCGGCGATGATCGACGTCCCGCAGGCGCCCTACGTCCGGAGCGTCGTTTCGCATCTCGTCAACGACCGCCAGGTCTCGGTCGACGGCCATACCGCCTACGACATCGTGTTCCTGAACCTGTCGGCCGACGACTCTCCGGCGGCCCTGCCCGGCATTCGGGCCGCGCTGCACGACGCGCCCGGACTCAGCGTCGGGCTGGCCGGGGGGCCGGCGTTCTACGGCGACGTCCAGACGGTCTCCGAATCGGACCTCCGCCGCAGCGAGACGATCTCGCTGCCGCTCGCCGGCCTGGCCCTGCTGCTGGTCTTCGGATCGATCGTGGCGGCGGCCCTGCCCCTGGCGGTCGGGGGCGCGGCCGTCGTCGCGGCAATGGCCGGCCTGTTCGTGGCGGCGAACCTGACCCCGATGAGCATCTTCGTGCTCAACCTGGCCACGCTCCTCGGCCTGGGCCTCGGCGTGGACTACTCCCTCCTGATGACGAGCCGCTTCCGGGAGGAGCTGGCCGCGCGCGGCTGGCGGCCGGAGGCAGTCGAGGACGCGGTCGGGGCCACCGTGGCGACCGCGGGCCGGGCGGTCTTCTTCTCCGGCCTGACCGTGCTGCTCGGGCTCCTCGGCCTGGTGCTGTTCGAGTTCATGATCCTGCGGTCGGTCGGGATCGCCGGCGCGATCGTGGTCGGGTTCGCCGTGAGCGCCGCGCTCACGCTGCTCCCGGCCCTCCTGGCGATCGCGGGCACGCGCCTCGATTCGCTCCGGGTTCGGCGCGTCGTCGCGAGCCAGCCCGGGAACGGCCCGTGGGCCCGGCTCGCCCAATGGGTCATGGCCCGCCCGATCGCGGTGCTCGTCCCGACGCTGGCCCTGCTGCTCGTGCTCGGCACCCCGTTCCTGCACGTGCAGTTCAACGCCCCGGACTCGCGGATCCTGCCCGAGAGCGTGCCCTCGCGAGCGGCCTTCGACGAGCTCGCCGCGGCCTTCGGGCCAGGGCCGTTCGCCCCGATCGAGCTCGCGATCACCACGACCGGCCCGGCCACCGACGCGGCCAACGTGGCGGCGCTCTACGACTACTCGCGGCGCCTGGCCGCGGACCCGCGCGTGGCCCGCGTCGATGGGCTCGTCGACGTCGACCCGCGGCTGACCCTCGCCCAGTACCAGCTCCTGTACGCCAGCCCCGGCGGACCGCCGGACCGATTTGTCGCCACCACGCTGGCGGCAACCACGAAGGGCGACCTGACGAGCTTCACGATCACGACGCCGTACGGCCCGAACGATCCGCAGGGTCGGCAGCTCGTCCGCGACATCCGGGCCGGCGTCGACGGGCTCGGGGCGCCGGCCGGGATGTCGGTGATGGTCGGCGGCGGCGCGGCGGACGTCGAGGACGTCGTCGCCGGGGTGGCGATGGACTTCCCGCGGACGGCCGCGTTCATCCTCGTGACCACGTACGCGGTCCTCTTCCTGCTCCTCCGATCGGTGTTCCTGCCGCTCAAGGCGCTGGTGATGAACAGCCTCTCCATCCTGGCCTCGTTCGGGGCCCTGGTCTGGATCTTCCAGGACGGCAACCTGTCGGCGCTCCTCGGGACCCGGCCGCTGGGCTTCGTCGAGACCACGCAGCCCGTGATCCTCTTCTGCGTCCTGTTCGGGCTGTCGATGGACTACGAGGTCTTCCTGCTCACGCGCATGCGCGAGACGTGGCGGGCGACGGGGGACAACCGGACGGCGGTCGCGGCCGGGCTCGAGCGGAGCGGTCGGATCGTGACGTCCGCGGCGCTCATCGTGGTCGTCGTGGCCGGCTCGTTCGCCTTCGCCGACATCGTTCTGATCAAGGCGCTCGGGCTCGGCATGGCGATCGCCGTTTCGCTCGACGCCACGGTCGTCCGGGCGCTGCTCGTGCCGGCGACGATGCGGCTCCTCGGACGATGGAACTGGTGGCTGCCGAAGGCGATCGAGCGGCGGCTGCCCGCGATCGAGGGCGCGGAGGCGGCCCCATGAGGGCGCGGGTCCGGCGCTCTCTGCAGGCCGGGTTCGCCGGGCTCGTCGTCGCGGTGCTGGCTGGTTGCTCCGGCGGCCTGCTCCTCGCCAACCCACCGCTGCCGGTCGCGTCCCCGGCGAGCTCGTCGGCAACCCCGGCTCGCCCCCCGGATCCGGTCGCGATCGTCTTCCCCCGCGACGACGGACCGCACGATCGCCTGACCGAGTGGTGGTACTACACGGGCCACCTCGTCACCGCCGATGGGCGTCACTTCGGCTTCGAGGCCGTGATCTTCCGCGCCGAGCGAGGCGACGTCCCGGTGACGTGGGCCTCGCACCTGGCCCTGACCGACGAGAGCGGCAACCGATTCCTGTACGCCCAGCGATCGCAGATCGGCCCTGCCGTCGACCAGTCCCCGCGGGATGCCACGGGCCAGCCGGGCGGGTTCGATCTCCGGATCTCCGGCTTCGACCCGTCGAACCCCTCCGCGACGCCGGCGGCGCCGTGGCGGCTCGCCGGCCAGGGCGGCCAGGACACGATCACCGCGGCCCTCTCCCCGGCCGAGGCCTCGACGGCCGGCGGCGGCTTCGGGCTCGATCTCAGCCTGAGCCCGAACGGACCGACGGCCCTCCACGACACGAACGGCTGGGTCTCGTTCGGGCCGTCGGGCGGTTCGTACTACTACTCGCGGCCGAGCCTCCAGGTCTCCGGCCAGCTGGTCCTGGATGGCGTGTCCCAGACGGTGAGCGGCGAGGCGTGGTTCGACCACCAGTGGGGCGACTTCATCTCGGTCGGCGGCGGCTGGGACTGGTTCGCCATCGGCTTCCCGCCTTCCGGGATCCACGTGATGCTCTCGGTCGTCCGAGGCCCGGACGGGAGCCAGGCGCTCGCCTACGGGGCGCTCGTCCGGGGCTCGCAGGTATCGACCATCGCCGGCTCGGACTTCAGGATCACGCCGACCGGGAGCTGGACCAGCCCGGCGACCGACGCGACCTACCCGGCCGGATGGACCATCCAGATCCGGGGATCGCTCCCCATCGAGGTCCGCCTGACCCCGACCGTCGCGGACCAGGAGCTCGACACCCGCCCGACGACCGGCGTCGTTTACTGGGAGGGCTCCCAGTGCGTGACCGCACGGATCGGAGCGCAGGCCGGCGCATCGCCCTTCCCCTCCTGCGTGAGCGCCGGTAGCGCCGAGGCCTACGTCGAGCTCACCGGCTATGCCGCGGCTGCCGCCACGCCATCGGCGGCGCCGAGCACCTCGCCGGCGGAGGCCAGCCCGTGAGGGTGAGGCTCGCGCGCAACGCGTGACCAACAGCCGCCCCATCCGGGACCTTCACGGGATGGGGCGGCTGAAACCTTGCCGCGAGGATCCGCCTCAATCTGGGTGACTCGTCGACATCGGGAGGTCGCTCCGTGGCGGCAGCTACGCACTCCGGATCCGCCGCCCTGCCTGCGAACGGCGTCGCGTCGGGCAACGGCGTCAGGTCGGCGCACGGCGCTGCGCGCGCCGCGGCGAGCGCGAAGGCGGCCGCGAGGCCCGGGACCGGGCGCCTGAGCGGCGCGACCCTCGTCATCATCGGCGCGGTCGCCGGCATCGTGGCCCTCGTCGCGACGAACCAGATCCTGCCGGCGACGTCGGCCCACCAGGCCGAGATCCGCTTCTGGCTCGGCGCCCGTGCGGCCGGCCTGACGGCCCTGCTCCTCATGACGGTCGAGGTCACGTTCGGGCTCGTCCTGAGCCACCCGACGAACAAGTCGACGTGGAAGCTCTCGAAGCGCCTCTTCCCGTGGCACGAGCACGCCTTCGTCTTCACGATCGCGTTCGTCGTCATCCATGGCGCCGCGATCGCCGTCGATCGATATGCGAACGTCGGGATCCTCGGGGCGCTGGTGCCGGGTTTCTCCCAATACCGGTCGGTCCCCGTCGCGCTCGGCACGATCGCCCTGTACGCGATGCTCGTGACGGGGCTGACGGCCCGATTCACGAAGTGGCTCCCGAACGGCTGGTGGCTGAAGCTCCACCGCCTGGGGATCGTCGTCCTCGCGCTGGCGTGGATCCACGGCTTGACCGCCGGCACGGACTCCCCCGCTCTCACCGCGGTCTACGTGGCCACGTTCGTCGTCGTCGCGCTGGCCGCCGCCTACCGCTACTGGATCGTCCGATCTGCTCGACCCACCTTCGCCACGTCACTCACGGAGGAACGCTCATGACCGCTCGTCTCGCCGTCCGCCGGCCGCTCGTCGTGCTCGGCGTCCTGCTTTCCCTGCTGCTCGCCGCTGGCGCCGTCGAGGCCGCCGCCGCCTGGACGGCGAGCTCGGCCCAGCTGGCGAACCCGCCGGCGTCGCTGACCTCGATCGAGGCGGCCCTCGCCGCGGAGCAGGCTCGATCGGCGAACCTGCAGGCCCAGCTCGACCAGCTGAAGTCGTCGAGCGCCGACCTCGCGTCGGCCCTGAGCACCGCGACCGACCAGGTCACGGTCGACCAGACGACCGCCGACGGGCTCCGGGCCAGCCTCGCGGCCGCCCAGGCCAAGCTGGCGAAGCTCGAGGCCGCGCTGAAGTCCGCCGCGGTCAAGGCCGCCACGGTGCGCTCGAGCGGCGGCAGTCCGTCGTACACGGACGATTCGGGCGGCGTCGATGACTGATCGGCGCATCGACCTGCGCGTGCCGCCCCACGTCGTCGTGATGCTGGGGCTCTCGACGGCGGCCTATGCCGTGTCGCTCGCGGGCGTGGCCACCAACGAGGCGAGCAGCGAAGCGGCGGCGGCGGCCGATCGGGCGCCGGCATTGACCACGATCGACGACCTCACGACGGCCGATGACCGCGTCGCAGCCGGCCTCGGCACGCAGGCGACCGACTATTCGACCGCGAGCGGCGCGTACGCGACCGCGGTGAGCCGGCTGGCGGCCTTCGAGGCGTCGCTCGGGAACCTGGCGGCGAGCGTCTCCGCGATCAACGGCGTCGCCCAGGCGCTCCCGGCGTCGGTGCCGCTGCCGGCGGTCGTCCGGAGCGTCAGCCTCTCCACGTCCGGCACGCACGCGACGACCGGCGCGTCCGGGGTCCCGTGATCTAGGTCGCCGGCTCCGGCCCGCCTCGCCGGTACACCGTCAGGGCGATCACGAACCGCAGCGCGAGCGACAGCCCGTAGCTCGTGCACCAGACGCAGATCGCGCCGATCACGAACAGCTCCAGGTACAGGAAGTAGGCCTCGAACAGCACGCCTGCCAGCGACAGCCCGTAGTGGGCAAGCAGGAGCCAGTAGCGGTCGCTCCGCCACCAGGCGATCGCCAGGCTGAGGAGCGTCAGCGACAGCCCGACGCCGAAGACGGCGACCGGCACCCCGGCGATCCGGCTGTACTCGCTCCGGGCAACCTCCTCGCAGCCGTGGAGCGGCCCGCAGACCGGGACGCCGCCGCCGAGCTCCACTGTCGCCATGTAGCCCGCGATCGCGAGGCCCACGAAGTCGAGGGCTGCGAGGATGAGCCCGGGATGGACGCCGAGGATCGGCCGGACGGGGGCCCGCCGGCCGAGCGACGCGAGGGTCACGGGGTCACGAGGGGTTCGGCGACGCGGCCGCGAGGCGCTCGATCAGCGCGACGAGATCCGCGTAGGCCGGGACGCCCACCAGCTGCTGGCCGTTGATCCGGAGCGTCGGGGTCGCGGTGACTCCGGACGCTCGCGTCGCCGACACGATCGGGGCGCGGATGTCGGTCCGGGCGAAGCAGGCCTGCCAGGCCGCCGGGTCAACGCCCGCCTGGTCGGCGACGGCGGCGATGAACGCGGCGTTGTGGACGCCCCGGTTCTCGGGGCCCTGGTTCCAGAAGACGAGGTCGTGGTACTGCCAGTAGCGATCCTGCTGGGCGGCACAGAAGCCGCCCGCGGCGAGCTCTAGCGATTCGTCGGGGCTGCCGCGGCCGAGGATGTCGAGGTCGTGAGCCTGGATCCGGACGATCCCGGGCTTCACGTAGTCGGTCACGAGCTGGGGCAGCTCCATCGTCACGAATTGCTGGCACGCGGGGCACTGGAAATCCGCGTAGAGGTCGATGACGACCGGCGTGTTCGGCGAGCCGAGCGAGGTGCCGTCGGTGAGGTCCGCGGGGTACGTGGTCGGGCCACTGACGAGGTTCAGGGCCGGCGCCGTGGGCGGCCGCGTCGCGATCGCGACGAGGACGATCCCGAGGAGGACCGCGAGGCCGGTGACGATCGCCATCGGCGATTGCCAGGCGGGCCGGGGGTTCGATCGGCGAGCGCGCGTCCGCTTCGGCGGCTGCTCGCGGCGGGCCAGCTCGCGGCGCTCGCGGCGGCTCAGGGGCAGGCTGGCGCCCGATCTCGTCATGACAGGGCGAGCATCGGAAGCGGCGGCTGGCCGCCACAGAGCCGAATCGCCCGAAGGGGCGGGCCGAAGGAGCCCGGTGCGTCGGCGCATCCCCGTACGAATGGGGGGTGACCATCGGCGGGACGAGGCCGCAGGCTCCGCCCGATGCCCGCTCCCGCGTCGGCCGAGGCCCACCCGGCGCACGCCTCCGATCGAACGCCGCTGACCGATCCTCGCGCCCAGCGGCAGCTGCGGCGCGCCGTCGGGGTCGTCGGCGCCGCGGTCGCGCCGGCGGGCTTGCTCGGCATCGCCGTCGGGGCCTGGCTCCGCGATCCCGCCGTCGCCGCCGCCGGCTTCGTGGAGCTGCTCGCCGGGCTGTGGCTCCTCGTCGAGTACCGGACGTCGCGGCACCGGCCGGCCGCGTCCCTCGCCTTGCGAGCGGCGATCGCGATGAACGTCGCCATCGTCCTCGGCGTCACCGCCGAGCCGGCCGTCGGAATCGCGATGGCGATGGCCGCGGTGATCCCGTCGGTCGTCGCGCTGGTCTACGTCCCGCCGAGGGTCGTCTTCCGGGTCATGCTCCTCGGCGCCGCGACCGGCGTGTACGCGGCGCTCGCCGGGTCACTCCTCCCGTGGGGCTCGCACCTCACGACGCCGTGGAACCTCGTCATCCCGGCCGGCTCGCTCGTGCTGTCGTACGCCGCGTTCCAGGTCTTCCTCTGGAACGCGAGCAGCCAGATGACGGACATCGCCACCGAGCTCAGCGCGGCCATGGACCTCTCACGGGAGGTCGCCCAGACCCTCGACCCGGTCGCGGTGGGCCGGATCATCGCCCGCCACATCGCCCGCGCCGCCGAGGTCGCAGACTGCACGCTGAGCCTCTGGGATCGGGCCGCCGACCGGGTCGTCACGTTCGCCTACTTCCCGTCCGACATGCCCGGCATCGACCCGTCCTACGACCTCGCGAGGTTCCCGGCCACGCGGCGCGTGTTGATGACCGGCGAGCCGTGCTTCGTGGACGCGGCTGATCCAGCCAGCGATCCGAACGAGATCGAGTACCTCGCGTCCGTCGGCCAGCGGAGCATGGTCATCCTGCCGCTGGTCGTCCGCGGCGAGTCGATCGGGATCCTCGAGCTCACGTCGACCGACTCCGAGGTCTTCAGCGAGCGGAGCGTCCAGCTCGCCCAGCTGCTCGCTCGCGAGGCCACCGTGTCGCTCGAGAACGCCCGCCTGTACGACGAGATCCATGACCAGGCCTTCCGCGACGCGCTGACCGGGCTCGCCAATCGCCGCCTGTTCCTCGACCGCCTCTCCCACGTCCTCGACCGGCTCCGGGGCCGGAGCAGCCGGCGAGTCGCGGTGCTCTTCATGGACCTCGACCACTTCAAGGTCCTGAACGACCGCTTCGGCCACTCCGCCGGCGACGAGATCCTGCAGGTCGTCGGGGAGCGGCTGCGCCTGGCGATCCGGCCGGGTGACACGGCCGCGCGGCTCGGTGGCGACGAGTTCGCGATCCTCCTCGAGGACGTCAGCGACGGCGCCGAGGCCGTGGCCGTCGCGGACCGACTCCTCGAGAGCGTGTCGGCGCCGATCCCGGCCCGCGACGGCACGCTCCGGATCGGGACGAGCATCGGCGTGGCGATGTCCGGCGTCGCGGGCGACTCCGCCGACGACCTGCTCCGGAACGCCGACATCGCGATGTACGCGGCCAAGGGCGCCGGTCGCGGTCGCCACCAGCTGTTCCACCCCGAGCTCCTGGAGCGGGCCGCCGCCCGGAGCGACGTCGACACCCGCCTCCGCGGTGCCGTCGAGCGCGAGGAGCTCCGGCTCGAGTACCAGCCGATCGTCGAGCTGGCGCCCGGCCGGCGCTGGGTCGCCGGCGTCGAGGCGCTCGTCCGGTGGGAGCCGCCGGGCCGGCCGACGCAGATGCCGGCCGAGTTCATCGGCATCGCCGAGGAGAGCGGCGAGATCATGGCGATCGGCCGCTGGGTGCTCCACGAGGCCTGCAGCCAAGTGAGCATCTGGCAGCACGCCCACTCGATGCCGGACCTGCGGGTGAACGTGAACCTCTCGGCGCGCCAGTTCTCCGACCCTGGCCTGACCGGCATGATCGCGTCCGCCCTGCGCGACAGTGGCCTCCCGCCCCGCTGCCTGACCCTCGAGATCACCGAGAGCACCCTCATGGCCCAGACCCGCGACACGATCGAGCGCGTCCGGGAGATCCGGAGCATGGGTGTCCGGATCTCGATCGACGACTTCGGGACGGGCTACTCGTCGCTCGGCTATCTCCAGGCCTTCGAGCTCGACGAGCTGAAGATCGACCGCTCGTTCGTGTCGCCGAGCGGGACGGCGGGGACGCCGCGGACGATCAGCCGGGCGATCGTGGAGCTCGGTCGGGCGCTCGGCCTGGAGATCGTCGTCGAGGGCATTGAATCGAGCGCCCAGGCCCGCTGGTTCAGCTCGCTCGGTTGTCGATATGCCCAGGGCTTCCATTACGCCGCCCCGATGCCGCCGGTCCTGGCGAGCGCCTATCTCGCCGGGCACCGCGAGACGGCGGCCGGGGGCAAGGTCACGCCGATCCGCCCGCGCCGGGATCGCGAGGAGGCGGCCGGCGCCTGAGCGCTGCGCCCGGAGCCGGGATGCGCGCCGGGGCCTAGGAGCCGGTGACGAACTCCCCGCCGTCGACGCTGATCACGTCACCGTTGATGAAGTCGGTCCCGTCGCCGGACAGCGCGAGGATCGCGTTCGCGACGTCCTGCGGCGTCGTCATCCGGCCGGTCGGGTTCCGCTTGAGGGTGATGTCGATCATCGTCTGGGCTTCGGGGATCTTCCGGAGCGCGGGCGTGTCGGTGACCCCTGCCCGGATCGCGTTCACGGTGATGCCCGAGCCCTTCCGGGCGAGCTCCATGGCGAGCTGGCGGACGTGGGATTCGAGCGCGGCCTTCGCCGAGGACACGACGCCGTACGACGGCACGACGCGGGTCGAGCCCTCCGACGTCATCGCGAACACGTGGCTGCCCTGGCCGAGGAGCCCGGCCCGGTGGAGATCCTGGACCCAGTAGACCAGGCTGTTCGCCATGACGTCCTGGGTCATCTCCATCTTCTTGCGATCGACAGCGGCCTTCGGGTCGTCGGCGATGAACGGCACGAGGCTGCCGAACGCGAGCGAGTGCATGACGATCCGGACGTAGGGGTCGCGGCCCGCCGCACGCCCGGTCGCGAACCGGCCGCCGAGCTCGGCGATGGCGGCGGCCCGCTTCTCGTCGTCGGCGGCGTTCATGTTGATGTAGAGGACCTCCCGGCCTTCGCGCGCGAGGTCGGCCTTGAGGTCCTCGACATGGGCCAGGCCGGCGCGGAAATCGAGGTGGATCCCGGCGATGTTGTAGCCGGCCTTCGAAAGGGTCCGGGCCGTGGCCTCGCCCATGCCGGAGGAAGCGCCGAGGATGAGCGCCCAGCGCTCGCGGGAATCCATCGGCCGGGAGTCTAGCAGCGGGTTCCGGTCGCCCCGGGCGGGTCCGTGCAGCCGCGCATCGATCGCAGGGCTCGCCTGCCTGGCGAGCCGCTGCCGCGGCGGGCCGCCCGGTCCGAGCTCAGATCACGCCGTCGGCGGCGAGGCGGTCGATGGCCGCGGCGTCGAAGCCGGCCTCGGCCAGGATCTCCCGCGAGTGCTCGCCGAGCATCGGCGGCGGCCGGCGGATCGTCGCGGGCGTCGCCGAGAGGGCGTACGGGCTGGCGACCTGGTCGACGGCGCCGAGGACCGGGTGCTGGATCGGGACGCGGCTCCCCATCGCCACCGCCTGCGGCGACGCGAAGGCCTCGCCGATGTCGCGGATCGGGCCGGCGGGGATTCCCGCGGCGTCGAGGACCGCCAGCCAGTCGGCGCTCGACCGCTGGCCGAAGTGCTCGTCGAGCAGCGCCACGAGCGCCCGGCGGTTGGTGACCCGGGCGCCGTTCGAGGCGAACCGCGGATCCGCCGCGACCTGGTCGAGCGCCAACGCAGCGCACAGCGCCCGCCACTGCTTCTCGCTCCCGACCCCGATCGCGATCGACCCATCGAGCGTCCGGAACGCCTCGTACGGGACGATGCTCGGGTGGGCGTTGCCGAGCCGGCCCGGGGCCTGGCCCGTCGCGAGCGTCGACTGCGCCTGGTTCACGAGCACGGCGAACGTGCCCTGGAGCAGCGAGACGTCGATCCGCTGGCCGCCTGCGCGGTCCCGCGCCCGGGCCAGCAGCCCGGCGAGGATCGACACCGCCCCGAAGGTCCCGGTCACGACGTCGCTGATCGCCACCCCGACCTTGAGCGCCGGGCCATCCGGCTCGCCGGTGATCGACATGAGGCCGCTGATGGCCTGGATCACGAAGTCGTAGCCGGGCTTGTCGGCGTCCGGGCCCGTCGTGCCGAAGCCGCTGATCGCGAGGTGGACGAGCGCCGGGTTGAGCGACTGCAGCGCCTCGTCAGAGAAGCCGAGCCCCGCGAAGCCGCCGACACGGAAGTTCTCGACCACGACGTCGGCGCCGCTGAGCAGCCGGCGGAGCACGTCCCGGCCGGCCTCGGAGCGGAGGTCGAGCCGGAGGCTGCGCTTGTTGCGGTTGATCGCCAGGAAGTAGGTCGCGGTCCGGGTTCCGGCGGCCTCGTCGCCGACCCACGGCGGGCCCCAGTGGCGGGTGGCATCACCTTCGAGCGGCTCGATCTTCACGACGTCCGCGCCGAGGTCGCCGAGCAGCATCGTGCAGTACGGCCCGGCGAGGACCGTCGAGCAGTCGACGACGCGGATGCCGGCGAGCGGGCCCGTTGGCATGGCGGCGATGGTACGGGCCGGCGGGCCGCCCTCAGCCGGCGGTCGGCGCGGTCAGCCCGCCGTTTCGGCGAGCGTGGCGGCCTCCACCTCGGCGGGCTCGTCGGCCGCGTCCCGCGGCGGCCGCCGCATCGGCACCCATGGGATCTCGGCGCCATCGGGCATGGGCACGCCCTTGCGGACCCAGTCGACGTGCTCGCGGTTGACGACGATCGTGCCGCCCGGCTCCCGGACGATGTCACTGCTGCGCCGGTACTCGATGGTCGCGTCCGTCAGCGGCACCATCGGCCGGCGGGCCCGCAGCGACGCGAGCGGATCCTCCCCGAGCCCGCTGTGGAGCCGGCCCGAGACCAGGTAGCGGCCCGCTCGGAGCACGATCCGATGGCGCTCGGTGGCGACCCGCAGGGCGCGATCGCCGCGCGGACCGCCGACCTGGACAAGGGGCAGCTCGTCGCGTCGCACGAGGATCTCCGACACGACGAGGGAGCCGCCGAGCGGGAGCCGCTCGGCGAGCGCATCCACGAGGACGTACTCGTCGTGGCGGTTCAGCATGTCGGACAGGCGCGAGGCGTCGAGTCGGACCCGCCCGGACAGGCGCTCGTCCGACGTGTAGGCGACGAAGTCGACCTCGGGCAGCGCCCCGGCCTCGGCAGGCGACGGCGGCCCGTCGGCGCCGGCCGGCGCGGGCTGCCGGAGGACGAGTCGGAGGCGCGAGCCGATGGCCCCGATCACGGGGTCAGGATGACGCCGGGATCGCGAGCGCGTCCCACGGACGAAGGTACGGGTCCGCGGCTAGGATGCCGCCGATGCCCTACACCCTGATGACGACCCACGCCCACCCGGACGACGAGACGATCGGCACGGGCGGCGTCATGGCCAAGGCCGTCCGTGACGGCCACCGGGTCGTGCTCGTGACCGGCACGCGGGGCGAGATGGGCGAGATCGTGGTGCCCGCGATGGACACGCCCGAGAACCACCGGCGCCTCGGGGAGATCCGCATGGGCGAGCTCGAGGCCGCGATGGGCGAGCTCGGCGTCATCGAGTGGCAGAACCTCGGCTACCGCGACTCGGACATGATGGGCCGCGTCGGCAACCTCGATCCCCGGAACTACTGGAACGCCGACCTCGACGAGGCCGCCGGTCGGCTCGTCTGGCTCGTCCGGACGTACCGGCCGGACGTCATGACGACCTACAACGACTTCGGCGGCTACGGCCATCCCGACCACATCCGGACCCACGACACCGCCGTGCGAGCGTTCGCCCGGGCCGGTGATCCAGCCTGGTATCCGGAGCAGCTCACGCCCGAGCACGGAGGCAGCGGTCCGGCGGCCGAGGCGGGCGGGCTCGCGCCGTGGCAGCCCCTGAAGCTTTACGAGCAGGCGATCCCGCGGTCGGTTCGCGAGGAGATGGGCCGGGTCATGGAGCAGGCCGGCGAGACGAACCGCTGGGCGCCGCCGCCCGACGCGACGCCCGAGCAGCTCGCCGAGTTCGAGCGGACGATGGCCCGGATGATGACCCCGGACGACCAGATCACGACGTGGGTCGACGTCTCGGACGTCATCGACCGGAAATGGGCGGCGATCAACCATCACGTCACCCAGATGTCGCCGGACAGCTTCTTCCTGAAGGGCGGGATCGATGGCTGGCGACGGTTCTGGGGCAAGGAGGCCTACGTCCTCCGCGAGTCGAAGGTCCCGAACACGACGCCCGAGACCGACCTCTTCGCCGGGCTGCCGGCGCGCTAGCGGTCACCACGGCAGGTCCGGCGAGGCGCCGAAGACCTGGCGCAGGACGACCTTGCCCCTCCCGGCCGGGTCGAGCAGGTTCGGCTGTGACCCGTCGAGAACCACGTACGGGACGAGCTGCAGCTGGACCAGCGTCGTTCCCTCGTACGTCGCCTCGACGATGATCCCCTCCTCGGTCTGCTCCGAGCGCTGAACGTCGAACACGAAGTCGCCGAGCGAGTAGAGGATCGGCTTGCCCCGGTAGATCTCGACCCCGCCCGCCCAGTGGGTGTGGCTGCCGATGACGATGTCGGCCCCGGCATCGATCGCGGCATGGGCGAGCGCCCGCTGCCTGGCGGTGGTCTGGGCGGTGTACTCGGTTCCCCAGTGGGCGAAGACGACGACGAGCTGGGCGCCGGCGGCCCGGGCCGCGGCGACATCCTCCTGGACGCGGGTGGCGCTCATCTCGTTCGTGCCCGGCCGGTCCGGGCCGGCGGCCGAGGCCGGCCTGATCGTGTCGTAGCCGAGGATGCCGACGGTGATGCCGCCGGCATCGAGCAGCGTGGCCGAGCGAGCGGCGTCGAGGCTCGCCTCGGCCCCGCCATGGGCGATGCCCCACGTGTCGAGGTTCTGCAGCGTGTCCAGGATGCCCTGGCCGCCGGCGTCGCCGATGTGGTTGTTGGCCAGCGAGACCCAGTCGATGCCGGCGTTCGACAGGCCCTCGATGAGCGCCGGATCCGCGGTGAACGTGAGGCCCGCCGGGTGGTACGTGAAGCGGTTCGGGGCCGGGCTCTCGAAGTCGGCGAGGGACAGGTCCGACAGGCTCAGCAGGTCGCGGACGGCGCCACCGTTGCCGGTGCGCCTCGCGATCGGGAGGGGCAGCCCGACGGCGCTGCAGCAGGTGCGGCCCGTGATCGTGGCCGTGCCGCCGTCGAACGGGAAGTTCACGCCGAGATGGAGCTGCTTCACGTGGTACGCGACCCCGCCGTCGAGGTTGATGTCGCCGACCGCGACGAGCGTCCAGGCCGTCGCCGGGTCGTAGGGCGTCGCGGTCGCGGGCACGGTGCCGGGCGGCGGCGCGATCGTCAGCGGCCAGCCATCGAGCGTGGCCACGCGTTGCACGCCGAACAGCGTGAGCCCATCCCAGCCGAGGGCGCGGACGCTCGGGTCGACGTCCGAGGAGGCCAGGAAGCCCAGCCGATCCGGATGCGCCGCGAGGTCGGCCCGCAGGGTCGCGGCGTCGGACGCGACGATCACCCGCGACCCCGCAGCGGATGTCGGGACGGCGATCGCCTGGAGGACGAGCGCGGCTTCGTCCTGGGTGACCTCGACGGCGGCGTAGCGCGAGCTCCGTCCGGCCACGACGTTCGCGACCTCGGCCGCGCTCGTCGAGGCCCACGGGTTCCGGAAGCTCGTCACCGGCACGATCGCGATCGCGCCGATGGCCGGGGTCGCCTGTCCGCCCGGCTCGGTCGAGGCCTCGGCTCCGCCCGGCAGCAGCGACCGCAGGTCGGCCGGCAGCGTCGGGTAGCCGGCGGTCGCCGACGCGACCGGGAGGTCCGGCCCGCCGAGCGACGAGGCCAGGAAGATGAACGCGATCGCGGCCACGAACCCGAGGAATGCCAGGAGCGACGGCCGCGGCCCGGTTCGCCGGAAGCTCACGCGGGAGACTCTACGGGCATGGGGACCGGGCGTGGGGACGCCCCGTCCGGGCGGGCGGGCGGGGCGTCGGGTGGAGTCGTGAGATGGCGGACCCGACCGGATTCGAACCGGCGATCTCCAGCGTGACAGGCTGGCATGTTGGGCCGCTACACCACGGGTCCGGGCGGCGAGCCGCGAGGATAGCAGGTCGCCTCCGGTGGTAGCCTCGCCGCCCATGCCGCCGATCGACCTTCGTTCCGACACGGTCACCAAGCCGACCCCCGAGATGCGCCGGGCGATGGCCGATGCCGAGGTCGGCGACGACGTCTTCGGCGACGATCCGACCGTCATCGCCCTGGAGCAGCGGGCGGCCGAGCTCCTCGGCAAGGAGGCCGGCCTCTTTGTCGCGTCCGGGGCCATGGGCAACCTCGTCGCCCTCATGGCCCATCTCCAGCGCGGCCACGAGGCGATCGCCGGAGCCCAGTCGCACATCGTCGGCGACGAGGCCGCGAGCCACGCGGTCGTCGTCGGCGCTTCGGTCCGCGTGCTCCGCGAGCAGCCCGACGGGACACTCGATCCGGCCGAGATCCGAGACGCCTTCCGCGATCCGACGGACCCCCACGAGCCGATCACCGGACTGATCACGATCGAGAACACGAACGCGCACACGATGGGCCAGCCGCTCGGCCCGGCCTACACCGCCGACGTGGGGGCGATCGCTCGCGAGAAGGGCGTGCCGCTGCACGTCGACGGGGCCCGGTTCTGGAACGCGGTCGTGGCCCTCGGCTGCCGGCCGACCGATCTCGCGGGACCGGCCGACAGCCTCTCGTTCTGCCTCTCGAAGGGCCTGTCGTGCCCGGTGGGCAGCGTGGTCGTCGGCACGAGCGACTTCATCTGGAACGCGCGGCGGGCGCGGAAGCTCCTCGGCGGCGGCATGCGCCAGGCCGGCGTCATCGCGGCGCCGGGCCTCGTCGCGCTGCGCGACGGCTCCGCGGGCATGATCGAGCGATTGGCGGATGACCACCGGAACGCCCGGCGCCTGGCCGAGGGCCTCGCCGGGCTCGACGGGATCGTCTCGGCCGGCGACGTCGCCCAGCCCGAGCCCGGCCGCCTCGACCCGGGCCGGGTGCGGACGAACTTCGTGATGTTCCGGGTCGAGCGCGACCGGGGCGCATTCCTCGCCGCGCTCGAGGGACGCGGCGTCCTCATGACCCCGTTCCCGCACGGCCAGGTTCGCGCGGTCACGCACTACGGCGTCGAGGCGGCGGACGTGGACGCGACGATCGCGGCCGTCCGGGGTGCCCTCGCCGACACCGCCCGCGCGACCGCCGCAGCGGGGTCCGCAGTCGCCGGCTGACCCGATGCAGGTCATCCCCGCCATCGACGTCGAGGGCGGTCGCTCCCGAACGGTCTTCTGGCCGGGCGTCTCGAGCGGCGTCGGTGCCCCGACCGATCGACCCGATCGAATCGCCGAGCACTTCGTCGGGCTCGGTGCCCCGGCGATCCATCTCGTCGACTTCGACGGCGCCCGCCAGGGGCGGCCGGTGAACCTCGAGGTCGTCGGCGCCATCGCCGCGCGGGTGGCCACGCCGCTCCAGCTGGCCGGCGGCCTGGGCAGCCCCGACGCCATCCGCCTGGCGTTCGCGGCCGGCGCGACACGGATCGTCGCCGAGACCAGCCTGGCCGATGAGCCCGCCGTCCTGCGAGCCTGCCTCGATGTGGCCGGCGACTGGCTGGCCATCGGCCTCGACGCCAGGCCAGACCGGCTGCGGGCCTTCCCGTGGCATCGGGCCCCGCCGGCCTCCGTGGCCGAGCTGGCCCGCGAGCTTCGCGGCCTCGGCCTGAGCCGGTTCGTCCTGTCGCACGCGACGGGCCCGGCGGGCCTCCAGGCGCTGGGCGAGATCGTGGCCTCGACGGACGCGGAGCTGCTCGTCGCCGGTGGCGCCCGGGACCCGGCCGCGATCCGGCGCGTGCGCGATGCGGGCGCGGCGGCGATCATCCTCGGCGACGCGCTGCTCTCGGGCGCGGTCGACTACCCCACCGCCAGCGAGGCAGCCAGGTGAGCCAGCCCTTCCGGTCCGCGCCCCGACGAGCCAAGCGCCGCGCCGCCCACGCGGGTCAGGGCGGCACGACGCCGCCCCCGACAGCCCCGCCGACGGGCCGGTCGGGAGGCCGCGGCCGCGTCCCACCGCCCCCGCGCGGCGGCCGACGCCAGCCACCACCGCGGCGATCGTCGTCGCCGTTCGCGACCGGACCCGTGGCCGCGGCCGCGGTCGTCGGCGGCATCACCGTGATCGTGGCCGTCGTCCTGCTCCTCGGGAACAGCGGCGCGGGGCCCACGGGCTCTGGCTCGCCCGGGGACTCGGGCTCGCCCGTCGCCGCCGGCGTGACGCCACCGCCCGGCTGCCCGACGAGCCAGCCGCCGGCGCTCGCGTCGGACCAGACCGGGACCGTGACGATCCAGACCAAGTCGGGGAACATCGTCATCTCGGTTGACGGCAGCATCTCGCCCATCGCCGCGGGCAACTTCGTCGCGCTCGCCCAGTGCGGCTACTACGACGGCGTGACCTTCCACCGCCTCGTGCCGGGCTTCGTCATCCAGGGCGGTGACCGGCAGTACGGCTCGCTCAGCAACTTCGATCCATCGCACGTGGGCCAGGGCGGTCCGGGCTACACGATCCAGGACGAGCCCGTCACGGCTGTGTATCACCGCGGCACCGTGGCGATGGCCCGCAGCCAGGATCCGAACAGCCAGGGCTCGCAGTTCTTCATCGTCCTCGACGACAGCGCGGCCCAGCAGCTCGTCACCGCCAACAACTACGCGATCTTCGGGCAGGTCACGTCCGGGATGAACGTCGTCGACGAGATCGCCGCCCTGCCGAACTCGGGCTCGCCCGACAACCTCGCCACGGAACCGCTGGCGATGGACCACCTGACCGTCACCAACCCCTGAGGAAGGAGCTGCCATGACCAGCGCCACGATCCAGACCGAGCTCGGCGATATCGACGTCGACCTCTTCACGGACTCGGCCCCGAAGGCCAGCCAGAACTTCGTCGACCTCGCCCGGAAGGGCTTCTACGACGACGTGATCTTCCACCGCGTCATTCCCGGCTTCGTGATCCAGGCCGGCGACGGCCAGCACGGCAAGAAGTCGAGCCTGAACACGGGGCGAGTCGGCACCGGCGGCCCGGGCTACACGTTCGCCGACGAGCCGGTGAAGGGCGACTATGTCCGCGGCGCGCTGGCGATGGCCAACGCCGGCCCGAACACGAACGGCAGCCAGTTCTTCATCTGCACCGCCGACCTGACCGGTCGGCTGCCGAAGAGCTACACGCTGTTCGGCCAGGTGACGAAGGGCCTCGACGTCGTCGACCGGATCGTGAGCGCGCCGCGGAACAGCCGCGACCTGCCCGACGACCCGGTCGCGATCACGGGCATCACGATCACCGAGGGCTGAACCTTGCGGCCGCATGACGGCCTCCGGACCGGTGCAATGCGGCTGTAACGCGCCGGAAACGGGCTGGATCGAAGCGCGTTAAGGGATATTTACGATATCCGCGACGAAAACCCTTGGCTCAGGGGGGCCTTTGGACTAGACTGCTGGTGCACTGCGCTCGCGCAGGCTGGCTGCCCCAGCGGCAAGGTCATGGGTAGGTTGGGTCAGGGTAGTCGGTACAGCCGACGTGATAGATGCCCTTGACGCGTGGCAGAAGCGTCCGCCTCGGCGGATACCTTCACCGGGACAGCATCGGAGCGGCTCCTTCGGGAGCCGCTCCGTACGTTTTCCGGCCTTCTACGAATCCCGCGGGGACGGCGACGTGATCTGGCCGATGAACACGATGGCGCCTGTCTCGACGTCGCGGAGCGCGAACAGGAACGGCTGGTCGACGTGGAGCTCGACCTGGTTCGACGGCAGGGCTGAGGCTCGGATGGCGACCGCGGTGGCGGCCGACGCGGTCGTGCCCTTCTCGTCGACGTCGATGTTCGCCTGGTGGATCACGGCGGAGATGTACAGCTGCTCGGCGGTGGTGATCCCGCTGAAGTCGGCCTTCACGGGGTCGAACGCGTCCGGCATCCCGAGGCTGGCCAGGAGGGACGCGAGATCGATCTTCGTCTCGGTGCCGAACTTGGGCAGTGATAGGTCGACGCTCGTCTCGGTCAGGGCGCCCGTGATCGACCGGAAGGTCGGACCGTCCAGGCCCTTGACGAAGGCCGCGAGGTCGTCGGGGACAATGATCGTCAGCGCCAGCTGGCCACCGACGTACGGGAGCTCCACGGCCCGCCACCCCGTGCCCGAGGCATATGCCAGGTCGGTGGTGCCGTGCATGGTCGCGACGTCGACGCTCGTGCCATCGGCCGTCGTGAACGGCGCCGGCGCCGTGAGAGCGGGGTCGAACGGGGTCAGCCACGCCGCCTTCAGGTAGATCGCGTTCACGAGAACGAGTCGCGTCAGCTGGTCGAGGTCGCCCTTGTCGATGAGCTCGGGGATCCTCGCCTCGGTCTGGTCGCTGACCCAGCTGTTGATCGCCTGGCGAGCGGCCTCGGTCGAGGTTCGATACTCGACCAGCCGCACCCCGCTGCCAAACCGGCTGGCCAGGGCGTCGAGGTACGCCGGCTCGATCTGGAGGTCGCGCTGGGCAAAGGTCGCGTTGGCGATCCGAAGGGTCACCGGTTCGTCCTTGCCGACTGCGTCCTTGAACGTGCCGGTCCGGCTCGCCAGCGCGGCGTCGAGGGCATTCAGCCAGCTCGCATGGTCGTCCGAGGCGAGGGCCCGCATGACCGCGTCCATCTGGGTCGCGGTCGTGCCGCGTGCACCGGGCCGCGCCATCCCGAGGGCGATCGCGATCGAGGCCGGTGAGATGACGCCGTTGCCACCTGAGGCGACGGCGCCGCGGAGCAGATCGAACCCGAAGGCGTTCAGGGCGTCCGCGGCCGCGATGGCGTCGGCGGGGGCGACCGAGGCCCGCGGAGCCGCGGCCATCGCCAGGCCGACGGACGAGGACGACGAGCAGGCGGTCACGACGGCGAGGAGCAGGGTCGCGAGGATCGCCGGCCGCCTGATCACGGCGATCAGACGCCGAGAGGTGCCTGTCGGTTGCGCGTTTCATCCGCGTTGAGCGCCGCTCGGATATCGTGACCGCGTGACCTCCCCCGGCGCGCTGGCCCTGGCGACGCGCGGCCTCCGCAAGAAGTACGGCTCCCGGGTCGCCCTCGACGGCCTCGACCTGTCGGTCCCGGCCGGCGTCGTGTACGGCTTCCTCGGCCCGAACGGCGCCGGGAAGACCACGACGATGCGTCTCCTCACCGGCCTGCTCCACCCCGACGCCGGCTCGATCGAGCTCCTCGGTCGGCCCTTCTCCGCTCGCGATCGGCGCCGGCTCTTCGAGGTCGGGGCGCTCGTCGAGTCGCCGTCGTTCTACCCGTACCTGTCAGGCCGGGCCAACCTTCGCGAGCTCGCGGCGGCCGGGGCGCCGGTGCCACGCAACCGGGTCGAGGAGCTGCTCGAGCTCGTCGGTCTGCGGGAGCGGGCCAACGACAAGGTCTCCAGCTACTCGCTCGGGATGAAGCAACGCCTCGGGATCGCCGGTGCCCTGCTCAGCGATCCGACGCTGCTCCTGCTCGACGAGCCGGCCAACGGCCTCGATCCGGCCGGGATCGTCGCGATGCGCGAGACGCTCCGGCACCTCGCCTCGATCGGCAAGACGGTGTTCGTGTCGAGCCACCTGCTCGCCGAGGTCCAGGTCCTCGCCGACGTCGTCGGGATCATCGCCGGGGGTCGCCTCGTTCGCGAGGGCTCCCTCGACGACCTGCTCACCAGCGAGGCGGTGATCCGCGTCCGCGTGCCGGGCACCTCGAGCGAAGCCGCCGCCACGGCCCTCGCGCCGATCGGCGCAACCACACCGATGGACGGCCTGCCCGGCGACGGTGCCGAGGTCTGGCTCCGCGTCCACGCCGCGCCGGAGCGGGCGGCGGACGTCAATCGCGCCCTCGCCTCGGCGGGGATCTTCGCCTCGGGCCTCGAGTCCGGCAGCGACCTCGAGAACCTCTTCCTCCAGCTGACCGGCGGCGAGGCGCAGCCCGGCTCTGAAGGCACGTTCCAGGGGATCCGGCAATGAGGCTCTTCCTGTCCGGCCTTCGGAAGCTGCGCGGCCGGCCGGCCTCGCTGGTCACCGTCTGCCTGCTCCTGGGGCTGCTCGTCCTGATCATCATCGCGACCGCCACGGTCTCCCAGCGGTCGAGCGGCACGCAGGCTCAGCGCGTGCTCGTCCTCGTCACGTTCCCCGCGGCGTACGACCTGATCCTGTCGTTCATGTTCGGCCTGGGCGGCCTGTTCGCCGTCATCTACGGCGCGGCCATCGCCGGCTCGGAATGGTCCTGGGGGACGCTGAAGAATGCCGTCGCGAGGGGCGAGAGCCGCTCCCGCTACATGCTCCTCAGCTTCGCCGCGATCGCGGTGATGATCGCGATCGGCCTCGTGGTCACGTTCGTCGTCGGCGTCGGGGCGGCGATCGTCGGCGCGAAGGTCGCCGGCGTCTCGACGGCGGGCCTGGGCGACTCGGACACGCTCGGCCGGCTCCCCGAGGAGTTCGCGCGCGGCTGGTTCGCCGTCACGGAGGAAGCCGCGCTCGGCTTCGCGATCGCGACACTGGCGCGGAGCCAGCTCGCCGGCATCGGCGCCGGCATCGCCTTCTACTTCGGCGAGACCTTCGCCACGATCTTCCTGCCCGACATCGTGAAGTACCTGCCGTTCGCGGTCGCCCGCGCGTCGGTGAACATCGGCGGCGCGGCGGCCGACGCCGCGAACGCGGGCGGACCGGGTGCCGCCGCGGCGCTGCCCGCGGACACCGCGCTCGTGCTCGTCGGGGTGTGGCTCGTCGGCTCGCTGGTCGTGGCCCTCGGCTTCTCCGAGCGGGCGGAGATCACCGGCTAGCGAGATCTCCCGCGGGTCCCGCGCCGGGCCGGACGGTCGCGGCTGCGCCGGCAACCACCCGGGCGTTCGTGCCGTGGGCCTCGCTCGTCCGGACGAGCGCCGGGATCTGGCCCGACCGCCGGAGGCGGCGATACCAGACGATCCCCGCGAGGCCGGCCAGCAACGACACCAGCCCGCCGCTGAACAGGGCCACGTCCGCGCCGAGGTTCGCCGCGATGGCGCCCATCGCCAGGCCGCCGATCGGGGTGGAACCGGCGAAGACCGTCGTATAGACCGACATGACCCGGCCGCGGAGCCCGTCGGGCACGGCGAGCTGCATCGTCGTGTTGGCCGTGGCCATCATCGTGATGGCGCCCGTGCCGGTCAGGAACATGAAGGCAAGGTCGAGACCGAAGCTCCGGCTCGCGCCGACGACCATCTCGGCCGCGCCGAGCAGGAGCGCGCCGGCGAGCATCCGGCTGGGCTTCGTCCCGCGGAAGGCGATGAACAGCGCGGCGACGAGCGAGCCGGCGCCCGACGCGGCCATCAGGAAGCCATAGCCGGCGGCCCCGACGTTCAGCGGCCCCGCGGCGAGCGGCGGCAGCACGATCGAGAAGTTGATCCCGAATGTCGCGACGATCCCGACGATCACGACGGCCAGCAGGACGACGCTCGTCCGCCGGACGTAGCCGAGGCCCTCGGCGAGGTTGGCCGCGATGGCCCCCACCGTTGCCGGGCGTTCGATGCGCGGCGCCGTCCGGAGCGTCTCGGGATCCATCGCGAACAGTGCGATGAGCACGGCCAGGAAGCTGATCGCGTCGATGAGGAAGGCTGGCGCGACGCCCCCGACGGGGTCGCCCTGCGAGAAGGCGCCGATCACGAGGCCGGCGATCGCCGGTCCGACGATCCGGGCGCCGTTGAACATGGACGAGTTCAGGGCGACGGCGTTGCCGACGTCCTCGCGCCCGACCATCTCAACGGCGAACGCCTGGCGCGTCGGCATGTCGACGGCGTTCCGGATGCCCATGATCACGGCGAGGAGGTACACGTGCCAGAGCTGGACGGTGTGCGTCGCCGACAGCGCGAACAGGATGAAGCTGACGATCATCGCGATCGTCTGGGTCGCGTACATCGTCGACCGTTTCGGCAGGGAGTCGGCGATGATCCCGCCGAAGAGCCCGAGGATCAGGACCGGCGTGAACTGGAAGACGCCGATGAGCCCGAGGTCGAAGGCGCTGCCGGTCAGCTGCAGGACGAGCCACGACTGGGCGACCGAGGTCATCCAGGTGCCGATGAGCGACAGGCCCTGACCGCCGAAGAACAGCCGGTAGTTGCGGTGCTGGAGCGCCGGGAGCTGGCCGATCGACGGTCGGCCGAAGGTCGGCAGGCCGGTCATGAGGCGTCGGTCCTGGCGCGGTCGACGTGGACGTGGGTCCGGCGCTCGCCGGCGTCGATCTCCTCGACCCGGGCGGCGAGCTTGTCTCGCCGGACACGGGCGTCGCTGATCATCCCGCGCAGCCGCTCGATCTTGGCCCGCAGGGAGTCGATCTGGCGATCGATCCGGGCGATCCCGTCGAGGGCGAGGGCCCGGCGCTCGGTCGGATCGTCGGTGGCCTTGAAACGGGCCTTGTTCCGAAGTCGCGCGGCCTCGTCCTCGAGCAGCTGGCCGATCTCCGAGAGGCTGAACCCGGCGTCATCCCGGAGGCCCTTGATGAACCGCAGCCGCTCGACGTCCTCGGACTCGTACAGGCGGTAGTCGCCGCCGCTCCGAGCCGGCGCGAGCAGGCCGATCTCCTCGTAGTAGCGGATCGATCGGGTCGTCAGGCCGACCTCGGCCGCGACCTCCTGGATCCGCATCTGGCGGGCGACCTCCGGCGTGGTCTCTGTCGTCACGAGCGAAGTCTACCTAACCTTCACGTAAACGTAAAGGATGAGGTCCGCCCGTCGGCAGTTACCCTCGCATCACACGAGGAGGGTCCGGCCGTCTGATGCCCCGATGCGAACTGCCGTGACCCGATCGCGCGCCACGCGCGCCGCGATCGGTGCCCTCGTCGTCGCCTGGGCCTTCATCGCCTGCGACGCGCTCTCACCCAGCCAGGCGCCGGCGAGCCCGAGCCAGACAGCCGCCCTGCCGACCGGGACGCCGCTCTCGACGGCGACCGGCCCGCTGCCGACGACCGCCCCGACGGCAGCCGCCGACTGCGCGGCCGTGACCCTCGCGTCGATGAGCGAGAGCCAGCAGGTGGGGCAGCTCTTCATGCCGTCACTCGTCGCCGACACGGTGCCGACGGCGATCGCGAGCGCGATCAACGCCTGGAACCTCGGCAACGTCTGGTATCGGCGCACGAACACCGGTGTCACCGCGATCCGGGCCGTCTCGGATCGGATCCAGGCCATGGCCACCGTCGCTGCGACCGACGGCGTCGGATTCTTCATCGGCGCGAACCAGGAGGGCGGGGAGATCCAGGGCCTCGCGGGTCCCGGCTTCGCCACCATCCCGTCGGCTGTCGTCCAGGGGACCTGGACCCCTGCGACGCTCCAGTCCCGGGCCCGGCTCTGGGGCGCTCAGCTCCTGGCCGCCGGCGTGAACGTCGACTTCGCGCCGGTCAGTGACGTCGTCCCTGCGGGCACCGAGGCCACCAACGCCCCGATCGGCCAGCTCTTCCGGGAGTTCGGATCCACCCCGTCGACGGTCGCCGCTCACGTGGCCGCGTTTATCGCCGGGATGCATGGCGCGGGGGTCGCGACGACCGCGAAGCACTTCCCGGGCCTCGGCCGCGTCGTCGGCAACACTGACAACACGGCACAGGTCGTCGATGACGTCACGACGACCACCGATCCGTACCTCGGCCCGTTCCGGACCGCGATCGCCTCTGGCACCGAGCTCGTGATGGTCTCCGAGGCGACTTACACGCGGATCGACCCCGCGAATCTGGCGATCTTCTCCTCGACGATCGTCGGCAGCCTGCTCCGGGATCGGCTCGGGTTCGACGGCGTCATCGTCTCGGACACGCTCACCGCAACCGCGGTCTCGGCGATCGCGCCTGCCGACCGCGCCATCCGGTTCCTCGACGCCGGCGGTGACCTCCTCGTTCTGAACGACATCCAGGTGGCGGGCGTCATGGCGCGGGCCGTTCTCGCCCGGGCGTCGGCGGACGCCACATTCCGAGCCCGGGTAGAGGAGGCCGCTCGCCGAATCCTCAAGGCCAAGGTGGCGGCTGGGCTCATCGCCTGCCCGTGATCTCGCCGCGGGCCGGCGCCGCGCCTAGTGCGAGATCCCCGCGAGCTTCGAGGCGAAGACCGGCAGCCCGGCCACGAGCGTGCCCCCGTAGTAGTCGAGCACGTCATCGTGCGGCGCGATCGCGACCACGCGGAGCAGCCACCGGTTCGCCACCGACTGGGTAATTCCTCGGATGATCGACCGAGCGGTCGTGTATCCAGCCTTCTGGACGAGAGCCACGAGGGTCGCGTTCCAGCCGCCTCCCACGTAGGCCATCGAGTCAGGGGCCTGACCGATCTCCTGGCCGATGATCAGCCGCACCTGGTGCACCTGATACCACATCACGGCCGCGGAGGCGGGCGGCCGGTCCGGACCGAGCATGGCGAGCTGGATGTGATCGACGTCGTGGGCGCCGATGCCCATCCCGGCGGCGGCCAGCTGCCGGACCTGGGCCCAGGTGATCCCACCATCGTGGATCTGCGTGAGGGTCAGATAGAACTCGGCGACCATGCCGCGTGCCTGCAGCATCGGCAGGATAGTCTGGGTCCAGCTCGCGCTCCCGTCGTCGAACGTGAGGATCACGGGCCTTGGCGGGAGCGGCGCTCCGTGATCCCAGTGCGCGGCCAGGTCCCGCGGCAGGATGGTCGTGTAGCCATTCGCCTTGAGGTAGTCGAGCTGGGCGGCGAAGGCGGCCGGGATGTCGTCATAGGCGATGAACGCCCGGCGTTGGGCCGTGGTCCAGGTCAGCCAGGCCGTGGGCGGGGCGACCACCCGGTGGAGGTAGATGATCGGGATGACGCCCTGGGCGAGCGGCGGGAAGGCGGTCGGCGACGGCGCCGGCGACCCGGATGGCGCGGTTGGCGATCCCGACGGCGACGCCCCGATGGATCCGATGGCGATGCCCGAGCTGGTCGCGAAGCTCGACCCGCCCGTGGGCTGGGGCTCGCCCGTCAGGCCGAGGCCGCCCACCAGGACCGAGCCGGCGGCGGCGGCCGCAACGAGGACGACGACGGCGAGCAAGGCGAGGCGAACGCGGCCCTGACCGATCTGCACCAGGACGATTGTCCCATCCGGCGCACGGAGGGCGATATCAGACCGGGCCGGGCCGGAGCCGCCGGCGTGACATCGGGCGTCGACGGAAGTCCTGTGGAACCGGTGTCGGACCGGCGCTACGCTGCGGCTCGATGATCCGTCGGCTCGCGGTCCCGGCCGCCCTCCTGGGCGCCCTCGTGCTGGTCGCCGCGACGCTTACCTCGTTCTCGCCTGAGCAGGCGACGGCCCATCACCCCGGACCCGCCGCACCGGGCGTCGCCGGTAGCTTGACCAGCTCCACGACGACCGCCGCCCTAGGCGCCGCGTCGGCCGGCAGTAACGGCGCCCGTCCGATCGTCTCGGCCGACGTCAGGCACGACGTCTCGAAGCCCCTTCGCCAGGTCAAGCCCGGTCCATCGATACCGGGCGAAAGCGACGCCTACGCGAACGCGCCGCTGCCGCTGCCGGGCCGCAGCGCAGCGGTCGCGCGGGGAGGAGCGGACCCGCTGGTCCAGAGCGCGCCGGTCGCCGGGGCGATCTCCGCCAGCGTCGTGACGAGCTTTGACGGCATCACCAACCTCAACGGCGTCCTGCCCCCGGACACCAACGGCGACATCGGCCCCAACGACTACGTCCAGTGGGTGAACCTCTCGTTCGCCGTCTACAGCCGGAGCGGGACGCTCCTGTACGGCCCGGCGAACGGCAACACGCTGTGGAGCGGCTTCGGGGCGCCGTGCGAGACGACGAACAACGGCGACCCGATCGCCCAGTACGACGCTCTCGCCGATCGCTGGGTCATGAGCCAGTTCTCGCTGCCGAACTACCCGAGCGGGCCGTTCTACATGTGCGTCGCGGTCTCCCAGACCGGCGATCCGACCGGGTCATGGAACCGCTACGCCTTCAAGATCAGCGACACCAAGCTCGACGACTACCCCCACCTGACGGTCTGGCCCGACGGCTACTACCTCTCTACGAACCAGTTCAACGGCAACAGCTGGGGCGGGCAGGGCGCCGTCGCGTTCGAGCGCTCGAAGATGCTCGCCGGGCAGGCCGCCCAGATGGTCTATTTCGACATGTACTCCGTCGATCCGAACCTCGGCGGGATGCTGCCATCCGACCTGGACGGGCAGGCGCCTCCGGTCGGCGCCCCGAACGTCTTCGTCGAGGCCGACGACGATGCCAACGGCTACCCGCAGGACCAGCTCCAGCTGTATGACTTCCACGTCGACTGGACCACGCCGTCGAATTCGACGTTCATGCCAGACGCCGCGTCACCGCTCGCCACGGCCTCGATGAACACGGTGGTGTGCGCCAACTACGCACGCAACTGCATCCCGCAGCCGTCGTTCCAGGGCAACAAGACGCCGGGCGTCGATGCCCTCTCGGACCGGATCATGTACCGGCTCCAGTACCGGAACTTCGGCTCGTACCAGACCCTCGTGACCACGAACACGGTCAATGTCGGGGCCGGCCAGGCCGGCATTCGATGGTGGGAGCTTCGCAACAGCGGCTCGGGCTGGGCGATCCATCAGCAGGGCACGTGGGCGCCGGATGCCAACGACCGCTGGATGGCCAGCGCGGCGATGGACGGCGCCGGCGACATCGGGATCGGCTACTCGCTATCGAGCTCGTCCGTCTACCCGTCGATCGAGTTCGCCGGACGACTCGCCGGTGACCCGCTCAACACCTTGACGACGACTGAGACCTCGATTATGGCCGGCTCGGGGACCCAGACGAGCACGGCCGCCCGCTGGGGCGACTACTCGATGCTCGCGGTCGATCCGACCGACGACTGCACCTTCTGGTACACGAACGAGTACCTCGCGACGACCGGCAGCGCCCCGTGGCGGACGCGGATCGCGGCAATCCGGCTGCCCGGCTGCGGCGGCGGCGACACGACCCCGCCATCAGTCTCGAGCTTCGCCCCGACGACCAGCAGCCCGACCAACGGCTCGACGATCTCGTACAACCTGACCTTCTCGGAGAGCGTCACGGGCCTCGCAGCGACGGACTTCACCCGGACCGGCACCTCGACGGGCTGCATCGTGGGCACCCCGTCGGGCTCGGGCGCCTCCTACTCGATCGATGTGACGGGCTGCGGCGATGGGACGGTGATCCTGAAGCTGAACGCCAACTCGGTGCAGGACCTCGCCTCGAACGTCGGGCCCACCTCGGCCTCGACGGCCGCGACCGTCACCGTCGACCGGACGGCGCCGACCGCCGCCGTGACCGCGCCGGCGTCGCCGACCGCGTCCACGAGCCTCTCGTTCGGCGTGAGCTTCTCCGAATCGGTCAGCGGCCTGGCGGCCGGCGACTTCGGCGTCAGCGGGACCGCGACGGGCTGCCTCGTGGGGACGCCGTCAGGCTGCAGCTCGAGCTACACGGTCGCCGTGACGGGCTGCAGCGACGGGACCGTCACGCTGACCCTCAATGCGAACACCGTCTCCGACGCGGCGACGAACCTCGGACCCACGTCCCCGGCGGCCTCGTCGGCGGTCCTCGTCGACCGGACCGCGCCGACGGTCACGGCGCCCGGCGCCACGCTTCGGTCGGGGCTGCAGATCAGTGGTTCGACGCTTGCAATCCGGGTCACCTGGACTGGGTCCGATGGCGGCTCGGGCGTCGCGAGCTACGACGTCGCCCGCAGTGTGGATGGAGGGGCGTTCGCGCTCGTCGTGGGTGGCTTGGCCAGTCCTGCGGTCAACGTCGGCGGCACATCGGGCCACACCTACCGATACGAGGTTCGGTCGTACGACCATGCCGGCAATGTCAGTGGCTGGCTTGCGGGGCCAACGCTCGCTCCTTCGCTGTATCAGCAGACGAGCAGCGCGATCTCCTTCCACGGCACCTGGTTCTCGGCGAGCTCAACGAGCTACTCCGGCGGCTCCGTCAAGTACGCCACCGCGGCCGGTGCATACGCCAGCTACACGTTCACCGGCCGCGGCGTTGCATTCGTCACCACACGGGCCACTTCTCGAGGCTCCGTGAAGGTCTATCTCGACGGCGTCCTCGTTACGACCGTCAGCTGCTATTCGACGACGGCGACCTACCGCTACGTAGCCTTCGCCAGGACGTGGGCGAGCAGCGGGACCCACACGCTGAAGCTCGTCTTGGTCGGCACCTCGGGCCGACCACGGGTCGACCTCGATGCGATCGAGGTCCTGCGCTAGCCATCCATCGAGCGCGACAGGGAGGAGCCCAATGACGCCGCGACACACACGTTGGTCCGTCGTGATCGGGATCGCGAGCCTCGCGCTCGTCGTCGGGCTCCTGCCGGGTGGCGTCTTCGCCGCGACGCTGCACCTCAGCACCGATCCCTTCACTCAGGCGAGCTGCGCCGGGTCCACCGCGACGAGCCACCAGACCGAGGTCGAGCCGGACACCTTCTCGAACGGCTCGACGATCGTGGCCGCGTTCCAGGTGGGCCGGATCTACGACGGGGGCGCCTGCGCGATCGGCTTCGCGACGACGGCGAACAACGGCGCGTCCTGGACCAGCGGGCTCGTGCCGGGCCTGACGAAGCACAGCGGCGGGACATATGACCGGGCCACCGACGCCTCGGTCGCCTACGACGCCAGGCACGCCGTCTGGCTGATCTCCGCGCTCGTCATGTCCGAGGCGGGCGGCGCCAAGGGCGTCGCGATCTACACGAGCCGCTCGAGCGACGGCGGTTTCACCTGGGGCACGCCCGTCCTGACCGAGAGCTCGAGCGTGAGCCCGGACAAGAACTGGATCGTCTGCGACGACACCTCGACGAGCCCCTTCTACGGCAACTGCTACACGGAATGGGACGACAACGGCGCGGGCAACAAGCTCTACATGAGCACCTCGACCGACGGCAGCCTGACCTGGGGCGCGCCCAAGTCGAACAACGCCGGCGTCATCGGCGGCCAGCCGGTCGTGCGGCCCGACGGCACCGTCATCGTCCCGATCGCGAACGGCAACGAGAGCGCGATCGGCGCCTTCGACTCCACGGATGGCGGCGCCTCCTGGAGCGCCCTCACGACGATCGCGACGGTCCGCCACAAGTCCGCCCCCGGCAGCCTCCGCGAGGGTCCGCTGCCGTCGGCCGAGATCGACGGCGCCGGCACCGTGTACGTCGTCTGGGCCGATTGCCGGTTCGTCAAGAGCTGCAAGGCCAACGACATCGTCATCAGCCACTCGCTGAACGCGACCGGCACCTCGTGGTCAGCCGTTACCCGGATCCCGATCGACGGCGTGAACAGCGGCATCGACCACGTGATCCCGGGCCTCGCGGTCAACAAGGCGACATCGGGGGCGAGCGCCCAGCTCGGACTCACCTACTACTTCTTCCCGAACCACAGCACCAGCCTGAGCGTCGGGTTCGTGTCGTCGACGAACGGCGGGTCGACGTGGAGCAACCCCACGACGGTCGCCAGCGGCATGCCGACGACGTGGGTCGCCAGCACGAGCCAGGGCCGGATGGTGGGCGACTACATCTCGACCTCGTTCGGCTCGGACAACCTCGCCCATGGCGTGTTCGCGACGGCGACGGCGCCGACCTCCGGGACGAGCTGCTCGAACACCGACAACTGCCGCGAGCCGATGGATACGTTCACGAGCGGGCTGCTGGGCGGCAGCAACAGCGCCGTGGGCGACAAGGTCCTGTTCTCGGGCAATGGCGGTGCCGCCGCGGCCAGCCTGTGGAACCTCGTCGACAACAACGGGATCCGCCACCGCGACTAGGACCCTGGCGACCGCCCGGCGTCACACGGCGTCCGCGCCGTTGTCGAGACAGGCGCACGTTTCCCGCGGCCCCGCGGGCCGATCGACCCAGAAGCGGGTGCTCTCGCCGCGCTCGACCGGTAAGATCAGGCCTCGCGCGCCTGTAGCTCAGTGGATAGAGCGTCGGCCTCCGGAGCCGAAGGTCGCAGGTTCGAATCCTGTCGGGCGCGCCACTGCAACCTTCTCGGGTAGCGCGAGCGCGAATCCGTGGGCGTATGCCGACGGAGTGAGCCTGACGGACACGATCCTCCTCCCTGCGACGGTGATCCGATCGTAGATGGCGTGGAGCAGGTCGGCCTTCTCCGCAGGAACCTCCGCCGCCCTCCACGACGCCGACAACACCTGCAGCCACGCCACGGCGCGCTCCGGCGAAATCCCATCGGCGCTCGTGCGCTCGAGGTTCTCCTTGGCATCCCGGAGCCCGTGCAGCCGCTCGAGGTAGGCGGCGTCCTCGAGGCGGCCGGCGGCATGCTCCAGCGCGAGCTCGCGGATCTGGCGCTCGATCCGCGCCTGGTCGATCGCCACCGGACGGGGCCCCGAGCCCAGGCTGGCGATGACGGCCGAGATGGTTGCGTCGTCGAGCTCGATCGCTTCGACCTGCGCCAGGATCGGCTCCTCCCACACCTCGTCGCCGAGGCGGGCGCGCTTGCCCCAGTCGGTGCACGGGTTCGCGTGGAGCTTGCGGTGGCGGCCGTCGGCGAACGTCCCGTCGCTCCGCACCCGCCGCCCGCACACGCATTCGATGAGCCCCTTGAGGAGGTCGACCCGGCCGGGGCGCTTCGGCCCGCCAGCGCGAGTCTTTGACCGACGCACGTCCTCGACCCGGGCCCAGAGCGCGTCGGAAACCGGTGGGTTCGACCGCCATGGCGCGGGCTTGCGGGTCTCGGTGCGGCTCCGCCGGTAGCGGCGGATCCAGCCGTTGTAGATCGGGTTCATGAGGATCATCCGGATCCGGCTCTCCGCCAATCCGGTCTCCTCGGCGAGGTCCTTCGCGCTCACGCTGCCAAGGGCGTAGCGCTCGAAGAGCGCAATCGCCCGGCCGATCGTGTCCGGGTCGAGCTCGAGGACATGCGGCCGCTCGGGTGAGCGCCGGAAGCCGAGGCCGGCGTGTCCGCCCTGGTCGGCGTGGCGGTCGAACTTCGCGGCGTAGCCGTCGGTGATCCGCTCGGACAGCCGGCGGCTGTACCGCTCGGCGCCCGCCGCCTCAGCCACCAGCTCATCCCAGTCGCGGGGGTCCGACGAGAGGATCCGCCGGTCGCACATGACGAGCGCGACACCGGACGGGTGGAGGCCGTCTTCCAGAAGCTCGAGCGTGCGCCGGAGGTTGCGCTGCCAGCGGTCGGAGTACCCGGCGAGGAGCAGGTCGAACCCCCCGGCCCGGGCTTCGGCAAGCATCTCGGTCATCGTCGCCGAGCGCCAGACGGTGGTCCCGCTGTGGGCCACCTGGAACACCAACCCGGTGTCGACGAGGCCGTGGCGCTCGATGAAGCGGTCCTGCTGCTCGCGTTGGCTCGCCGGCCCGAAGCGGTCGTACTGGCCGGCGGTCGACTCGCGGATCCAGCGGGCGACCCGCAGACCTCGGATGTCGTCGAGTGAGCGGGGCAGCTGCTTCAGCGCGAGGGGTTCTCTCATGCTGCCCCAGCCTCGGCCTTCGCGTCCATGGCGATGACATTCGCGCTGTCGGGCCCCACAGCCAAGCGTTCGCGGCGCATCTGGTCGGGGCCGTCGGGATAGCGGCGGTTGAGGGCCTCGACGTACCGGGCAAGGGCGGCGACGAGCGGATCACGCTCCACCAGCCGCCGCCCCTGCTCGCTCATGCCGCCTCGACGCCCGGGCCGCCGAGGCTGTACGTGACCGCGATCGCCAAGGCAGACCAGACGTCGCGGCTGATCCCGTACAGCGGGCCGGGCGACGCCTTGCGGCCGACGGCGGCCGACCCGCCGAAGCGGTCGATCAGGGCCTGGCGGATGTTGGCGTCCTTGGCCCGCGAGTCGCCGCACAGAGCGAGCTTCACCGTCCGGCGCGGCAACAGGACGACCGAGACGCGGTGGGCGGCCTCAGCGAACCGACCAGCCCAGAGGACGGTGTCGAACACCTCGGCGCCGACCGCCATGCCGTAGGACTCGACCTTCTCGATGACGACGACGTCGGGCAGCCCGCCCGTCCGGAGCGCCCGGACGAGGACGTCGTTGGCGGTGATCCCGAACCCCGCCGGCCGGGCGCCGTCGAATCGCAGCCAGGCCGACTGCGCGGAGCCCGGGTCGATCGCCAGGACGCTTCTCACGCCGCCTTCTCCTTCGCCCAGGCGTGGAGGGCGAGGCAGGCGCGGAACGCGATCCAGTCGCGGGGCGTGACGAAGGCCTCGTACAGGCGCGTGCCGCCATCGGTGACGTGGACGATCCCGTAGCGGGTGATCGCCGGCAGCGCGTACCGCTCCGGGTCGTTGACGCGGGCGATGAACTCGGCGTTCGCATAGGCCGCCAGCTGGAGGCGGTGGTCGCGGTACACGATCCCGTCGGGCGTCGCGACCGAGGACCCCGTCTTCCAGTCGAGCAACCAGACCTCGCCGTCGAGCTCGGCGATGAGGTCGCACGTCCCGCCGTAGCCGAGCGACTCGTGGAGCAGGAACGCCTCCACCTCGAGCGGCCGCAGCCCGTGCTCGCGGACCTGGGCGTTGAGCCAGGCGCGGGCCCCAGCGACCGCGGCCTCGTCGCGCGGGTCGATGGTGGCCGGCTCCCGCCGCAGGACCTGCTCGATCGCGGCGTGGATGCGCGAGCCGCGGTCCATGGCCGTGGTCGAGAGGGTCGTGAGGTACTTCACCGCGGCGTCGGTCTTGCCGGCCTCGCGGTCCTCGATGAGGCGCTCGGCGCCCGCGATCGCCGCCTGCGCGACCTGGTTCATCTTCCAGTAGGTCAGCGCCGGCGCGTCGAGGACCTTCGTGACCGACGTGACGCCCGGCCATGGGCCTTGCCCGTTGAAGTAGTAGAGGTGCGTCTTCGTCCGGTGGACGCCGACGGGCCGGGTCCCGGCGCCGGCAGGGGTGCGGGCGACGGTGGCGGTGGTCATGCGGTGGGTCCCTCCTCCGGGTAGCAGGCGTCGCACGTCCAGCCGGACGGCGTCTGGCGGTGCATGGACTGGTGGTCGCGGTACCAGTGGCAGGGGTGGGCCCAGCCGGTCGGGTCGGCCGGGACGATCCGCAGGACCGGGCTGGCCTCGCGGGTGCCCGCGGGCGCGTGTCCCCCACCCCTCTCTTCACTCATTGAGTGAGTGGAGTGAAGGGGGAGAGAAAGGGGCTCGGCCGTGTCGAGGACGACCTCAGCCGCGACGTAGCCACCTTTGACGCGGGCCACCGCGCCCTGGGCGACGAGCGCGGCGACGATGTGCTGGACCGAGGTCCGCTCCATGCCGAGCTCGTCGGCGATCGACTTCGGGAACACCGGGCCGCGCGCCTCGATCACGCGGTAGACCTCGCCCCGCTCGAACGACGCCGCGGACAGGGCGCCCGGCGCTGCCGTCCAGGTCAGGTCGTCGAACCGCGCGGTGATCTCCTCGTCGGGGACGTCGCGACCCGTGACGTGGAGTGTCCCGAAGGCCTCGTTCCGCTTGCGCCGGATGACGACGATCGTGTCCGCCGAGCCGGTGATCCCGTAGGTGCCCGACACGCTCGTCAGGAAGTCGTCGGTCGACTCCTTCCGGGCATGGTGGACGATGACCAGCGCCACGCTTCGGTCGCGGAACAGGTCCTGGAGCCGGGCCATCGCCGCCACGTCGACCTCGTACGCGTTGCGCCTGCCATCGGTCGCGCCGCGGACCTTACCCAGCGTGTCGATCGCGACGAGAACGGCGTCCGAGTGGGCGTCGAGCCAGTCGGCGATATCCTCCTCGAGCCCCTCACCGATGTTGCGGGCGTCCCAGCGGATCTCGAGGCGACCGCGGGGCATCGTCCGGCCGGCGAGCGCCGCGCGGAGCCGGTCCTGACCGCGGCGCTTGCCGTCCTCGAGCGCGAGGTACAGCACGCTCCCTGGCATCACGCGGCGGCCGAGCAGGTCGCCCCCGATCGAAGCCTCGACCGCGATCTGGTACACGAGGCAGCTCTTCCCGACCTTCGGCGGCGCGGCGAGGATGGTCGTGCCCTCCGGGATCAGACCCGGGACGATCCACTGGAGCGGCGGCAGGTCGACGCCCAGCAGGTCGGCGGCGTCCATTCCCGGGCCGACGGCGCGACGCGCCTCCGGCGCGCGTGCGGGTGCGCCCAAGCGCTCGCCGATCTTGGCAGTGGCCCTGTCGAAGTCAGCCCGCAGCTCCGCCTCGGTCTTGGCGACCTCGAACCGCGGGGCCACCTGCGTCCGGACGAGCTGCCACAGCTCGTCGGTCCCCAGCCCGGCGTTGTAGCGGCTGGCCACGTAGTCGCGGACGGCCGCGTAGCGCCGGCCGGACGGGATCCGGTCCGGGAGCGCGAAACCACCCGCGACGGTAATGACGCCGGGATCGACCGACTGCCCGCGCACGGGCCGCTCGGCGACCGCGGCGGCGACCCAGCCCTCGGGCAGGTCGGCGATCTCCTTCACCGGGCCCGCGGTGTACTCGTGGTCGCCGATCCGGCTTCCAGGCCCCACGAGGTATCCGCGGCCGGGCCAGCGGACGGTGAAGCCGAACAGCTCGTCGCCGGCGGGGACCGGCACATCGGCCGGCCAGCGGTAGAAGGCGTGGCGACCGCCCGAGGGCGTCGTCGTGATCTTCGTGGCGGGGAGCGGCCCGTGCTGCGCGACTAGGTCGAGCATGCGGTCGCGCCAGGGGCGGTCCGCACCGCCGCCGTCATCGAGGTCGAACACGACGACGCGCTCGGGCGCGGTCTCCGGCCAGACGAGCCCGTAGTTCCCGGCGGCCGGGGCCTCGAGCTGCCGCCGGATCCAGTCCGGGCGCGTCGTCGCATTCTTGAAGCCGTGCTCCGTCACCGGGACCTTCGCGTCCGCCCGCAGGGCGAACACAGCGAACCCCTGCTCGATCTGCGCGATCGCAGCAGCCACGACCGACTCCGGAGCGGGCATCACGGCTAGAACGGGAGCTCGTCGGCCGCGACCGACTGTGCGACCGCGACCGGCCGCGCGGCAGTCGCCGCAGGTGCGGCGACGACCGCTGCCGGTGCCGCCGCACGCGCCTTCGGCCGCGCGGAGAGGTTCGCGATCTTGGCCCAGCCGCCCTCGTCGATCGCGATCGTCGCCAGGGCCTCGCGCCCGACGAGCTGGGACTTCGGGTACGACGTCCCGACCGCAGGTGGCGTCCCGCCCAGCAGCGCCGTCAGCCAGGCGAAGGTCTTGGACTTCGGGCCGGACGCGGTGCTCGCCGAGCCCGTGACCTCGGTGCCATCCTCGAGGGCGAAGGTCCAGTCGCGCAGCTGGACCTCCTTGCCCGCGTTGGGACCCGACTGGGGGAAGATCGTCCGCGGCTCGGAGATGTCGGTGAGGGTGACCTCGTACACACCGGGGGTGAGGTCGGTGGGCGGCGCGCCCGCGCTGATGGTGATGATGTCGTCGGTCATCGGTGGTGTTCCTTCTGTGGTGTCGGGAGGGGGGTGATCGGGCGGCTACCGTCGCTTCGCGGGCGTCACCTCCTCCACCACGGCCAGGCAGACCGCGCAGCGGGGCCGCGTCTCGGGCCAGCCGAAGCGGGGATCGATCGGCTGCAGGCCACAGGGGGTGCGCGCGTGTCGGGTGATCGCCGCGTGCGCCTGACCGTCGCGGTCGGCGGTCCACGTCACGCGAGTCATCGGTCGCCAGCCGCGGCCCGGAGGCCCATCAACAAGCGCATCCGGACTTCGCGAACGATGGCAACGTCAGCCGGTCGATCCGCCATCTCCAGGCGTTGGATCAGGAGGCGAGCCGTGTCGTCAGCACGCTCCAGCTCCCAACGACGCTGCCGGAGCTCGTCGAGGGAGACGCGGACGGCGGCCTCCTGGTCGAGGGTCCCCATCAGCGTTCGGCCGCCGCTCGATCGAGAGCGTCGAGGTAGCGCTCGATGGAGCGTCGGGTCGGCAGAGCAGACGCTTCGATGGCGGTGACCCGCTGGCGGCTCCAGGCGGCACAGCGGGCAACAGCGGACAGGCGAACCCGGCGCACGACACGGTGGAGACGCAGGTCGGGTCCGGTTGTCGGAGGGTCGGGGAGAGCGATCACGCTCGCCACGATGCGTCTGGGGCTACGTCCCAGGCACCGTCCTACACCGGCCTGCTACCGCCCGTCCTACCGGCCTTCAGGTCGCCTCGCCGTGAGTTTCGCCCACAAGCCCTTCTCCTTCGCGAGGGCCTTTTCCAGTCCGCGCTTCGAGGCATAGCCCGCCTCGTCCGCCACGGCGGCTTGTGTCGGTGCACTGTTCGGGTCATCTGGGTCGGCGCCCCACAGATCTCTGACGATGGGCGCCAGCCGGCGCTCCAGCGCCGACGATGTGGGTGCGGTCACCGCGGGTTGCCCGCCGACGCGCGTCTCAAGGTCGGCGGCGTTCTGAAGGATGCGATCCCACGGGAGCGTCCAACGCGTGCCGTTCAGGTCGGTCGTGAGGGGCGAAACGAACACGTCCCAGCTTCGAAGTAGCTGGGCGTTCTCGACCGACAGGGGCACCGAGCTGGGCACCAGCATCACCACAGGACGCGGGCTCGTGTGGTGGACGTGCCCGCAGACCTGCATGAACGCGGACTGGTCGTCGTTCAGCAGGGACAGGTATACGTCCGCCCGCTGGCCGCCGGGCAGAGGCCGTTCGCCTACGAGCGTGAGCCGCGTCCCGTTCTGGACCGGCGCTCCCTCGAGCTCGTTCTCCTGGCGAAGCCGATCGACCAGCTTCGAGACCACAATCTCGTACTGCCGGACATCGTCCTCGGCGAGCGGGACGGGCTCATGGTAGTCGTCCTCTCCGGCGACCCCGAAGAGGCCCTTTGCGGTTTCCCGGACCAGCAGATCGCCCCCCGGCGGCATGTGGGCGGATCTGGGGACCTGCAGGGCCCGCGACGTCTCCTTCACGATGCCCGCCGAAAGCAGGGCCTCGAACTCCTCCGTCGGATACGCCGCCGCCTCGCGATGGAGCAGCACCGGGTCCTCGACTTGGTCGAGGCGGGTCAGGACGAGCCCAAGAAGCGTGTCAGCCAAGGACGACCCCCCAGTTGTTCAGGTAGCGGAAGACGTCCTCGGCATGGGTGGCCCGCTTGAACTTCACCTTGTTCGAGCCGGACAGCTCGACCCGCTTGCCCCGACGGTCGTCGGGGAACCCGATCTTGAACACCGCCCGCCGGATCGTGCCTCCGACCAGCTTCTTGCGCAGGTAGTTCTTGTCGAGCGTCTCCAGGACGTTCCTCGAGCGGACCACGAATGACGGCCCGTGCTGTTGCATCAGGCTGAACTGGAGTTCGACGAGCTCCGCCGTGTGGTCCTCGTTCACCGGCATGCTGAAGTCCGACTCGGTGATCCGCGTCAGGTTCAAGCGCTGGCTGGCCTCCGGCGATTCGAAGAACTCCGCGTCAGCGAGGCAGCATTCGGCGAAGTGCTTCCGCAGCGCCGTCTCCTCATGCTCGAAACGGGCCTCGATGTCGACCTGGCCGGTCTCGTGGTTGTAGCTGATGAAGTCCTGCTGCGCCGGGCGCCAGATCTGGGGCATGACCCTTTGCTTGCTCTTCGGCCCGGTGAACACGAGCTCGGCCTTGGTCCGCTTCTCGTGGTAGACGATGAAGTTGACGTAAGGCTCTTCCCGGTATTGCCGGACGAGCACGCGGTCGCTGTCCTTGTCCTCCCTGAACGCTTCGGCCAGCTTCTCCTGGAACTCGCGTGCGACGGCGGCCGGGTCGGGGATCGCCTTCGCGCTTTTGCCCCGGAAGATCGAGAACCGCTCGCCCAGCCAGAGGGTGTTGCGGTCATAGGCTAGGTTGAAGGCCTCTTCGTTCTCGGTCAGAACCTTGAGGCTGAGGCACTCCACGGGGAGTTGTCCGCCCGGATCCGGATCGATGTCCCAGTCGCGGCAGGCTGCGATGAGGTCCTCGTGCCCGCGCTCGGTGGAGAGGTCGTGGGCGCGATAGAGCCCCTCCATCATCGCGTCCTTTCCGTCACCATCGCCGTTGGCGAGGAACTCCTTCAGGACGGGGACGTCAAGCGCCGCAGTGGAGAGCGGAAGCTTGCCGTCCCACTGGGCCACGTAGGCTCGCAGGAGCTGCTCCTGCCCTTGGAACTTGTCCAGGAACCGATCAGCGTTGAACTTACGGTGCTTCGCCACGTCCGCGTCTCCTTACCGGGCTGAGTCTAGTCAGGGTGCAGGCGTGTGAACAGGTGTTCTATCCACGTCTTTTGGCCCCCCGCTGGGAATGTCCACAGCATCCCCGAGATGTCCACGGCTTGTGTCCGGAACGGCGGGCGGACACTATGGGGAACGAACAACGGCAGGGGGCGCGACAAGGGGACATGACGGTGACCGACCTGGGCCTCGTGCTCGACACCGTGCGCGAGCGGATCGCGAGGCATCAGCGCGAGAACATCGGCGAGCAGGACACAAAGGCTGCGCTGATTGTTCCGGTCCTGCGTGCTCTGGGGTGGGACGTCGAGGACCTCGAGGACGTCAAGCTCGAGTATCGACGCCGACCAGCGGACAACCCTGTCGACTACGCGCTCTTCCTGCTTCGAAGCCCTCGCCTATTCATCGAGGCAAAGTCGCTCGGCGCCCGCATTGACGACGGGAAATGGGCGAGCCAGATCCTGGCCTACGCGACCGTCGCCGGTGTCGAATGGGTTGCCCTCACCGACGGCAACGAGTGGCGGATCTACAACAGCCACGCCACCGTGCCTGTCGAACAGAAGCTCTTCCGCGTCGTGCGGATCGCGGATCTGGACGACCAGGCAGAGCAGACCCTCCGGCTGCTGGCGAAGAGCCAGATGGCCGATCACCTGATTGACGTCCTCTGGAAGTCTGACTTCGTCGATCGCCAGGTCCGAGAGGCGCTGGTTGGATTGTTCAGTCCCGAACCCGACCGATCCCTCGTACGCCTCCTCCGCGCGAGGGCTACTTCGCTCAGCCCAGCCGAAATTCGGTCGAGCCTGAGCCGTCTCCGCACAACATTCGATTTCCCGGTGGCTCACGCTTCGGCGGCCCTGGTCGCTCCGGCGTCGTCTGCGAGGACGCCAGCCCCGGCGCCAGCGGCTGTGGCTGTGTCTGCCGGGACGAAGGTCGGCGACGGGACGCCATGGCGGGGCGTGAGCCTTCGCCAACTCATAGACGAAGGTCTCGTGCGCGTGCCGCTCGATCTCGAACACCGCTACAAGGGAGCAGAGTTGACCGCCCGCATCGAGGGACCTGACCGCATCGTGTTCGCCGGGCAGGCCTACGACTCGGTCTCGACGGCAGGCGGCATGGCCCGCAAGAGTGTCGTCGGCTCGCCGCCAGGGCGAGCGTACCCGCAGACCAACGGCTGGACCTTCTGGGAGTACCGGACCGACGACGGTGCTCTCCTCCAGCTCGACGACCTTCGAAGACAGTTCCACGAGCGGAAGATCCTTCCGCTGTCGGGGGCAAGGCGCACCGGGTGATCGAGGCCCACATCACGCCGTTCCGCCTGACCGACCCAGAACTCGACTTCTGGGTCGACGTCCGGCTCCGCCAGTTCGGCGATACGTGGCTGGCCACGGCCGACCTCGCCGGTACGCCCGACGTCGGGGCCTCGAGGGACCGGGATCTGGCAGTCCTGTTCGCCCTGTGGTCGCTGGGCTCGGACGTCGCGCGACGAATGACCGCTCGCTGGTCATTAGCGTCGGCCGGATCAGAGATGGGGAGCGTGCGGTGGTGAACCGGGGGTCGACCAGACCGGGGATTCCGTGACCGCGTGGCCGCCCGCGGCAGGCTGAACGATGCCCGCCGCCACGCAAGCCGTCAGGCGGCAGGTTTCCCAACGGGAGACACGAGCCTGTCCAGCGCATCCGTGAACCGGCGCAGGTCCGCCGGTGGCTCGTGCGTATAGAAGGGCAAGCCCCAGACCAAGTACTCGTTGTCGTCGGCGAGCTTGTTCACTGGTCGTCCATCGCGCTCAAGACGCAGGAGCAGGTCCTCCTTCCAGCGGTCCTTTTCGGTCAAGTGGCCGCCCTTCGGCTCAACGAAGATCTGGTAACAGCGGTGGGCCTGACCGGCTGCTTCGCGCAGGATGAGCACGAAGTCCGGTTCGAACGGTCGGCCCGTGTCGAAGTCGTAGATGGAGAGCTGGCCCTCGTTGCGCAGGACGACGACGCGGTCGTACTCAGCCTGGAGTCGCGCGGCCTGGTCCTTGAAATACACGAGGAACCGCTTCTCCTCGGTGGTTCCGTAGTTCTCGGTGTAGCCGTACCAGTCGAGGGCGGAGAGGTCGAGGCGAAGGTCCTCTCGGACACGGTTCTGAGGGATCCCGAGCCCGTCCCCCGAGGGGTCCGCCACGTAGACCGTCCGATCGGTGATCGCGCTCCGCAATGGCCGGGCCTCGAACTCGCGGCTGCCGAAGTGCTCCACCTCGAGGCGTTTGATGTCGGTGGCGACCTGGCGCAGGGCGACGTCGGCAGCGCGCACCCATTGTTCCGCGCTTGGTTCGGGCTCCCGGGTCTCGATCGTCAGCTTGATGTCGCCGAGATAGGAAGGGCTCTGCCAGAACTCCGCGAGCGACGCCAGATTGGGCAGGGCATCCCGCAACCGGTCGAAGCGGAGGTCGTTGTTGCGATGGAGGGCCCCAGTCATGACTCGAGCGGGGAGTTCGCTGAGCTTTCGGGACGCCGCATAGGTGGTGACCGCCACGCCCACGTCGTCGCGCTTGTCTCCGAACGCTGCACCGGCGCGCGACGCCCCCGTGCTCGCGACCTTGGGCTTGAACTCGCGATCTCGGATGTTCGCCGGCAGCTCCGTGATCTCTCCTCGGTCGCGGGCCAGGCGCTTGTTCACGAAGATCCAACCGCGCTGGTAGAGGTCGCTGGCGGCGAACGCCTCCTTGAGCCTGTACTCGGCGGCGAAGGCCACCTTGGGCAAGGCGCCGGTCTCAATCAGCGCGGTTCGCAGCTCGTCGATGTAGCGGACGTTGTGCGCGCTGTGGAAGACGAGCTCCTCGCATGGCCGGAGCTGGTTGGTCAGATCGGTGTCGAACTTCCGGATGTAGGGGTTCTCGTCGTCCTTCAGTCGGAACGGGCAGTACCGGGCGCCCCGGCCGATGAGCTGGGCTTCCTGGGTCGTGGTCCGACCCGGCTTGCCGGCCTTCGCATCGCGGGTGTCGTAGAGCCGGACGATGTCGAAGAGGTTGAGAACGTCCCAGCCCTCGTTGAGCATGTCCACCGCGAAGATCGCCCGGTACGGATTGGTCGGGCTCTCGAGCGTGTTGACGTCGATCTGCGCCTTCGGTGAGATCGCCTTCGAGTTGATGGCCAGGCAGTGCACAGGCGCGAAGGTCTCGCGTAGCTCGAGGGCGAGGATGTCGAGCGAGATGCCCTCCGCGTCGAAGAAGGCGAAGGCCTGCTTGACCCTCGTATCGCCGGCCAGTCGACGGAGCGCCACGAGGCGCGTTTCGTCAAGGCGAGCAATGGTCTCATCGAACAGGGTGACGAACGCCCCGCTGTCCTTGATGGATCGAGACTTGAACAGCAGTACGGGTTTGATGGCGAGGCCGTGGCGCTCGAAGAGCTTGAGCCGATATTGGCTCAGGACGATGGCCTGGAGGGCTCGATCGATCGGCGGCAGGTCGGCCTGGAGGAGCTGGATCTCCTTGGAGTAGCCGTCCGAGCGGTACCGCGACAGCGGGTAGTCGGCGATGATCTTGTCGTCATACTTCGCCTTGATCGCAGGGTTTGCCAGGTCGAGTGTCGCGGTGAACTCGACCAAGACGTTCTCGGCGCGGTTCGCCTCGAGGATCCCAGCAACCGTGCTCTCCCAGGTCCGCTCTTCCTCGATCTCGGCCTCGCTGAGGTCCTTGCGGCGCTTCGTCAGTGCGTTGACGTGGTGGGCCTCGTCGCTGATGAGGACGACCTTCCGTTCCGCGAAGTCCTCATAGGTCAGCTGGTTCTCGCGCCAGTTGTTGAGGTCGGTATGGAGCCCCTGGATGGTGCTGAAGCAGAGATTGATCCCGTCTGCCGGGGCCAGCTGGAAGTTGGCGACCTCGCGGATGAGCACCGGATCGCCGTTCACTCGGACGGTGTCGTTGAACAAGTACTTGGGCGAGCCCGGATGGAGGAAGTTGTCGCGCGTCTTCTCCAGGACGTTCGTGCTGTTCACGAAGAACAGGAAGTTCCGATAGCCCCGCTCGTAGAGGAACAGCATGAGACCGGCCATGACCAGGGTCTTGCCGCTGCCGGTCGCCATATGGAAGAGGGTGTGGGCCGGGCGCTGGCGATAGACCGGCTCGCCGTCGGGGCGCTTCCGATCGAAGTAGGCAAGGAAGTCCTGGAGGGCGATCGTCTGATACGGCCGCAGCTGGTGGGACGGCCGAAGGCCGTCCTGGACATAATCGGGTAGGCCTTCCCGGCCGCCCCGGTCCTCGGCCGCGGCCTCGAGCCGCTCGTAGAGGTTCACTCCGGATCAGCTCCGCTCGGCCCGGGTCCGGCGGCCACGCCCGCGCCGTAGAAGCCGCGATTGAATGTCTTGTCGTCGTCGCCGATCCCGAAGTCGGCGTCGTCGATGTCCCAGTAGTTCACATAAAGCTGGTTCTTGTCGAGGACGGCGATGAGCGCCGCCTGTTGCTCCGCGAAGTCGAGCTTCGCGAACGCCTCGGCCTCGAAGCGCTCGGGTTGGACCCGGTAGGAGACGAGGCCGGTGGCATGTACCTCGTCCCAGATCGCCAGGAGCTCGTCGGTTGTCGCTGCATCCCTGACCCGTTCGACGATCGCCTCGTTGAGCTTGGCCATGTCGCAGTAGACGAATGAGCCACCGCCGGTCCAGTTGACGTCGTCGTCTTTGGAGATGCCGGTCTGATCCCCGTTGACGGTCTTGACCAGCGTCTCGAGTGCGATCTTGACGTGGGCCTCGAGCTGCTCGACCAGGATCCAGCGGCGACCCATCTTGTGGGCGGCACGGGCCGTGGTGCCGCTGCCGCCGAAAAAATCGAGCACGAGGTCGCCGGGCCGGGTGGTGTGCTCGAGGATGCGCTTGAGAAGCCGCTCTGGCTTCTGGGTCGTCCCGAAGTCCGTGACCTCGGAGTGATCCTTCTGATCCTCTTTGTAGGCCCGCGGGTCGGCGTAGATCTGCTTGATGTCGGCCCAGACCGTGTCGTACCAGACAGTCGTCCCCGGCATGCCTTTGCTGTCCTTGAGGTACTGCTTCTCGACGGTTGCCTTGCCAGACTCATCCGCCTCGCGAAGCCGGATGCGGTAGCGCCCGTTCTCGTCCTCGAAGCGGAACCAGTCGGCGATGTACTTGTCGGAGTAGGCCGTGAAGATCTTCTGGGCGAAGCGGTTGGGGCGGTTCTTGGCAAAGTGGAGGATGTAGTCGTGGACACCGACCAGCTTCGCCGTGGAGGCCCGGCCACCAGATGGTGAGCCGTAGGACCAGATGATCGTGTCGACGTAGTTGTCCTCGCCGAAGATTTCGTTGCAGAGCACGGCGAGGTACGGGTACTGCTCGTCGTTGATATGGACGAAGATGTTGCCGTCATCACGGACCAGCTGAAACGCAATCTCCAGTCGATTGCGCATGAAGGTAAGCCAGCTCGACCGGCTGAAGCGGTCGTTGTAGCCGAAGTCGTCGCGCTTGGTGTTGAACGGTGGATCGATGTAGATCGTCTGGACCTTTCCGCGGAAGCGTTCGCGGAGCGACACGAGGGCCAGGAGGTTGTTGCCGTTGATGAAGAGGTTGTCGCCATGGGCGAAGCTCGTGGCCGCCTCCTCCCCGTCACGGGAGATCCGCCGCGCCTTGGTGAAGACCTTCGGAGCGGTGAGGCGGTCGATCTGATCGGGGGCGAGGTTCTCGTTGTAGAAGACCTCGGGCCGGCCCTTCTCCTCCTTCGTCTGGCCACCTTCGAGCCAGCAGTCCTTGTAGGGCCACACGAGCTCGACGTCGCGGCTCTTGGCGATGCTCCTGCCGGCAGCGTCCACCAGGCCGATCGTGTTCGTGAAGCGGGTGAAGCTGTCGGGCAGGAACTCTCGATTGGATACGAGCCAGCCAAAGCGTTGCTTGTCGAAGACCATTGTCCCGTCGACATCGGTGAAGAACCGGCGTCGGGTCGCCTCATCGCCCAGGAGGAGGCGCAGCAGGCCGGGGTCCATCCGGTTCCCGAGCTCCATCGCTTCGTTGCGGAGGAACTCGCCGGTCGCCGCGAACATGCGAGGATCCTGGCGCAGGACCGTCAGCAGTTGGTCGTCGAAGTTCCCGTTGTCCAAGCCTGAGGTCACAACCTGTCCTCGGTACCATGCCGTTGCCGCCCTTCGCGGCTGTCTCGGTAAGAATAGGACCCGCGATGGGTCGAGAAGATGGTCCGACAAGCGCAGGCGACGCGGGAAGGCGGTCCGTTCTTGGCTGCGCCTTCACCCACACCCCGCCGCGCCTGAGGTAGACGTCCGCCACTGCGCCTGAGCGGCGGAGGTCGGTCTCCGACCCCGACTACTCACGTCGACCCAGCCGGCCGCTCGATTCCGTCCCCACGCTGAACGGACCTACGCATACGTCCAGTAGCCGTGGACGTAGACCCAGATGGTCACGTTGGTCGTGGCGCTGGCGTTGGTCTTGAACTGGACGTTGTTGGTGCCCCCCGTTCGGATGAGCTGGACGGTGCCGAACCCGCCGCGGCCGGCCACCCCCGAGCTGTATTGGTAGCCGGCCGCCTCTCCGGAGTAGTTCTTCGCCACGAAGGCGACGTTGCCCCCGGCCGACTCGCGCACGCCGATGGTCGCGGCGACGGCGTAGACGGACCCGTCGGTGGGGATGGTTGCCGGTGTCCAGGTCTGGTCGCCGGCCGACGGCGTGGTCCCCGCCGTCAGCGACTCGAGCGTGATGGGCACGAACCGCAGGAACCCGGACTTGGACCCGTCGCCTTTCAGGCTCCACGGCGCCTTGACGCTGTCCGCGGCTACGCCCGTCTGTGACCGCAGGACCGCGGGCGTCCCGCCGGGGAAGTTGTTCGTCGTCGCGTCGTGGGTGCCGGACGAGGTGAAGGAGGTGAGCGTGATCTGGGTCGCGGTCGTCGTCGTCTGGAGCCACAGGTTGCCGAATGCGGACGCGTCCGGGTCGGTGGCGCCGGACCCCATGTAGAGGTTCAGCTTGTCGGGATCGTCCGCCCCGCCGGCCGGGACGGTGGGCACCGTCACGCCGAGCTGGCGGCGCCGGCCGAGGCTGATCGAGGCGCGCGGCCCGACGTGCGTCTCGTGGACCGTGCCGACGTCGTCGTACCAGGCGTAGGCGAGCCAGAACGGCTGGCTGGCCGACGACCAGTCCCACGACGTGAACGCCCAGAGGCTCGTCGGGGCGGCCGCCGCCCAGCCCCGGAACACTGAGCCGTCCCAGGCCACGCCCCCGGCGATCTCCCCGGCCAGCCCGAAGTCGCGGTTGGCGGTGTTGGCGCCGGTGGACGCGACGAACCCGTACACCCCGGCGAACGCGCCGCCGAGCGCCAGCCAGTACGTCGGCGCGCCCGCGTTGAGCGCGTCATTGACCAGGCACCCGCCGCGGATCGTCGCGGTCGAGCCGTTGACCGCGAGGCCCGAGCAGTTGAGCGTGGAGGCGTAGGCGCCGCCGGTCGTGCACTTGACGAGGCGGACCTGATCGGTGCCGGTGGTGCCCGACGCCGTGGCGACGATGAGGTTCGTCCCGTCGTAGAACAGCCCGGCGCCGGCCTTCTGCCCGGTGATGTAGGCGGCGATCGCCGTCGTCTTGCCAATGTAGGAGAGGTCGGCCTGGCTGTACTGGAACAGGGTCCCGAGGTCGTCGAGCACCCACAGGGAGGTGCCGACTCGGGCGATGCCGACGATCGTGCCCATCGTCCCCTCGAGGGACGAGTCGACGTCGTACTTGTAGGTCACGTAGACGTTCGGCTTGAGCGAGGCGAAGGTCGAGATGTTGGTCATCGACCCGTCGAGGCCGTCGCCGCGCTTCTCCGTGTTGCCCGACCCGGAGTCCTGGTCCCACTGGAACCAGTCGCCCGAGGCGGTGTGCAGGAAGCCGGCCCAGATCGTGGCGCCCGAGGCCACCGCCAGCTCCGAGGTCAGCGACTTCTCGTAGTGGACGGAGTTGCCGAGGCCAAATGCGGGCTTCGAGGGCGTGTAGGCCGCCGACTCGCGCAGGGACGTGCCGCTGGTGTTCCAGACCGCGTTCTTCGCGGTGCACGAGTTGCCGCTGACGCCGGCCATGTAGACCGAGACCGTCTGGATCCGGATGTTGGCCCGCGCTGGGAAGGTCAGCGGCGTGGCGACCTGGCTGTACAGGCTGCCGGTGCGGTCCGTGCAGGTGTCACTGACGTGCGAGGTCGAGCCGAGGGTGGCGGTGTAGGTGACCGTCGAGCCGGTCTTGCGGAGCGTGCGGAGGAGCGCGCCGGTCGAGGCGTTGTATTCATAGGCGACGTCGGTCGTGGCGCCGTCGTCGGCGGTCGCGCCGACCCAGAAGGACGGGGTGCCTCCGCCCGCGCCCCCGGCCGGGTCGTAGGCGAGGCCGGATCCCGGGTGCGCCGGCGACGTTCCTAGGATGAGCTTCGGGACCGAGCCGACGAGGACCGGCGCGGAGCTCGGGTCCGCGACGTTGTTCTGCACGGTCATCGTGGCGCCGACGCCCAGGAGCGCCGTGCCCTGCAGCAGCGCGGAGGCCGTGGCGACCAGATTAGTCGCCGACACCTGGCCGCGGACGTACACCGGCGAGCCGTCGGTCGGGATGTTGACCTGCAGGACATTGGAGGCGTCGTAGGCGCGGATGCCGGCGCGATCGACCTCGACGCGGAGCCCGGCGCCCGGGTCCGAGCCGTCGGGCGCCGCGGTCTTGATGAGCGAGGCCAGGAGCAGCGTGGCCGCGAGCTTGTCGCCCGAGACCGAGCCGGCGAGGATCTGCGCCGCCGTCACCGCGTTGGCGCGCAGCTGCGGGGTGTCGACCGTGCCCGCGGTGATCCGGGTGCCGTCGATCGTCCCGGGCGGGGCGGCGCCGGCCTGGCTGGCCGCCCACACGGCCATGGTGACGATCGGGTCGCCGAACTCGAGCGCGTACTGCGGGATGTCGGCCCGCGGCCAGGTCACGGTCACGTTGGTCGCCGAGAAGCCGACGGCGGACAGGCCCTGGTTGGCCGAGGTCAGCAGGAACGTCATGGCCGGCCAGATCCCGGCCTGGCTGATCTGGCACGAGCCGTGCTGGGTGGTCGTGCCGTCCTGGTTCTGGCTCGTCTGGAGCTTGAGCTTGCGATAGCCGTAGGTCGTCGAGCCGTCCGGGGCGTCGGACAGGCCGAACGGCGCCGCCGAGGCCGTCGCGACCACCTGGTTCGTGGCCGACACGGTGACTCGGACATGGCCGGCCCGGTCGACGGGGTCCTCCTTCGCCACCGAGACCACGGTGCCGGACCAGGACGGAATCGTGAGCGCCGCGGCGTCGCCGATGACCGGCGTGTACGCCGGGTCCACGAGCGTGAAGTCGAGCGTGTTGAGCTTGCACGTCATCGAGCCCCACGCCACCGCGGCGGTGAGGTCCGTGCCGCCGACCGTGAGCGCGGTCGTGGTCACGTGCCCGGCGCGAAGGAGAGGCGGCGGGCGAGCGCGTTGGTCAGCGCGTCGATCGTCGGCCCGTCGATCAGGCCGCCGTTGATGTTGACGACCACGGTCGGCCCGCTTGCCGAGCCACGGGGCACGACGCGCTCCCCGGCCTGGAGGACCGCCAGGACGTCCGCGCCCGGGGTGCCGGGCACGAGGCCGCCGGCATGGAGGTAGGGCAGCTGGCCGAGGCCGACGCCGTTCCAGTCGAAGTGGATCTTCGGCAGCGGGTCGGGCGGATCGATGTGGACGTGGAACTGGACCGAGTCGATCGCCCGGATCATCCCGTTGATGAGGCCGATCACCGCATTGATTGCCGACTTGACCGTGCCGGCGACCGCCCCGAACACCTTCCCGACGACACCGCCGACGGCCTGCAGGGCGCCCGACACCGCCGGCAGCACCCGGTCGGTGAAGAAGGCGAAGCCCTGACCGAGCGCCGGCAGGACGTTGTCGGCGATCCAGCGCAGCGCCGCCACCACGGGCGGCAGCACGTTCTTCACGATCCAGTCGAAGGCCGCGCCGAGCGGCGGCAGGACGTTCTTGGTGACCCACTCGAGTGCCGACCGGAGCGGCGGGATCGCGTGGGCGGCGACGAACTCGATGGCAGCCCGGACGCTCGGCAGGACGTCGTGCGCGAGCCACTCGAGCCCAGCTCGGAGCGGCGGGAGGACTGACTTCGCGACCTGCACGAAGGCCGGGATCAGGTTCTCCGTGACCCACTTGGCGACGGTCCCGATGACGGACGCGAGGACCTCGAGGTCCTGGTGGACGAGGTCGGCGATGACCGGGATCAGCGGCTGGACGGCTGCGGCGATCTGGTTGAACGCGTCGGCCAGCGCCGCCATCAACTGCCCGCCGAGGTCGACGACCTGGGCGACGAACGGCGCCGCCGCCTGGGCGACCTGCCCGAACCAGTCCGCGACCGCGGAAAGTCCCTTCACGAGGGGCGGGAGGACGGCCGCGACGATGCGGTTGAGCGTCTCGCCGAGGCGCTCCTGGATCGCCTCGACCTCGGTGCCGGCGACCGCGAGCGAGCCCTGCATCGTGCCCGCGTACGCCTCGGCCTGGCCCTGGGCTGCCCGCTGGATCGCCGCCAGGGCCGCGGTCGCCGTGGCGGCCTTGTCGGCCGCCTGGGCTGCCTTGATCTGGGCCGGCGTGGCCTTCTCGTGGGACGCCTTGAGCGCGTCGACGTTGGAGGTCACCGCCGGGACGATGATCCCGAGCTTCCGGAGCGCCCCGACGTTGCCCTCCTGGGCCTTGATCACGATGTTCGTCGCCGATGCGAGATCGATGCCGCGGGCGCGGGCGAGGTCCTCGGCCGCCGCCGCGTCGACCTGCGCCTGGCGCTGGTTCTTCGTGACGGTGACCAGCGCTGCGAGGCTGGCGCGGAGCTCGTCGCCGGTGAAGCCGAGCCGCCGTCCGGCGTCCACGGCGCCCGTCATGGCCTCGGCCGTGCCCGTGAAGCCCTTGACGTTGTCGCGCAGGGCGGTCGTCAGGCGGGTGGTCGTCACCTCGGCGTCGCGGGCGACCTTGCTCGAGTCGCCCAGGAAGTCGATGACCTTGCCGACGCCCTCGACCGCGAGGTTCGTGGCGGCGATGCCGACGCCGGCGAACACCCCGCCGATGATCGACCCGGACTTGCCAGACGCCTGCTCGGACTCGGCGAGCGCCTTCTTGTAGCCCGTAGCGTCGCCGACGATCCTGACCTCGACGGTCCGCTTGTCCGCCATCAGCCGGCCTCGAAGCCCGCGTCGGCGAGCGCGTCGTGGACCGCCTCCGAGGCGGCCGACGCGATGACCTCCGACATGTCCTGGATCGCCGGGTACAGGTAGCGGCCCTCGCCGCCGCCCGCCCCGCCCTGGCCGTACCACGCGCGCTTGACCGAGCCAGACCCCGAGACGCCGGGGATGTGGCCGCGCCCGGTGCTGCCGCCGAAGTCGAGGAACGGGTAGTAGGGCGCCCGCGCGCCGCCCGCCGCGACCGATGCGCTCTCCTGGGTCGCCACGGCCCGGACGCTGGCCTGGGCGCGCCCGCTCCGCACCGGGACGCGGCCGGCGACCTCGGACGCGACGAGGGTCGCGACCTCCTTGAGCCGGCGCCCGATCGCCTTCTGCGTCCCGTCGTGGGCGAGCCGGAACGCCCGCTTGATGGCGATCAGGCCCTCGAGGTCGACCCCGACGATCCCGTCAGCCGCCATGCTCGACCTCGGCCAGCGCGCGCCGGTAGGCGAAGAACGCCAGCCACTCGACGACCTCGGCGTTGCCGAGCGCGCGGACCTCGGCGAGGGACTTCCCGAGCGCCTCGCCGAGGAGGAAGTCCGTCACGTCGAGCTCGCCCTCGACGAACGCGCGCTCGGCTCTGGTTTTGGGTCGCCGCCGTCCTCCGCGAGCAGGCGCGAGACGACGGCGATCCCTCGGACGAGCTTCTGCACGGCGACCGGGTCGGACGCGCGCCACCACGCCTCGGCCTCCTCGGGCGAGGTGTCGGTGCCCCACGCGATCATCAGGACCTCGCCGCGCCGGTCCGCGTCGGGCTCGCCGGCGAGCGCCCGGATCTCGAGGGCCTCGCCGCGGGTGAGGCTGCGGACCTCGACCATCTCGCCCGCGACCTCGACGGTCCCCCGCGCAAGCGGGGCTGCCGGGAGGGCCATCAGTTGCTCCCGAACGTCACGGCGCCGGTGCCCTGGAAGGCCGCGGTGAACGTGATCTTGCCGCCGACCGGAGACGTCTCGGCGTAGCCGGTGAGGATCGCCGAGACCGTCCGCTTGAGCTCGCCGACCGCGGTGCCGGCCGGGTTGAAGACGACGGTCTTGGCGCCGCCGCCGATCAGCCCGGTCAGGACCGCGGCCGGGCCGGTCGAGACGGTCGGGTCAAAGTTGCCCTTGAGCGAGAACTTCGCCGAGGCCAGGCCCTCGATGAACGTCTTCCAGGTGGCCGCGAACGTGGTGGTCTCGGCGGTGTCGATGCCGACGTCGAGGCCGGCGTCGTCGCAGTACGCCGACAGGTCGATCGCGTTGACGGTGACGAGCGCCTTCGCGCCGTACCGGAAGCCCGTAGCCATGGGATCTCCTCCTAGCGGTTCCGGGCGTAGGCCAGCCCGAAGGTGATGGTTGGCGTGGTCCCGCCGACGACGGTCGCCACGTAGCGGACGTACTGGCGGAGCGTCGCCCCCGCCGCTGAGACCAGCCGCTGCGCGGCCGGGATGGTGGTGGCCGTGAAGGCGCCACCCGCGACGTCGGCCCAGGTCGTGCCGTCGGCCGAGTCCTGGAGCTTCACGGTCCACGAGGTGGGCGAGCCGGTCACGGCGGTGACGTGGAGGTGGGCCTGCCAGCCGGTCGAGCTCGCGGCCAGGTCGTTGCGGGTCGCGCCGGTCGTTGTGCCCGAGTCCGTGGCCATCGGGTGGAGGGCCCAGCCGAGGCCGACCACGGCGTCGCCCTGGAAGGTCGACGAGACCAAGACCGCCCCGCCGACTGGTGAGCTCTCCGCGACTGCCGTGTCGTGGACCCACACGAGGCGGGCCGGGTCGCCCACGGCGACCAAGCCTTGCGGCCCGTACGTCAAGACCGAGCCGCCGTCGCGGATGTTGCCGAACAGCGCCGCGTCGTTGACCAGGTCGTAGAAGCCCTTGACGGTGACCTTGGAGCTGGCGACGCCCTCGATGAAGGCCCGCCACGCCGGTGAGGTGCCGGGCTGAAAGGTCGTGGTCTCGGCCGTCTCGACGGCGAGCTCGATCCCCGCCTCGTTGAAGAACTGGGAGGCGTCGACGAGGTCGAGCCAGACGCTCGTGCCGGAGCCGTACTTGGGAGCCATCAGGTGGCGACCTCCACGTCGAGCTTCAGGGCGAGATAGGTGATGCCGGCGAACACGACCGGGGTCGTCGAGGCGCCGGCGACGTGTGCCGTGCCCCAGGCGTGCGGCCCCTCGATCGCGGTGTAGACGTCCGCACCGCCGTCGACGAACGCGGCCAGGGCGTCGCGCCCGGCCTCGTTGAGCGTCTGCGCCGCGAGCAGGAGCACCGGCAGCCGGATGACGTCGCCGCCCCGGCCGAACGTCGCCCCGAGCTCGATCTCGGTCGGGAAGTCGACCAGGCATGAGGGCACCGTCACGGCGCCGGGCGGGAAGCCGTGGGCCTCGCGAACGAGGCCCGTCGAGAGCACCGCGGCCGCGAGGCCATCCATGACGGCGGAGAGGTCTCCTGCTGCCATCGTCAGCCCGCCGGGACCGACGCGAGCGCCGGCCGGGTATCGGGCGCGAAGTCGCGCACCAGCTCGTCGAGCTCGGCCGGGGCGATGCGCCGCAGGATGGCGACGCCGCCGTCCGGGCGCGGGATCGCAATGTCCGGCGCGCCGTCGCCGCCATTGCGGGCGCGCCAGCCGCGGACGACCGCGGTCGCCGCGAGCTCCCCGACCCGGGGCGCGACGGCCGCCGGTCCCCAGCCGGGCGCGGTCACCTTGACGACGTTGTACCCGGCGGTGGGCAGGAGGCGCGGTGCCGTCGAGTCGAGCTCGACGCGCGTGTACGGCCAGCCGTCGCGGAGGTCGCCCCGCAGGTGAATCCCGCGGGTGATCGGCGTGTACGACCCTGTGCCGTCGTCGGGTTGGTCGGCGTCGGCGACGCCGAGGTAGGTCAGGGCCGTGATCCCGTCGTAGACGGGCAGGACGCGGCCCCACTGCGGCATCCAGGCCGGGCCGAAGTAGCGCGGCACCGAGCCCGCCATGTCGCCGAGCTGGCGCACCAGCGAGCCGTCGAAGTAGCGCGTCATCGAGCCGCGCGGCGCGAGCCAGCGCCGTGTCGCCGCCTCGAACACCGCGGAGACGGAGGTGATCGCCGACGCCAGCCAGGGGTCGTCCTGGGTGTCCGGAATCGACCCCTGGAGCTTGACGTCGTCGAGCGTGCAGAGGTCCACGCGCGGGGTTAGGAGAGGACGACCGAGCCGAGCGTGGGCCGGAGGGCGGCGATCCCGTACAGGATGTCGACGCCGTACCGGATCGCCCGGTAGTTGATGTCGTAGACGCGCTGGACGCGGACGGCGAGGCCGTTGTCCGGGTCCGTGGCGGTGAACGAGTCCACGCCCGCGTTCGCCGGGACCGGCTCGAACGGGCGGACGGCCAGGATCATCGCGTCGCGGTGCAGCGCGAGGTTCTTGTAGCCGTTGGCGAGCGACGCGTTGGCCGGCGTGGCAAGCGCGCTGAAGTCGGCCGTGAGGGGCTGGATGTTCGCGGCCAGGGCGGCCGCGAAGGTGATGGTGTACGGGCCGCCGGCGGAACCCGCGACGGTGGCGTTGCTGGCGCCGATCGTGGACAGGCCCTGGAGGGCGGTCTGGACGGTCGCGGCGGCCGCGTTGTACGCGATGCCCGAGGCCGTCTGGCCGAGGTAGGTCAGGCTGAACGTGCCGGACGCCTGGCTGCCGAGCGTCACGAGGACGGTCGGGACCGGGACGCGCTGGCTCATCCAGGTGTCGAAGCCGTACAGGCGGCCGATCTGGCCCTCGGGGATGGCCTGCTGGCCCTGCCGGAAGGCGAAGAAGCTCTGGAGGTTGGTGGCGCCGAGGATCGCCACCTCGTCGCGGGCCGACACGATCAGCGCTCGGGAGGGCATCGGCGCGAGCGCGCCGTTGAGCGCCTGGCGGGCCGAGCGGATGGTGCTGTCGCTGACGGCCGTGCCCAACGTGCCGACGCTCGTGCCGGTGAGCGAGCCGTACAGCCCGAAGAGGTCGTCCTCGACCTGGTTGCCGAGAGCGATGACCGCGGGCGAGAGGTACTGGTCCATGAGCTCGGTCGAGCTCTGCGCCCGGGCCACGTCCTCGATGTTGAAGTCGACGGCCTTGTGCTTGGCGAGGGTGACCGAAGCGGTCGCGCCGCCCGACGGCGTCTGCACGCTGATCTGCGTGTCGGCCGCCTTGTCCTGGGCCACAAAGGTGCCCGGGTAGGGGATGTTGAGGGTCTTGCCGACCCAGCCCGGCTCGAAGTCGAAGTCCCGGCGCACGAACTGCGCGAGGACCATGTTGCTGCGGAGGATGGTCAGCGCCCGGCGGGCCCACGCCTGCGGGATGAAGCCCGCGGTGTCGGCGAGAGAGCGCGTGATGTTCGCCACGTTTCTTGTCTCCTCCCGGTGGGGAGATCCGCCGTCCCGACCCTCACCGGGGTCTCAGGTCGGTGGCGGCGCCGGCGAACTCGCCGGCTGGTCAGTCCCTGATCCTGCCCTCGCGCATGGCGCGCATGATCTCGGCCTCGTTCTTCTCGAACTCGGCCTGGCTCATGGCCCCGATCTGGTCGCGGGTCCACGTCGCCGGGCTCGGCGAGCCGCCGGACCCCCCGTCGAAGTTGCCCGCGGCGGACCGCGGAGCGCTGAACAGGGACGGGTGCGCCGACCGGAACCCGGACAGCGCCCGGTCGAGGTCCGCGATCCGCCCGTCGTCGTCGACCGCGAGGTCCGCGAACTCTGGCGCGCCGGCCGCGAGGTCGAGCGCGTCCGCCACGACGCCGGCCGACGCGAGCGCCCGCCGGACCTCGGCCCGGCGCACCATCGCGTGCGCCTTGGTCGTGGCCTCGGTCAGGGCCTCCTTGCGGGCCTGCGCAATCGCCTTCTCGTGCTCGGAGAGCTGTCCGGCCCGCAGGGCCTCGAGCTCGTCGGTCGCCGCCTTCGCGCGCCGCTCGGCCTCACGCCGCTGGGCACGCTCGGCATCGAGCGCCCGCTTCCCGCCGTCAGCGAGCCCGTCCTCGCCCGTCGCGGGCGGGGCGGATGCGGGGGCGGTCTGATCGGGTGTCTGTCCGGGCGTCGCGCTCGGCACGACGGGCGTCGCGCCCGCGGACTGGTCGTCGGTCATGGTGGCATGTGCCTCCTAGGCGCCCGTGCCGGACACGGGCATCGGGGGATGGGCCGCCGGCCGGGCCGGCGTCGTGGTGGCCGGGGCCTTGACCCCCGGCTCGGGCTGGGCGCCGATCGGGGCATCGGCGATCGTGGCGCGCACCTGGGCCATCGCCTCCGGGTCGCCAGGCATCGAGGGGTCGATCGGGGCGCCCCCGGCGGACTTCGCGGCGGCCGCGGCGTCCTTCCACTTGGCGATGAGCTGCGGGCTGTACCCGGCGTCCTCCCAGAGCTGCTCAAGCGGCACGCCGAGCGACTTGAGCTTGAGCAGGGCGTCGACGTGCTGCGCCTCGGTGCGGACCTCCGGGTCGGCCCAGACGGCCTCCTTGTCCTGCCGGTCGGCCCGGCGGGCGTCCCCGGCCGCCCGGAAGGCGACCGAGACGCACTCCTCCCAGGACTCGCCGAAGTCGCCCTGGCGGCGCTTGACCTTCGCCACGAGGCCCGTCTCGGTGGCCTTCAGGCTCTCGCCCGACGGGAAGGACCCCGCCTGCCCGAGCAGGTAGTGGGGCGGCGTCCGGGTCGTGCTGGCGATGTGCTGGATGCACGCCTCGATCGCCCGGATGTACGGCGCGAGGTCGGCGGCGTCGAGCTGGCCAAACCGCACGTCCTTGTCCCTGGCCATCAGCATCCGGTCGTAGGCGAGCTTGAAGGGCTGCACGGGCTTGCCCGTGTCCGGGTCGACCGGGATCTCGAGCCCGGTGACCCAGCGCTGCGGGAACGCGGTGTACTCGGCCGAGACGAGCATGTCGCTCATCAGCAGGTTCAGCGCGTTCTGCATCGGCAGCATCGCGCCGATCTCGCTCTGGCCCGCGTTGTAGAGGTCGGGGTCGTTGACGAGCGGGACCACCGGCACCACGCCGAGGTCGTGGGGCAGCGGCCACGGCTCGCCCGCCACCGGCCGATTCGCCCACGCATTCCCGGCGCCCAGCTCGTACTTCTCGATCCGGTCGGCGAAGTAGAGCGTGGCGAGGCGCCGCCCGTCGGGCGTGACCCAGCGCCGCATCGCCGCCGCCCGGGCCAGGGCGTCGTCGTCGTCCCAGGCGATGGCGAACTGGTCCGCCTGGTGGGCCCGGATCCGCGGCGCCCCGTCCGGGGCGGCGTCCACGGTGACCGGGCACCAGCCCTTGACGAGCGCCTCGCGGTGCGCCCGCTGGTGCCAGGCGTCGAGCTGGTTCGCCTGCCAGTACGCCCACGCCTTGCGGTCGCCCGCCGCGCCGTCCACCCGGAAGCCGGTCACCCGGAGCCGCTCGTCGACGGCCTGGACGACGAGCCGGCAGAAGTTGTCGGAGAACCCCGAGAGCCAGCGGGCGTACTCGCTGCGGTAGCCGGTCGAGGCGGCGAGGAGGGCGACCGGCGGCTGGTGGCGGCCGTCGTAGTAGTCCTGCCACAGCTCGTAGTCCGGGGCGCGCGCGTCCAGCTCGGCGCCGAGGCGCTCCAGGAGCTGCGGGCTGGTGAGGTTCAGCGCCACGTGTCCCGCCTCCTCACCACGAGGCCGCGGACGGGCCGCGCGGCGCGGGCGCGGCCGCCTCGGGCATGGTCATGGCGGCGTGGCGGGCGAGGATGTCCGCCAGGCCGCCGTCGATCTTGGCCCGGTCGTCGCCCTTCACCGGGACGTGGAGGGTCCGGCCGTCGGCGTCGCGCGCGCCGCTGCGGGCCGCCGCGCGGTGCATCGCCTTGACGTGCTCGGACACCACGGGGTCGCCGTCGTGCAGCGCGGTCCCCTCGCGAACGGCGGTCGCCCAGGCGTCGAACGCGGGGGCCATCTGGCGCGCGCTGTTGGTGTCGAACGGGACCACGACATCTTCGCCGTATAGGCGCTGCCAGCGGGTGATCTCGTCGCGCCAGAAGGCCGCGTCGGGGCGCATCAGCCCGACGTCGAAGCGTTCGAACATCTGCGCCACGGCCTCGTTTACGAGGTCGCGCGGCACGCGCCAGTCCTCGCCCGGGTGCTTGGCCGCCCAGGCGCGCATCGCGTCGCCCGTGGGCCGCACCCAGCTCCAGCCCGACAGGGAGAAGCGGTAGCCGTCGGCGGTGCAGGCGCGCAGCACGGTGGAGTCGAG
>DATGGQ010000001.1:0-119488 GCA_035308445.1 Candidatus Limnocylindrales bacterium | reverse complement strand
CCCCCGGCGACCGCGCCGAGGAGGAGCCCGACGAGTAGAGCAAGTCCGATGGAGCGCCGGGCGCTGGACATGTCGGCCGGTCTCCGAGCGGCCCTCGCCGCCGCAGGACGCGGCGGCCGGGACATGACCCGAGACGCGCGCCACGTGGTCCAGGTTCAACGCCCTCGCGGCCGTCGCGGGCTCAGCCACCAGCTGCGTGAGGCGACGGCACGCGCTCGCCGGCTCGCTCCGGGCACGTTGCCGAGTGCCCGAGCCGCAGCGGCCGCTTGGCCGCGCACTCATTCGAACTTGTATGGCCAATCGTCAGGCCGGAGCCGCCCTGCCGATGTCGGGCTCGCGAGACCGCCAGGTCGGCGAGGGGTCGAGGGTTCATTCGTCGCGATCCTGTTCTCGGCGTGTGTGGCTCGCGAGCAGCGCGCGCAGAGGCTCAGCCTCGTCCCACAGGTCGCCCGGGCCGTAACTTGCGCCGCCATGCGGACCCGGCCCGATGATCTGCAGCAGCCGTCCCGTGAACAGGGAGTACAGGTAGCCGTTGATGGTGTCCGCGGAAGCCGCTACGCGATCCGTCAGCTCGGCCGGGGACACCGGCAGGCCGTGATCGAGGGCCGCGCTGAGGACGTTCCTGGTGTTGCGCAACTCCATGGCGCGGATTGCCTCGTCAAGCGTCGCAAGATGGTCGGCCACGTCGAAGTTGGGCACGGCCAAGGCCATGTCGATGAGCGCCTTCGCGCCGGTGACCGACTCCAGCCCGTACCCACTCGAGAACTTCCAGACCACGTCCGTGGTCGCCGAACCAGGCGCTGTGCCGAGGAGCTTCGACAACAGCGCCTCGGCGTGTCGCCACCATCGCAGGCTGCCGGGGTCCAGCGCGTCGTTGGCGGCCTTGGCCCGATCCTCCAACGTCCAGCGTTCGTTCTCGATTGCAAGAAGCTCGAGGAGGATGCCGAGCTCGCGAGGCGCCAAGCGCTCCGTCGAGCGACTCATCGAGCCTCGTCAAGGCGGCGGTCGGCCTCCTCGAGGACGGCGTCGACCGATGTCCCGATCCGCTCCGCGACCTCCTCCGCGACCCGGCGCAGCTTCGGCCGGACCGGAGGCCGCCGCGACCCAGACGCCGCGGCAGCCTCGAGGCGAGCCAGGCGCTGCTCGTGATCCGTCATCTCGAGGAGGCGGAGGCCGGCGCTCGCTGCCGCGATCATGACCCTCGAGCGCGGGATCGACGGCTCGAGGCCCAGCACGTCGGTGATCGCGCGCTCCAGGGTCAAGCGGATGCCGTCGGCGGTCTGGAGGCCTGCGAACTCGACCTGGGGTCCGGTTGGGTGGATGCGGCGTCGGTGAATGCCGCCAGTCCGGCGAACCTCGACCCCCTGCGCCCGCCGATCGGGGTCATGGAACGTGCACGTGGCCCGGTCACGTTGCGGGGTGGCAGAGCACGGGCGACCATCGAGCTTCAGCGCCGAACAGCGGCGCTTTCCCACCTGGCCGGTCCGATCTGATGCGTCACCGACGCCGTCGGGTTGGCCAGAAACCACGAACGCACCGAGCGTCTCGGCCATCGCCGGCGCACGGTGCGCATGAAGGTCGCGATCTGTCCCGTCGAGGTGCTGCGGCAGGAATCTCCTCAGTGGATGGCGTCGACGCGGGGCTAGAATAGGTTTTGCGGCGCGGTGCGGTCAAGGCTCCCGAGCGGCGTGCGACGGGTTCTCCCGGAGAGCGGGTGCGGGACGGCTCGGGACCCCCCGGCGAGGGCTACCAACCCTACCTCTGGTAGCGAGCGATGGTTGGTAGGGTCCAGGGTTGGCCCGCGCAACCGACGAAACCCCCTTTACCAAGTTTGGCCCGACCGGCCGATCCAGGGATCGCGGACGGCAGTCCTTCGCTCCGAAATCACGCTGCGGCAGTGGCAGCCAACCACGATTCGAGGAGCCTCGAAACGGGCCTTACCTTCTCCGTCCTGATCGGGGATCCGGCTAGAATGGCGGCCTCCCCGAGCGGGAGTAGCTCAGTTGGCAGAGCGTTGGCTTCCCAAGCCGAAGGTCGCGGGTTCGAACCCCGTCTCCCGCTCCACTTTCCCTCGGCCGATCATCCAGATCGAGCCAGGTCTGTCGGGTAAGACCGCCTCCCGGCGTCGGCTCGCCACGAGGACCGCCGCGCGCTCTGCCTACCCGACGGGGTGGCGACGCGACACGTAACCCTGGGGCCTCACACGCAATGGGCGCTCGCGCGACATCACCGAGCCGGGATCGGGCAGGGCGCCTTCCGGTCTGATCGTTCAGGTCACCGGGATCCGGGGTGCGTCCGGATCCAGGGTGGTCGCGAGCTCAGCCGGACCGACGCCACGCGAACAGGTCGACCGCCACGACGTACGTCATGAGGACCAGGACGACGACCGCGAATGGCACCGTGACGCTCGCCGGCAACCCAGGGAGCGGATCGACGACCGCGATCCCCGCGAGGACGCCGAACACCGTTCCGAAGACGATCCCACTGAGCCGGCCGATCGCGCTCCCCCGCGACGCCATCCGCCCGCCGATGGCCATCACGATGCCGATGCCGACCGCCCAGAGCCGGACTTCGCCGAGGGCCGCCGGATCGAAGCTGTCGGAGGCTGCGGCTCCGGCAGCGGACGCGGCGATCAGGACCGCGGCAGCGAGCCCGAGGTACGAGCCGAACGTGACCTGGATCACCGCGGCGAGCTTCGCGAGCTTCGTGACCTGCCCGGTTGACGGGGAGGCGGCAGCCGCGGCGGGTCGGGCCGCGGGTGCCAGGGCCGGTCGGGCCGCGGCGGCTGGCGCCGGCGTGGTCGCGACGGCGACGGGCGCCGCCCGACCCATGGCGGCCTGCCGCTGCTCCAGTGACGGTTGCCAAACGGGAGATGGCGGAACCGCGGCGGGGGTCATCGGGCGCCCAGCCGCTGGGCTCGGGAAGCCCGGCGGGAGCGGTGGGCGGCCCGGTCGCGACGTCGATGGCGGCATTGGTCAGCGGATGGCCGCCGGGCCCGCCGACGGCGGTGCGTTCGGCACGCTGGTAATGGTCACGCTGCCGTTGTCGGCCACCACGGTCGCCAGATGGACGCCGTGCGCGTCGAGCAGCTGGTTGTAGGCGTCGAGCGCGTTCTTGACGCCCTGCTGCACCTCGGCCTGGCTGGGGAGGACGAGCCCGGTCGGATCGTTCGGCATCGCCGTGATCGTGGCCAGGAGGTGGCCGCTGCCGTCGACGCCCAGGGTGGCTGTGGCCGGACCGAGCGGCGTGTTGACGGTGATCGCGCCATTGGCGACGGTCGGCGCTCCGAGATTGACACCGGCGACGCTGCCGTCGGCCCCGACCGAGGGGATGAGGGCATGGAGCACCGGGTACGCGTCGGCGGCGGGGATCGAGGTTGTGCCCGCGTGGGTCAGCGCCTCGAGTGCCGGGTCGATCGCCGGTGCCTGCGGGGTTGCGCTGGACGGCTGTCCCGCAGACGCGCCTGGCGGCTGACCCGCTCCGCTGCCCTGAGGCTGATCCGGACCGTTCGTGAGCCCGCCCGATCCCGTGCCACTCCCCGACGGAGCCGTGGGGCCGGCGCCGGCGGGAGCCGGCGGGGGTCCACCGTCGACGATCATGAGCCCCGACCCCGTGTCCGGGACAACCGGCGGCGGAGCCATCGCCGGCGGCGTGGACGGTGGCGGTCCGGCGACCCACAGCCCCGTCACGGGGTCCTCGTGAACCGTCATCGTGCGTTGGACCTGGCCCTGCGCGTTCAAGGTCGTGCAGGTCGTATCGCCGGTGATCGGGTCGGTGTGGAAGACCTCGGTGGTGACCGGCTGACCCTGGGGATTGAGGGTCACCGTCGTGTGGTCGTCGGTGACCGGGTCGGTGTGATCGATCACGGTCTTCACCGGTTGGCCCTGGGCGTTGAGCGTCGTGGTGGTGTGGTCGTCGGTGATCGGGTCGGTGTGATCGATCACCGTCTTCACCGGTTGGCCCTGGGCGTTGAGCGTCGTCAGGGTCGTGTCGCCGGTGATCGGATCGTCGTGTCGGGTCTCGGTCGAGACCGGCTGACCCTGGGCGTTGAGGGTCGAGATCGTGACGTCGCCGGTCACCGGATCGGTGTGGAGGATCTCGGTCGTGACCGGCTGACCCTGCGGATTGAGGACCGTGTGGGTCGTGTCGTCCGTGATCGGGTCCGTGTGCCATGTCTCCGTGGCTGCGGGCTGACCCTGGGCGTTGAGCGTCGTCCGTGTGGTGTCGCCCGTGATCGGGTCCTCGTGGTCGATGTGGGTGCTGATTGGCTGCCCCTGAGGGTTGAACTTCGTCCGGGTGGTGTCGCCGCTGATCGGGTCGGTGTGCGTCGTGAACGTCCGGATGGGCTGGCCCTGGGCGTTCGTAACGGTGACCGTCACGTCGCCGGTGATCGGGTCGGTATGGGTGGCGGTCGACGTGATCGCCTGGCCCTGCGGGTTGAAGACGGTCGTCGTCGTATCGCCGGTGACCGGATCGACGTGGCTCGTCGTCGTCCGGATCGGCTGGCCCTGGGGGTTCAGCAGCGCGACCGTCGAGTCGCCGGTGATCGGGTCGGTGTGATCGATCTGGGTGAGCACCGGCTGCCCGTCCGCGTTGAGTCGCGTCGTCGTCATGTCGCCAGTGATCGGATCGACGTGCGTCCCCACGGTGTTGATGGCGGTTCCCTGGGGGTTGAGGGTCGTCACCGTCACGTCACCGGTCACCGGGTCGGTCTGGGTGATGGTCGTGCGCTGGGGGTTGCCCTGCGCGTCGGTGACGGTCTCGGTCGTATCGGGGTTGTCGGTGTTGGGAATGCCCGGTTGGGCCCCAGGCACGACTGCGCCGCCCCAGTTCGGCACGATCCCGAGCGCGGTGCCGATGAAGAGGCCGCCGCCCAGCAGAACGACGATCCCGCCGAGCCCCAACAGGATCGGGATGAGGTCGGGCCCGCCGCCCTGGTCGCCCCCGGTCAGGCCGCCGCCCGAGGTGTCGTCGGAAGCGACCGGAGCGCCGGTGTCAGCAGGCGCGAGTGATGGCGGGTTGGCCGCGGCGCAATCGAAGCTCTGGTTGTAGTCGTACGCGAGCGTCCATTCCTGGACCGGAGCCCCCTTGGCCGCGGCCGCGTCGCAGACCTCGCGCGGCGTGTTGAACGGGCCCGCGGAGTAGTCGGACTGGTACGTATAGGTCCCGCCTGAGCCATCGGGGATCGTGTAGTAGCCGTTCGCGTCGGGCGGGCCGTTGAGGAGGGTCCAGAAGTTGTCGCTGACGCCACCGCTCGTCGTGCCGTGTCCGATCGCATGAACCATGTACTGAGGATGGGCGAACGGCGTGTCGAGCGGGTCAGCGGCGGCGGCCGCCGAAGCGACCATGAGGGCCCAGAGGACGGCGCCGGCAATGACGAACAGCGGCCGGACCCGACCTCCAGCGCGACCGCGGTGACGCGCCGATGTCACCGGCACACGATACAAGCCGGCCGCCCTCACGAAGCAGGGATGTTGGTTCCGCAGCCGACAGCGGCAGGGGCGCTCGGACAACCCCCGCGGCGCCCGTCCGACCCCGCATGGGGCCCTGCTCATTGCAGCCTGATCGGGCGCCGCCGGGCGCCCGCCGTCCGAGCCGAAACGGCCTCGGTCGGATCTTCTGGCAGCATGCGGGTGGATGCGCGTTCCCAAGTTCGTCGATCCGGGCGGTCCCAGCTATCGCTGGTGGCTGCTCCTCGTGACCAGCGTCGCGGCCCTGCTGGCCTCGCTGAACTCGGGGACGCTCGTCATCGCTCTGCCCCAGATCCTGCGCGACCTCCACACCGACCTGTTCGCGCTGCTGTGGATCGTCGTCGGCTACACACTGGTCGTCTCGGTCCTCGTCCTGAATGCGGGGCGGCTCGCGGACCGCTTCGGTCGGGCACGGACCTTCACCCTCGGCCTCCTCATCTTCACCGCAGCCTCGGCGTTCTGCGCGGTCGCGCCCGATGCGCTGACGCTGATCGCCGGACGCGTGGTCCAGGGCATCGGCGGGGCGTTCCTGTTCGCCAACTCGTCCGCCCTCGTCACCGATGCGTTCGCCCGGCGTGAGCTCGGCCGGGCCCTCGGCATCAACGCGATGGTGGTCGGCGCCGGGCTGATGCTCGGCCCGATCGTCGGCGGCTGGCTGACGACCTTCGGCTGGCGCTTCGTCTTCTGGTTCAACGTCCCGCTCGGGATCATCGGGGTCATCGCCGCGGCGCTGATCCTGGTCGAGCGGATGCCGGCCCAGCGCAACGTCTCGCTCGACTGGCTCGGCTCGGCCATCTACCTCGTCGGCCTGCTGGCGCTGATGACGTCGCTCGCCTTCGGCGGGATCTACGGCTGGACGACGTGGTGGGTCCTCGGCGGGTTCGTGCTCTTCCTCGTCCTCGTCCCGGTGCTCGTCTTCGTCGAGCGACGCGTCGCGACGCCGCTCCTCGACCTGACCCTGTTCGATGACCGGCTGTTCACGATGGGCAACCTGACCGGCCTGCTCAACGGCATCGCCCGGAACAGCGTCCTGTTCCTGCTCGTGTTCTACCTGCAGGGCGTGAAGGGCGTCGATCCGGTCACCGCCGGCATCGATCTCGCGCCCCTCGCCCTCGGCCTCCTCCTCCTCTCGCCGATCAGCGGCGCACTGGCGGACCGGTTCGGGTCGCGGGCGCTGGCGACGGCCGGGATGCTCGTCACGGCCGTCGGCCTGGCCGGGCTCATCACGCTCGACGTGAGCACGCCGTTCTGGCAGTTGGTGGTGTGGCAGCTTGTCATCGGCGCGGGATCGGGGCTCTTCAATGCCCCGAACACGAGCGCGGTCATGGGCGTCGTGCCGCCGGCGAAGCGCGGTATCGGCGCCGGCATGCGGGCGATGCTCGTCAACACCGGCTTCATCGTCAGCATCGCCCTGGCCATCGGGCTGATGACCTCGGCCATGGATCCCAAGGTCATGGTCGCGGTGTTCTCCGGGACCCAGACGGGCACGGCGGGCATCAACCTGCGGCCGTTCATCGGGGCGCTCCATGTCGCCTTCGCGGCCGGGGTCGTGGTCAGCCTGATCGGAGCCGGCGTGTCGCTCATGCGAGGCGGGCATCGCTCATGGGAGCCCGAGCGAGGCGCCTCCGGGTCCTGAGGGCGCAGCTTGTCGCGCTGGTCGTGGTGCCGCTGGGCACCATGTCGGGAAATCGACATCACGCGGTGGACCGAGCGTGCGAGCATTGCGCCACCGCGCGGCCGCGGTTGGGCCGTGATTCCGGGGGGAGGGATCGCACTCGTGGCACTGATCGCTCGCTCGCGCTGGCTGCTGGTCATCACCCTCGTCGCCGCGCTCGCGCTGCTGGCGACCATGCTCATCGAGGCAGGCCCCGCGAGGACGGGGCCGGCGCTCGCCGCGGCGGGCGCCCATTTCGAGGTAACGGCCGCCCAGTCGGCCAACGGCCCGATCGACGTCGGCAACGGCAACAAGGTCGGCGGCGCGATCAAGCACGACACGTCGAAGCCGATCCGCGAGCTGCCGCAACTGCCCGTGCGGGCGTTGCCGGCCAACGACGACCAGGGCGGCGACGCGGCCTCCGGCGGGGCCGCGAGCCACGTCCAGGTCCATGACCCGGTCGTCCAGACGTCGCAACCCTCGGCGAACATGCCCTCGCCCAGCCTCAACTTCGAGGGCATCGACTTCCCGGGCGTCAGCTGCAACTGCGCCCCGCCGGACACGAACGGCGAGGTCGGCGCGACGCAGTACGTCCAGATCGTCAACGAGGGCTATCAGGTCTTCAACAAGTCGACGGGTGCGTCGATGCTCGGCCCAGCCTCGATCGAATCCGTCTGGGCCGGCTTCGGCGGCGTCTGCCAGAGCAACGGCGACGGCGACCCGGTCGTGCTCTACGACCAGCTCGCGAACCGCTGGCTGCTGAGCCAGTTCGCGGGCTCCGGCATTCCGACGGACGAGTGCGTCGCGGTCTCGGCGACGAGCGACGCGACCGGCGTCTACTACCGCTACGACTTCCACCTCGGGTCGAACTTCTACGACTACCCGAAGATCTCGGTCTGGCCCGACGGCTATTACATGGCGATCAACGTCTTCGACTCGTCGGGCAGCGCGTTCCTTGGCCCCCAGGCGTTCGTCCTCGACCGCTCGAAGATGCTGACCGGCGCGGCCGCGACGTTCATCGCGATGCCGAACCTCGGATCGAGCTACAGCCCGATGCTGCCGGCCGACCTGGAGGGCTCGACGCTGCCGCCGGCCGGTGCTCCCGATCCGTTCGTGCTATACCCGAGCGCCGGGATCCCGGTCAACGGGAAGTACCTGACCTACCGCTTCCATGCCGACTTCGTGACGCCGGCGAACTCGACGTTCACCCAGATCACGTCGCCGAACGCGGCCCCGTTCACGCAGGCGTGCGGCGCGTGCGTCACCCAGCCGGGGACGACGAGCGCCCTCGACACGCTCGGCGACCGGCTGATGTTCCGGCTCACCTATCGCAACTTCGGCGACCACGACATGCTGCTCGGCAGCTACACCGTTGCCTCCGGCGGCACCCTCGGCGTTCGCTGGTTCGAGCTCCGCAGCATCACGAGCGGCACAGAATCCGTGTTCCAGGAGGGCACGTATCAGCCTGACTCGACGTATCGCTGGATGCCGAGCGCGGCGATGGACAAAGCCGGCGACATCGCCGTCGGCTACAGCGCCTCGAGCTCGAGCGTGGATCCGTCCCTGCGCTACGCCGGCAGGCTTGTGGGTGACCCGGCTGGCGTGCTCGCCCAGGGCGAGGCCGTCCTTTTTGCGGGTCTCGGCTCGCAGTCCGGGACGAGCAGCCGGTGGGGCGACTACAGCGACATGACCGTCGATCCAGTCGACGGCTGCACGTTCTGGTTCACCAGCGAGTACTACCCGAGCGGCGTCAACCAATTCGACTGGCGGACCCGGATCGGGAGCTTCTCGTTCCCGAGCTGCTCTGGGGTCGCCCAGGTCCTCACGTCGGTCGGCGTCACTCCGGCGAACGCGTCCGTCACCGTCTCCAAGACGCAACAGTTCTCGGCGACCGGGTACGACCAGTTCGGCCAGCCGATGAGCCCCCAGCCGACGTTCACCTGGTCGGTGAACGGCGGCGGCTCGATCAACGCGTCGACCGGGCTGTTCACGGCCGGCGGGACACCCGGCGGGCCATTCACCGTCACGGCGGCAAGCGGGGGTGTCAGCGGGACGGCCAGCGTGACCGTGACCTCACCGCCACCCGACTTCTCGTTCACGGTGACTCCGCCCTCGACGTCGGTCAAACGAGGGGGGACCGCGACCTACACCATCACGATCACCAAGCTGAACGGCTTCACCGGTGCCATCACGTTCAGCCTCGGCGGGAAGCCCTCCGGGTCGACCGTCACGTTCAGCCCGAATCCGACCACTGCGACCACGACCACGGTGACGCTCACCGTGAAGACCGCGACGTCAACGACGAGGAAGACCTACACGCTGACCATCAACGGCGTCAGTGGCAGCCTCAGCCACTCCCAAACGGTCACCCTGACCGTGACCCGCTAGCCAGAGGTCATCGAGCTGGGCGAGCGCTTGCAGATCTCGCGAACATCGGAGCCCGGCCACGGCGCCGGGCTCCGCTATCGTTGCGGGCCGTGAGCGGTCGGGCATCCTCTCAGGAACGATCATCTGATGCGCCGCGGGCGCGGACGGCCCGCTGGGAGCTGCTGCTCACCGGCGCCGGCGGCGAGGGGCTCGACGGCGTCCGGAGCTCGTGCAGCCTGGTCCGCGACGGCGATCGTGTGATCGTCGTGGACCCCGGCATGGCGCCGGATGGCGAGGCGATCCTCGGACCGCTTCGGTCGCTCGGCGTCGAGGCCGGCGGCGTCACCGACGTCGTCCTCGGCCACCATCATCCCGACCACGGCGTGCGGGTCGGGCTCTTCCCGAACGCCGCGGTCCACGATCACTGGGCGACCTACCGGGGCACCGACTGGATCGACGCGGATGCGGAGGGCCGCGAGCTCGCGCCCTCCGTGAAGCTCATCCGCACGCCCGGCCATACCGCCGAGGACATCTCGACCATCGTCGGGACACCCGGGCGGATCGTCGTGCTGACCCACACGTGGTGGACTGCCGACGGCCCCGCGGAGGATCCGCTCGCCGAGGACCCGGCGGCCGTGCACGCGTCCCGAGCCCGCATCCTCGCGGTCGCGGACCTCATCGTCCCGGGCCACGGCCCGGCCTTCAAACCCGGTGGCGCCACGCCCCGCTGATCAGCGGAGCAGGAGGTCCTTCGGCAGGTCGACCTTGGGATACGCCGGGTGGAGGGCCTCGAAGCGGTCGGCGACGATCTCGCCGATCGCGAGGTTCCGAAACCACTTGTGGTCCGAGGGGATCCGATACCAGGGCGCGGTGTCAGTCGAGCAGCGCGACAGCGCCTCCTGGTACGCGGCCATGTAATCGTCCCAGCGGGCCCGCTCGGCGAGGTCGCCCGCCTGGAACTTCCACTGCTTCGTCGGGTCGTCGTAGCGCGCCTTCAACCGATCGAGCTGCTCCGCCCGGGAGATGTGCAGGAAGAACTTCAGGACGGTCGTGCCGGCGTTGGCGAGGATCGCCTCGAACTCGTTGATCTCGTCGTAGTAGCGCCGCCAGGTCGCCTCGGGCACGAGCTCATGGACCCGGACGACGAGCACGCTCTCGTATTGCGACCGGTTGAAGATCCCGACCTCGCCCTTGCCCGGGACGGCGGCGTGGATCCGCCAGAGGTGGTCGTGGCGAGCCTCGAGCGCCGTCGGGATGTCGAAGGACGTGACCCGGCAGCCCTGCGGGTTGAAGGCCTGCATGACGTGCCGGATCGTTCCGTCCTTGCCGGCCGTGTCGATGCCCTGGAGCACGATGAGGACGGCCCGCTGGCCCTCGGCCCGGATGCGCTCCTGGAGGGAGGTCAGACGCTCGAGGTCGGAGGCCGTCGCCGCCTCGGCGGTCGACTTGTCGTGGCCGAAGGTGTCGCTGGCATCGGCGTCCCCCAGGTGGACGCTCGAGCCGGGCTTCACGAGCAGCCGCTCGACCAGCTTCGGGCGCTTGCGGCCAGCGGATCGAGGGCTCATCGCCGTCGATGGTGACACGTCGGAAACCGGAAGGCCTCGACCGGCGTCTTCCGGGCCAACGCGGCCCGAACCGACGCCGCACCGAGCGAACGGAGCGCATCACCAGATGTCTGCGATACCTCCCCTCTCCCCCCGGACGGTCTCGATCTCGCTGCCCGTCCCGAGCGCCAGGAGCGCGTGGCTCGCCGCCGGCATCGCCCTCGGGCTCCTGACGGCGATCCTCGCCGGCCCGCTCCTCGCCGCACGATCCGGCCTTGCGGTCGACACGACGGGCTCCACGACCCCCGAGCACACCATCACGGTGAGCGGCACCGGCTCGGTGATCATCAGCCCGGACATCGCCGATCTTCGCCTCGGCGTCGTCTCGACCGCCAGCACCGTGAAGGCGGCCCGCCAGGCAGCCGCGACCGCGATGACCGCGGTTATCGCCAGCCTCAAGAAGCTCGGCATCGACGACAAGGACATCCAGACCTCGATCCTGTCGCTCCAGCCCAGCTACGACTACACGTACCAGACGAACCCGCCGAAGGTCACCGGCTACACCCTCTCGAACTCGATCGCCGTGACGGTCCGCAACCTCGATAACGTCGGTGACGCGATCGACGGCGCGCTCGCCGCGGGCGCCACCTCGCTCGACGGCGTGGACTTCCGGGTCGACGACCAGACGGCGGCCGACAAGCAGGCTCGCCAATCGGCGATGGCCGACGCCAAGGCGAAGGCCCAGGCGCTCGCCGACGCGGCCGGCGTCTCGATCACCGGCGTCTCGTCGATCTCCGAGCAGGTCGCGCCGGTCCCCTACCCCGTCTACTACGGTGCGGCGGCCGCCGGTGCACCCGATGCGAAGTCGGTGCCGACCCCGGTCCAGCCCGGCACGAACGAGATCGACGTCACGTTGACGGTCGTCTACCTGATCGGCTAGCCAGCTCAGTCCACGTGACCGGCGGCGACCAGCCGGAGGAACTCCGTCACCAGGTCGGGGTCGAACATCTCGCCCGAGCGAGCCTCGATCTCGGCGACGGCCCGCTCCAGCGGCCACGCTTCCTTGTAGGGCCTGGCCGCCCGCAGGGCGTCGAAGACGTCAACGAGATGCACGATGCGGGCCGCGATCGGCGTGTCGCGACCCACCAGGTGATCGGGATAGCCGGAGCCGTCCCAGTTCTCGTGATGGGACCTGGCGACGGTCCGCGCCAGCTCGAAGCCGGCGCTCTGGCCGAGGATGCGCTGGCCCCATAGCGTGTGCTGCCGGACGAGATCGAACTCCGCCGGCAGCAGCGGCCCGCGCTTCATCAGGATCTCGTCGGGGATGTGGAGCTTGCCGACGTCGTGGAGCATCGCGGCGAAGCGCAGGTCCTGGGCCAGCTCGGATGACTGGCCCGATGCCAGCGCCAGCTCCGCGGCGAGCGACCCGACCCGGATGACGTGGTTGCCGGTCACGTCGTCCTTGGCCTCGGCGGCCCGGGCGATGATCGACACGGCCTCTCGCTCGGTCTCGATGACCGCCAGCAGGTGACGCCGCAGCTCGACCAGGCGACCGCGCGCCAGCCGGCCGGCGACCCACGGAATGATCGCGATGCCACACAGGTAGATCGCCGCGTAGACCGGGTCGGTCGCGTTCGTCGCCGTGAACACGCCGCCCTGGCATGAGCGGGCCGGTCCTCTGCGATCATGCGTGCGTCATGAGAGGCGATCGCGTCGAGGCCGTCGTCGATACCGGCCAGGGCGTCCAGACGTTCGAGATCGTCGCGAGCCGGAACGGCCGGCGAATCGAGGTCACGACGGCCCGCGGCATCGTCGAGGTGACCGAGGTGACTCGCGGCGGCACGCCGGTCCGGACCGGCCGCTTCATGGCCAGCCGGCTGATCGCCCTCGTCGAGCATCCCGCCGCCGAGTCCGACGGGGCTCGCGTGGACGTGACGACGCGGCGCCGCATCGGATCGTCGCGGACGGCCGCGCAGACCGAGGCGTTCCCGGGCGGCGACTGACAGACAAGGCGGCACGGCCGACCCATAGGATTCGGGCGTGCAGCTGGTCGACGGATCGCCGGTCTACTCGGCGACCGATCTCGTCGGGTTCCTCGCCTGCTCGCACCGACTCGCGCTCGAACGGGCCGCGCTGGCGAACCTCGTCACGGCACCCGTCCGCGACGACCCCACCATCGACCTCATCGCGCGGCGCGGCTACGCCCACGAGCAGCGGTACCTCGAGGAGCTGCGGGCCTCCGGCCGGCGGGTCGTCGAGATCGGCCGCGATGGCTCGGCCGCCACGGGCGGGTACGACCTGCGGGCCGCCGCCGGCGAGACGGAGGCCGCGATGCGCGACGCGGCCGACGTCATCTACCAGGCCACGTTCTTCGACGGCCGCTGGCGGGGCCACGCCGACTTCCTGCTGAAGGTCGAGCGCTCGAGCGCGCTCGGGAGCTGGTCGTACGAGGTCGCCGACACGAAGCTGGCCCGTCACGTCACGGGTGGTGCGGTGATCCAGATCTGCTCGTACATCGAGCACGTCGAGCGGATCCAGCGGCGGCTGCCGGAGTGGCTGCATGTGGTCCTGGGCGGGAGCGAGCGGCGAACGGAGTCGCTCCGCGTCGACGACTACATGGCCTACTTCCGGACGATCAAGGCCCAGTTCGAGGCTGCGGTCGCGGCCGGCGAGCCGGTCTACCCCGTGACCGCCACGTACCCCGAGCCGGTCGAGCACTGCGAGGTCTGCCGCTGGGCGGTCGACTGCGTCAGGCAGCGCCGGCGGGACGACGACCTGTCGCTCGTCGCCGGGATCAGCGCGAAGCAGCGGCGGGCGCTCAAGGAGCGCGGCGTGAGGACACGGGCCGGCCTCGCCGGGCTCCCCCTGCCTGTCACGCCGCCGCTCGACGGGGTCAGCCGGGAGGCGCTGAAGCGGGTCCACGACCAGGCCCGCCTCCAGGTCGAGGGCGACGCCGTCGGCAAGGCGCTGTACGAGCTCATTCCGCCGGAGCGGGACGATGAAGGCGTCCTCGTGCCGGATCGTGGGTTTCTCGTCCTGCCGCCGCCCTCGCCGAACGACCTCTTCTTCGACATCGAGGGCGACCCGTTCGCGCTCGAGGACGGGGTCGAGTACCTGTTCGGCGTGCTCGAGCCCGCGATGACGGACCCGGAGCGCCCGAATGCGCCGCGATTCCACGAGATCTGGAGCCGCGACGACGCCGGCGAGGTGACGTTCCCGGCCGAGAAGGCCGCGTTCGAGCGCCTCGTCGACCTCCTCATCGACCGGCTAGATCGTGACCCCACGATGCACGTCTACCACTACGCGGCCTACGAGAAGACCGCGCTCGCGAAGCTCGCCCAGCGCCACGCGACCCGCGAGGAGGAGGTCGACCGGCTGCTGCGGGCCCGGGTCCTCGTCGACCTGTTCCGCGTCGTCCGGCAGGCCATCCGGGCCAGCGTCGAGAGCTATTCGATCAAGAAGCTCGAGCCCCTGTACGAGCTTCACCGCGAGGTCGAGCTCCGCAGCGCCAGCTCGAGCATCCTCGCGTTCGAGGCCTGGCTCGAGGGCCAGACGGCCGAGAACGGCGAGGTCGGTGAGGCGATCCTGCGCTCGATCGCCGGCTACAACCGGGACGACGTACTCTCCAACTGGCACCTCCGCGACTGGCTCGAGGAGCGGCGGAACGAGCTCGAGGCGCAGCTCGGCGAGGCCCTGCCCCGGCCGTCGCCGGAGCCCGAGGCCGAGGCGGCCCGGACGCCGTCGCCGCGCCAGGAGCAGGTCGCGACGCTCGTGGCCCGGCTGGCCGACGGACTGCCGGAGGCCGGCAGCCGATCTCCCGAGGAGGACGCCCGTTGGCTCCTCGCCCAGCTGCTCGAATGGCACCGCCGCGAGGATAAGGCGTTCTGGTGGCGCTTCTACGAGCTCGCCGGCATGACCGACGAGCAGCTCGTCGAGGAGCGCGAGCCGGTCGGGATGCTCGAGTTCGTCAGCGACGATGGCCCGGCCTCGAGCCACGGCGCCCGCTTCGAGACGTACCGGTTCCCGCTGCAGGACCACGGCCTGAAGGCCGGCAAGGAGGTCATCAACCCGCAGACTGTCAAGGAGGAGGGCGCCAGGACGTGCGGGACGATCGAGCGGCTCGACGAGGTCGCGCTGACCGTCCAGCTCAAACGGACGAAGGGTCAGCTCGAGCTCGGGCGTCCGACGGCCCTGATCCCGTTCGCTTTCATCCGGAGCGAGCCGATGCAGGACTCGCTGGTCCGCGCCGCAGAACGGACGCTCGCCGGGCGCGGGATCGCGGCCGCGGGGCCGACCCGGGCCATCGCCGACCTGCTGATGCGTCGCCGGCCGCGACTCGTCGGGGGATCCTCGGGCGTGCTCCGGCGCGACGGCGAGACCTCGCTGCAGGCTGCGATCCGGCTGGGTCTCGACCTCGACGGCACGACCCTCGCGATCCAGGGGCCGCCCGGCAGCGGCAAGACGTTCACCGCCGCGGCGATGATCGTGGCGCTCGTGCGAGCCGGTTTCCGCGTCGGGGTGACTGCCACCAGCCACAAGGTCATCTCGAACGCGCTGGACAAGGTCCGCGAGCGGGCGGAGAAGAAGAGCGTCGCGGTGCGGATCGGACAGCGGGCCGGCGAGGATGACGAGGTCGCGCCGGGGGCCATCCACTACGACTCGAATTCGAAGGCGGACGCGGCCCTCGCGGCTCGCGACGTCGACGTCGTCGGCGGCACCTCGTGGATGTGGTCGCGCGCGGAAGCCGAAAGCTCGGTCGACGTCCTGTGCGTGGATGAGGCCGGCCAGTTCTCGGTCGCGAACGCCGTCGCGGTGGCGCCGGCCGCCCGCTCGCTCGTGCTCCTCGGCGATCCGCAGCAGCTCGCCCAGCCGCTCCAGGGCAGCCACCCGCCCGGCGCGGAGCAGAGCGCCCTCGGCCACGTCCTGGCCGGCGACCGCGTCATCCGCGCCGACCTCGGGCTCTTCCTGACGGACACGTGGCGGCTCCACCCGGATATCCAGACGTTCACGTCGGAGGTCTTCTACGAGCGCCGGCTCGAGGGCCGGCCGGAGCTCGAGGGCCAGCTCGTCGTCGGTCGCCCACCTGCCGGCGGGACAGGCGTGCGCTGGCTCGAGGTCACCCATCCCGGCGATGCAACCGAGTCCATCGAGGAGGCCGACGCGATCGTCGGCATCGTGGACGACCTGATCCGGTCGGGGGCCACCTGGACGAACCAGGAGGGCGCGGTGCAGCCGATCCGCCTGGGCGACATCCTCGTCGTCGCGCCCTACAACGCCCATGTCGAGCGGATCTCCCAGGCCCTCGCCCAGGCGGGCCACCCGAACGGCCGCGTCGGGACCGTCGACAAGTTCCAGGGACAGGAGGCGCCGATCTCGATCTACGCGATGGCCACCTCGTCGCCCGAGGAGGCCCCCCGCGGGATGGAGTTCCTCTACTCCCCCAACCGCCTGAACGTCGCGACCTCGCGGGCGCGATGCGTGGCGATCGTCATGGCCTCGCCGGAGCTGATCCGCGTCCAGTCCCGGACGCCGCGCCAGATCCAGCTCGCCAACGCCCTCTGCCGCTTCGTCGAGATCGCCGCGGAACAGGCAGCCGAGGCGACTCGATCAGCTCCGACGAGTCAGCCAGACCCGCCGCAGAACCCGATCCAGCTGACGCTCCTGGGCTAGCTTGATCCGAGCCAGCCCGCCGGGCGGGTCAGGCGCAGGCGGCCGCGACGGCGGATGTGCGCGTACTTGAACTGTGCCTGAGCGGACGGACCGATGGCGCCAACGAGCGCCTGGTCCGTCCGGTGGACCAGCGGTGGCGAGCCAGCCCGCCGGGCGTGGCCAGGCGAAGGCGACGGCGAGGGCCGGCCGCGAGCGCACTCGAACGTGCGTGAGCGGCCGGACCGATGGCGCCAACGAACGCCTGGTCCGTCCGGTGGGTTGGCGTTGGCGGCGCCGGACCACCCCGGGCTCGGCGGGTCGCTCGCCAGGTCCGGGAATGGCCGGCGCCATGGGGGAAGGGTCAGACGACCGTCGGCTCGCGGACGAAGAGGTTCGTCGCCCAGAGGACGATCCACTCGAGGACGGTCCAGCCGACGAGCGCGGCGATCGCCGCGATGTCGAGGACCGAGCCGCTGGCGTGGATCGCGTCGACGTTGAAGATGCCGACGAACGGCGCCACGAAGATCTGGCTCCAGTCGAGGATCGCGCGGACGATGTCGTTGCCTTCCCGCGCGTTGAGCAGCAGGAGGACGATCCGCAGCACGATCAGGGTCTGGATGATCCCGAAGATCAGGCTGACCAGGCGGCGCAGCCAGAGGCCGGGGCTCGGGGTGACGACCGTTCGCTGGTCGATGACCTCGTTCGTCGGATAGGCCGGATCGACGACCGGGCCGGCCGCCGTGTTGGTCACGACCGTCCGGCCGGTTGCCGGATCGGTGGTGGTCTGTCGGACAGTTCGCTGCTGGTAGGTCACGGTGCACCTCCCAAAAGGGGTGCCACCAGCCTGCCCGCTGCCGTGTGGTCTCCGGGTCGCTCTGAGCGCGGCCGGCATTGCAGCCACGTGCCGGACGGACATGCGACACGCCACTGCAACGGCGTCGGCGCCAAGGGCCGTCCCGACTTGTCCGCTCGCTGCCGGACGATCTGGCCACACCGTCGCTGGAGGAGTGGATGACAGCCATCGTCCTGCCTGATATCGACCTCGACGAGCTCCGTCGGAACGTGCCCTCGCTCGCCGAGATCGACCTTCCCTCGCTCGGCAAGGCCGGCGCCGTCGCCGACGACGCCATCGATCGCTGGCGAGGTCGCTCCCGCGGCCCCAGCTGGCCGTGGATCGTCGCCGCGATCTTCGCCGTCGGCCTGATCGGGACACTCGTGGCGCTCGTCACGTGGAGCCGACGCGGAGCCACCATCGAAGAGCTCGAGATAGAGCCCGGCCTCATGGGCGGCGAGGCCGCCACCGGGTACAGCACCGAGACGGACTCGGAGAGCACGCCCGCGTGACCGGCATCGAACCGATCCAGGTCGTCTCGATCCTGGCGGTGGCCCTCCTGGGCGTCGCCTGGCTCCTGGCGATGCTGCCGGTCGGCACGTGCAGCCAGTGCAGCCACTGCCGCCTGGAGCGGCTGGAGCGGGAGCGCCAGCGTCAGCTCCAGCGCGAGGCGCTCGCCATGCCGTACTGCGCGGCCTGCGGTCGCCATCACGACCCCCGAGACGACCACAAGGCGTAGCCGCACTGCCACGCGGCCGCAAGGTTGCGCGATCCCGAGGCGATCGCCCCGAAATGGGCGCCGGGGACACTGTGCTCGGCTCCGTTGCCGTCGTCACGGCCCCGATGGGAGACCCGGGATGGACACAGCGAGGGACCGCCGAGTGAGCAGCGAGGGCGGCCCGGACGAAGCGTCCGGACCGCCCATTTGATTCCCAGCCGGGCCCTGGGGGCCCGCAACGTTCCGCTGACACCCGGCCGTCACACGGATCGAGGGCGCTGGGTCGGCAGCATCGGCCCGACCGGGGCATGATGGAGGCCGTGGCCCAGCGCACCGCCGACGTCCCGACGCCAGGTCGGGCGCCCTCTCGGGCACCTGACCCGACCCCGGGCACCCTGCCGCCGCCCCGCCCGACGATCGTTCCCGCGACCGACCTCGGCGGCGTCGGCGTGCTCAAGCACGGCAACCTGTACCTGCTCTCGGACGCCTTCGGCGACATCCACCCGGACTCCCGCGGGCTGGGGCTCTACGACCTCGACACGCGCGTCCTGTCGTGCGCGGTCCTGCGGGTCAACGGCGTCCGGCCGACGCTGCTGCGCGGCCAGATCGCGGCGAACCACATCTCGTCGATCCAGCTGACCAACCCCGAGCTGCGCCGTGACCCGGCGATGAAGCAGGCCGAGCCGGAGGCCCTGAGCCGGCGGGCCCTGTCGATCACGCGCCGCCGCTGGATCGCGGGCGGGCTGGCCGAGCGGATCGACGTGACGAACTACAGCGCCCGGGACCAGGAGGTCGAGCTCGACCTCGACCTCGACGTCGACGACGCCGACATCTTCGAGGTCCGCGGCTATCCCCGGAAGGGCCGGGGGACGTTCGCCCGAACCCGCGCCACCGATCACTCGCTGGCCTTCGCCTACACCGGCCGGGACGGCCTCGTCCGACGGACGACCCTTGAGTTCACGAAGGCCGAGGTGGGACCGGGCCGGAACGAGGGCTCGGTCTGCGTCCGCTGGACCCTCGAGATCCCGAGCGGTGGGCATGCCGGCATCCGTTGGGAGGCCTTGACCGACCTGCACGAGGCGAGCCATCGCGACGGCACCCATCGCGAGGAGACGCCGACGCAGCTGGCCATCGAGCGCGCTGTCGAGGAGATGTCGGATGCGTCCGGGGAGGGCGAGCACGGCGTCGGCGAGCCTGCCGCGGCCGAGGCCGAGTACGGCGCCTGGAACGACCGCTGCGCCCGCATCCGCTCCGATGGCGAGTTGCTCGACCTGGCCGTCCGGCGCAGCATCGCCGACCTGCGCCTCCTGCAGAACGACGGCCCGCGCGCGGGCGAGCACTACCTCGCGGCAGGGATCCCGTGGTTCACGACGCTCTTCGGCCGCGACAGCGTCATCACGGCCCTCCAGGTCCTGCCGTTCATGCCGGACGTGGCCCGGCGGACGCTGCGGGTCCTGGCCGACTGGCAGGCGACCGAGGACGACCCCGAACGGGACATGGAGCCCGGCAAGATTCTCCACGAGCTCCGGACCGGGGAGATGGCCCGCACGGGCGAGCTCCCGCACCGGCCGTACTACGGCAGCGTCGACGTCACGCCCCTGTGGCTCATCCTCCTCGAGGAAACGTTCCGCTGGACCGGCGACCTCGAGCTGGTCCGGTCGCTCTGGCCGAACGCCCTGGCGGCGCTCCGCTGGATCGACGAGTACGGCGACCGCGACCGGGACGGTTTCGTCGAGTACGAGCGCCGCAGCCAGAGCGGCCTGTTGAACCAGGGCTGGAAGGACTCGGGCGACTCGATCCGGCACCGCGACGGCACGATCGCGGTCGCGCCGATCGCCCTCGTCGAGGTCCAGGGCTACGTGTACGACGCGAAGCTCCGGCTGTCGGCCCTGGCCCGTCGCCTCGGCGACGAGGAGCTCGCCAACCGCCTCGCCTCCGACGCCGCCGCGCTCCGCAGCCACTTCGACGCGGCGTTCTGGATGGAGGACCGCGGCTTCTACGCGATCGCCCTGGATGGCGAGAAGCGCCAGGTGGGGACGATCGGCTCGAACCCGGGGCACGCGCTCTGGAGCGGCATCGTGCCGGCCGAGCGGGTCGACCGCGTGGTGACGACGCTGCTCGATCCGACGCTCGACTGCGGCTGGGGCGTCCGGACCTACGCCTCGGGCCAGCCGGGCTTCAACCCGGTCGGCTACCACACCGGCACGGTCTGGCCCCACGACAACTCGATCATCGCCGCGGGCATGAAGCGAGCCGGCCGGCACGACGCCGCGGACCGGATCGCATCGCGGATGTTCGAGGCCGCCCAGCACTCGCCGGACTTCCGGCTGCCGGAGCTCTTCTGCGGCTTCGATCGCGGCGCCGCCGACGTCCCGGTCCCCTACCCGGTCGCCTGCTCGCCGCAGGCCTGGGCGGCCGCGACGCCGCTCTTCCTGCTCCAGACGATGCTCGGGATGCGGGCCAACGCGGCCGACGGCATCCTCGAGCTCGACCGGCCGCACCTGCCATCCTGGCTCGGCAAGGTGACGGTCCACGAGCTCCAGGTCGGCGAGCAGAACGTGGACCTGCTGTTCCACCGCTGGCGGGGGACGACAACCAGCGCTGAGGTCCTCCGCCGGAGCGGCTCGCTGGAGATGGTCATCCGGGTCTGAGCGCCGGCAGGCGTCTGCAAGCCTCGGCCGCGCCCCTGTGTCGGCGATTCGACCCCGGCGCTTGCATCCTCGACCCACGCTGGCGGAAGTGCCGGCTCTTCAAGCCGCACGAGGTGTCGCCGGGCATGGGGATCGTCGCCTGGATCATCCTGGGGGTCGCGGTCGGCTACCTCGCCGGGCTCCTCGTCGATGACGAGGTCGGGTTCGGTAGCCACGCCGCCCTCGGCGTGATCGGCGCCCTCGCCGGCGGCTTCCTCGATTCGGCGGCGTTCGGCACCAGTCCCACGGCCGGGATCGATCTCGGAGCGCTGGTCGTCGCGGCGGCCGGAGCGGTCGTCACCATCGTCGTCTGGAACGCGGCGACCGGCGTCGAGCGTCCGCGCCGCGGGACCCGATACTCGCGTCGCGGCTGACGGCGCGGGGGCTTTCACGGGTCGGCCACCGGTCCGGCAGAGGCCTGCCACTGGCCCCGTCGCAACCCCCATCTCGACTGATATGGCGCTGCAACCTTCGCCTCGAACGGGAGCGCACCGGCGTGAGGATCGGCCTGCGAGGATCGGACCGACGCGGCGATCCCTCGTCGCCACGTTCCCTCCCTCGGGAACCCGGTCCGCCCGGCCGGGGTCCCGCCCTCCTCCGACCGTCCGGTTTCCGGACGGTCGCGCCCCGCGCCAGGCCAGGGCGCTCCCCGAGCGCCTCGCCTAGGTGGTCGAGCTCGTGTGCGAGCGCCGGCCGCGCTGACGGTCGACGATCTGGAGGCCGATCGCCGCGGCGGGCGTCAGGGCCATGACGATCAAGAGGCGCGGTGCGCCGCCGATGAGCAGGCCGATCGCCAGGCCCAGCGACAGGGTCGCGCCCGCGGTGAGGCGGTCGTCCGAGCCGCGCTCGATCGCCCGCATCGCGTCGGTCACCAGGCCCCGTGAGACGCGCGCGACGTCGGGCATCGCCTCGCCGAGGTCGCGAAGCGCGGCCCGGGCATCGATGACGGACGAGCGGCCATCCGACGCGGCGCGGCGGGTGCTGGTGTCAGTGGTCGAGTGACTGGCCATGGGTGTCCTCCTGTCTCTGTCATCGCGTTGTCAGGCCCGCCGGTCCGGTCGGGAGGGCGAGGAGCTGACCGATGGCCGAGCCGATGTCCGTCGCCATGTCGTGCCCGGAAGTCTCACGAAGGCCCGTCTCCGGCCGCGCTCGCGGGCTCAGCGCGCGACTTGCAGTCTCGTGTCGGCGGGGCGCGATGCGGTGTGCCGCCGCCGACCGAGTCCCCCCGACGCGGTCGGCGGCGTCTCGACCCAGGGGATCTCAGGTGGTCGGAACGAGCTCCCGTTCCTGCACGGCGACCCTGAAGGTCTGTCCCGATGGCACGCCCGCGAGACGCCGGGTCAGCTCCTCCTCGAGCCGGCGAATGCGGGCGACGGCCTCCCAGGCCGGGGCGTCGGGATCGGCCTGATCACGCTGCTCCATCGCCTCGAGGAGCTCCTCCATGAGGCGGAACATGGCTGCGTCCACGGTTCACCCCGGCGGATCGGCGGAAGATGACGACGACGTGACGATGCGCGCCCCGCCGTTGCGGTTCCGAGTGGATCGGGGCGCCGAACCCTTGCGCCTGCGTAACACGCGGATCAGGGCCCGCCCACGGCTCGGGCGCCCCGCCGGTCGAGCCGGGCCCGCTCAGGTGCGGCCAGGCGCGGTCAGGCGCGGCGGCCGGCCGAGAGCTCGCCGAGGGTCGCGGGGGCCGGGCCATCGGAGCCGTCGTCGCGCTCATCGTCGATGGCCGGCCGGCGGGCGAACGGGCGCCTCGAGCCACCGACCACCACCGGGATCGTCGGGATCGCCACCGACTCGGGGTCGGGGGTGTCGATGGCCCGCGCCGGGCGCCCGGCGTGCCGGTCGATCTCGCGGACGTACAGCTCTTCGTACCGATCGGCCATGCGCTGCGCCGAGAAGCGCTCGAGGACCCGCTCCCGCATGGCCAGCCGGTCGAGGCCGGCAATCCGGTCCGCGTGGAACGCCATCGCGATCGTGTCGTCGCCGAAGAACCCGTCGACGCCCTCGCGGATGATCTCGGGCAGCGCACCGACGCGCCGGCCGATCACCGGGGTCCCGCAGGCCAGCGACTCGATGCTGACGAGGCCGAAGGGCTCGGGCCAGGCGCCCGGCATGAGGGTCGCGTAGCTGTCGGCGAAGAGGTGGTCCCGGTCGTCCGGGGTCAGCTCACCGAGATACTCGACGTCTCGTCCCGCCCGGTCGAGCGCAGGCCGGAAGACACCCTCGTAGAAGGCCCGCTGCTCAGGCAGGTTGCCGATCTTCGCTGCGATGCGCAGCCGACGACCCGCCCGCTGGGCGACGTCGATCGCGTCGACGACGCCCTTCTCCGGATCCACCCGGCCCACGAAGCAGAAGGCGTCGCTGCGCTTCGTCTGGAACGGTGCGCCATCGAGGGTCAGGCCGTTGTGGATGATCGTCCAGGGGACCTCGGGGTGGACGCTTGCCTGGTTGCGGCTGATCGCGACGAGCCCGCGCGGCGGGTCGACGAAGAGCCGGTCCGACCAAGGCAGGTCGATCCGGCCATGGAATGTCGAGATCACCGGGACCGGGCTGACCCGGGCCATCGGGATGCTCCACCACTCCAGGTGCGAGTGGATGACGTCGAAGTCGGCGTAGCGGTCCATCACCGCCTGGACGGTCGACAGGAACCAGCCGCTCGAATCCGATTCGACCCCGGCCGGGCGGAGGGCCCGGTCGACGGTCGGGACGAGCCGGCCGGGGGATTCGGAATCGCCGCTCGCGAACAGCGTGACCTCGTGGCCGCGCCTGACGAGCTCGGTCGAGAGCTCGTGGACGATCCGCTCGGTGCCGCCGTAGGCCAGCGGTGGCACGCGCTCCAGCGGCGGCGCCACCTGGGCGATGCGCAGGCGGCGGGGTCCGGCGGTCATGGCTGGTCCGGCGGTCATGGCTGGCCCACGCTCGCCGGGCGAGCGACCGCAGCGGCGGTGGTATGCACGAAGCGCCTCCTCTGGGGCCACGCCGCGGCGCGCCCCGGTTCCGGACGAGCGTACGCCCCGCTCCGTGCGGGCCACGTGACGCCGCCGGGACGTCGCGCAACAGGGGCATTGCGGCGCACCGGCGCACCTCCACGAGGCCCGATTCGCCCCGCCGCGCTGTAATGCCGATGCAACGCGCCTGTAATGTCCGTGGGGCATGGCCGGTGCGGCCGATCGAGGAACGTCGGATCACGAAGACGCAACCGCGCCCCGTGGGCGCAGGGAGGTTGATCGTGTCGACCCAACCGCTCGTGCTCGTCGCGGACGACGAGCCGCGCATCACGAAGCTCGTGGCCATCGCCCTCTCCGAGGAGGGCTTTCGCGTGGTCACCGCGAACGGTGGCGAGCAGGCGCTCCAGAAGGCCGAGGAGGTCCGCCCGGATATCGTCCTGCTCGACATCGTGATGCCCGACCTCGACGGTATCGAGGTGATGCGCCAGCTGCGCGAGCGCCGGCCTGTGCCCGTGATCCTCCTCACGGCCAAGGGCTCGACCGCCGACAAGGCAAAAGGCCTCGATCTCGGGGCCGACGACTACATCGCCAAGCCGTTCCACCCGGACGAGCTCGCCGCGCGGGTTCGCGCGGTCATCCGCCGATCCGGCGGGGCCGAGCCGGGCGCGGGCGTCATCAAGTTCGACGACGTCGAGATCGATCTCGAGCGGCGGATGGTGACCCGGAACGGCGAGCTGGTCCAGCTGTCGCGGACCGAATGGCTGCTGCTCCAGCACCTGGCCGCGAACGCGGGCAAGGTCGTGCTGCACACCGAGCTCCTGACGAAGGTCTGGGGCCCCGAGTACCGCGACGACCTGCAGTACCTGCGGGTCTGGGTGTCGCGCGTCCGCCGCAAGCTCGGCGCCGCGCCTGGCGAGCCGGGCCGGATCCGGACGTTCCAGGGCATCGGCTACCTGCTCGACGTCGACACGTCGCGCCCGTCGCCAAGCGACGCCTCGGAGCCCGAGGTCGGCATGATCAAGGAACCGGCGCTGATCGGTTAGGTCCCGAGCTCCCTGCCGGCGCTGATCGGCTAGGTCCCGGGCTCCCGGCGGGCCGGCGCTTCGCGCGTCGGCCCCTCGCGGGCCGGCTCCCCGATCCAGACCTTGCCGTCCGCGAACCGCTCGGCCTTCCAGATCGGCGCCCGCGCCTTCGTCTCGTCGATCGCGTAGCGGGCCGCGTCGAACGCCGCGCCGCGGTGGGTGGCGCAGGCGACGATCGCGATCGACGGCTGGCCGAGCGGCACCTCCCCGAGGCGATGGACGATCGCCAGGCGATCGACCCCGAAGCGGGCCTCGATCTCGTCGGCGATCTCGCCCAGCAGGCCCAGCGTCATCGTCGGATGGGCCTCGTACTCGAGCGCCTCCACGACCCTGCCGGCATGACGGGCCGCTTCATCTTCCTGGCCGGGCGCCGGCGTGCCGGGTGACGAGCGCGTCATGCCGAGAAACGCCACGACCGCACCATCGGCGGGAACGGCCAGGCGGCGGACCAGGTCGTCGAGGATGCCCGGATCGAACGCGGCCTCGCGGAGCTCGAGGATCCGGGTTCGGCCGGCGTCCCCACCGCTCACCGGCGGGATGAAGGCGACCTCGTCGCCATCGGCCAGGCGCGTGTCGGCCGCCGCATAGTCGGCGTTGCGGGCGAATCGGACGTAGGCCCGGCCCGGGCCGATCGCCGGATGGCGCTCGGCTACCGCCCGCCACGCGTCGTCGATCGTGGCCCCCTCGGTCAGGTCGAGCGAGACCTCGCGGGTCCCGGCCAGCTCGCGCTGGATCGCGAACAGCCGGACGCGGACTCGCATCAGGGCCGCCAGACCGCCACGAGGAGCCCATCGCCCACCGGCAGGATCGTCCCGGTGAACTGGGGATCGGCGAGGACCTGGCGACAGAACTCGCGCAGGGATTCGGTGCCGTCACCCGGCCGGGAGGACCGGCCACCGGAGGTCCGGCCGCTCCACAGCACGTTGTCGGCGACGAGCACGGCCCCCGGCGCGAGGCGTGGCCGCAGCGCCTCGAGATAGGCCGGATACTCGTCCTTGAGCGCGTCGACGAACGCGAGGTCGAATGGCCCGGCCACGCGGGCATCGCCCGCGGTGAAGGCGTCGAGCGCGGGAGCGTTGACGACCGCGATCCACTCGTCCGCGATCCCTGCCGTGCGCCAGAAGGCCCTCGCTCGTTCGGTTCGGGCTCGATCCGGATCGATCGTGACGATCCGGCCGGCGCGCTGGCCGAGCGCGAGGCAGAGCGTCGAGTAGCCGATCGCGGTTCCGACCTCGACGATCCGGTCGCGACCGGCCGCCAGCGTGGACAGAACGCGCCCGCTGGCGCGATCGAGGATCGGGATCCCCTCGGGCTCGGCCGCTGCCTCGATCGCCTCGAGGGCCGGGTGCACGGGCCGGCCGATCGCCTCGATCCAGTCGAGATCGACGTCGCCGGGGATCCACGATCGGTCGCTCTTCATCGGTCCACCTCCGTCAGACGAGCAGGCCGGCGCCGAAGTACAGGCCTGCGGCGACCACCGTGCTCGCCGCGATCGCCGCGACGTCGATGTAGAGCAACCCGGTCGCCGACTCCATCGAGCGCGTCCGGGCCGTCTGGATCGCCGCCCAGCTGAGCACGAGCGGAAAGACGAGGCCGACGATCAGCCGCAGCCAGACGAACAGCGCCCACGAGCCGCCGAGGGCCGCGAAGGCCGGTGTGCCGGCAGGCCCCGCGCCGACGGCCAGCCACAGGATGAACAGCGCGATCTGGACCGCGACGACGATCGCCACCGCCCGGGCCACGCTCACGAGCGGTGCCTCGGGCAGCTTCGGCGTCACCAGGTACCAGTGGCCGAGCACCATCGCCGCGAAGACGCCACCCAGCGCCGCGCTCAGGCTCAGCAGCTCGATGGCAAGGAGGAGCGCGCCGAGCGGGCCACCTCCCCAGGAGACGGCGGCGAGCAGCAGGACCGCCGCGCCGGCGGCGACGCCGGCGGACGCGAGCCATGGTGCCCGGCGCCCGCGCAGGATCTCGACGTCGTAGGCGATGGCGAGGACGAGGAACGCGACCAGGGCCGCTCGCCGGACCGGGTCCCAGCCGGCGTCGATGGTGATCGGCGACCCCGCGGCCGGGCCTGGCAGGCCGTAGTCGGAGGCCAGGGCGAGGAGACCCAGGAGGACCCCGACGATGCCGGTGAAGGCGAGGTAGCCGCGGGTCGCCGCGGTCCGCAGCCGAGCCAGCGCGACGGCCGTGAACGAGCCGATCGCGAGCCCCGTCAGGACGGTCCAGTTGATGAAGGCGAGGCTCTCGGCGATGCGTGCGGCGGGCACCGATCGAGTGTATCGGCGCCTGCCGCACGGCCCGTTCAGGCGCTCAAGGCAGCGCTGACGGGGCTACGATCGTCGCGGAGGTTCCCGATGGCGACGACGATCACCTGGTACGGCCACTCCTGCGTCGAGATCCAGACCGGCGGCGGCAAGACCGTCCTGTTCGACCCGTGGTTCTCCAACCCGACGAGCCCCAAGTCGGTCGACGCCGTGACGGCCTGCGACGTGCTGCTGGTGAGCCACGGCCACTTCGACCATCTCGGCTCCGGACCCCGCCAGGTCGAGCACGCCGACGCCCTGGCGATCGCCCGGCGCACGAAGCCGGCCTGGCCGTGCATGCACGAGATGAGCCTCTGGCTCGAGGGCCAGCTCGACGGCGCCGGCGTCGAGATCGTGGGCATGAACGCCGGCGGGACGTACGACGCCCGCGGCCTGAAGGTCACGATGGTCCCGGCGGTGCACTCGGCCGGCGACTGGTCCGCGACCGGCAACGGGCCGCTCTACCTGGGCGAGCCGGCCGGCTTCGTCGTCGAGCTCGAGGACGGCAGTCGGATCTACTTCTCCGGCGACACGACCGTCTTCGGCGACATGGCCCTGATCGGCGAGCTCTACCGGCCGAACGTGGCGATCCTCCCGATCGGTGGGCACTACACGATGGGGCCGCGCGAGGCGGCCGCGGCGGTCGCCCTCCTGGGCGTCAAGGAGGTCATCCCGATCCATTGGGGGACCTTTCCGATCCTCGCCGGAACCCCCGAGCAACTCGAGGCCGGTCTCGCCGATCGGGGCCTCACCGACGTGAACGTCCACGCCCTGGAGCGCGGGGTGCCGTTCCAGCGCTGACCCGGGCCTCGCGCGTCCGCCACGCGCGCGCAACGGGCGCGCGACGGGCGCGCCCGCCGAGGGTCCCGGTGACGTCGGGACGAACGGGTGGGTGCCATCTCGCACCACTTCGGGCGTCATGTGGTGGACCACCACGCATCGAGGTCGCATGCACCCCGATCCACCCCAGATCGACGTCTCCCGCGATCCGATTCTCGACGGGCGCGACAGCCTTCGCCTCGTCAAGCTTCGCCTTGCCCTGACTCTGATCACGGTCGCGATCCTGCCGATCGCGGCCGTGTCGCCGCTCGTCCGGGCGGCTGCCGAGGAAGCCCGGGTCGCCCACCACCAGCGGCTCGACTCCGAGGCGGGCCAGGTGACGACCGCGTTCGGTCGCGAGGTCGCGGGCATCGAGGCGCAGGCAGGCTCGATGTTCTCCACGGCGAGCGTCCAGGCCGTGCTCGCCCCGGGCGCGAACAACGGCACGCGGGCAACCGCCTCGGGCACCCTCGGCGGCCTGATGCGTCGCGACTCCGGGGCCGTCGTCGGGGTGACGCTCCGCGACGCGAGCGGCGTGCGGGCTGCCTACGGTGCGCCGCTCGATCCGACGCTCCTGCCCGACGGCAACCCTCAGGCCGGCCTCACCGCCGTCGCCGGGGGGACGGAGGAGAGCGGCACGCTGGTCCTCGTGTCGCTGCCCGACGGCGGCGGCCAGAACCACCTCGAGCTCGTCACCTTGATCTCGCTCCCGGCGCTCCTCAACTACTCGACGCCATCGGTCAAGATCCCGGGCGAGACGATCGGCCTGATCGACGGCAGCGGCGATGCCGTCGCCACCTACCACTCGGCCTTCGACCCGACGGCACTGCCGGGCCAGGTGCTCGACATCGCGACCGAGTCGGCCCACGACTCCGACGGCCACTCGAACCTGGCGGTCGACGGCCTCGACGGCTGGTCAGCCGTCGTGAGCGCCCCGATCCCGCTCGCCTCGCTGCCACTCGGCGCGATCGCGGCGCTCGCCGCGCTCGTCATCACGCTGATCGGCTTCACCCTCTGGATGACTCGCCAGATCATCCGCCCGGCGGCCCAGCTCGAGGCCTCCCGGTCGCGCCTGCGGGAGCTCTACGAGAGCGCCCGCGAAGCCGCGCTGCGCGACAACCTGACGGGCCTCGGCAACCACCGCGCGTTCCAGGAGGCCGTCGCCCGGATGGTCGAGGGCTCCCGCCGGTACGGCACGGTCTTCTCGCTCGTGCTGCTCGACATCGACGAGTTCAAGCGGATCAACGACACCCGCGGCCACGCCGTCGGCGACCAGCTGCTGGCCCAGGTCGGCGAGCTGATCCGGGTGACGATCCGGCACACGGATGCCGGCTTCCGGGTCGGCGGCGACGAGTTCGCGCTGCTCCTGCCGCACACCGACGCGGGCGGTGCGGTCGGCCTGGCCCGGCGTCTCCTCGGCCGTGGCCTCGAGGACCGTGGCTCGGGCTCGTACCGCGGCCCGATCTCGTTCTCCGCGGGCGTCACGTCCTGCCCCGAGTTCGGGACCACCCGGCTGGAGCTCACGGCCCAGGCCGACGCCGCGCTGTATCGCGGCAAGCGGGCTGGCCGGACCGTCGTGACGGTCTACGACCCGGAGAAGGACCACGGCCACGTCGACGAGGGCATGCGGGCCGAGCTGTCGAGCGCGATCTCGGCGGTCATCGACTCGAACTGGCTGACGCCCGTCTACCAGCCGGTCGTCGATCTCGCGAGCGGCAACGTCGTCGGCTACGAGGGCCTGGTCCGGGTGCCCCGCGAATCGACGTTCGCCCATACGGGTGCCCTGTTCGACGCGGCCGAGGTCGCCGGTCGGGTGATCGACCTTGATCGGGCCGCCCTCGACGCGGTCCTGCGGGGCGCGGTGAACGTCAGCGAGAACCTGGATCTGAACCTCAACGTCTCGCCTCGGACCCTCGAGTCGGTCGAGTTCAACGCCACCGTCCTGCTCGCGATCCTGAAGCGGCACAACGTCCGCCCGGAGCGGGTGATCCTGGAGCTCACCGAGCGCGAGGCCGTCCAGAACCCGGAACGGCTGCGGGTCGCGATCCAGGCCGTGCAGCGGGCCGGGATCCGGGTCGCGGCCGACGATGTCGGCGCCGGCAACGCCGGCCTGCGACTCCTCAGCCAATTCAAGTTCGACGTCGTCAAGATCGACCTGTCGCTCGTCCAGGGCGCTCGCCAGGACCAGACGCTCTCCGTCCTGACGTCGCTCGTACAGCTCGCCAACCGGTGGGGCGCCCAGACCATCGCCGAGGGTGTCGAGACGCCGGCCCAGCTCCGGACCATCCGCAAGCTCGGGATCACCTCCGGGCAGGGCTACCTACTCGGCCGGCCGGGGACCGAGCGCGACATCGCCTGGGTCGATCTCGATGCGCTCGAGGCGCGCGAAGACGACGCTCCCGCCCCACCGCCACCCGATCTCGCGACCCTGACCGCCTCCGCCCCGCGGACCCTCGCCGCGACGGCCGCGACGGGGTCGGCTGCAGCGGCCGCGACAGGCCCTGGCGGTGTGCTGGCATCGGTCAAGGGCCGCTCGCTGCTCCGCAAGCCGACGAAGACGCCCCAAGCCTGACCTCGCAGGCGGGCCTTCGATCCAATCGCAGCAACGACCGCCGAATGGATAGGTCACCCGCTGCCGAGGCGCGTCAGCGGTCGGATCGGAGATCGGATCGCAGATCCGGCGACGAACGTCGCATCGGGCACCCGAAGGCCCGCCGGCCGTCCGTTCGACCGGCCTTGTTGCGATCTGATCGCAGACCCGAGGCTGCACGTGGCCCCGGCCGGCCAAGTCGATCCGTCGACGACCGCCCGGGCGTGTCCGGACTCGCACAGCGCCGCTCTTTGGCAGCCAGTCTCCACGCGACTCCACGTCGGGGCGCGTCGGGCCGTGTCGGGCCGACGATGCCGGGCCCGAACATGGCGCGCGGGCCGGTGGCGGGGTCTTCTCGACAGACACGTCCCCAGGCGACTCGCTGACGGATGCTCGCCGCCGCGCAGTCGCTCCGGGCATATGTGGCCAGCGGTCCAGCTCGGCCAGCGAGCGAGCGGCGACCACAACGCCCGAGGTTCGGCACGCCACGCCGCCGCGCAGTCGCTCCAGACATATGTGGCCAGCAGTCCAGCTCGGCCAACGGGCCAGCCGCGCCCACTCCGCCCGAGGCTCGCCACGCTCCGCCGCCACATGGACGTGCCCCGTGGCCTCGTGGACCTGACCCGCGGCCGGCCCGCCAGGCCCGCCAGGCCCAGAGCCAGGCCCAGAGCTACGCCATCCCCGCCAGCGCGCCGAGGTGCTCGGTGAGCTTCAGGTTCTCGCTGTAGTCGATCGGGACCTCGACGACCGACGGTCCGTCGACCTCGAGGGCCCGCATCAGCGTCGGGTAGAGGTCCTCGGCCGATGACGGCCGGAAGCCGGCGATCCCGAAGGATTCCGCGTAGCGGACGAAGTCGGGGTTGCCGAACTCGACCGCGAACGGCCGCCCGAACTCGTTGCGCTGCTTCCAGTCGATGAGCCCGTAGCCGCCGTCGACCCAGATCACGACCGTGACGTTCGCCCCGATCCGCTTGGCCGTCTCGAGCTCCTGCGAGTTCATCAGGAAGCCGCCGTCGCCCGTCAGCGCGACGACCCGCCGATCCGGGTGCACGAGCTTCGCCGCGATCGCGCCGGGGACGCCGATGCCCATCGAGGCGAAGCCGTTCGAGATGATCACGGTGTTCGGCTCGTAGGCCTGGTAGAGCCGGGCGACCCAGATCTTGTGGGCACCGACGTCGCTCACGACGATGTCGTCCGGGCCGAGCGCGCGACGGAGCTCGTGGATCGCCCGCTGTGGCTTGATCGGAAAGGCCTGGTCGTTCACGCAGACCGCGAGGTCGTCGAGGAGCTGGGTCCGCAGGTCGGCGTTGACGAGGATCTCCTTGGCCTGGTGCCGCTCGGTCGCTGTCCGACCGCCGATGCCGAGCGGCAGGAGCTCCTCGAGCAGCCGCTCCAGCGTCCCGCCGATGTCGCCCACGAGCTCGAGCTCGGGCTGGTACGCGGCGTCCACCTCGGCGGGCTGCGTGTCGATGTGGACGATCCGCTTTCTGCCGTCCGGGTTCCAGCGGGCGGGGGCGTACTCGACGAGGTCGTAGCCCACCGCGATGACGAGGTCGGCGCGGGTGAAGCCGGTCAGGACGTGGTCGCGGGCCTGCAGGCCGACCGCCATCAGAGAGAGGTGCGACCGATCGTCGATCGCGCCCTTGCCCATGAACGTGGCCGCGACCGGGACGTGAAGGCCCTTCGCCAGCGCCCGGAGCGCCGGCGAGGCCTGCCGGCGGAGCACGCCGTTGCCCGCGAGGATGATCGGCCGGTGCGACGCCGCGATGAGCCGGGCCGCCTCCGCGACGGCCTCGTCCGTGGGCTCCGGGTACTGATTGTGCGTCGGGGCGAGAGGCCGGAGGTGGCGATCGGCCTCGATCGCGGTCGAGGCCAGGTCCTCAGGCAGCTCGATGTGCGTCGGACCCGGCTTCTCGAGCGTGGCGACGCGGAACGCCTTCCGGACGATCTCGGGCAGCGCGGCGATCCGCTCGACCCGCGTGTTCCACTTCGTGACCGGCCGGAACATCCCAACGATGTCGACGACCTGATGGGCCTCCTTATGGAGCTTGCTCGAGGCAGCCTGGCCCGTGACCGCGACCATCGGCGCCCGGTCGAGGTAGGCGTCGGCGATGCCGGTCACGAGGTTCGTGGCGCCCGGCCCGAGCGTGCCCATCGCCACCGCGGCGCGGCCGGTCAGGCGGCCGTAGACGTCGGCCATGAACGCCGCGCCCTGCTCGTGCCGGGTCGTGATGTGGCGGATGGTCTCCGAGCGCGACAGCGCGTCGAGGACGTCCATCGTTTCCTCGCCGGGCACCGAGAAGACGTACTCGACGCCCTCGGCCTCGAGGCACGCGACGAGGAGGTCGGCCGCCGTCCGCGGCCGCGCGGCGACAGCCATCAGCGGCCGGTCAGCGTCTTCAGGCGGCGCTGGTACTCCTCGTCGTCGATCTCCCCACGGGCGTAGCGCTGGCGGAGGATCTCGAGCGGGTCGTCGGGTCGTGGCCCGGGGGGCGGCGGCTGGTGCCCGCCCCGCTCCTGGCGGATGAGCCACCGGACGCCCAGGACCAGGGCGGCGATGACGAGGCCCCAGAACGCGATGATGACGAAGATCCAGACGAAGGCGACGATCCCGAAGCCGCCGGCGAAGTCCATGGGCCGTCCCGCTACTGCGGCTGTGCCAGGACCATGATCTTGAGCTCGGTCATGTCCTCGATCGACCAGCGCAGGCCCTCGCGACCGAGGCCCGAGTCCTTGACCCCGCCGTACGGCATGTGGTCGATCCGGTAGGTCGGGATGTCGTTGATGATCACACCCCCGACCTCGAGCTCGCCGAAGGCCTGCCAGGCATGCCCGAGATCGTTCGTGAAGACACCGGTCTGGAGCCCGAAGAACGAGTCGTTGACCTGGCGGATCGCATCGTCGAAGTCGCGGAACCCGAAGACGACGACGAGCGGCGCGAATGCCTCGTTCGAGCAGACCTGGGCGGTCGTCGGGACGTTCGACAGGACGGTCGGCTCGAAGAATGAGCCGTCGGCGTGGCCGCCGGCCAGGACCGTGCCGCCCATGGCCACGGCCTCGTCGACCCAGCGCTGGGTCCGCTCGGCGGCAGCGTGGTCGACCATCGGCCCCACGTCGGTCGTCGGCTCGACGGGGTTGCCGAGCTTGAGGGCCTTCACCCCGGCCAGGAACCGCTCGATGAAGGCCTCGCGGATCTCCTCGTGCAGGAACATCCGCTGGACGCTGATGCAGACCTGGCCGGCATAGGCGAACGCGCCGACGAGGATCCGCTTTACGGCCCAGTCGAGGTCGGCGCTCCTGTCGACGATGACCCCGGCATTGCCGCCGAGCTCGAGCACGACCTTCTTCTTGCCGGCCCGCTCCTTCATCCGCCAGCCGACCGACGGGCTGCCGGTGAAGGTCAGGAGCTTGAATCGATCATCGGCGACCATCCGGTCGCCGAGCTCGCGCGACATCGGCAGGATGCTAACCGAACCCGTCGGCAGCCCGACCGAGTCGACGATCTCGCCGACGGTCAGCATCGTCAGCGGGTCCTTGGACGGCGGCTTGAGGACGATCGAGCAGCCCGCCGCGATCGCCGGCGCGAGCTTGTGCGCGGCGAGGTTCAGCGGGAAGTTGAACGGCGAGATGCCAGCCACGGGCCCGATCGGGAACCGACGGGTGATGCCGACGCGGCCCTTGGAGCTCGCCATCAGGTCGAGGGGGATGACCTCGCCATAGAGGCGCTCGGCTTCCTCGGCTCCGATCCGGAAGGTCAGCGTCGCCCGATCGACCTCGACGAGCGCGTCTCGGATCGGCTTGCCGGCCTCGAGGCTCATCAGGTGGGCGAGCTCCTCGCGTCGGGCCTTGATCCCGGCGCTGATCTCGCGGAGGGCGCGGCCCCGCTCGTAGGCGGGCAGCACGCGGGTCTCCTCGAAGGCTGCGACCGCGGCGGTGACCGCCTCCTCGTACTGCTCGGGCGTCGCGTGGTAGGTCGAGCCGGCGGGGTTCGCCGGATCGGCCGGGTTCGAGACCTCGAGCGGATCGGGCGACTCGACCCAGCGACCCGCGAGGTAGATGGGATGCGGCTTCGTGGCGGTGACGGTCATCGGGCGCTCCGTTCGGGCATTCGGTCCGGCCATCGTACCGCGAGGGTCCGACCGGTATGCTCGGCCCACGACGGTCGATTCCGCGACGCCCCGTTCGTCGAGTCGCTGCGAGGGCGGAGGCGCCGCTCCCACGGCCGAAGGAGACCCCGATGCGGTACCTGCTGCTGATCTACACCCCCGAGGAAGAGGGCACGCAGTCGCCCGAGCGCCAGGCGGAGGTCAACGAGCTCTACAACACCTTCACCCGCGAGGTCCGTTCGCGGAACGCGATGGAGGGTGGCGAGGCCCTCCAGCCGATCGCGACGGCGACGACGGTCCGCGTCCGCGACGGGAAGACCCTCGTCACCGACGGGCCCTACGCGGAGACGAAGGAAGCGCTCGGCGGCTTCTATCTGCTGAACGTGAGCGACCTGGACGAGGCGCTCGAGCTCGCGGCGATGATCCCGGGCGCGCAGTGGGGCGCCATCGAGGTCCGGCCGATCTGGGAGCTCGGCGGCTGAGCCTGGGTTCGGACGAGCCCTCGCCCGCGCCCGAGCCGGGCTCGACGCCCGGCGGCGCGATCGAGCACGCCTTCCGACAGGAGTACGGGCGGGTCCTGGCCGGGTTGATCGGCCAGTTCCGGGACTTCGACCTCGCCGAGGAGGCGCTGCAGGAGGCCTACGTCATGGCCCTCGAGCACTGGCCGACCGATGGCGTGCCCTCGAACCCCGGGGCGTGGCTCGCGACCACGGCCCGACGCAAGGCGATCGACCGCCTCCGGCGGGCTCGGCGATACGTCGAGGTCCAGGCCGAGCTGGCCCGCGAGGTGGATGGAGAGGAGGCCGGGACGACGGTGTTCGCCGACGATCGCCTCCGCCTGATCTTCACCTGCTGCCACCCGGCCCTCGCGCCCGAGGCCCGGATCGCGCTGACGCTGCGGACGCTCGGCGGGCTGACGACCCCAGAGATCGCCCGGGCGTTCCTCGTGCCGGAGGTCACCCTCGCCCAGCGGCTCGTCCGGGCGAAGCGGAAGATCCGCGACGCCGGCATCCCCTATCGCGTGCCGCCGGACCACCTCCTCCCCGAGCGCCTCGACGCGGTCCTGCGAGTCATCTACCTGGTCTTCAACGAGGGCTACGTCGCCAGCGGCGGTGACACGCTCATCCGCCTCGAGCTCTGCGCCGACGCGATCCGGCTGGCGCGCGACCTCGTCGCCCTGATGCCCGACGAGCCCGAGGCGATCGGCTTGCTGGCGCTGCTGCTCCTGCAGGACTCGCGGCGAGCGGCACGGCTCGACGCCGAGGGACACGTGGTCCTGCTGGAGGACCAGGATCGGTCGCGCTGGGACGCGGCGGAGATGTCCGAGGGCCGCGGGTTCGTCGAGCGGGCGCTCCGGATGCGCCGGCCCGGCCCGTACCAGCTCCAGGCGGCCATCGCCGCCGTCCACGCGGACGCGGCGCGCTCCGGCCGGACCGACTGGGCCCAGATCGTCGAGCTGTATGACGAGCTCCTGCGGCACGACCCGAGCCCGGTCGTCGAGCTCAACCGGGCGGCGGCCGTCTCGAAGGCGGAGGGGCCCGAGGCGGCGCTGCCGCTGCTCGATGGGCTCATCGCTTCCGGCGCGCTGGCGGGCTATCTCCCGCTCGCCGTGACCCGCGCGGACCTGCTCCGCCGGCTCGAACGGTTCGGCGAGGCCGCCGACGCCTACCGCGAAGCCATCGACTTGGCGCCAACGCCCGCAGAGCGGGAGTTCCTGGGCCGGCGCCTCGACGAGATGGTCGCGAGGTCCGCGGCGAGGTAAGCCGCGAGCGCCGGTCCCTAGCCCGCCGCGCGAGGGTAAGAGCCGAAGACCCGGACCATCGTCGAGACCGCCTCGAGATCAGCCAGGGCCGCCGCGACGTCGGGCGAGGCCGCGTCGCCGTCGACGTCGGCGAAGAAGACGTAGGCCCAGGCGATCGTCCGGCTCGGACGCGACTCCAGGCTCGACAGGTTGACGTCCCGATCCGCGAACGCGCGGAGCGCCGAGAGCAACGTCCCGGGCTCGTTCCGGACGGTGAACGCCAGCGTCGTCCGAAACGCTCCGGGGCCCGACGTGGCGCCGGGGCCCGACGTGGCTCTGATGCCCAGGTCGGCCGCGTCGACGCCCGCGTCCGCCACGACGAGGAACCGCGTCCGATTGTCGGCGACGTCCTGGATCCGCTCGGCCAGGACCTGCAGGCCGAAGACCCGCGCCGCTCGGCGCGACAGGATCGCCGCGGCCCCAGCCTCGGACCGGTGCGCGATCAGGCGGCCCGCGCCGGCCGTGTTGTACGTCGTCAGGAATGTCCACGGGCGCGACCGCAGGAAGCGCTCCGCCTGGCCGAGCGCCTGGATGTGCGAGTAGACCCGATCGATGCCCTCGATCGTCTGGCCCGGCAGCGCGGCGAGGCAGAGCTCGATCGGGACGACGACCTCGGCGACGATCTGCAGGTCGTGCTCGAGCAGCAGGTCGTACACCTCGCGCACGGTCCCGTTGACGAGGTTCTCGATCGGCAGGACGCCCGCCCGGGCGACCCCGTCCCGGACCGCCTCGAAGACCTCCCGGAACCCCGCGAGCGGCGTCCGGTCGACCTCGCCGAACACGGCGAACACGGCGTCCTCGGCGAACGCGCCGGGCTCCCCGGCGAACGCGACCGGCCGCTCGCTCATGGCTCGCTCATGGCTCGCAGATGGCGCTCACGACCCGGACGCGCCTCGCGCGGTCAGCGATCGAACCAGGGCACGTCCGACTTCGTCGTCGAGTCGAGCTCGCCCCGGCGGCCGTGGTGGGCGGTCGCCGGCCGGCCCTTCGAGGCCGTCTCGGCGGCGCCGGCCCAGTGGGCCTCGGCAAGCATCTCGTTCAAGGCGTCGATGTACGCCTCGATCGAGGCCGCGATGATGTTCGTGGAGGCTGCCGCGCCATCGTAGCGACCCTCGGCTCGGGCCCCGCCCGCGCTCGCCGGGGGCGCCACGCCGACCTTGACCTGGCCCTCGGCGTCGGGCCCCTCGGCCAGGGCGTGGACGTCGTAGCTGACGAGCCGTGGATGTCCGGTCAGCACATCGTGGAGGGCCACGTCCACCGCGCCGAAGAGCGCGTCGACCGCGCCGTTGCCCTCGGCCGAGCCGCGCCAGTGGTGGTCGCCCGCCTCGATGACCACGACGCCCCGGCTGCGGACGTTGCTGCCCGAGGTCACGGACCAGCGGGTGAGATGGAGCGTGGATTCGCGCGCGGACATTCCGGCTACCTCCCGGGCATGACGGTCGTGAAGTGGCGTTCGTCGCGGCGCCGGAGCTCGGCGCCGCCCTTCCAGATCGCGTACTCGAGCGAATCGCCGAGGGCGATCGCCGAGGCCGCGATGATGTTCGTGTCGGAACCCATCGTGGACCATTCCAGCGATCCGTCGGTCGACTCGATCGTGACCCGGGTCTTCGCGCCGGTCGCGGCCCCCGAATCGAGGATCCGGACCTTGTAGTCGTACAGGTGGACCGCGTCGAGGACCGGGTAGAAGGCACCGAGGGCCTTGCGAAGCGCCGCATCGAGTGCGTTGACCGGCCCGTTGCCGTCGGCGGCCGTGTGGAGCAGCTCGCCGTCGACCTCGACCTTCACGGTCGCTTCGGCCCGCATCTCGGCGCCATCACGCTGCTCGACAAGGCACGTGTAGTCGACGATCCGGAACGGCGGCGCGTAGCCGGCCTGGTGCCGGCGGATCAGGAGCTCGAACGAGGCCTCCGCCCCCTCGAACGAGAGGCCCTCGCTCTCGAGCTTCTTGACGAGCTCGCTGAGGACCTTCGGGTCGACGACCCCGTCGAGGCGGTGCCCGAGCTGCTCGGCCCGGATCGCCGTGTTGGCCCGCCCGCCCAGCTCGGAGACCACGAGCCGGCCGGCGTTGCCGACCGCGGCCGGATCGACGTGCTGGTAGCTCCGCTCGACCTTCGCGACGGCCGCCCCGTGGACGCCGCCCTTGTGGGCGAAGGCCGATCGGCCGACGTACGGCTGGTAGTCGTTCGGGGCCTGGTTCGCGATCTCGGCGACCGACCGCGACAGCTCGGTCAGGTCGGTCAGGTCGCCGCCGTTCGGGGGGTCGAGCGCCAGCTCGGTCTTCAAGGCGAGGTTCGCGAGGATCGAGACGAGATTGGCGTTGCCGCAGCGCTCGCCGTAGCCGTTGATCGTGGCCTGGACGTGGCGGACGCCGACCTGGACCGCGGCGATGGCGTTGGCCACCGCCAGCTCGGCGTCGTTGTGGGTGTGGATGCCCCAGGTGATCGCCGGGCTCGACCCGTTGCCGGCCGGGCCGGCCTCGATCGCCGTTCGCGTGTCGTTGACGATCTCGACGAGCTGGGTCGTCAGGGTGCCGCCGTTCGTGTCGCACAGGACGAGGGTCCGGGCGCCCCCCGCGATCGCGGCCTTCAGGGTGGCGAGCGCGTACGACCGGTCGGCGCGGTAGCCGTCGAAGTAGTGCTCGGCGTCGTAGACGAGCTCGCGGCCCTCTTCGACGAGCAGCCCGACGCTCTCGGCGATCATGTCGAGGTTCTCCGGCGGCGTCGCCCCGAGGACCTCGGTGACGTGCAGGAGCCAGCTCTTGCCGAAGATCGTCACGACCGGCGTCTCGGCCCGGACGAGCTCCCGCAGGTTCGGGTCGTCGGCGGCCCGGTTCGAGCGATGGCGGGTCGAGCCGAACGCCGCGAGCTTCGCCGTCCGCCACGTCGCCTGGCGGGCGAGCCGGAAGAACTCGACGTCCTTCGGATTCGAGCCGGGCCAGCCGCCCTCGACGTACGGCAGGCCGTACTCGTCGAGCATCCGCGCGACCCGGAGCTTGTCGGCCAGCGAGAGCGTGATGTTCTCGCCCTGGGTGCCGTCCCGGAGCGTGGTGTCGTACAGGACGACGGGCCGCTCCGCCATCAGCGGGCGCTCCCGGCGCCCGCCGCCACCGAGGCGGGGTCGTCCGGCACGGCCATGACGTCGAGGCCCGTCCGCAGCAGCTCGACGATCCGGTCGGCCACGCCGTGGCCGCCCGTCGGAACGAGCATCGGGCCGTGCGGATCGGGCGTCGCGGGCATCAGGTCCGGGGTCCGGTAGCCCTGGGTGAGCGCCGCCTCGACCGCGAGCTCGACCGCCGTCGCCGCATCATCCTCGCCGAGCGAGAGGCGCAGGAGCATCGCACCCGAGAGGATCGTGCCGATGGGATTGGCCGCGTCCGTGCCGACGAGCGTCGGCGCCGAGCCGTGGATCGGCTCGTACAGGCCGAAGATCCCATGCTCGGTCCGGCGATCGCCGAGAGAGGCGCTCGGCAGGAGCCCGAGCGATCCGGCGAGGACGGCCGCCTCGTCCGACAGGATGTCGCCGAACAGGTTCTCGGTGACGAGGACGTCGAACTCCGCCGGCCCCTTCACGAGGAGCATCGCGCATGAGTCGACGAGCTGATGCTCGACGGACACGTCCGGGAACTCGGGCCGGACTTCCTCGACGACCTTCCGCCACAGCCGCGACGAGGCGAGCACATTGGCCTTGTCGACGCTCGTCAGCTTCCGCCGACGGCCGGCGGCCAGCCGGAACGCCAGCCGCACGATCCGGCGGATCTCCGCCTCGGAGTAGGTCAGCGTGTCGACGGCCACGCGCCCGGCCGGGGTAACCCGCTCCTCCGACGGCCGGCCGAAGTAGATGCCGGAGGTCAGCTCGCGAACGATGACGAGGTCGACGCCGTCGAGCAGCTCGGGCTTCAGCGGCGACGCGCCGGCCAGTCCGGGATGGACCGACACCGGTCGCAGGTTCGCGAAGAGCTCCAGCCCGCCGCGGAGCGCGAAGAGGGCCTGCTCGGGCCGGACGGAGGCGTTCGGATCGCTCCATTTCGGGCCGCCGACGGCGCCGAGGAGGACGGCATCGGCCGCCCGGCAAGCCTCGATGTCCTCCGGCCGGAACGCCGCGCCGTGGGCGTCGATCGCGGCGCCGCCGACCAGCCGCTCGGACCACTCGATCGCGAAGTCGTAGGCCTCGCCGGCGGCATCGAGCACCTCGCGCGCGTGGGCGACGACCTCGGGTCCGATCCCGTCCCCCGGCAGCGCGACGACGCGATAGTGGCGCCCGCTCATCGCTATGGCGTCTCGACCGTCCTGGGCGCGACGAACGCCGGCGACGCCGGGCCGGTCTGGGCGCCGTGGAGCTTGTTGACCGCCGAGAGATAGGCGTCGAGCGAGGCTTCGATGATGTTCGTCGACAGCCCGTGGCCGGAGACCACGAGGGCACCCGGGCCGACGTCGGACGAGCGCCGGCAGCGGACCAGCGCCCGGCCCTGGGCATCCTCGCCCCCGGACACGGCCTTGATCTCGTAGGCCTCGAGCACGGGCTTCCAGCCGAAGACCGGCTCGATCGCCGTGTCGACCGCCTCGAACAGGGCGTCCACCGGCCCGTTTCCAATCGCCGCCTTGGCGTGGTCCTCGTCGCCGATCGAGAGCGAGACCATCCCGGTCGCGTTGCCGCCGTGGGACGACGTGACGTTCCAGCCCTGCAGCGTCACGGCCTGCGGCACCTCGGCCATCCGCTGCTCGACGAGCGCGATGAGGTCGTCATCGGTCACGTCCTTCTTCGCGTCGGCCAGCGCGATGGCCTCGCGGTAGACGGCATCGAGCGCCTCGCCCTCGAGGTCGTAGCCGAGCTCCTTGAGCTTGCCACCGAGGCCGCGCCGGCCCGAGAGCTTGCCGATCGTCAGGGACGACCCGGAAAGCCCGACCGACTGCGGGGTCATGATCTCGTAGGTCAGCGGGTTCTTGATGACCCCGTCCTGGTGGATTCCCGATTCGTGGGCGAAGGCGTTCCCGCCGACGATCGCCTTGTTCGGCTGGACGGTGAACCCGGTCAGGTAGCTGACGAGGCGCGACGCCGCGGTGAGGTGCTCGCTCTGGACCCCGCTGCCGAGCTTCGGGAACTGCGTGGGCCGCGTCCGGAGGGCCATGACGACCTCCTCGAGCGAGGCGTTGCCGGCTCGCTCGCCGAGGCCGTTGATCGTGACCTCGACCTGGCGGGCGCCGGCCTGGACGGCGGCCAGCGTGTTCGCGGTCGCGAGCCCCAGGTCGTTGTGGCAGTGGACGCTGACCGTGGCCTCGCCGCCGACGAGCTTCACCACCCGTCCGACGAGCCTGCCGAACTCGGCCGGGATCGCGTAGCCCACCGTGTCGGGGACGTTGACCGTGGTGGCCCCGGCCGTCACGACGGCCTCGTAGACACGGAGCAGGTACTCGGGATCGGTCCGCGAGGCGTCCTCGGCGCTGAACTCGATCTCGGCGTCCCGGCCGAGGGCCTTCCGGCCGAACGTCACCCACTTCACGGCCTCGGCCAGCGCGGCCTCCCGGTCGAGCCGGAGCTTGTGCTTCAGGTGGATGTCGCTCGTGGCGATGAAGACGTGGAGGTGCGGCCGCTCGGCGACCTTGATCGCGTCGACGGCACGCTGCGGATCGCCGTCGCGGCACCGCGCGAGGGCGGCCACGGCGATGTCGCCGCGGATCTCGCGGGCGATCCGGTGGACCGCCTCGAAATCGCCGGGCGACGCGGCCGGGAACCCGGCCTCGATGACGTCGACCTTCAGGCGCGCCAGCTGCCGCGCGACCTCGAGCTTCTCGGCCGCCGTCAGGCCGGCGCCGGGCGCCTGCTCCCCGTCGCGCAGGGTCGTGTCGAAGATCCGGACCGTGCCGGGCGCGACGGCCGCCATCAGCCCGTGGCCCCGCCGCCGGCTGCCGACGCAGCGGCCGGCTTGGCCGCGCTCGTCGCCGCGGCCTGGGCCTCGCCGGCCTCGACGACGACCGGGTTGAGGAACGGCATCTGGGCCCGGAGGGCGGCCCCGACCTCCTCGATCTGGTGGTGCCGGTCCTGCTCGCGGAGGCGCTGGAACTCCTTGCCGCCAGCTTCCTGCTCGGCGATCCAGCGGTTCGCGAAGACCCCGCTCTGGATGTCGGTCAGGACGTCCTTCATCGTGGCCTTCACGCCCTCGGCAACCCGGGGGCCCGAGACGTAGTCGCCGTACTCGGCAGTGTCGCTGACGCTGAACCGCATGAAGTTCAGGCCGCCGCGGTACATGAGATCCACGATGAGCTTCAGCTCGTGCATCGTCTCGAAGTAGGCGAGCTCGGGCTGGTAGCCGGCCTCGACGAGCGTCTCGAACGCGGCCTTGATGAGCGCCGAGACCCCGCCGCAGAGCAACGCCTGCTCGCCGAACAGGTCGGTCTCGGTTTCCTCCTTGAACGTCGTCTCGAGGATCCCGGCGCGCGTCGCGCCGAGCGCCCGGGCATAGGCGAGGACCCGGGCCCGGGCAGTCCCGCTGGCGTCCTGTCCGACGGCGAACAGCGCCGGCACGCCACCGCCCGCCTGGTACACGCTTCGGAGGAGATGGCCCGGGCCCTTCGGGGCCACCATCCCGAGGTCGACTTCGGGCGGCGGCTGGATCCGCTCGAACCGGATGTTGAAGCCGTGGGCGAACATCAACAGCTGGCCCGGCCGCAGGTTCGGCGCGATCTCGGCGTCGTACAGCGCCTTCTGGGCCGTGTCCGGGACGAGGATCATGATCGCGTCGGCGGCCTTCACGGCCTCGGCGACGGTCGCGACCTTCAGACCCGCGGCCTCGGCCAGTGGCCGGCTCTTCGAGCCCGCGGCCAGCCCGACGATCACGTCCACGCCGCTGTCCTGCAGGTTCTGGGCGTGGGCGTGGCCCTGGCTGCCATAGCCGATCACGGCCACGGTCTGGCCCTCGAGGGCCGCCGGATCGACATCCCGGTCGTAGTACATGCGCGCCGTCATCGCTTCAACGCCTCCTCGATCGACGCCGCGCCCCGCGACATCACGACTGCGCCCGTTCGGACGAGCTCCTTGATCCCGAATGTCCGGACCAGCCCGAGGAACGCGTCGACCTCCGTCTCGGTGCCGCTGACCTCGACGATGACCGACTCCGGGCCGAGGTCGAGGATCCGGCCGCGGGCCAGCTCGACGACCTTCACGACCTCCGAGCGGTTCGCGTCGGTCGCCCTGACCTTTACGAGCGCGAGCTCGTGCTCGACGGTCGGCTCCGAGGTGACGTCCTGGACCTTGACCACGTCGATGAGCCGATAGAGCTGCTTCGCGGCCTGCTCCACCGCGACGTCATCGCCGTGGAGGCTGATCGTCATCCGCGACAGGCCTGGCTGGTCGGTCCGGCTGACGGCCAGCGAGTCGATGTTGAAGTTCCGCGCCCGCATCAGCGACGCCACGCGGTTCAGGACGCCGGGCTTGTCGACGACGAGGGCGACGAGGCGGTGCAGCCGGGTCTCGCCGGAGCCCGGGAGCGCCCGGGCCGGCGGGGCCGTATGAGCGGGCGCTCCCGCCGGTGTCGCCCGGGGCGTCGGCGGGGCCGCTGGGCGGGGCGGGGATGACGTCGTGGGCTGCGTCATCCCCTCACCCGTCCCAATGCTCGATGAGGTCGGACAGGCCCTTGCCGGCCGGCATCATCGGGAATATGTTCTGCTCCTCGGCGATCTCGAACCACACGAGCGCTGGCCCATCGACGCCCTGGGCGAACCGAATCGCCGCGTCCACCTCGTCCGGCTCCGAGGCCCTCATGGCCGGGATCCCATAGGCATCGGCGAGCTTGAGGTAGTCCGGCCCGAGCAGGTGGGCCGAGTGGTAGTTCCCGGCGTAGATGATCTCCTGCCACTGCCGGATCATCCCCAGCTTCTTGTTGTCGAACAGGGCGATCTTCACCGGGATCCGGTCCTGGACGAGGGTCATCAGCTCCTGCGACGTCATCTGGAAGCCGCCATCGCCCACAACGGCCCAGACCTCGCGGCCGGTCCCGCCGAGGGCAGCACCCATCGCCGCGGGGACCGCGAAGCCCATGGTCCCGAGGCCTCCCGACGACACGTGCGTGTTCGGGTGGCGGAAGCCCGCATAGCGAGCCAGCCACATCTGGTTCTGGCCGACGTCGGCGACATAGATCGCCTCGTGGTCCGTCAGCTCGCCGATCCGCTGGACGACGTAGTCGGCGGACAGGAGCCCGTCGCGCCACGCGCCCGAGCCGTGCCACGAGCTGGCCTCGGAGTCGTGGCGCCACTCGGCCAGCTGCTCGAGGTACTCGGCCCGCGCCTCGCGCGGGACCTCGGAGACTAGCGGCGTGAGGGCGTCGAGCACCCGCTTCGCATCGCCGACGATCGGGACCTCGACGGCCACGTTCTTGCCGATCTCGGCCGGGTCGATGTCGACGTGGACGATGCGGGCGTACGGGGCGTAGGTCCGGACGTTGCCCGTGACGCGGTCGTCGAACCGCATCCCGATCGCGATGAGCAGGTCGGCCGACTGGATGGCCCGGTTCACGTGCTTCCAGCCGTGCATGCCCATGAAGCCGTAGGCGAGCGGATGGCGCTCGTCGACGGCTCCGACGCCGAGAAGGGTCCAGGCGACCGGGATCGACGCCTTCTCGGCGAGGGCGAGGAGCTCGGCCTCCGCCCGGGCGTGGAGGACGCCGTGGCCGGCGAGGATCATCGGCCGCCTGGCTGCCTCGATCTCGGCCGCCGCGGCCTTCAGCTGGCGGTAGTGGCCGTGGAAGTTCGGCTTGAATCCCGGCAGGCCGGCGCGGACGGTGGCGTCGTCGGGATGCTGGGCCTCGGTCGCCTGCTGGAGGGCGTCCTTGGTGATGTCGATGTGGACCGGCCCGGGACGGCCCGTGCGGGCGATGTGGAATGCCTCGGCGAAGACGCGCGGCAGGTCGTTCGCGTCGCGGACCAGGTAGTTGTGCTTCGTCATCGGCAGGGTGATGCCGTTGATGTCGATCTCCTGGAACGCGTCCTTGCCGATGAGCGCCGAGGGCACGTTGCCGGTGATCGCGACGAGCGGGATCGAGTCGAGCATCGCCGTGCCGATGCCGGTGACGAGGTTCGTCGCGCCCGGTCCCGACGTCCCGATGCAGACCCCGACCTTGCCGGTCGCCCGGGCGTAGCCATCGGCGGCGTGGGCGCCACCCTGCTCGTGGCGGACGAGGACGTGCCGGAGCTCGGGGTAGTCGCCGAGGATGTCGTAGAGCGGCAGGATCACCCCGCCGGGGTAGCTGAAGACGGTGTCGACGCCCTGGCGGAGGACGGCTTCGACGACCACGTCGGCACCGATCCGTGGTCGGTTGCCGCGGGCCGCCACTGGGTCCGCCGGCCGAACCGCGGCGCTCGACGGTCCCTCGTGGAGCATCTCGCGCTGGGCCCGCTCGACGGCCTCGGCATGGGCCGTGCCGTCGGCGGGCACATGGCTGTGGCGCGGTGGATGTGTCGGGACCGCCGGGCGCGTCGGGCGCGCCGATTCGGGATGGGTCGGGGCGACGACGGACGCGGCCGTCCCCGGCTTCGCCGGCCCGTCCTTCGTGATCGTCATCGCCGTCCTCCCTGCCTGCCATAGCGCCGAGAACCGAAACCCATTGCCTGGCCTGTCGCCGAGAAACGAAAACCCCCGCCTGCCGGCGGGGGTCCCTTCGGTCTTCGGTGGTCTTGCGCCCTAGCGCTCGCTCCTCCGTGTCCCTCCGTTCTCCCGCCGGTCGCCGCCGACGATGAGCCCGATGAGGCCCTCGATGACGACGATGATCGACCGAAGAAGGGAGAGCGGGTTCGCCCCGGAGCCCTCGATCGGCAGGTGCACGCGGCGGCCATCCGACGTCACGACGACGGCGAGCGGGCGGCGATCCGGTCGGTCGAAGAAACCCACGATGCGCGGCAGTCTACGGGCACGAGCGTTGCAGGCGCAACCGGACCATCGTCGAGTGGGTTCAGTACCCGTGCGGTGTAGTGCGATGGGGCGGATACATCCACGCCCCGACCAGCAATGCGGCGAACCAACCCGGAGCCTCGCCCGACTCTCGACTGCCTATCCCGCCGATCCGCGCGACGCGCTCGACGCGCTGATCGGGACCGACCCGTGGCCAGGAAGCTCCGTGGTGTGGGCCATGGCGGAGGCCGGCTCCATCCGGCTCGTCGCACGTCCCTGAAGCCCTGCTCCGGCACAGGACCTTCTCCGGCACAGGACCTTCTCCGGCACAGGATCTTCTGCGGGACGAGCCGCTGGACCACGTCGTGCTAGTCTCCCCGACCCATGACCGGTCCCGCGAGAACGCCGCAGGCGACGCGCTCAGACGCGAAGCCGCGCACGCTCGTCGAGAAGATCTGGGACGACCACGTCGTCGCGACCCAGACGGGCGCGCCGGACGTGCTGGCGATCGACCTCCACCTCGTCCACGAGGTCACGAGCCCGCAGGCGTTCACCGGGCTCCGCCAGCGCAGGCTGACAGTCCGCCATCCGGAGCGGACGGTCGCGACCGCGGACCACTCCGTCCCGACGACGCCGCGGAGCCTGCCGATCCTCGACGACCTCGCTCGAGCCCAGGTCGACCAGCTCACGACGAACTGCCGCGAGTTCGGGATCCCGCTCCACGGGCTCGGCGACCCGGCCCAGGGGATCGTCCACGTGATCGGCCCGCAGCTGGGCCTGACCCAGCCCGGCATGACGATCGTTTGCGGCGACTCTCATACCAGCACGCACGGGGCGTTCGGGGCTCTGGCGTTCGGGATCGGGACGAGCGAGGTCGAGATGGTCCTTGCGACCCAGTGCCTGCTCCAGCGTCGGCCGAAGACGTTCGAGGTCCGGGTGGACGGCCGCGTCGCGCCGGGCGTCACGGCCAAGGACATCATCCTGGCGCTGCTCGCGGAGATCGGGATCGGCGGCGGCACGGGACACGTCTTCGAGTACCGCGGCGAGGCGATCCGGGCGCTGACGATGGAGCAGCGCATGACGATCTGCAACATGAGCATCGAAGGGGGCGCCCGGGCCGGGCTGATCGCCCCGGACGACGCGACCGTCGCCTACGTCGAGGGCCGGCAGCACGCCCCGAAGGGCCGGGCCTGGGATGACGCCGTGCAGGCCTGGCGCCGCCTCCCAAGCGACGACGGCGCCGCGTTCGACCGGTCGGTGACGCTCGACGCCGCGGCGCTTGAGCCGATGGTCACGTACGGCACCAACCCCGGGATGGGCCTGCCGATCTCGGCCTCGATCCCCGATCCCGACTCGCTGGCCGATGGCACCCAGAAGCGGGCGCTGGAACACGCCCTGGCGTACATGGATCTGCGGCCGAACGAGCCGATCCTCGGCCAGAAGGTCGACGTCGTCTTCATCGGCTCCTGCACGAATGGCCGGATCAGCGACCTGCGGCTGGCCGCGGCCGCGCTGAAGGGCCGCAAGGTCGCTGCCGGCGTGCGGATGCTCGTCGTGCCCGGCTCCGACGAGGTCAAGCGCGAGGCCGAGGCCGAGGGCCTCGACGAGGTCTTCCGGGCGGCCGGTGCCGACTGGCGCGAGGCCGGCTGCTCGATGTGCATCGCCATGAACGGCGACCAGCTGGCGCCGGGCCAGGTCGCGGTGAGCACCTCGAACCGGAACTTCGAGGGTCGCCAGGGCAAGGGCGGCCGGACGTTCCTCGCCTCGCCGCTGACCGCGGCCGCCTCGGCGATCGCTGGTGCGGTCGCCGACCCCCGCCGCCTCGCGGGCATCGAGGCCATCGCCGGCCTCGGCGGTCGCTGAGCGGGGCGCGACCCATGCCCGAGCGCTACGAGACGTTCACGAGCCGGGTCATCCCGCTCGCCGCCGAGAACGTCGACACCGACCAGATCGTCCCAGCCCGCTACCTGAAGATCACCGACAAGGCCGGCCTCTCGGACGCCCTCTTCCACGACTGGCGCTTCGACGCCGACGGGGCGGTGAAGGTCCCGGCCTTCGTCCTCGACCAACCGGAGATGGCCGGCCGGCGGATCCTGCTCGCCGGCGACAACTTCGGCTGCGGCTCGTCGCGCGAGCACGCCCCCTGGGCGCTGGTGTCGTGGGGCATCCAGGCGGTGATCACCACGAGCTGCGCCGACATCTTCCGGGGCAACTCGCTGAAGAACGGGCTCCTCCCGATCCTCGTGGATCCGGAGGAGCATCGCCAGCTCTTCGAGCGCGTCGCCGGCGATCCGGACGTCGAGCTGACCGTCGATCTCGAGGCCCAGGTCGTGCACCTGCCGGGCGACGAGGACCTGCCGTTCGACGTCGACCCGTTCTCGAAGCTCATCCTCCTGCGCGGCACGGACGAGCTCGGCTACCTCCTCGGGCAGGCGCCAGCGATCTCGGCCTGGGAGGCCGCTCATCCGGCCCGGGTCGATACGCGCCCAGGTCCCTGACCGGGAACCGCGCTGCCAGCCCGCGCGTCCGGCGGCCATGACGCTCGGCAACGGCCGCCACCTCCCCCTCGCCGGGATCCTCGCCCTCGCCGGGGTTGTCGTCCTCGCCCTCGGCGGATGCGCCTCGGCCGGCGCTCCCGGCGGATCCCCGAGCCCGATCGCGCCGAGCCCGTCCCCGGCTTCGACCGATGGGACGACCAGCACCGGCAACACCGGCAGCGGCGTGACGCCGCCCGGCAGTGGCGAGCTCCCGAGCGACCCGATCCTCGGCCAGGCCGCGCTGCTGACGCCCCAGCCGGGGCAGCAGGACCTCCACGCGGTGAACGTGGCGCGCGCCCGGGCGACGGTGGACGGCACGCACGTGACGGTCGAGCTCCGCTGGTGGAGCGGGGTTGCGCCGTGCACGGTCCTCGACTCCGTCACGGTCACCCGGACGGGCAGCGGCTTCGCGATCACACCGTACGAGGGGTCGAGCGGCCAGCCCGTCGCCTGCATCGACATCGCCCAGCTGAAGGCGACGATCGTCGATCTCGGCAGCCTTGATCCGGGCACGTACACGATCAAGGCGAACGGCGACGCCCCGGCGATCACGGTGACCGTCGGCTAGCCACCGAACCGCAACGCGGCCGTCGTGTGCTGGGGTTCCCGACGCACGCTCGCCAGACGAACCTGTGTCAGCATCCCGCCCGTGAACCTGATCGACATCGGCGCGATCGTCCTGATCGCGCTGGCGGTGATGCTCGGGCTTCGGTCGGGCGCCCTGCCCCAGCTCGCCGGCCTCACCGGGGCGGCGATCGGCGCCGTCGTCGGGTTCGTGGTCCTGCCCGTCGCCGCACCACTCCTCGACCCGCTCGACCCGGTCTGGCGGGCCGTCATCGTGCTGTCGGTCCTGCTCGGCCTCGTCGGCCTCGGGGAGGGCCTCGGGGCGACGGCCGGCCGCACGGCGTCGCATGCCCTCGGGGTCGGCCTGCTCGGTGCGCTCGATCGCGTCGCGGGGGCGCTCGTGGGGGGCGGCCAGGCGCTCCTGATCGTCTGGCTCGCTGGCGGCGTGCTCGCCTCTGGCCCCTTCCCGACGTTCAGCCGCGAGGCCCAGAACTCGGTCGCCGTGCGGGTCCTCGACACGGTCCTGCCACCGCCGACGGAGCTCGTCCTCGAGCTGGGCCACCTGCTCGACAACACCGGGATCCCGGACGTCTTCATCGGCCTCGAGCAGCTGCCGGCCCAGGACATCGCCCTGCCATCCGAGGGCGTCGCCCGCCAGATCGGCCAGGCGGCGGCAGGGTCGGTGCTGCGCGTCGTCGCCGACGGATGCGACCTCCGCTCGAGCGGCTCCGGCTTCGTGATCTCGGACCACTACATCGTCACGAACGCCCACGTGGTCGCCGGTGCGACCCAGATCGTGGTCCAGACGTCGGCGGCGTCCTACGACGCGGTCCCGGTGCTCGTCGATCTCGAGCTCGACATCGCCCTCCTCCACGTCCCGGACCTCGACGCGCCGGTGCTGCATTTCGTCGGGCAGGAGCCGTCCCGTGGCGCGATCGGGGCGACGTTCGGCTACCCGGGCGGCGGCAACGCCGTGGTCGAGCCGGCCACGGTCGCCGCGGTCTACGACGCGACGGGTCTGGACGTGACCGGCAGCGCTCGGGTCACGCGCCGGATCATCGAGCTCCGGGCGACGATCCAGCCGGGCGACAGCGGCGGCCCGCTGCTCCTCCAGGACGGGAGCGTCGGCGGCGTCGTCTTCGCCGAATCGAAGGTCGATCCGAGCGTCGGCTACGCGCTGTCACCGGTCGAGGTGTCCCAGCGGATCGCCGACTCCCTGTCGAAGACCCAGCAGGTCGACACGGGCCCCTGCATCCACTGACCGCGGATAGGATCGCCCCGATGGATGCCGCGACCGAGCTTCGCCGCGCCGCCGACGCGTACTGGGACGACCTCCTCCGCGACTCCCCGGTCCTCGCCACGATCCTCGGCGACCGCCGGTTCGACGACCGGCTCGACGATCGGTCGCCGGAGGGCGTGGCCCGCAGCGAGGCGATGCTCCGCGGTCACCTCGACGCGGCCCGCGCGATCGACGAGGCGGGCCTGTCGACGGCCGACCGGGTCACCCGGCAGACACTGGTCGACGTGATCGAGGGCCAGCTCGCGGCGCTCGGGACGCGGATCTACGAATGGAACGTCGACCCGATGAACGGGCCCCAGACCACGTTCCTGGACCTGCCCGACTTCCAGACCGTGACGACGCCCGAGGAAGGGCGCGACCTCGTCGCCCGCTGGCGGGCGATGGGCCGCTACTTCGACCAGGCCATCGCCGACCTGCGGGAATCGATGGCCGAGGGGCGGGTGGCGGTCCGGGAGCCGGTCGTCCGGACGATCGACGAGCTCCACGGGCTGGCGACGCTCGCCCCGGCCGACTGGAAGCTCGCGGCGCCCGCCAGGCTCCCCCTCGACGACTGGTCGGCCCGCGACCGGGACGCCTTCCGGAGCGCCGTCCTCGGGGCGGTCACCGAGGTTGCCATCCCCGCGTTCTGGCGCTATCGCGACGCCCTCGAGGGCCACGTCATGCCCGCCGCGCGCTCGAACGACCAGCCGGGCCTCTGCCACATCCCCGGCGGCGGCGCCGCCTACCGGGCGATGATCCGGGACCACACCAGCCTCGATCTCGATCCCGAGGCCGTCCATCGGACCGGCCTCGACGAGATCGCCCGGATCGACGCCGCGTTCGTGGAGCTCGGGGCGCGCCTCCTCCAGACTCCGGACCTCGCGACGACCCTGGCGTCGCTCCGCACCGACCCGAAGCTCCGGTTCACGACCGCCGAGGAGGTCTTCGACACCGCCCAGCGCTCGCTGGACCGGGCCACCGCCGCGATCCCCGACTGGTTCGGGCGATTACCGCAGGCTCCCTGCGAGGTCGTGCCGGTGCCGGAGCACGCCCAGGCGCATCAGACGATCGCTTACTACTTCGCTCCGGCGTTCGACGGCAGCCGCCCCGGCCGCTACTACATCAACCTCTACCAGCCCGATACCCGGCCCCGGTACGAGGCGGAGTGCCTCGCCTTCCACGAGTCGGTCCCCGGCCACCACCTCCAGCTCGCAATCGCCCAGGAGATCGAGGGGATCCCGGCCTTCCAGCGCAACCTCGGCAGCACCGCCTTCATCGAGGGCTGGGGCCTCTACAGCGAGCGCCTGTCGAACGAGATGGGGCTGTATTCGGACGAGCTCGACCAGTTCGGCGTCCTGTCCTACGACGCCTGGCGAGCGGGACGCCTGGTGGTCGACACCGGCATCCATGCGTTCGGCTGGACCCGCCGGCAGGCGATCGGCTTCCTGCACGACCACTCGGCCCTCGCCGACAACAACATCGCGAACGAGGTCGACCGGTACATCTGCATGCCCGCCCAGGCCCTGGCCTACAAGACCGGGCAGCTCGAGATCCTCCGGCTTCGGGAGGATGCCCGCCGCCGGCTCGGGGATCGGTTCGACATCAAGGGCTTCCACGACACGGTGCTCGGCAGCGGCGCGGTGAGCCTGCCGACGCTCGGGAACCTCGTGGCGGCCTGGGTGGAGGAGCTGGCCCGCGAAGTGGCGCGCCCGGGCTAGGAGGCCTCGGAGCCACCGCCGTGCGGCCGCCGAAGCGCGGCCTGCCGGACCCGGCGCTCGATGTGCGGGAACGCCACCATCAGTCGCTCGAACTCGTGGCGCTGGATCGCGAGCAACCGGCAATCGGTCTCGCACGTCGCCGTCGCGGTCCGCGCCCCACCCTCGAGCAGGGCAATCTCGCCGAGGAAGCCGCCACTCGTCATCGACCGTGCCGTCCCGCCGGCTCGCTCGACGCGAACCGTGCCCTCGGCGATGACATAGAACGCGTCGCCCGGATCGCCCTGGAGCATCACGACCTGGCCCGCCGGCAGCTCGATCTCCCTGGCCAGGACGCTGACGGCATCGAGGCTCCGGCCGTCGAGGTCGGCGAAGAGCGGCACGGATCGGAGCAGCGCGACCTTGTCCACGGCCGCAGGATACGATCCGTCGCGTATGGCTGATCGGCCCCTCCCCTACGGTCGCCCGACCGACGGCGCGAAGCGCCACTCGCATGCCCTGACCGACGGACCGGACCGCGCCGCGGCCCGGGCGATGCTCAAGGCGGTCGGATTCACCGACGACGACCTCGCCCGGCCGCTCGTCGGCGTCGCGACGACGTGGATCGAGACGATGCCCTGCAACTTCAACCAGCGGCGGCTGGCGGAGTTCGTGAAGGAGGGCATCCGGGCGGGCGGCGGGACGCCGATGGAGTTCAGCACGATCTCCGTCTCGGACGGCGTCTCGATGGGCACGGAGGGCATGAAGGCGTCGCTCGTGAGCCGCGAGGTCATCGCTGATTCGATCGAGCTCGTGGTCCGCGGCCACCTCCTCGACGGCGTCGTCTGCCTCGTCGGCTGCGACAAGACGATCCCCGGCGCGGCGATGGCCCTCGCCCGGCTCGACGTGCCCGGCCTCGCCCTCTACAACGGCACGATCTATCCCGGCACGTACAAGGGCCGCGACCTGACGATCGTGTCCGTCTTCGAGGCGATCGGGGCCTACCGGGCCGGCAAGATCTCGCTCGATGAGCTGTACGACATCGAGAGCGCCGCGTGCCCAGGTGCGGGCGCCTGCGGCGGCCAGTTCACGGCGAACACCATGTCGATGGTCCTCGAGTTCTTGGGCCTCTCCCCGGCGGGCCTGAACGGGATCCCGGCCGAGGACCCGGCAAAGGACGCCGCCGCGCGCCGCGCAGGCGAGCTCGCGATGACGCTCGTCCGCCATGACATCCGGCCGAGCTCCATCGTGACCCGGAAGTCGATCGAGAACGCGATTGCCTCGGTTGCGGCAACGGGCGGCTCGACGAATGGGGTCCTCCATCTGCTGGCCATCGCCCACGAGTTCGACATCCCGCTCGAGCTCGAGGATTTCGACCAGATCGCCGAGCGCACCCCGATCGTCGCCGACATGACGCCGGGCGGCCGGTACACGGCCTCGGACCTGTACGACGCGGGCGGCGTGGCGCTGGTCATGCGCGAGCTCCTGAAGCGCGACCTCCTGCACGGCGACCAGAAGAACGTCGACGGTCGGACGATCGCGAAGGTCGCGGCGGACGCGAAGGCGGCCGAGGGGCAGAAGGTCGTCCTCCCGATCGAGACCCCGCTGAAGCCGACCGGTGGCCTGGCGATCCTGCGGGGCTCCCTCGCACCGGAAGGCTGCGTGGTGAAGCTGGCCGGCCACGAGCGCCTGTCGCACCGCGGGCCGGCCCGCGTCTTCGATTCCGAGACGGCCTGCTACGAGGCTGTCCGCGACCGGAAGATCAAGCCGGGCGACGTCGTGGTCATCCGCTACGAGGGTCCCGTCGGCGGGCCCGGCATGCAGGAGATGCTCAGCGTCACCGCGGCCCTCGTCGGCGAGGGCCTCGGCGAGTCGGTCGCGCTGCTGACGGACGGCCGGTTCTCCGGCGGCACGCATGGCCTGATGATCGGGCACGTCGCGCCGGAGGCGGCCCTCGGCGGGCCGATCGCCCTGGTCGAGGAGGGCGACGAGATCGCGATCGATGTGACGGCCCGGCGGCTCGACCTCGTCGTTCCCGACGCCGGGCTCGCCGGGCGGCGCGAGCGCTGGACGCCGCCGCCGATGCGCTACGCCGGCGGGGTCTTCGCCAAGTACGTCGCGCTCGTCTCGTCGGCATCGGAAGGGGCGACGACGACGGGCCGCGGGCTGGCGGCTGCGCTCCAGCGGCCGGCCGCCGGCGTGGCCGTGGTCGCCGAGCCCTCACCGATCACCGGCGGATGAGCGGTCCCTCGGCGGTCAAGCCGTCCCAGCCGCAGCTGCCGGCGGACCCCGACGCCTACGACTCGGATCGGGCGAGCCAAGCCCGTGCGCGCGGGCTCTCGGCGCCCTATATCGCGGGCGGCAAGGATCCGGACCCGGAGTCAACCCGGCGCCTGGAGCGGCCCTACCTCCTGCTGCTCATCGCCCTCATCGTCGTGCTCGTCATCGCCGGTATCGTCATCGGCGGTGGCGATCAGTTCATGTGATCGCGGCCGGGTGACCGCCGAGCGACCGATCCCGGATCTGGCCCACGACCGCCTGCTCGAAGGGCTGCGCGACCTCCTCCGGATCCCCTCGGTCAACCCGCCGAACCCGCCGGGGGCGGAGCTCGCCGCGGCCCACTACCTGCGCGACGCCTTGGCCGACTCGGGCATCCCGGCCGAGATCCACGAGCCCCTGGCCGGCCGTGGCTCGGTCACCGCCCGGCTCCGCGGCGACGGCACGGGCGGCCCGCCGCTCCTCCTGCTCTCCCATCTCGATGTCGTGCCGGCCCCGCCGGAGCGCTGGACCCATGATCCGTTCGGCGCGGAGATCGACGAGGGCTGGGTCTACGGCCGCGGCGCCGTCGACATGAAGGACCTCGTGGCGATGGAGCTCGAGGTCATGCGCCTGCTGGCCGACGAGACGCGGGCGGCCGGCCGCGACCCGGCGAGCGACCCCGTTCCGGGCCTGACCCGCGACCTCCTCTTCGCCTCGACGGCCGACGAGGAGGCCGGTGGCCTCGCGGGCGCCGGCTACCTCGCGACGCAGCGACCCGAGACCGTGACGGCCGCGGCTGCGATCAGCGAGGCCGGCGGCGTCTCGATCTGGCTCGGCGACCGGCGCATTTACCCGATTCAGGTCGCCGAGAAGGGCTACGCGGTCTACCGGATCACGATCAGCGGCATGCCGGGTCACGCCTCGATGCCACGGCCGGACAATCCGGTCCTGCGGGCCGCCGAGGCCATCACCCGGCTCGGCGCTCCGGGGCCGTTCCGGATCACCCCGGTGATGCAGGCCTTCTTCGACGGCGTCGCCGCGGCCGTCGACGACCAGCGAGCGCGGATCCTGCGGGCCCTCGCCGACCCGGCGGACCGCGGTGCGAGGGCAGAGGCCGTCGCCGGCCGGCTCTGCCTCCCGACCTTCGGCCACGTGGCCAATGCCGTCGTCCGAGACACGATCTCGCCGACGATCGTGCACGCCGGCGTGAAGTACAACGTGATCCCCGGCGAGGCGGTCATCGAGATCGACTGTCGGCTGCTCCCCGGCACGACCGAGGCCGACATGGCCGCCGAGCTCCGACGGCGCCTCGGACCCGAGCTGGCCGAGGTGTCGACCGTGCAGCTGCTGATCAGCGCCGGTGCCGTCGTCGCGCCCACGGAGGGCGGCCTCTACTCGATCCTCGCGGACGCGATCCGGCGCGCCGATCCCGACGGCGTGCCGCTGCCGATGCTGGCGCCGTTCGCGACCGACGCGAAGCACCTCGAACCGCTGGGCGTCCCGACGTACGGCTTCTCGCCCCTGCGCCAGCCCGCCGACGACCCGTACATCGATCGCTGGCACGGGGTCGACGAGCGCGTCTCGCTCGAGGGCCTCCGGTGGGGGCTGCCGGTCCTCTACGATGCGGTACGGAGGTTCTGCGGATGACGTTCTCTCGACGCGCCGGGCTCGCCGGCGCGCTGGCCCTCGCGGTGCTTGGCCTGCTCGCCCTCGCCTGGGCGCCCACGCTGGCCGCGGGTCCGAACGCGATCTCGATCGTCGGCACGACGTTCCAGCCATCGACGCTGACCGTGAACGTCGGCGACACCGTCACGTGGACGGTGACCCAGGCGGTCTCGCAGCCCCACTCCGTCACCTCGGGCACTGGCCCGGACGACCCGAACAGCGGCAAGCTCTTCGACTCGGGGATCAGGCTGCAGAACAACGGCGATTCGTTCCCGTTCACGTTCACGGCGCCCGGGACGTATCCGTTCTACTGCCAGGTCCACCCGACGACCATGACCGGCACGATCACGGTCGTCGGGCCTGGTGGGAGCGGTGCCCCCGCACCGAGCACGGCCTCGAGCGCGGCGCCTACCGGCAGCGGCGCACCGGCAGCGAGCGGAGCTCCAGCCGGCAGCGCTGCCCCGACGCCCAGTGCCCTGCCGGGTGCGGAAGCCCAGCCGGTCCCGACGGCGAACAAGGTCGCCGCGGCCGGGATCCTCGGCGGCGTGCTCGTCCTGCTGTTCGGCGCGGCCTGGGTCTACCGGCGGATGAACGGCTAGCCCGGGCTCTCTCCGGATCGCCGGGCCCACGCCCGGCGGACGATCACTCGCCGACGCCCGGTGGCGTGCTCCTGATCAACCGGCCCCGGCGCGAGATCGCGTGCGTCGCGAGCGCGGCCACGCCCATCGCGACGAGGGCTCGCTCCGTCGTCGGCATCGGCCGGACGGTCGTCAGGAACTGATCCGCGCGGGCCCGGTCCACGGCCCGGACGATCGCCTTGCCGCGCTGGGTCAGGGCGAGGATGCGCTGACGCCGGTCCTCGGGCTCCTCGCGCCGCTCGACGAGCCGGCGGCGGGCGAGCCCGTCGACGAGCCGCGATGTCGCCGACGGTGACCGACCGAGGACCTCGGCCAGCTCCCCGACCGTCGTGGCACTGCCGTCGGCCAGCACGTAGAGGGCCGCCAGCTGGGTGAACCCGAGCCGCAGCTGGCCGAGCTGGGAGGCGAACCCAACGACGAGCTCGCGCCACAGGGCTCGGCCCATCGCCACGCGCTCCGAGATCTGGCGGACGTTCGTGACGCGGGCGCCGGCGGCGAGGATCGAGGCGCCGAGATCGGCCTCGAAGCGACGGGCGATCGTTCGGACGGAGGGGGCGCGCCGGGTCTGGCGTGGCATCGCCGAAATGGTACGGCCGGCGTGCTGGTTCGTGTGCAGTCGTGCACAGAGCCCACGCTCACGGGCGCACGCGGAGCGCACGATTGAGCACGCATGACCGGTCTCGCGTACGTCTTCCCCGGACAGGGCTCGCAGGTCGTCGGCATGGGCCGCGACCTCGCCGACCGGTACCCCGCAGCCGCCGCCGTGTTCGCCACCGCCGACGAGGCGCTCGGCGAGCCGATCAGCCGCCTCGCCTGGGAGGGTCCGGCCGACGAGCTGAACCGGACCGAGAACGCCCAGCCGGCGCTCGTCGCGGCCTCGGTCGCCTACTTCGACGCCCTCAACGAGCAGATGCTGGCCGCCGGCGTCGTCTTTCCGAAGCCGCGTTTCATCACCGGCCACTCGATGGGCCAGTACTCCGCGGCAGTCGGCACGGGCGCGATCGTCGACGGGGACGCGATCCGGCTCGTCCGCGAGCGCGGTCGCCTGATGCAGTCGAGCGGCTCGGGCCGCGACGGCGCGATGGCCGCGGTCCTCGGCCTCGACGAGGCGGCCGTCCCGGAGCTGGTTCGGCGCGCGTCCGCCGTCGGCGTGTTCGGGATCGCCAATCGCAACTCGCCTGGCCAGGTCGTGGTCTCGGGAGAGCGACCCGCGATCGAAGCCGCCGTCGAGATCGGCCGCGAGCTCGGCGCGAAGCGCGTCCTGGTGCTCCCGGTGTCCGTCGCGGCCCACTCGCCACTGATGGCCGAGGCGGCATCCGGGATGCGGCAGGTCCTCGCGGGCGCGTCCGTCTCCGATCCGGTCGTCCCGATGCTCGCCAACGCCGACGCCCACCCGATCACGACGGCCGACGGCGTCCGGACCGAGCTCGTCGAGCACCTGACCGCCGGCGTCGACTTTGTCCGGGCCGTCGAGACGATGACCGCCGGGGGCGTCGACACGTTCGTCGAGGTCGGGCCCGGCAAGGTCCTCACGAACCTCATCAAGCGGATCGCCCCCGAAGCGACCGCCATCGCCCTGGACGACGCGGACGCCTTCGAGCGCCTCGTCGCCATCTCGACCCCCGCCGCCACCACCGCCTGATCCCGACCGGAAGGAGCACCCGAACCCCGTGCGCAGCCCCGATCACACCCGCCGCGTCGTCGTGACCGGCCTCGGCGTCGTCAGCCCCGTCGGCAACGACAAGGACACCGCCTGGCAGGCCCTCCTCGAGGGTCACTCGGGCCTCGGCGAGATCACCCGCTTCGACACCGCTCCGTACGACCACAAGGTCGGCGGCGAGGTTCGCGACTTCGAGCCGACGGCCTGGATGGAGCACAAGGCCGTCCGTCGGAGCGAGCGCGAGATGCACTACGGCGTCGCCGCCGCGAAGCAGGCCGTGGCCGACGCCGGCTACGAGATCACCGATGCCAACCGGACCGAGGTCGGGGTGGTGTTCGGCTCCGGTGCCGGCGGCCAGATGCTGATGATCGACAACTACGCGACGCTCAAGGAGCGCGGGCCCGGGCGCGTGTCGCCGACGTTCATCGCCAATGCGCTCGTCGACTCGACGTCCGGGATGATCTCGATCGAAACCGGCGCGATCGGCCACAACATCGCGATCGTCTCGGCCTGCTCGACCGGCACGCACAACGTCGCCGAGGGCGCCGAGGCGATCCGTCGCGGCGACTGCCTCGCCGTCATCAGCGGCTCGACGGAGGCGCCGCTCATCGAGGTCGCCCACGCCGGCTTCGAGAACATGCGCGGCCTCGGCCTCCCCCGCCCCGGCGAGGGCCTCGAGACGGTCTCGCGGCCGTTCGACGCGACCCGCAACGGCTTCGTCCTGGGCGAGGGCGCCGGCTCGCTGTTCCTCGAGGACCTCGAGCTGGCGAAGGCCCGCGGCGCCCGGATCTACGCCGAGATCGTCGGCTACGGCTCCGCCGCCGACGGGTGGGACATGATCCAGCCGATCGAGGGCGGGACCGGCTCGGCCCGTGCCATGAAGATGGCGCTCGAGCGCCGTGGGGTGCCGGCCGAGGAGGTCGACCTGATCAACCCCCACGGGACCTCGACGCCGGTCGGCGACGCTCGCGAAGCCGAGGCCATCTGGGCCGTCTTCGGCGAGCGCGCCGGCGGCAGCCGACGCTCGCTCGCGATCTCCGGGACGAAGTCGATGACCGGTCACATGATGGGCGCCGCCGGGGCTTTCGAGGCCTTTGCCACGGTGATGTCGGTCGCCGAGCAGAGCGTTCCCGGGACGCTCAACTACCGCGACGCCGACCCGGCCTGCGACCTGTGGGTCGTCGACGAGACGATCCGGACGCCCGTGCGCTACGCGCTCTCGAACAACATCGGCCTCGGCGGCCACAACGCCGCGGTCATCTTCAAGCGCTACGACGGCGACTGACGGTCGCCGGCGGCCCCCGGAGCTCCCGGGGCCCTGAGTGCGCGTCGCTACAATCCGCCCGATGCCTAGCCAGGATCCGGCCCGACGGGCGGTCGTGACCGCGATGGGCGCGATCACGCCCATCGGCAACGATGCCGACACCTACTGGTCGAATCTGCTTGCCGGGGTCTCAGGAGCCACGCGGATCTCGACGTACGACCCCACCGGCTACGACGTCCAGATCGCGACGGAGGTCAAGGACTTCGACCCGAACCTGACGATGGACCGGAAGATGGTCCGGCGGATGAGCCGCTTCGTCCATTTCGGGGTCGCCGCGTCGACCGAGGCCATCCGGCGCTCGGGCATCGATCCGGAGGCGATGACGCTGGAGGAGCGGGATCGCGCCGCCGTGATCATCAACACCGGCGGCGGCGGGATGGAGGAGGTCACCGGCGGGGCCTACACCCTCCGCGACAAGGGGCCCGGCCAGGTGAGCCCGTTCGCGATCCCGGCCCTCTCGGGGAGCATGGCGGCGGCCCAGGTCTCGATCAAGTACGGCTTCACGGGCCCGGTGATCACCCAGGTCGCGGCCTGTGCGTCGGGCGTGATCGCGTACCAGGACGCGCTGCGACTCATCGCCTCGGGCGAATGCGACGTCGTCATCGCCGGCGGCTCGGAGGCGCCGCTGCTGCCGATGGCCTTCGCCGCGCTCGGCAACATGGGCGCCCTGTCGAAGCGGAACGACGACCCGCAGGGCGCCTCGCGGCCATTCGATCGGACGCGGGACGGGTTCGTCTTCGGGGAGGGCTGCGGGATCCTCGTCGTCGAGTCCGCGGCCCACGCGATGGAGCGCGGGGCACCGATCCTCGCCGAGCTCATCGGCGCGGCGCTCACGGCGGATGCCTTCCACATCTCGGCGCCGGAGCCCACCGGGCGAGGCGCGGCGATGGCGATGACGAAGGCGATGCGCCAGGCGGAGGTCGCGCCGGACGAGATCGACCACATCGTCGCCCATGGCACCTCGACACCGCTCAACGACGCGACCGAGACCAGGGCGATCAAGTCGGCCTTCGGGCCGCAGGCCTACAAGGTCCCGGTGTCCTCGCCGAAGTCGATGGTCGGCCACACCCTCGGCGCGGCCGGGGCCCTGTCCGCGATCGCGGCGGTGTGCACGATCCGCGACGGCTGGATCGCCCCGACGATCAACTACCACGAGCCCGACCCGGACTGCGACCTCGACTACGTGCCCAACACCAAGCGCCAGGCCAGGGTCGACACGGTGATGATCAACGGCTTCGGGTTCGGCGGCCAGAACGCGGTCGCGATCTTCCGCCGGTTCGAGGCTTAGCCCCAGCCCTCGAAGGCCGCCATGGCGGCCCGCCAGTCGGGTGGGACGGGGATCGGCCGCTCGGCCTGGTAGTCGTACGACACCAGCACGGAATCGGCGATCGCCACGAGGCGTGCCGGCCCGTAGCGCGACTTCGGGGCGGTGATCCGGTGGACCATCGCGAAGCTCGTCGTCCCGATCCGCTCGACCCGGGTCTCGATCGTCAGCGCCTCGCCGTAGAACGCCGGGCTCCGGTATGTCATCCGGATCTCGGCGAGGATCATCCCCTCCTCCGCTCCGTGGACGCCGAGCGGGAGCGGCTTCCGGATGACTGACTCGTAGTACGCGATTCGGGCGATCTCGACGTAGGTCAGGTAGTTGGCGTTGTTGACGTGGCCCATCGCGTCGGTGTCCGCCAGCCGGACGATGATGCGATGGCGGTGGGCGAAGTCGCCCGCGATGTCACGCGGATCTGGTGGGACCTCGATCCGGGATCGGGCCGGGGCAGGGGCGGGAGTCTTCGAGGCGGTCATGCGCGACGCAGGCGGAGGGAGTTCAGGACCACCGAGACCGACGACAACGCCATCGCGCCGGCGGCGATGGCCGGGTTGAGCAGGATCCCCCAGGCCGGGTAGAGGATGCCCATCGCCACGGGGATCAGGATCACGTTGTAGCCGAAGGCCCAGGCCAGGTTCTGGCGGATCGCCCGCATCGTGGCTCGGGACAGCTCGATCGCGGCCGCCACCTCACGGGGGTCGCCCCCGATCAGCGTGATGTCGGCGGCCTGGATCGCAACGTCCGCGCCCGTGCCGATCGCGATCCCGACGTCCGCGGCCGCCAGGGCGGGTGCGTCGTTGACCCCGTCGCCGACCATCGCCACGACCCGACCCGATCGTCGGAGCGCCTCCACGCGACCGGCCTTGTCGGCCGGCAGCACCTCGGCGACGACGTGGTCGGCCGCGATCCCGACCGCCGACCCGACCGCTGCGGCGACCGGCCGCGCGTCGCCGCTCAGCAGCCAGACATCGACCCCGGCCGCGCGGAGCTCGGTGACGGCCGCGGCCGCCGACGGCCTCACCGCGTCCCGAACGCGGATGACGCCGATCGCCCGGCCGTCCATCGCGACGAGGACGCTGGCCGCGCCGGCCTGCTCGGACACGGCAACCGTGTCTCGCAGGCTCGCGACGTCGATGCCCGCAGCCTCGAGGTGCGCCACGGTCCCGACGACGACCAGTGACGGCGACCCGTCGACGCCGACGCGGCCCTCGACGCCCCGGCCGCCGATCGAGCGGAACTCCGTCACCGGACGACGGCCGAGACCGGCGGCATCGGCCGCCTCGACGATCGCGCGGCCGACGGGATGCTCGCTGCCACGCTCGAGGGAGGCGGCCACGTCGAGGAGCGTTCGTTCGTCGACGCCCGGCGCCGGGATGCGGTCGCCGATCGTTGGCCGGCCCTCCGTCAGCGTGCCGGTCTTGTCGAAGATGACGGTGTCGATCCGATGGGCGGTCTCGAGCGCCTCCGCGCTCCGGATGAGGATGCCGTGCTCTGCGCCGCGGCCCGTGCCGACCATGATCGCCGTCGGCGTGGCGAGCCCCATCGCGCAGGGGCAGGCGATGATCACGACGCTGATGAACGCGGTGAGGGCGTGCGTCAGGCGCGGCTCGGGGCCGACGGCGAACCAGGCCGCGAACGTGACCGCGGCAACGAGCAGCACGAGCGGCACGAAGACCTCGGTCACCCGATCGGCGAGCCGCTGGATCGGTGCCTTCGAGCCCTGGGCGCGCTTGACGAGCTCGACGATCCGGGCGAGGGCGGTGTCGGCGCCGACGCGGCTCGCGCGCATGACGAATGAGCCGGTTGTGTTGAGCGTCGAGCCGACCACCTCGTCGCCCGCCTCGCGGCCGACCGGCATCGCCTCGCCGGTGAGCATCGACTCGTCGACGGCGGAGGACCCGGTGACGATCCGGCCATCGACCGGAACCCGCTCGCCAGGGCGCACGCGCAGGAGGTCGCCCGGACGGACGGCGTCGAGCGGGACCGCGACCTCGACGTCACCCCGGATGAGGCGGGCGGCCGCCGGCTGCAGGGCGATGAGCCCGCGGATGGCCGTCGTCGTCTGGCCCTTGGCCCTGGATTCGAGCCAGCGGCCCAGGAGGACGAGGCCGATGATGATCGCCGAGGAGTCGAAGTACGTGACCGGGTCGAGGCCGGCGCCCCGAGCGATCCCCGGCGCGATCGTGATGATCGCGGAGTACGCCCAGGCCGCGGACGTGCCGACCACGACGAGCGTGTCCATGCTCGTCGCGCCGCCGCGCGCCGCGCGCCAGGCGGCCCGATAGAACCGGCCACCGGCCCAGACCTGCACGAACGACGCCGGCAGCAGGGCAAGCCAGTTCAGCGTCTCGACCGGGACGGCCGTCTGCGGCCAGAACATGACGGCCATGATCCCGAGGGCGACGGCGATCGCGACGACAGCGCGAGCCAGCGTCTGGCGGGCCTCGGCCGCGCGCACGGCGGCGTCGGCATCGAAGGCGTCGGCCAGCGACGTCCCGGCGCGCCGCGTCAGGGACTCCGGCCGCACGTCATAGCCTGCGGCCTCGATCGCGCCGACGAGCTCGGCCGTGCCCGCGACGTCGGGCAGGAACCGGATCGTCGCGACCTCGGTCGCGAGGTTGACGACCGCGTCCTCGACGCCCGGCGTCTTCTTGAGGAAGCGCTCGATCCGGTTGACGCACGACGCGCAGGTCATGCCCTCGATCGAGAGGTCGGTCGTCGCGGGTGCCGCCGCCGTGGCGGGTGCCGCCGCGGTTGCCGGAGCGGTCGCCGTGAGAATCGGTGTCGTCATACTCCCCTGGAGTATACCAGCCGGGTATCCTCGAGCCCGTGCCGACCCAGCCGGACGCTCCGGTCCACGCGACCACGATCCCCGGGCCGTGGGGGCCGATCCAAGTAGCAGTGAGCCGCCACGGGATCCTGGCCATCGATCTCCTGGCGCCACGCGACGTCTTCGAGGCGGAGCTGGCTCGGCGCCTCCCTGGCAGCCGCATGACCTACGAGCCGGAGCCGCACGCGGAGCTCGCGCGCGCGGCCCGGGCCGTCCGGGCGCACCTGGCCGGCGATCGAACGGCCTTCGACGGGCTGCGCATCGATCTCGGCGACCGCCCGGCCTGGGATCGCGCCGTCCTGGAAGCGGTCCGAGCGATCCCCTGGGGCCTGACCGCGAGCTATGGCGAGATCGCGACGGCGATTGGACGTCGGGGCGCCGCGCGCGCCGTCGGCGGGGCCGTCGGCCGGAACCCGGTCTCGCTGGCGATCCCATGCCATCGGGTCATCGCTTGCGATGGCTCGATCGGTGGCTACGGCGGCGGCTGGTGGGGCAGCCGCGAGCACCGGATCGGGGTGAAGCGGAACCTGCTCGCGAGGGAGGGCACGGTCCTCGCCGACGACCCGATCAGCGGGGACATCGAGACCGTCGCCTAGGCGACGCTCCGGGGTCCGGGGCCCCGATAGACTCCGGCGGACATGACCGCCCCGGCCGCCGGCCCGTCGATGTTCGCGATCTTCGGGAAGCGCGATTTCAGCCTCATGTGGACGGCCCAGCTGGTGTCCACGATCGGCTCGTCGCTCACCGATCTCGCGGCGGCCATCCTCGTCTTCCGTGTCACCCACTCGGCCCTGAACGTCGGCCTGACCCTGCTCGTGACGGCCCTGCCGACGCTCTTCGTCGGCCTGTTCGCCGGCGTCTTCGTCGACCGCTTCAACCGCAAGCGGATCCTGCTCGCCTCCGACCTGTTGCGCGGCCTGCTCGTCGCGTCGATCCCGTTCGTCTTCGCCCAGGCAGGGATCGTCGGCCTCTATGGCGTGATCTTCCTCGCGGCGACGGTCAAGCAGTTCTTCGATCCCGCGTGGGAGAGCATCCTCCCGGAGATCGCGTCGGAGGAGGAGCTCAGCCGGGCGAACTCGTTCCTGTCGATCAGCTCGTTCGGCTCGACGGCGGTCGGCTTCGCCCTCGCCGGCTACCTGTCCTCGCTCGACCAGACGAAGGTCGTCATCCCGTTCTTCATCGACGCCCTGACCTTCGCGTTCTCGTTCTCGTGCGTCCTCTTCGTCCGTGTGCCGAAGCACCGCGGCGAGGTCGAGTCGACGAGCGTCGACGTCGTCATCGGCAACCTGAAGTCGGGGATGCAGACGCTCTGGCGGATCCCGATCCTGCGGGCCCTCCTGCTGGCCGGCATCCCCGTCCAGCTGTCGTTCGGGCTGTGGAACGTGCTGCTCCTGCCGATGGCCATCCGGGCGCTCGGCGCCACCGAGTTCGAGTACGGCCTCCAGGAGGCGCTGACCTCGGTCGGCTTCGTGCTCGGCGCGCTGCTCATGGCGAAGGTCTTCGACCGGCTGCCCGAGGGCGAGTGGCTCGTCGTGTCCGTCCTCGGGATGGGGATCTTCGGCGTGGCCTACGGCTTCTCGCCGAACGTGCCGTTCGCGATCGCGATGGTGATGATCACCGGCTTCCTCAACGCGCCGATGGGCGTCGCCCGGCGGACGCTGCTCCAGAAGAACACGCCGCGGGACATGCGCGGCCGCGTCTTCTCGGCCCAGTTCGTCATGCGCGACGTGCTGTTCCTCATCGGCATGGCCGGCGCCGGCCTCGCCGACATCTTCAACGTCCGGGCGCTGGTCGTGTCCGCCTCGATCATCCTCATCGGGGCCGGCTTCATCTACCAGTGGATGCCCGGGATCGGCAGGCCGGCGGCGGAATGGCGGCGGGCGCTGCAGCTCCTCCGAACCGCCCCGAGCGCACCGACCCTCGGCGCCGGTCGGCCGGCCGTCATGCTCGACCTCGACCGGCTTTCCGACCTCCTGCCGGAGCTCGGCCGCCTGGCGGTCCCGCAACGGATGGCGTTCCTCGAGGGCGCGACGATCGCCAAGGCCCCGCCGGGGACGGCGATCATCAAGGTCGGCGATCCGAGCAGCTCGGCATTCTTCGTCCTCGGTGGCAAGGCCGTCGCCGGGATCCCCGCGGAGAACGGGGAGTACCGGGCCCTGTCGGCGATGGGCCCGGGCGATTTCTTCGGGGAGATCGCGGCGCTGACGGGCAGCCCCCGGACGGCGAACGTCGTCGCGGACGAAGAGACCGAGCTGGTCCAGGTCCCGGCCACGACCCTCCGGCAGCTCATGGATCTTCCGGCCATGAACACGCTGATCAGCTCGAAGCTGGCGGAGCGGACGGCGCGGACCGCGAACGCGGACCTCGTCCGGCTCGCCGGGCTCGACCAGCGCGACCTCAAGGACCTCCGGCGGCGACGACGTGGCCCGCGGGGTGGAGGGCCGGACGGCGCGACCGATGGGGCCGCCACCGAGCCGGTCCCGGCGGGCGCCGGCGAGGGCTGAGCCGAGGGCTGTGCCGGCCTTCCGAGCCGACGCCCCTAGCGCTCGTCCGGGTCGTTCGCGGTCGCGGCGAGGAGCGCCTTCGTCTCGAACGGGCTGATCCCCGGGTGCTTCGACCGGATCAGCGTCGCGACCCCAGCGATGTGCGGTGCCGCGAAGCTGTTGCCGGTCACCACGCTTCGGCCGCCGGCCCGCCAGGCGACGCTCACGTCGATCCCATAGGCCCCGAACTCGACGGGCGGCTCGGGGTTGTAGAACCAGACGGACGGGTCGCGGACATCGTGGGCCGCGACCGACACCACCGCCGCGAAGAGCGACGGATAGGACGGGCCGGGCACGTTGTTCGCGGCCGAGACGAGGAGGACGTTGCTGAAGTAGGCCCGGTCGGCCAACGCGTGGAAGTCCGCGTACAGCGCCTCGCTCTTCGACGAGAGGCTGAGGTTCACGACCGAGACGCCCTGACCGATGGCCCAGTCGAGGGCGGTCAGGAACGCCTCGCCCTTGCCCCGGTTGTCCGGCCCGAGGACCCGGATCGACACGAGATCGGCGGCCGGCGCGATCGAGTGGATGATCCCGCCGACGGCGGTTCCGTGGCCGACGACGTCCTGGCCATCGTCCCCGACGACGACGGGCCGACCATCCGCCAGCTCCACGCGGACGGATTGGACGAGGCGTCCGCCGATCGCCGGATGGTTGACCTCGATCCCCGAATCGATGACGGCGACCGTCAGACCGGAGCCGTCGACCCCACCGAACGCGGCCTCTCGCTCGACGCGGCCGAACGGCCTGCGGCGGTTGAGGCGGCCGAGCCCGCGATTGCCGGCCGTGAACGCCTGGGACCACGTCGGGACGGTCATCGACCTGGGGCGCGGTAGCGGCTCGCCGCTCGCGGGGTTCGGCGGACGAGGGCATCGAGCAGGTCGATGACGAGGTCGATCTGCTCGGGGCTGGCGTCGCGGACGCGGGCCACCGCGTCGGCGAGCGCCCAGGTCGCCGGCTCGAGCTCCCGGGTGAGCCCGGTCACGAGGGCCTCGACGTCGGTCGCGCGCTCCCCGCCGGCGATCGCAAGGAGCGCCTCGCGCAGGAGCGCCGCGGTGCTCCGCTCGAGCCCGGTCGCGCGGATCGCGATCGTCGCCTGGCGGGCGAAGACGCTCGCGGCGTCCATGTCGGCGAGGTCGAACGGTGCGCCGTCGCGGCGGTCGAGGACCTCGAGGACGCCCATCGTCCCGGCGTCGTCGGCGAGGGGCACGGCGAGCAGGGAGCGCGGGACGTAGCCCGTCTGCTCGGCCGCGGCGCGGCGGAACCGCGGATCGACCGTCGTCTCGCCGATGGCGAGCGGCTCACCGGTGGCGAAGACGTAGCCGGCCACGCCATCGCCCGGCCGGATCGACAGCCCGACAACGCCCTGGCCCTGCTCGCCGGCGGCCACGCGGAACGTCAACGTGTCGGTCGCGGGATCGTGGAGGGCGATCGACGCCGCTTCGGCGCGGATCAGGACGGCCGCCGCATCGACGACCGAGCGCAGGATCGCGTCCCCTGCTGCGGGCTCGAGCCGGGCCGCCGTGTCGACGCGGGCAGTGACGGCCTTCAGGACGGCGAGCGCCGCTGCAGCCGTGCTTCGTGCGTCCGCGGCCGCGCTTCGAGCGGCCGCAGCCGTGCTGGCCGGGTTCCGAGGCCCCCGACTCGGGCGGCCGCCCGCCCGGCCCGGGCTCACCGCTGGATCGACCGCTCGAGGGCGGCCGGGTCCGGGATCACGAGGGTGTCCCGACGCAGCGCGATGAGGCCCTCGTCGACCAGGTCGGCGAGGAGCCGGTTCACCGACTGGCGCGAGCCGCCGATCATCCCGGCCAGCTCCGACTGGGTGTACGGCCAGGGCAGCAGGATGCTGCCATCGGCCTGGGGCGTCTCGTCGCCGGCCTCTCGGAGGATCCGGCGCGCGAGCCGTCCTGGCAGGTCGAGGAAGTGGAGGTCCTGGACGTGGGCCGTGATCGACCGGATCTCGCGCGACAGCGAGGCGAGCAGGGCGACCCGCAGGGACCGGTCGGAGTCGACCAGCTCGAGGAACGCCTCGCGCCGGAGGACGAGCGTCTCCGTCCGGCCGAGCGCCACCGCCGTGGCCGAGCGCGGATCCCCGTCCAGCAGGGCGAGGGCCCCGAAGAAGTCGCCTGGCTGGAGCGTCGCCATGATCGCCGGCTCGCCGTCCTCGGCCGAGGGCAGGACGATCTTGACGGCGCCGCTGACGACGACGTGGAGGGCGTCCCCGGGGTCGTCCTGGTGGAAGATCGTCTCGCCATTGCGAAACTTCCGGCTCCGCATCTGGCCGGCGATGACCTCGAGCTCGGCCTCGTCCACGCCGGCGAAGAGCCCGCAGGCGTGGAGGGCGTCGACCCCGACCCGGACCTCGGGCAGCACCGTCATCGCGGCGCATCCTAGCCGACGGCACACCCGCCGATAGACTTTCCCCGATGGAGCCGTCCGCGCTCGAGTCATCCGCCATGGTCGAGTTCCGGCCGTGCCCGATCTGCGGCGACGCGAACCCGCCGACGGCCCGCCTGTGCGGGGTCTGCGGCAACCCCCTCGTCCGCGACGAGGCTGCCGGCGAGGTTCGCCGAGAGATCACGCTGGTGACGTCCGACCTCAAGGGCTCGACGGCTCTCGGCGAACGGCTCGACCCGGAGGCCCTCCGCGAGGTCCTGAATCGCTACTTCGGGGTCATGCGCGCGGTCTTCGAGTCGCACGGCGGCACGATCGAGAAGATCATCGGTGACGCGATCGTCGCGGTGTTCGGCCTGCCATTCCGCCACGACGACGATCCCATCCGGGCGCTCGAGGCCGCGGCCGAGAGCCAGCGCGCCCTCGTTACCCTCAACGACGAGCTCGAGCAGGGCTGGGGCGTCCGGCTGACCGTCCGGACCGGCGTCGCCTCGGGCGAGGTCACGTTCGGCAAGGCCGAGGGCGGCCAGCACGTGCTGCTCGGCCCGCCGGTCGAGGTCTCCGGTGTCATGGAGCAGAACGCGCCGTCGTACGAGGTCCTCGTCCACGAGTCCACCGCCGACCTCGTCGGTGACCAGGCCGAGCTCGAGGCGATGGGGCCCGTGTCGCCGAAGGGCTCCGACGAGCAGCTCAACGCCTTCCGGCTCGTGTCCGTCAAGGCTCGCGCCGGAGCCACGTCCGAGGGCGAGGCGCTCGTCCCGGTCGCCAGCGAGGGCATGAAGATCTGCCCGAGCTGCGGCGAGGAGTCGCCCGACCGCTACCGGTTCTGCAACACCTGCGGCGCCTCCCTGACCGAGCACGTCGCCCGGGAGACCCGGCGAACCGTGAGCCTCGTGTTCGCGATGCCGAAGGTCGAGCCCGTCGATGGCGCGGCGGCGCCGGGCCCCGAGGCCATGCGGGACGTCATGTCGACCTACTTCGACGCCATGCGGACGGCCCTCGAGCGCCATGGCGGAACGGTCGAGAAGTTCATCGGCGATGCGGTCATGGCCGTGTTCGGGCTGCCCGTCCGCCACGAGGACGATGCGCTGCGCGCGATCCGCGCCGCGGCCGACATGCAGGCTGCGCTGCCCGGCCTCAACGAGACGTTCCGCGCGGAGCGTGGCCTCGAGCTCCACAACCACATCGGGGTGAACACGGGCGAGGTCATCGCCGGTGACGCCTCGACGGGTCAGCGGCTCGTCACGGGTGACGCGGTGAACACGGCCGCGCGCCTCGAGCAGGCGGCCGGCTCGGGCGAGATCGTGCTCGGCGACCTGACGTACCGGCTGGCCCGCGACCAGATCGAGATCGAGTTCATCCCGCCACTGAACCTGAAGGGCAAGGCCGAGCCCGTCCCGGCCTACCGCCTGGTCCGCGTCGGTGCCTCGACCGCGCCGGCCGCCGACACCACCACGACCCATACCCCGTTCGTCGGCCGGGAGGCCGAGATGCGCCGGCTCGGCGACGCCCTGGCCGACGCGCGCGACCACCGGAAGGCCCGGGTGGTGACGCTCGTCGGCGATGCCGGCGTTGGCAAGTCGCGGCTGATCCGGGAGTTCGCGACGCAGGCCGCCGAGGGTGCGCGCGTAGCCCGCGGCCGCTGCCTGCCGTACGGCGACGGCATCACGTTCTGGCCCCTGGCCGAGGTCGTCCGCGAGGCCGCGGGCATCGTCAGCGAGGACACGCCCAACCTGGCGATCCGCAAGATCCGGCGCCTGTGCCCGGGCGAGGAGGGCGAGGCGATCACGGAGCGGGTGGCGGCGGCGATGAACCTGTCGTCGGCCCAGTTCCCCGTCGCCGAGCTCATGTGGGGCGGCCGGCGGCTCCTCGAGAGCCTGGCCCGCGACCGGCCGCTGGCCATGATCGTCGACGACATCCACTCGGCCGAGACGACGTTTCTCGACTTCATCGACCACCTCCTCGAGAACGTCGAGAGCGCCTCGATCCTCCTCCTCTGCTCGGCCCGCCACGAGATCACCGAGCGGCACCCGGAATGGCTCGAGGCCCACGACGCCGACACGATCCGGCTCGAGCCCCTGACCGAGGCCGAGTCGGGCCTGATCGTCGAGGAGCTGCTCGGCTCGCTCGAGCCGTCCGTCCGGGGTCGGATCACCGCGGCCTCCGAGGGCAACCCCCTCTACGTCGAGCAGATCGTCTCGATGCTCATCGAGACCGGCGAGATCCAGCGGGGGATGGACGGCTGGGTGGCCCGAGCCGGCTCGGCGGGCATCCGGATCCCGCCGACGGTCGAGGCCCTCGTCGCCGCCCGCCTCGATGCCCTGAACCAGGAGGAGCGGGCCGTCGTCGAGCCGGCGGCGGTCATCGGCCTGTCCTTCCCGATGGATGCTGTCGACGAGCTCGTCGAGCAGGACCTTCGCGACCACCTCGAATCTGAGCTCGCCGCGCTGACCGGCAAGCAACTCGTCCGCCGGGCGGCGAGCGAGGAGGTCATCTACCGCTTCGGTCACCAGGTCATCCGCGACACGGCCTACGGCGGCCTGCTCAAGCGGATCCGCGCGGCGCTGCACGAGCGGTTCGTCGCCTGGGCCGAGCGGGTGAACCGGGAGCGCGGCCGGGAGCAGGAGTTCGAGGAGATCCTCGGCTACCACCTCGAGCAGGCGTACCGCTATCGGACCGAGCTCGGCGTCATCGACGACGAGGACCGCGAGGTCGGCCGGCGGGCGGCCGAGAAGCTCTCCAACGCCGGCCGCCGGGCGCTCGAGCGGGGCGACGTGCCGGCCGCGGTCAGCCTGCTCCGGCGGTCGGTGGCCCTCCTGCCGAAGGAATCCCATCTCCGCGTGGAGCTCCTGATCGACCTCGGGGAGGCGACGTTCCAGCAGGGCGGGTTCGACGAGGCGGCGACGGTGGTCGCGGAGGCCAGGGCGACCGCCGCCGAGCTCGGCGAGCCGCGACTGGAGGCCAGGGCCGGCCTGACCGCCGTGAACATCGACCAGTTCCGGGGCAACGCCACGGCCGCACAGGCGCTCGAGACGGCGCGGGTCGCGATCGGCGTCCTCGAGGGCGCCGGCGATCGCGCCGGCCTCGCCCGGGCGTGGCGCGTGATCATGATGACCGAGCTCAACCAGGGCCACCTCGACGAGGCGGCCGCGGCCGTGGAGCATGTCGTGGCCGAGTCGAGCGCGGCGGGCGACCAGCGCCTGGCGTCACGGAGCGCGACGGCCATCGCCTACGTGCTGCTCCATGGCCCGACGCCCGTCGACGCCGCGATCCGCGAGTGCGAGGAGCTGATCGGGACGGTGAGCTCGAACCGCGTGACCCAGGCGCTCATCCAGAGCACGCTCGCCGTCCTCGAGGCGATGGCCGGGGCGAACGAGGAGGCCCAGGCCCTGTATCGGCGGAGCCAGGCCGTCCTCGCCGAGATGGCCGCGGGCGTCGACGCGATGGCCGGGTCGATCGATTCCGCCCGGGTGGAGCTCCTCGGTGGCGACCTCGTCGCGGCTCGGGCCGAGCTCGCCCGCGACGACGCTGCGCTGGCCGCGATCAACGAGACGTATTTCCGATCGACGATCGCGGCCCAGCTCGCCGGGGTCCTGCAACGTCTCGGCGAGCCGGAGGAAGCCCTCCGCTACGCCACGCTCGCCGCCGAGATCGGCGACGCCGACGACATCCTCACCCAGGTCGGCTGGCGCCAGGCCCGGGCGCGACTGGCGGCCGACGCCGGCGACGGCGCGGAGGCGATGCGGCTCGCGGCCGAGGCCGTGGACCTGGCGAACGGGACGAGCGACGGGCTGCTGCGGGCCGATGCGCTGTCGACGCAGGCCGAGGTCCTGGCCGCGATCGGTGACCGTGAATCGTCAGGGCCCCCCTTGCGGGAGGCCCTGCGTCTGTACGAAGCGAAGGGTGATCTGGTGTCGACGCGAACCCTGAGCGATCGCCTCGCAGAGGTCGGGGTCAGCTGAGGCTCAGCCCCAACCACCTCGGTAGCCGCCGTTCTGGAAGTCCCAGCTGTCCAGGACGAGCCAGGTGAAGTCATCGGCGTCGACCTCGCCTGGGTGCTCCTCGCGGTCCGGGTGGGTCGGGCCGACGAACTTCGGCCAGAAGCAGGCCACGCCGTTGGTCGGAGCCGCGTCGGCGGCGCAGCGCGGGAGCTGGACGGCGGTGCCGTTGTCGTACTGGTGGCAGAGCTTGACCTGACTGAGCTGGAGCTCGTTCGGCAGGCTCGTGGTCGGGATCGTGAAGATCGTCTCGAACGGGGCCGTGTAGACCGCGCCGTCGCCGACGTTGATCGCGGTGAACTGGCCGATGACGTTCGTCGTGCCGCACGGGTTGGAGGTGCCGCCCTCGCTGATCGTCACGCCGATCCCGCCAACGGGCGGATCGAGGGTCGTCTGCTGGTTGTCACCGCCACCCGTCGAGAACGGGTTGTTCGGGTCGACGACGTAGCCACCGGCGAAGTTGCCGCTGCCGTCGAGGACCGTCGAGACGTTCGTGAAGAGCGTGTCGCCATGGCTCGTGCCGCCCTTGTCGGAGAACGTCGAGCCCGAGGTGTTGGAGTCGAACGAGATCGGGAAGCTCGTGCCGGTCGACGGCGTCTTGTACACGACCGTGCGGGTGACGCTGGCGCCAGAGTTCAGGGCTCCGAGCGAGCAGTAGAGCGGGCCGGTGGCGTTGCACCCGGTCGAAGAGATGACCGAGTACGGATGATCCGTGATCGAGTCGGTCAGGAAGAGCTTCGAGATGTTGCTCTTGCCGTTGTTGGTGATCGTGATCCGGTACGCGGCATAGGCACCGGGCGAGACGGTCCCCGGAATGAGCGTGACGTTCATCGTCCAGCCCGGGGTCGTCGCCGTGGCGACGCCCGTTCCGAGGAGCATGAGGGCGAGCAGCGCCGAGCCGGCGACGCTGGCGAGTTGTCGAAGTCGGAAAGACGACACCTGATCCTCCACCTGCCGGCCGTCGTGCCGGTCTGTCTCCTCGAAGCCCTGGGACGATGGTCCGGGGACCTAGGCCCCAATCGGGCTAGTGGTCGAATCCTGCGGTTTGTGCGGTTGAGCCGTCAAGGATGCGTCGAGCAGTCGAGGCGTAATCGTTGCGTCAACGCACCCGTCTGGCGGTCGACATGTCGTCGGTCTGCTTGACGACGCCACCGCTGACGCACCGGACCGGTGCGGATGGTCAGCTGCGCGTCACGGGTCGCATCGGGTAGACGCCCACGACGATCGGGCTGATCGGGTCGAGCGAGAGCTCGTAGCCGATGTCGCCGCCGCGCAGCAGCTCGCCGAGCAGTCGACCCTCGCGCTCGGGGAGGCCCACGTAGATCCGGCTCCGGTCGAGGTCCACGGCCGTGACGTCGTCCTCGCCGCCGTCGATGGCGAAGCGTCGCCGGAGCTCGTGCATCGGGACATAGGCCCGGCTCTTGATGAACCGCCGAAGCTGCGGGGCGGTGGCGAACCGCTCGAGACCGGGGACTCCGCCCTGAACCTGGCCAGGCGTGCCGACGCCGGGCTCGACCGCCTCGTCGTCAGGCGACGCGGCCGATGGCGCCGTCACGGGGCGAGGTCGTGGCCTGACCGGCGGCCGGAACGGGGCGGCCGACCTCGCCATCGGTCGGCGTGGCGGTTGCGGCTCGCTCGGGTCGGGCGGCGCCGCGACCAGGACCGCCGACGGCCCGGGCTCCATCTCCGGCGCAGCCGCGTCGGTCGCGAACCGATCGGGGTCGACGGTCGAAGCCGTCGGACTGCCGACGAGCTCCTCGACGTCGAGCTCGACGCCCTCGATCTCCGCGGGCTCCGGCTGGTCGGTCGAACCCAGGGCGGGCGCGACGTCGGTCGCGCCGGGGCGATGGGTGACGCGTCCGTTGCGGACGTGTCGTGGCGAGCCGTGATGACAGCGACGACTCATCGCGTCGGTTTGGCGGCGCCGAGGCGCCGCAGTGAGGTCAAGGTCAAGGTCGGGCCTGCGAGGTTGGCGTGGGCTCTCGCCCGGATCGACGGAATCATACCGCCGGCCAGCGGCCGGTCCCCGCGCCCGAGACCGCTCGGCCGGGATCGTCAGCCGGTGACGACCATCAGCTCGTGGGTCGTCTCGTTCAGGACGTCGGCTCCACCCGCGCCGCACGCGACGATGTCCTCGATCCGGACGCCGTAGCGGCCCTCGAGGTAGATCCCGGGCTCGACCGAAAACGTCGTGCCCTCGGCGAGCTTGTCGGGGCTGCCCGCGACGAGATATGGCTCCTCGTGGGTCTCGAGCCCGATGCCGTGGCCCAGCCGATGCAGGAACTGCGGACCGTAGCCGCCATCGGTGATGACCCGGCGGGCGATCCCGTCGAGCTCGGCGCACGATGCGCCCGGCCGGACGGCCGCCTCGGCCGCCTCGTTGGCCCGCTTGACGAGGTCGTAGATGCGGAGGAACTCCGGATCCGGTGGCTTCGAGCCGTCCGGCCCGGCCAGCCACACGGTCCGAGTCGTATCCGACTTGTAGCCGCCGAGCGGCCCACCGAGGTCGAGGACGACCGGCTCCCCCGCTTCGATGCGGCGATCGGCCGGGCTGTGGTGGGGCGAGGCGGCGTTCGGTCCGGAGGCCACGATCCCGAACTCGCCGAAGTCGTGGCCTTCGTCCCGGAGGCGGTCGGCGATCTCCTGGCTCACGTCGGCCTCCGTTCGGCCGATGAGCGGGCCGTGGGCGATCGCCATCACCACCCGGTCGGCGGCCCGGGCGGCCGCCCGCAGCAGGGCGACCTCGTCGGCGTCCTTGCGCGTCCGGAGCGTGCGCAGCACGTCCGTGGCCAGGCCGAACGCCGTGCCCGGCATCGCGGCCTGGAGCCCGAGCACGTGCATCGCCCAGAGCTTGTCGCCGACGAGCACCCGGCTCGGGCGACTTCGCAGGCGGTCGGCGACGAGCGCGTGGGCGTCATCGGTCTCGTCCCACGGCACGATCTCGACGAGGTCCGTCGAGCCGGCCGGCGAGATCGCGGCGGCCATCGCCTCGAGGCGGGGCGCCACGAGCGTGGCCGATCCGGTCGGCGGCAGCACGAGCATCGTCAGGCGCTCCAGCGGCATCGCGACATAGCCGGTGAGGTAGACGAGATCGGACCCGACCCCGATGAGGAGGGCGTCGGCGCCGTTCGCCGCCAGCGCGACCCGCGCCCGCCCGAGCCGATCCGCGTAGCGCTGCGCCGGGACCGACGGTCGGCCGACCGTGAGGCTCACGGCCGGAGCCAGGCCGACAGGACCGTGGCACCGGCCTCGAACAGCTTCCGGTAGGCCAGCACCCGGTCGGCGCCGGCGGCGAGGGCACGCTTCCGGAGCTCGAGGTCGTCGTGCTGCCCGACCGCGAGCACCCGGGCGCCCGCTCGGGACGCGGTCGCGATGGCCTCGATCCCGTCGTAGGCGAGGGCCGTCAGATCGACGACGGCATGGCCGACGCCATCGGCGAGCAGCCGCTCCAGGTCGCCGATTCGCCGGGCGCGGGCGGGAGCTCCGCCGGCCAGCGTCACCGCCTCCGAGAGCCGGAACGACCAGATCAGGTCGTCGGCCAGGATCACGACGCGGGTCGCCGCCACCGGCTCGGCGCTCGCCGCCACGCGGCGACCTAGCCCAGCCGCTGGGCGATGTGGCGGAAGACGTCTCGCGCGGAGACCACGCTGACCGGGTTGCCATGGTCGACGATCGGCACGTGCCGGAACCCGCCGACCGCCATCTTGTTGATCGCGACGGCGATGGGATCGTCGCGCCGGAGGATGACCGGATCGGCCGTCATGAGGTCCCCGACGGCGGTCCGCGGGTCCGCCCGACCACCGGCGACCTTCAGGACCGCGTCGCGGTCGGTGAAGATGCCGATCAGGCGCCCATCGTCGGTCACGAGGACGTTGTCGAGGCTCTCGCTCTGCATCCGCTTGATGACGTCCCCGACCGGGACGTCGCGCTCCACGGTCTTCGGGCGCGGCGCCCCGAGCTCGTCGAGGTGGCGGCCCAGGAGGTCGCCGTGGAACGAGCTCGCCTGCTGGGGCGTATCGGCGTTCGAGAGGTCGGCCCCGCAGTTCTCGCAGATGTCCTCGCCGATGAAGTTCTGCCATCGGCAGACCGGGCAGATCATCTCGTCACCGTCCAGGTCTCGCCCGCGTTCAGCAGCTTCCGGAGGTCGCCCTGGCCGCGCGCGGCCGTCGCCTGCTCGAGCTGTTCCACGAGCATCTGGTCGTGGGTCGGCTTGTCGATGCTCCGGATGACCCCGACCGGCACCGGGAACTGCGGCCAGTAGATGTGGGCCAGCATGTAGGCGATCAGCGGATCGGTCTCGTCGTGGACGAGGAGGTCGGCCTCGGTGATCCCGTCCTGGCCGATCGTCACGATCTCCGGCTCGTGGCCATGGAGCCGGATGCCTCGATCCCGGTCCTTGCCGAAGATCATCGGCTTGCCGTGCTCGAGGACGAGCGTCCGGTCGTCGCGGACCTCGCGGTCGGTGAACTCGCGGTGCGCGCCATCGTTGAAGATGTTGCAGTTCTGGAGGACCTCGACGAACGCGCCGCCACGGTGACGGCCGGCTCGGTCGAGCGTCTGCTGCATGTGCTCGGTATGGGTGTCGACCGAGCGGGCGATGAAGGTCGCCTCGGCCGCGAGGGCGATCGCGAGCGGGCTGACCGGGTAGTCGACGGTCCCGTACGGCGTCGACTTCGTGACCTTGCCGAGCTCGGAGGTCGGGCTCGCCTGGCCCTTCGTCAGGCCGTAGATCCGGTTGTTGAACATGACGATCCGGACGTCGACGTTCCGGCGGAGCGTGTGGATCAGGTGGTTGCCACCGATCGACAGGGCGTCGCCGTCGCCGGTGATCACCCAGACCATGAGGTCGGGCCGGGTCGCCTTCAGGCCCGTGGCGATCGCCGGCGCCCGGCCGTGGATCGTGTGGAAGCCGTAGGTGTTCATGTAGTACGGCAACCGGCCGGAGCAGCCGATGCCCGAGATGAAGACGATGTTCTCCTTCGGATAGCCGAAGTCCGGCATCACCTTCTGGGTCTGGGCCAGGATCGAGTAGTCGCCGCACCCGGGGCACCAGCGGACCTCCTGGTCCGACACGAAGTCCTTCCGGGTCAGGACGGGCAGCTCGTTCGCCGCGGCGAGCTCGTTCGGGGCGCCGGCGGGCGCGGCCGGCTTCGCGCCGTTCGTCGTGGCGCTCTTGGTCGTGGCGCCGTTCGTGTCGGCCATCAGCCGCCCCCTTCCGAGGCGCCCCCGGCGCCGACCGCGACCGCCTCCGGCGTCGCCTTCGACGCCTTCGACGCGCGGCCGCCGAGCAGCCGCCGGGCCTCGTCCTCGATCTCGGCGATCCGGAACGGCTTGCCCCGGACCTTGTTGTAGCCAACGGCGTCCACCAGGTAGCGCGACCGGACGAGCATCAGCAGCTGGCCGAGGTTCAGCTCCGGGATCAGGACCTTCCTGAAGGATCGGACGACCTCGCCGGTGTTCGCCGGGAACGGGTTGAGGTGCCGCAGGTGGGCGTGGGCGACGGAGTGGCCCTCGCCCTGGAGCCGCTCCACCGCGCTCCGAATGGCGCCATAGGACGAGCCCCAGCCGAGGATCAGGAGGTCGCCCTCGGCAGGCCCATGGACGTCGAGCGGCGGGATGTCACTGGCGATGCCGGCGATCTTCGCCTGGCGGAGCCGCTGCATCCGGTCGTGGTTGTCCGGGTCGTAGCTGACGTTGCCGAGGATGTCGGCCTTCTCGAGGCCGCCGATCCGGTGCTCCAGGCCGGGCGTCCCCGGAACGGCCCACGGTCGGGCGAGCGTGCGCTCGTCGCGCGCGTACGGGTAGAAGCCCTTCGCCTCGGTCCGGTTCGAGACCTCGATGCTCGGCAGGTCCTCGATCCGCGGGATCGGCCATGGCTCGGCCCCGGTGGCCAGGAACGCGTCCGACAGGAAGGCGACCGGGGTCATGTACTTGAGGGCCAGGCGCCACGCCTCGATGGCGTACTGGAAGCACTCCCCGGGGGTTGCCGGCGCGACGATCGCGAGGGGCGAGTCGCTGTTCCGGCCGAACATGACCTGGAGCAGGTCCGCCTGCTCGGTCTTCGTGGGCATGCCGGTCGACGGCCCGGCCCGCTGGACGTCGATGACGACGAGCGGCAGCTCGACCATGATCGCGAGTCCGATCGCCTCGCTCTTGAGGGCAATGCCCGGGCCAGACGTGCCGGTCATGCCCATCGCGCCGCCGTACGCCGCGCCGATCGCGGCCCCGATCGCGGCGATCTCGTCCTCGGCCTGGAACGTCCGGACGCCGAAGTTCTTGTAGCTCGCGAGCTGGTGGAGGATGTCCGACGCCGGCGTGATCGGGTACGAGCCATAGAACAGCGTCCGCTTCGCGAGCTGGGACGCGGCGACGAACCCGAGCGCCGTGGCCTCGTTGCCGGTGATGTTCCGGTACGTGCCGGGCGCCAGCTTTGCCGGCGGGACGATGTAGCGCTCGTGGAAGAGCTCGGTCGTCTCGCCGAAGTTGTAGCCGGCCTTCAGGGCGCGGCGATTGCCCTCGGCGATCTCGGGACGCTTCGAGAACTTCTCCTCGATCCACTTCAGCGTTCCGTCCATCGATCGCTCGTACAGCCAGAACATCAGCCCGAGGGCGAAGAAGTTCTTGGTGAGGTCGACCTGCTTGTTCGTCAGGCCGATGCCCTCGAGCGCCCGGCTGTTCAGCGTCGAGATCGGGACCGGGAAGACGTTCCACTGCTTGAGCGAGCCGTCGGTGAGCGGGTTCGAGGCGTAGCCGACCTTCGTCAGGTTCTGGGTCGTGAAGGCATCCTCGTTGACGACGAGGGCGCCGCCCGGCGGCAGCTCGCCCAGGTTCGCCTTGAGCGCGGCCGGGTTCATCGCCACGAGCACGTCGGGCGCATCGCCCGGCGTGTGGATCTCCGTGCTCGAGAAGCTGAGCTGGAAGCCGGAGACGCCCGGCAGGCTGCCGGCTGGCGCCCGGATCTCGGCCGGGAAGTCGGGGAACGTGCTGATGTCGTTGCCGAAGATCGCCGCGTTCCGGGTGAACTGCGTGCCGGTGAGCTGCATGCCGTCGCCGGAATCGCCGGCGAATCGGATGGTGACCCGCTCGAGCTGGCGCTCGTGCTGTCCGTTCGAGCCGCTCATCCGGGGATCAGCCACCCTCCTGGGCAACCATCCGCTGGTGCGGTCGCGGCGGCAGGTTGAGGAGCTCTTCGGGGAAGGCCTCGGCGAGGAACTTCAGGACGTCGACCGGCCGCACGACGCCGACGAAGGCCCCGTCGTCATCGACCAGCGGGACGTTCCGGTACCGACCGGTCTGCATGAGGTCGATCGCGTGCCGGACCGGCTCTTCGAGGTTGAGGGTCCAGGGGTGGTCGACCATGAGGCTCTCGACCGGCTGCGAGAGGTCGACGTCCGCCCCGACGAGCTTGGAGAAGATGTCGCGCTCCGTCAGGACGCCCTTGAGCCGTCCTCGATCGTCGGTCACGAAGACCGAGTCGCCCATCCCGGTCTGCTGAATCAGCGACAGGCACACAGCCAGGGTGGTGCCCGGCCGGACGGTCAGGGGATCGCGCCGACTCAGGGTCTTGAGCCTCTCGTCGACGAGCGTCGGCACGCGAGCCGCGACGGCCCGCTCGGTGATCTCGGTCACGCTCGAAAGTGTAGTCGCTGGGCCCGATCCGGCCCTCGGGCCGCGGTCAGCCGCGCGCCCCGACCAGCCGCGGGCAGAGGTCAGCCGCGGGCGGCCCGGCCGGCGGCCAGCGCCGCGGCGGCCCCGTTGGCGACGAACGAGTTGTCCGAGCCGAGCCCGACGAACGTGAAGCCCAGGTCGAGGTGCGGACCGAACGACGCCGGGTCGTACAGGAGGATGCCGGCGGCCTTGCCCTCCGCCTGGCAGGCGTCCACGACCGTCCGCAGCGCCGCGAGGTAGGTCTCGTTCCGGAACTGGCCCGGCACGCCGAGCGAGTGGGACAGGTCCGCGGGACCGACGAACAGGACGTCGACGCCATCGGTGGCCGCGAAGTCGTGGGCCTCGCGGACCGCGCTCGGCGATTCGATCTGGACGACTCCGACGATGTCGCGGTTGATCGTCGCGACGTCGGCGTGGGCGACGGTCCCGAGGCGCGCGCCGCGGGTCAGCAACGCTACGCCGCGCTGCCCGCCAGGCGGGTACCGCAGGAACGTGACCGCCTCGCGGACCTGTTCCGCGGTGTCGAGCCGCGGCACGACGATGCCCGCGGCGCCCAGGTCGAGGGCCCGGCCGATCCGGAGCCGTTCGCCCGACTGGGGTCGGACCAGGGCCGCCGCGCCCGTCCCCTCGATCGCCGTCAGGTGGGCGAGCAGCTCGGCCTCGGTTCCCGCGCCGTGCTCCAGGTCGACGACGACCCAGTCGTACCCGGCGAGCCCGAGGACCTCGGCCGCGCTGGGCGATCCAAGACCGCACCAGACCCCGAAGGTCGTCTCGCCGGCGAGGACACGAGCGCGAAGGGTTCGATCGGTCGTCATCGGCTGCCTATGATGCGCGGCCGCGATGGCCGGCTCCGGGTCAATCGGGGAAGGCTTCGGGACCTCGCTCGGCCAGCTCGGCCGCATGGGCGTCGGCGTCGTCCGGCGGGAGCCAGGAGTACGGGTAGTTCGGGTCGTCCAGGTCGAGGGCGGCCGTGGTCAGCGCCAGCGGGTTGAAGGTGTCGACCATGACCGCGAGCTCCTCGGTCGCGTCCTTGCCGATCGAGGCCTCGACCGCGCCCGGATGCGGACCGTGGGCGATCCCCGCCGGGTGGACCGTGAACGACGCGATCTCCACGCCGCGGCGGCTCATGAAGTTGCCGGCGACGTAGTAGATGACCTCGTCGCTGTTGATGTTCGAGTGGTTGTACGGCGCCGGTATCGCGAGCGGGTGGTAGTCGAACTTGCGCGGCACGAACGAGCAGACGACGAAGTTGCGGGCCTGGAACGTCTGGTGGACCGGCGGCGGCTGATGGACCCGGCCGGTGATCGGCTGGAAGTTTGCGATGTTGAACCGGAACGGCCACAGGTAGCCGTCCCAGCCGATGACATCGAACGGGTGGTGGCGATAGTGGTAGGCGCTGATCCTGTCCGATGACCGCACCTGGATGACGAAGTCACCGACCTCGTCGTGCGGCGGGAGGTCGTCGGGCGCATCGAGATCCCGCTGGCCATATGGTGCATGCTCGAGCAGCTGGCCGTAATCGTTCCGATAGCGCTTCGGCGGCTCGATCTCGGACGGGGCTTCGAGATACAGGATCCGCTGGGCCGATCCGGGATCGGGATCCAGGCGCCAGGTCGTCCCGATCGGCAGCACGAGGTAGTCGCCGGGGCCGTACCCGAGCGGCCCGAAGATCGTGTCGCAGACGCCGGTGCCCTCGTGGATATAGAGCATCTCGTCGGCGATGCCGTTCCGGTAGAAGGTCCCATCGGGCATCGGCTCGGCCGGTCGGACGACGCCGAACACGACGTCCCGATTGAAGAAGAGCGGGATCCGGCCCGAGATCGCGTCGCCCTTCGGCTGCAGGGCGCCGGTCTTCGTCAGATGGTGGCGATGGACGGGCTCGGTCGCCGCCTCGAGGTGGATCTCGCCGACCGGCTCGATCTTGTGGGTCCTCGTCGGCGGCACGAGGTGGTAGAGGAGCGAGCTGCGGCCGCTGAAGCCCTCGACCCCGAACAGCTCCTCGGCGTAGAGGCTCCCGTCGGGCTGCCGGAGCTGGGTGTGGCGCTGCTGGGGAACCTGCCCGTGGCGGACGTAGTACATGCGTTCGTCTGGCCTCCTCGAACCGTTAGGACAAGTCTACGGTCGGTTCTGGCGCGCCACGTTCACAAACCTTCGCCGCTTGACGCAGCATCCCGCAATCACGCTCGGCTAGCTTCTCTGGCCGATGCCCTCCCTCGGTCGGCGAGTGGCCGCGCGCGGAAGTGCGATCGGTCTCGGCATTGGCGTCGTGGTCGTCGCAATGCTCGTCGGCCTTTGGTCGTTGTCCGCCCCGGCGAGTCACCCGTCCAGCGGCGCAGAGATGTCGCCTCTACCACTCGCCGCCGGATCGACGCCAACCGGCTCGAACTCCTCGAGCTCGGGTGCCCTTGCAACGCCCGGACCGTCGATTCCCGCAGGCCCAGGCTCGCCGCCGATCACCGCCGACGTGCTCGGCTGGCACGTTCCCGTGCTCATGTACCACCTTGTTGGAAACGGGCCTGACGAAGCGTCGGCGATTCCAGGTCTCGTCGTGTCGCCGGCCCTGTTCGCAGCGCAGATGACTCGATTGCGCGAGGCCGGATGGCGGACGATCACGGCCGCCCAGCTCGGAGCGGATCTCGCCACCGGGTCGCATCCGCCGCCGAAGTCCTTCGTCGTCACGCTCGACGACGGGCATGTAGATGGCTACACGGAGGCTCTCCCGATCCTGGAGGCCAATGGGTTTGTGGCGACGTTCTTCGTCGTCACCCACCGTATCGGGCGCCTGGGATGGCTCAGCGACGCCGACGTCCTCGCGATGGCCGAGGCCGGGATGGAGATCGCCGACCACACGATGGATCACGTCAGCCTTCCCAGATTGCCGCTGCTGTTCGCGCTCGCCGAGATCGACGGTGCGATCGCATGGATCGCGAACGCGCTCGGCCACCCTCCGGTGACGTTCGCGTACCCGTTCGGGTCTCAGGACCCGTCGGTGGTCTCCGACGTCGCTCATGGCGGATTCAGCATCGCGTTCACGAACCGCGAGGGCTGCTTCGAGTCGACGGCGACCCGGTTCCTCACGCCGAGGCTTCGGGTCACACCATGGATGACCCCGACCGCGCTCCTCGACAGGCTCGACGCCTGCTCCTATCCCTGACCCGGACGAGGGCGCACGGCTTCAGCCGCTCCGGCCGCGGGCGTCGACGGTCATCCAACCGATGAACGCCCCGGATCGGGTGGCGACGAACCGGTCCTGGAGGTCGACCACGGGGCAGGCGTGGTTCGGGATGACGCGGACCACCTCGCCCAGCGTTGGAGCGCGGACGCCGTCCGGCACCCCGACGACGCCGTGGTAGTCGTGGACTCGCTCGATGACGGTGCCGGGGTAGTCGGCCAGCTCGCCGTAGCCCTGCAGGTAGGCCGGCAGGTCCTTGGTGAGCGTCTTCGCCCCCGCATCGATGACGACCTGGCCAGGCGTCGCGGTGCTGACGACCGTCGCGGCGATCGCGATCGCGACGCCGTCGGCCGGGCAGCCGCCGAGCGCGAGCTCGATGCGGTCGCCGAAGAGGTACGTCCCGGGGCGCATCTCGTTGACCGGCGCGGTCGCCGCGGCGCGGGCGGTCGGCGTCGAGCCGGCGCTGATCACCCGCGGCTCGATTCCCTCGGCTCGCAGTCCCGTCAGGGCGTCGGCCAGCGCGGCGACCTCGTCGCTCGCCGCGGGCGCCACACGGTCCGGTCCGCCGTAGGCGTGCCCGCCGTGGGTGAAGATCCCGGCGACCTCGAGCCCCACGGCCCGCGCCGCCCTGGCAAGCGCGCCCGCATCCTTCGGCTGCACCCCGGTCCGGCGGTTGCGGGGGTCGACCTCGACGAGCACCTCGAGCGGGCGGCCAGCGTGGCGGACGGCGGCGGCGAGGCGCTCGGCCCCGGCCGCGGAGTCGATGCCGACGGCGACCCGGAGCCCCGGCCGTCGGTGCAACGCCCGGAGTCGCTCGGCCTTCTCGCCAACAGCCCAGATCGGATAGGCGATGAAGATGTCGTCGATGCCGCCATCGGCCATGACCTCGGCCTCGCCGAGCGTCCCGACGGTGATCCCGTGCGCGCCGGCGTCCAGCTGGAGTCGAGCCAGCGCCACGCTCTTGTGGGTCTTCGCGTGCGGCCGCAGGGCGATGCCGGCGGCCGCCATCGCCGCCTGCATCCGCCGGGCATTCGCCTCGACGACGTCGAGGTCGACGACGAGGGCCGGCGTCTCGATCCCCGACGGCAGCGACGGCCCGATCGCGCGCTGGAGGGCCGCGCCGCTCATCGCCGCCAGGCCGCTCCCCCACGCCGTGCCGCTCACCCGCGTCGCGCCACGATCGGGGTCCGGATCTCGCCGAGCCGCTCGACCCGGAGGACGACCTCGTCGCCCGGTTCCAGGTAGCGGCCGAGCGTGTCGTCCCTCACCTCGAGCAGGCAGCCCGTGCCGACGGTCCCGCTGCCGAGGATCTCGCCGGGTCGGACGTGCACGTCCGCGCAGGCGCGGGCGAGCATCTGGCCGAACGAGAAGTGGGCGCTCGCCCACGACCCGCGCGTGACCTCGACCCGGAGCCCGTCGACCGTCAGCACCTCGGCCGTCATCGCGAGGTCCGGCCCGGTCGCCCCGTCGGCGATCGCGTCGACGATCTCGGCCGGCGTCGTGATCCAGGGGCCGATCGTCGTGGCAAAGTCCTTGCCCTTCGCCGGCCCGAGCCGGACGGTCGTCTCGTCGCGCTGCAGGTCCCGGGCAGACCAGTCGTTCAGGACGAAGTAGCCGCCGATGGCCTCGCCGGCACGCTGATCGGGCAGGTCGTACGCGGGCGTGTCGACGATCGCGCCGACCTCGAGCTCGAAGTCCAGCTCGCGGCTGCCGTCCGGTGCCCACACGGGGTCGCCCGGCCCGCGGATCTCCGAGGTGTTGGAGAAATAGAAGATCGGCAGCCGGAACCACGCCTCGGGGATCTCGCCGCCGCGCCGCTGCCACATCGTCTTCACGTGGCCCTCGAAGGCGTAGAAGTCGCGGAGGGCCGGTGGCCGGAGGATCGGCGGCCCGAACCGGAGGTCGGCCGGGTCGAGGAGCGCGTCGTCATCCGGGTCGGCCTCGCCCAGGGCAGCGAAGCCGTCGACCAGCTCGGCCAGGGTCTCGATCCGGAGACCACGGGCGAGGTGATCGTCGAGCGTTGTGACGGGTTGTCGGAAGAGGACGGCGTTGTGGGCCCGCTCCGGGTCCCGCGCCAGCAGACGCCGGCGGACGACCTCGAGGTCGAGCCACGGCCCGGCGGCCCCAGGCCCCCCGGAGGCGACGAGCCGCCACGGCGCGCCGGCCGGACCGTGCACGTCGACGACGTGGGCGACTCGCATGGACGCGAGTCTATGGCCGGCCCCAGCCGTGGAACCGGTCCTGGGTGGGTGGCGTCAGCCCGCCCTCAGAACGGCTAATGGAGGCCGTCGGACTCCAGGACGCGAACCTTTTCGGCCAGGCCCTCGAGGACCTGCATCTTCACGGCGGGATGGCCGTCCATCAGGTCGTGGAACTCGCGGTGACCGGCGACGAGGAGGCGGGCCGGCGAGCTCGCGGTGATCGTGGCGGTTCGCGGACCCTCGGAGATCAGCGAGATCTCGCCGAGGACCGAGCCGGGGCCACGCTCGGCGATCTGCCGGCCATCACGGTCCACGCGAAAGGTCCCGGACACGACGATGAACATCTCACGGCCCGGATCACCCTGTCGCATCAGCACGCGACCGGCCGGGACGTCGACCTCGTCAAGGAGGCCGGCGACCTGCTCCTGCTCGCTGCGCCCGAGCCGGCAGAACATCGGGACCGATCTCACCAGCTCGAGCTTCTGGTCCGTCGCCATGCTCCCTCCCTCGCTCCCTACAGGTTGCCGCGTCTGGCCTGCTCGATCTCGATGGCCTCGAAGAGCGCCTTGAAGTTGCCCACGCCGAAGCCCCGCGAGCCGTGGCGCTCGATGATCTCGAAGAAGAACGTCGGGCGGTCCTGGATCGGGCGGGTGAAGATCTGGAGCAGGAAGCCCTCCTCGTCGCGATCGGCCTCGATCCCGAGCTCCTCGAGCGTCTCGATCGAGACGCCGACGTCGCCGACCCGCTCGGGCAGCTGCTCGTAGTAGGCGTGCGGCATGCCGAGGAACTCCACGCCGCTCTCGCGCAGGGTGCGGACCGTCTTGACGATGTTCTCGGTCCGGAGGGCGATGTGCTGGGTCCCCGCCTCGTAGTAGTAGTCGAGGAACTCCTGGATCTGGCTCTTCTTCTTGCCCGTCGCGGGCTCGTTGATCGGGAACTTGATCCGGCCGTTGCCGTTGGTCATGACCTTCGACATCAGGGCCGAGTACTCGGTGTGGATGACCTTGTCGTCGTAATGGATGAGCTGGGCGAAGCCGAAGACGTCGCGGTAGTAATCGACGAAGCGGTTCATGTCGCCGAGCGCGACGTTGCCGACGCAATGGTCGATCTCGAGCAGGCTCATGCCGGTCGCGGCCCGGGCCGGCTTCTTGATCCGCCGATAGCCCGGGGCGTAGACGCCGTGGTAGTCGCGACGGTCGACGAACGAGTGGACGACCGAGCCATAGGTCCCGACGGAGCTCAGCCGCAGGATGCCGTCCTCGCCGCCGTCCAGCTCCCTGGGCTCCACGACCCCGCGGGCGCCGCGCTTCGTCGTCTCCCGGAAGGCCGAGGTGGCGTCGTCGACGCTGAAGGCGATGTCGTGGACGCCGTCGCCGTGGGCCTTGACGTGCTCGGCGATCTCGCCGTCCGGCCCGAGCGCGCCGGTGACGACGATCGTGATGTCGTTCTGGCGCATCACGTAGCTGGTCCGGTCACGGACCCCGGTCTCGAGGCCCGCGTAGGCGATCGGGCTGAAGCCCCACAGCATTCGGTAGTAGTGCGCCGCCTGTCGGGCGTTGCCGACCCAGAACTCGACGTGGTCGAGGCCGTTCAGCGGCAGGAAGTCCTTGGCTTCCTTGTACGCGTCCTTGTTGATGTGCGCGCCGGACTGGTTGGCGGCGCCCCTGGTGATCGTGTCCGTCATGGCGCAGCTCCCATTCGATTGGCGCCGATGGTAGTCCTCGCGCGCGGGCGCGCCTTGCGTGCGACACTCGCCGGATGAGCGCATTGGGCCCGGAAGCGGATCGCCTGGAGGCCGCGGCAGCGGCCATCGTGGGGCTGCAGGCGCAGGTCGAAGCGGGCGTTCCGTGGCCGCTCTCGGACGTCTACGGGCCGGAGCCGGAGGCGAGCTGGGGTCCGCCCGAGCTGTTGGCCCACGTCGAGGAATACCTGCCGTACTGGCTCGGCGAGATCGAGCGCGTCCTGGCCGGCAGCGACGCGGCCCCGGTGCCGTTCGGACGAGTGGCCACCGACCCCGTCCGGATCGGGGTGATCGGCCGCGATCGCACGATCCCGGCCCGGGAGCTGTTCGCCCGGATCGCCGCCGATGCGCCGCGCGTCGCGGCGAGATTGCGCCAGCTGACGGACGCGGACGCGGCGCGGGTCGGCCTCCATCCGGCGCGCGGCCAGATGACCGTCCGGGCCATGCTCGAGCCGTTCCTCGTCGGTCATACGGAGGGTCACGTGACCCAGCTTCGGGAGATCCTCGCCGGCACCGGCCACTAGGCCGATCCCGGAAGGCGCGGCCGGGTCGAGGGCGGGCGCGAATCCGCCGATGTTCCTCCTGATCTCGATCCCGCTCGGGCTCGTCCTCGGCCTCCTCCTCGGCGGCCGGCTCGACCGCCTCGGGCAGGTGCGGTTCGCGTGGGCGCCGCTCGCGCTGGCCGGGCTGCTCGTCCAGGTGGCGCTGTTCACGCCCCTTGGGGGCCAGGTCGCAGGCGGCTGGGAGCCGGCGATCTACGTCGCGTCGACCGCCGCCGTGTTCCTGGCGCTCGCGCGGAATCTGCGGCTCACGGGCCTCCCGATCGCGGCCGTCGGCGCGCTCTCGAACCTCGCGGCCATCGTCGCCAACGGGGGTGCGATGCCGACCGACAGCGGTGCGCTCTCGGCGGCCGGGCTGTCCGGGCCGGGGACCGACACGAACAGCGTCGTCCTCGCCAACCCGGCGCTCCAGCCCCTGACCGACATCGTCGCGATCCCGGCGGGCGTGCCCTTCGCCAACGTGTTCAGCGTCGGCGACGTCCTCATCGGGTTGGGGGTCGCGATCGCGATCGCGGCGGCGATGCGGGCGAAGACGGCTACGACCCGCGGCGCTCCCGCAGCAGGCTCCCCACCAAGAACGTGACGTTCGCGGGCCGCTCGGCCAGCCGGCGCATGAAGTACGGCCACCAGCGATCGCCGAACGGGACGTAGACGCGGACGCCCCAGCCATCGCGCAGGAGACGCTCCTGGAGATCGCGGCGGACGCCGTACAGCATCTGGAACTCGAAGCGATCGGGGGCGATGCCGCGGGACCGGGCGACCTCGATCGCGTGGTCGACCATGTGGTCATCGTGCGTCGCGACGGCCGGGAAGCGACCGTCGGGCAGCAGCCGGTCGACGAGCCGGAGGTACGAGGCGTCGACCTCGGCTCGGGTGGCAAACGCCACGTCGGGTGGCTCGTTGTAGGCCCCCTTGCAGAGCCGGACCCTCGCCTGCTCCGCGACCAGGCGGTCGACGTCGGCGTCGCTCCGCCGGAGCGCGGCCTGGATCACGACGCCGACGTCGCCCTGGCCGGCCATGGCCGGGCGGAGCTGGCGCCAGATGTCGAGCGTCGCGTCCGTCGTCATGTGGTCCTCCATGTCGATGCGGACGAAGGCGCCGAGCTCGGCCGCGGCGACGAGGACCCGCCCGAGGTTGTCGCGGGCTGCGGACGGGTCGAGCCCAAGACCCATCTGGCTCAGCTTCAGGCTGACGTTGAGATCGAGCCCTTCCCGGTCGAGCGCGTGCAGCGTGCGGATGTAGTCATCGGCCGCGGCCCCGGCGGCGTCGATGGAGCCCACGGATTCGCCGAGGAGGTCGACGGTCGTGTGGAACCCGGCGGCCTTCGCTCGCCGGAGCGCTGGCAGCGCGGCCTCGAGGCGCTCTCCGGCCACGAACCGCGCCACCATCGGGCGGGTGAACGGGACGGCGGTTGCCAGGCGGCCGAGGGAGCGGCGACGCGACAGCCACAGGAGGAGCGAGCGAAACGCCCGCTCCGCGGCGCCGCGGAGGTTCATTCCCGGGACGGGATCCCGGCCTCGAGCTGCTCGCCGAGCTCGACGGTCCGGCGGAACGCCGCGAGGACGGCCTCGGACAGGACCGTCCGGAGCCGACCCGACTCGAGCTCGTGGAGGGCCGCGGCGCTCGTGCCGCCGGGCGAGGTGACCATGTTCCGCAGCACGGCTGGATGGAGGCCGGATTGCTTCGCGAAGAGCGTGCTGCCCTCGAGCGTCTCGACCACCAGGTCGTGGGCGATGTGGCGGGGGAAGCCGAGGTGGACGGCGGCGTCGATGAGCGCCTCCATGACGAGGAAGACGTAGGTCGGGCCCGTCCCGGAGACGGCCGTGGCCATCGCGACCATCTTCTCGTCGTCGACCTCGATCTGGGCGCCGAGGGCACCGAGCAGGGCGGCGGCCTGGGCCCGCTGGTCCTCGCTCACGTCGGGCGTCGGGTACCAGACCGTCATGCCCTTGCCGAGCTGGGCCGGCGTGTTCGGCATCGCCCGGACGACCGCCCGGTGGCCGAGGAAGCCGATGAGCGCCTTCGTCGTCGCCCCGGCCAGGATCGAGATCACGAGCTGGCGCGGCTGCAGGACCGGCTGGAGCTCGGCCCCCACCCGGGCAAGCATCTGGGGCTTGATCCCGAGCAGCACGATGTCCGCGCCCTGGACCGCCTCGGTGTTGGAGCCGACCGTCCGGATCCCGTGCGCCGCCTCGAGGGCCGCGCGCCGATTCGGCCGGGGATGGCTGGCGACGAGCGCGCCGGGCTCGACGAGGCCGCCGCGCAGCAGGCCGGCGATGATCGACTCGGCCATGACACCGGAGCCGACGGTCGCGATCGTCCGACCGGCCAGGGCGGTCATCGGGGATCGGGCGTCAACGGGCGCCCGGGATCAGCGAGGCTTGGCCGCGTCGACTGCCGCGCGGGCGGCGGCCCGGTCCGTGTACCAGGTGGCGTCGACCTGGGTGTACGTGGCCCATTCGGCCGGCACCTGGTCCTCGGGGAAGATCGCGTTGACCGGGCACTCCGGCTCGCACGCGCCGCAGTCGATGCACTCGTTCGGGTCGATGAACAGCTTCCGATCGACGCCTTCCTCGTAGTGGATGCAGTCGACGGGACACACCGAGACGCACGAGATGTCGAGGACGTCGATGCAGGGTTCGGCGATGACGTAGGCCATTCGGCCGCGTAGCGTATCACCGGGTCCCCGGCTCCTTGACACCGCCCGGTCGGGGCCGGGATAGTCCGCGGAACCCACCTGCGAGGAGGCGCGTGGTCGCGGTCACTCCCGAGTCGTCCCCGCGAGCCGCCGATGGCGTCGGCGCGCGCCTGGCGCCCGGCTCGTCGATCCCGGCCGTGACCCTCCAGGACGTCACGAAGCGGTTCGGCGGCGAGGTCGGCAAGCGGGTCGCGAAGAGCACGGGGGCGGCCGCCGACGGCCAGGTCGTCGCGGTCGACGGGATCTCGCTCGAGATCGCCGACGGCGAGTTCTTCTCGATGCTCGGGCCGTCCGGCTCGGGCAAGACCACGACGCTGCGCATGATCGCCGGCTTCGAGCTCCCGACCTCGGGCCGGATCCTGCTCCACGGCGAGGACGTCTCGAACCGCCCGCCGTTCGAGCGCGACGTGAACACCGTCTTCCAGGACTACGCCCTGTTCCCGCACATGACCGTCGGCGAGAACGTCGGCTACGGGCTGATGATCCGGAAGGTCCCGAAGGGCGACCGCGAGGCGCGCGTGGCCGATGCCCTCGCCATGGTCCGGCTGTCGGGCTACGAGCGGCGAAAGCCGGGCCAGCTGTCGGGCGGCCAGCGCCAGCGCGTGGCGCTCGCTCGCGCGCTCGTGAACCGGCCCCGGGTGCTGCTCCTCGACGAGCCGCTCGGCGCCCTCGACCTGAAGCTCCGCGAGGAGATGCAGCTCGAGCTCAAGGCCATCCAGCAGGAGGTCGGGATCACGTTCATCTACGTGACCCACGACCAGGAGGAGGCCCTCACGATGAGCGACCGCCTCGCCGTCTTCAGCAAGGGCCGGATCGAGCAGGTCGGCAGCCCGGCCGAGGTCTACGAGCGGCCGGCGACCCGGTTCGTGGCCGGCTTCGTGGGGACGTCGAACCTGCTGACCGGGAGCGTCGCCGAGGCGATCGTCGGCCAGGCCGGCACGTTCACGGTGCGGCCCGAGAAGATCCGCCTCGCGCGGCCGGGCGACGCCGTCGGCGCCGACGAGGCCAGCGCGCTCGGCACCATCCGGAACGTCGTGTACCTCGGCTCCGACACGCGCTACACCGTGGCGCTGGAGGCTGGTGCCGAGCTCGTCGTGACCCAGCAGAACCTCGCGACCTCATCGATGGACGCCCTCGAGGCGAAGGGCCGGGCCGTTAGGCTCATCTGGAAGCGGATCCACAACTTCGCGATCTCCGACAGCTAGAGGCAGGGTTCGAAGGGCCGCCACCAGGCGGCAGGAGGAGCGCACATGCGGACTCGGAAGCTGCTGGCCGCGATGCCGGCGATCGCGCTGATCGCGGCCGCCTGCGGTGGCGGGACCTCGAGCACGGCACCGACGGCCGCGCCGACGCCGACGGAGGCCGCCTCGGCCGCCGCGCCGAGCGCGCAGCCGTCGGTCGCGGCCGCGGCCCCGACGATCGGTCCGGGCGAGGGCCAGCTGAACATCATCATCTGGGCCGGCTACGCCGAGGACGGTTCGAACGACGCGAACTACGACTGGGTCCATCCGTTCGAGCAGCAGACCGGCTGCCAGGTCAACGCCAAGGCGGCCGACACGTCCGACGAGATGGTCACCCTCATGCGCCAGGGTGGCGGGACCGTCTACGACGGCGTCTCCGCGTCGGGCGACGCCACCCTCCGCCTCATCGGCAACGGCGACGTCGCCGCGATCGACCCGACGATCTTCCCGGACTTCGCGAACGTGGCGCCGTTCCTCCAGAACGCGCCGCATTACGTCGTCGACGGCAAGCACTACGGCGTGCCCCACGGCTGGGGCGGCAACTCGCTCATGTACCGGACCGACATCGTCAACCCGGCTCCGACGAGCTGGAACGTCGTGTTCGACCCGACGGCCTCGAAGCCGTACCAGGGCAAGATCACGGACTACGACAGCCCGATCTACATCGCCGACGCGGCCCTCTACCTGAAGGCCCACCAGCCCGATCTCCAGATCACCGATCCGTACGAGCTGACGCAGCCGCAGTTCGACGCCGCGGTCAACCTTCTGAAGCAGCAGCATCCCTGGGTCGGCGACTACTGGTCGCTGTACTCGAAGGAGATCGACAACTTCACGAACAAGGCCACGGTCGTCGGCACGACGTGGCCGTACCAGGTCAACACCCTGCTCGGCGCGGGCGTCCCGGTGGGATCCGTCGTCCCGAGCGAGGGGATGACCGGCTGGGCCGACACCTGGATGATGTCGAGCCACGCCCAGCACCCGAACTGCATGCTCAAGTGGATGGGCTGGATGCTCACCCCGCACACCCAGGCCGAGGTCGCGGAGTTCTTCGGCGAGTCGCCGGCGAACCTGCAGGCGTGCCCGCTCCTCGACAAGGGCGTCGGTGACTACAAGCTCGCCAACTTCTGCACCGCGTACCACGTCAACGACCAGAGCTACTACGGCAGCATCGCGTTCTGGAAGACCCCGATCGCGAACTGCGGTGACAGCCGCGGCACGACGTGCATCGACTACTCGCAGTGGACCTCGGCCTGGACCGAGATCCGCGGCTGAGCAGACGCTGAGCGAGGAGGGCGGCCGGCCGCGTCCCGCGGCCGGCCGCCCGATTCACCGAGCCTCCTCGTGACCACCGACGCCCTGCCGGCCAAGGGCTCCATGCCGGACTCCGCGGTCCGGCGCGCGCTCGGCGCGCTCTACCGGCGGAGCCGGCTCCAGCTGGCGCTGCTCCTCGCGGCGCCGACCGGCTGGTTCGTCTTCCTGTACCTCGGATCCCTGGCGTTCCTGCTCGTCTCGGCCTTCTGGTTCCTGGACCCGACGACGTCGTCGATCGTCCACACGTTCACGCTCCAGAACTTCGTGACGCTGGTCAGCGACCCCGTCTACCGGACGATCGCGCTCCGGACCGTCTTCATCGCCGCGGTCGTGACCTTCACCGACATGGCGATCGCCTTCCCGATCGCGTGGTACCTCGCCCGGGTCGCGGCGCCGCGCACCCGCTCCGTCCTCTTCATGATGGTGCTGCTGCCGCTCTGGTCGAGCTACCTCGTGCGGGTCTACGCCTGGCGGGTGATCCTGTCGCCGGGCGGCCTGCTCGACTGGGTCTTCACCTCGATCGGCCTGCCGAACCTCAGCCCGGGGTTCTCCGACGTCTCGATGTGGATCGTGTTCAGCTACCTCTGGCTGCCGTACATGATCCTGCCGATCTACGCCGGCCTCGAGCGGATCCCCCACTCCTACTTCGAGGCCTCGGCCGACCTCGGCGCCCGAGCCTGGCCGACGTTCCGGCGGATCGTCCTGCCGCTCGTCCTGCCAGCCCTCGCTGCCGGCTCGATCTTCACGTTCTCGCTGACGCTCGGCGACTACATCACGCCCCAGCTCGTGTCGAACAGCCAGTTCATCGGGAACGTCATCTACAACAGCCAGGGCGTCGCGAACAACGTCCCGTTCGCGGCAGCGTTCGCGGTCGTCCCGATCCTGATCATGGCCGTCTACCTGCTGATCGCGCGCCGGCTCGGCGCGTTCGACGCCCTCTAGGCGACCGGCGATGGGCCGCCTGCTGCTCCGGATCGCGACGACGGCCGGGTTCCTGTTCCTCTACATCCCCCTCGCCGTCATCGCCCTGTACGCGTTCAACGCCCAGCGCGTCCAGGCGTGGCCCATCCAGCAATACAGCACCGAGTGGTTCCAGGCGGCGCTCGACAACGATTCGGTGCGCGCGGCGTTCGCGCTCTCGGTCGCGGTCGGCGTGGCGGCGACGTTCGTGGCCCTTGTCCTCGGGTCCCTCGCCGCGTTCGCCGTCCAGCGCTACCGGTTCTTCGGCCGCGAGACCGTCTCGTTCGCACTCGTCCTGCCGATCGCGCTCCCCGGCATCGTCACCGGGATGGCCCTCAACTCGACCATCAACGCGACCGGCATCGGCTTCACGATGTGGACGATCGTCATCGGCCACGCGACGTTCTGCATCGTCGTCGTCTACAACAACGTCATCGCCCGGCTGCGCCGCTCGTCGCGCTCGATCGAGGAGGCGTCGATGGACCTCGGCGCCGACACGCTCCAGACATTCCGGTTCATCACCTTTCCGGTCATCCGGACGGCCCTCGTCGCGGGTGGCCTGCTGGCGTTCGCCCTGTCGTTCGACGAGATCATCGTCACGACGTTCACGGCCGGCACGCAGGAGACCCTGCCGATCTGGATCTTCAGCCACCTGCGCCAGACGAACCAGCGGCCGATCGTGAACGTGGTGGCGGTCGTCCTGATCCTGCTGTCCGCAGCGCCGGTCTACCTCGCGGCCCGCCTCAGCGGCAGCGGCACGGTGGCCGGCAGCCGGACCTGACCTTCGCCCGATCCGGCCCGCGCGACTACATCTCGCGGGGCTGATACCCGGGGTCGAGGAACTTCGCCGGCTCGTCGCGGAAGTCGAGCAGGCACCCCTTCGAGCAGAAGTAGTAGGTCCGGCCGAGATGGTCGAGCTGGAGGTCGGGCCGTGCCGCCGGATCGACGGTCATCCCGCAGACCGGATCGATCTGCCCGCCGGCCATCGGCAGCTCGCTGGAACCGTGGTGCTCGTGCATGGTCGGGATTATCGACCGATCGGCCCGAGGCGTACGATCCCGGGATGTCCCCGGACGTCGATCTCGCGGCCGCTCGCGCCAGGCTTGAGGCCGAGCGCCAGCGCCTGCTCCAGGAGCTCGGCGAGCCGATCGAGAGCCCCGGCCAGATGACGTACGGGTCACAGGCCGCGGCCGCGACCCACGTCTTCGAGCAGCAGCGCGATCTCGCGCTGCGAGACCGAGAGCGGACGGTGCTGCGTGACGTCGAGGCGGCGCTCGCCGAGCTGGCTGCCGGCACGTACGGCACGTGCCGCGTCTGTGGCCGGCCGATCGCCGCTGCCCGCCTCGAGGCGATCCCGTGGGCCCAGCTCTGCATCGACGACGCGGCGAAGGCCCGGCGATGACGACGACCGCTCCGGTCGGTGGGCCGCCGCCGGACGCGCCCGCCTCGGGAGAGCCGGGCCTCGTCTCGCTCGATGACATCCGAGTCGCGGCGCGGGGCCTTGCCGGGGTCGTCCTTCGCAGCCCGCTGCTCGGGTTCGGCACGGCCGGACCTAGGGGCCCACGGGTCCTGCTGAAAGCCGAATCGCTCCAACCGGTCGGGGCGTTCAAGATCCGCGGCGCCTATCACACGATCGCGAGCCTGTCGGACGCGGAGCGCGCGCGAGGGGTCGTCACGCACTCGTCGGGGAACCATGCCCAGGGCGTCGCCCGGGCCGCGCGCCTCCTCGGCACGAGGGCCGTCATCGTCATGCCGTCGGATGCCCCAGCGATCAAGCGGGCCCGGGTCGAGGCCGACGGCGCGGAGATCGTGACAGTCGGTCCGGCGAGCGGCGACCGGGAGGCCATGGCTGAGCGGCTCGTCGCCGAGCGCGGGCTCGTCCTCGTCGCGCCGTACGACGACGATCGGGTGATCGCCGGCCAGGGCACGGTCGGGCTCGAGATCGCGGAAGACGTGCCGGGCCTCACCGCGGTCCTCGTCCCGATCGGCGGCGGCGGGCTCGCCAGCGGTGTCGCCGTCGCGGTCCGCGCCCTCCACCCGACGGCCCGGATCGTCGGCGTCGAGCCCGAGCTCGCGGCGGACGCCCAGGAATCGCTACGGATCGGCCGCATCGCCCGCTGGCCAGCCACGAGGACGAGCCGGACGATCGCCGACGGAACCCGCTCGCAGGCGATCGGCAAGCGGCCGTACGCCCACCTGTCCCGGCTGCTCGACGACATCGTGACCGTGACCGAGGCCGAGGTCGCGGCCGGCGTGCGCCTGATCGCCGAGGAGGCGCGGCTGGTGGTCGAACCGTCAGGCGCGCTGGCTCCGGCCGCAGCGCGCTTCCGGGCTCGCGAGGCGGGGATCGACGGGCTGACCGGGACGGTGGTCGCGATCGTCAGCGGCGGGAACGTCGACCCAGAGCGGTACCAGGAGCTCCTCCGCTCGCCGCTGCCGGCCGACGACCAGTGCGACGCTCGGTAGAACCGCGAGCTGCCACGAACCGCGAGCTGCCACGAACCGCGAGCTGCCACGTATTCCTGGAGCGACTGCGAGTCGGCAGAACCCCCGCGACAGACCGGATCTCGAGGCTCGATTCATCCCGGCCCATGCTCGCGCCGGGATGAGTTCCTGACCCAACCCCCCGTCAGGAGTGTCCGGCAGTCGTTCGGGGACTATCTGACAAGAACCCGAGCTCGGAGCGACCGCCCGGCCCGACGCTCGCTAGACCGGGAACTGGCACGTATTCCTGGAGCGACTGCGAGTCGCCAGAATCGCCGGGACAGTCCGGATCTCGAGGCTCGATTCATCCCGGCCCACGCTCGCGCCGGGATGAGTTCCTGACCCAACCCCCCGTCAGCGGTGTCCGGGAGCCGTTCGGGGACTAACTGACAAGAATCCGAGCTTTGGGGGAGCTCCCGGAACCTGGCCGTCCTCGGGGCGAGCCCCGGAACGTGGCCAACTTCGGGGCAAGCGCCTGCGCGTGCCGGTCTTCGGGGCGAGGGCACGCGCTCAGCCGTACGGGCCGACCGGCCCCCGTCCCGTCCGCCGGGCCAGTCGCTCGGCCCGCTCGTCGATCGCCGCCTTCGCGGCGGCCGTCCGACGATCGGCGGCCACCTGGTCCCGCTCCTCGTGGCGCATCCAGCCGGCGACCAGCAGCATGATCGTGCCGATGAGGATCGCGTCGCTGACGAACCACATGATCCCGGCGGCCAGCTGCTGGTCGGCGAGCGGATCGATCCCGTAGATCGAGCCCAGCGCGGCGTAGTGCGAGTACAGCGCACTGTTGGCGAACAGCACGACCATCGCCAGGAACGAGCTGGGCGGCATCTGGACGAGGACATAGCCGATGCGGGCCGGGTGGCTGAGCCGGCGAGGCGCCGGGTCGAGCGCGACGATCGGCCACCAGAAGAGCAGCGCCGCAGCCAGGAAGAGGACGTGCTCGAGGTCGTGGATGAACGGGTCCTCGAGGGCGGCCTCGAACAGCGGCGAGAAGTGGCTCAGGTAGAGCACGAGCGTGAAGCTCAGCCAGGCCACGACCGGATGCCCCAGCGCCTTGACGACCGCTGAGTCGAGGATGGGCAGGAGCACCCGTCGCCGAACTCGCGGCGACGCGACGCGCAGCACCTGGGTCACCGGCGCCGACAGGGCAAGGAGAGGGGCCGCGACGAGCATGAGCAGGAGGTGCTGGACCATGTGGATCGAGAAGAGCGCGGTGTCATAGCGGGCGATGCCCGACATGAGGGCGATGGCGATCGATGCCAGCCCGGCCATGAAGAAGACCGTTCGCTTGAGCGGCACGGGCGAGCCCGGATGATGGCGGTCGATCCGGTCGACCATGACCACCCAGCCGATCGCGAGCAGGGCGATCGGGATCGCGACCGACGGCTCGAAGGTCCAGTCGAGGGCGAGGCTCGCGGGCGTCGGCGGGTCGACGGGCGGCGGGCCATGGGCCGCGACCGGCTCGGCGAAGACGCCGAGGGCGGCGAAGGCCCCGCCGACGACGCCGACGACGCGGGCCAGGGCCGGCCGGGGGGATCGCACGAGGTCATCGTCGCACGGGTCGGCGGGGTATGATGGCGATCGGCTGACCGGACGGTCGGCCGTTCCCGTTCCCCCGGGCGGAACGCACCCCGTCCCGGACTCGATCGCCCCGCCCCGACACCCGAGGAGCCGATGTCGAGCAGCCCCAGGAGACGGATCGCGCCCGAGGCCGTCATCGCCGCGGTCGTCGTGATCCTCCTGGTGGTCCTCGTCCCGCTCGTCGTCTACAGCAAGATCGGCGAGTCGCTCTTCCCGCCTGACGCGGTCACCAAACAGGCCCAGGACGTCCGGAGCCTCTACAACATCGTCTTCGCGATCGCAGTCGCGATCTTCGTGGCGGTCGAGGGCCTGATCGTCTGGAGCGTCATCCGGTATCGGCGCAAGCCCGGCGACGACGAGCTGCCGGCCCAGACGCACGGCAACACCCTCATCGAGATCATCTGGACGGCGATCCCGACCGTCATCGTCCTGTTCCTGTTTGGGCTCTCGTTCAACACCCTGGCGACGGTCGACGCGGTCGGGAACAACCCGGACATCCGGATCCACGCCGTCGCCCAGCAGTTCCAGTGGACGTTCGAGTACCTCGACCAGAACGGCAACAAGGTGGCGACCCAGACGATCCCGACCGCGGCCGAAGGCGGCGGGATGGCCGTGCCGGTCGGCAAGAACGTCCTCGTCACGCTCGACAGCCCGGACGTCATCCACGCCTTCTACGTCCCGCGGTTCCTCTTCAAGCGCGACGTGATCCCGGGCCAGACGAACCGCTTCCAGTTCACGATCGACCCGTCCGAGGCGACCGACGGCCACCCGGAGATCCTGAGCGGCCAGTGCGCCGAGCTCTGCGGGACCGGCCATCGGACGATGCTCTTCAACGTCATCGCGATGTCCCAGAACGACTACGACGCCTGGCTCCAGGCGCTCATCACGAAGTCGAATGCCACGCCGCCGCCCGCCCCGTCGGTCGGCGCCGGCGCGACGCTGAACGTGACGGCCCAGAACATCGCCTTCGACACGAAGAGCCTGACGGTCGCGGCCGGCCAGCCCTTCGCGATCGACTTCGTGAACAAGGACCCGGCCGGCGTCGACCACAACATCCAGATCCGGGACGCCAGTGGCAACGTGATCGCCGACCCGCCGCTGACCGACGGCGGCCAGTCCGCGACCTACACCTACCAGGCCCTCCCGCCCGGCACGTACACCTTCATCTGCAAGGTCCACCCCATCGCGGCCATGACCGGCACGCTCACGGTGCACTGAGGAAGTAGCTGATGGCGACCCACGCGCTCGCGCCCGCGACGACCGCTTACCGGACGGGCCTGTACGAGTGGCTGACCACGACCGATCACAAGAAGATCGGGATCATGTACGTGATCAACTCGTTCCTGTTCTTCCTGATCGGCGGGTTCTTCGCGCTGGGCGTGCGGGCCGAGCTGGCCCAGCCGGGCCTCCAGATCTTCTCGGACGAGCACGTCTACAACGAGTTCTTCTCGATCCACGCGACGGTGATGATCTTCCTGTTCATCATCCCGATGCTCGCGGGGCTCGGGAACTACGCGGTCCCGCTCATGATCGGCGCGCCCGACATGGCGTTCCCGCGGGTCAACGCCCTCAGCTTCTGGATGCTGCCACTCGGCGGGCTCCTGCTGCTGTCCGGGTTCCTCACCCAGGGCGGCGCAGCCGCGGCCGGCTGGACGAGCTATCCGCCGCTGTCGGAGGTCGGCCCGACGAAGTCACCCGGTCCCGGCCAGGATCTCTGGATCGTGGCCCTGACGCTGATCGGCACGAGCTCGATCCTCGGCGGCATCAACTTCCTCGTCACGATCTTCAAGATGCGGGCGCCGGGCATGACGCTCTTCCGGATGCCGATCATGGTCTGGACGATCCTCGTCACGAGCGTCCTCGTCGTGATGGCGACGCCGGTCCTGACCAGCGCCCTCGTCATGCTGTTCATCGACCGCAACTACGGCGGCCATTTCTTCGATCCGAGCTTCGGCGGCAACGCCGTCCTCTACCAGAACGTGTTCTGGTTCTACTCGCACCCGGCCGTCTACGTCATGGTCCTGCCGGCGATGGGCATCGTCAGCGAGGTCCTGCCGGTCTTCACCCGCAAGCCGCTCTTCGGCTACAAGGCGTTTATCTTCGCGACGGCGGGCATCGGCGCCCTCGGCTTCTCCGTCTGGGCCCACCACATGTTCACGACCGGCGCGGTGTTCCTGCCGTTCTTCAGCCTGATGACGTTCCTCATCGCGGTCCCGACCGGCGTGAAGATGTTCAACTGGGTCGCCACGATGTGGCGCGGCAAGATCAGCTTCTCGACGCCGATGCTGTTCGCGGTCGGGTTCCTTGCGATGTTCCTGATCGGCGGGATCAACGGCGCGTTCTCGGCCGCCGTCCCGGTCGACTTCGCCCTCCACGACACGTACTTCGTGGTGGCCCACCTGCATTACGTGCTCTTCGGCGGGTCGGTGTTCGGCGTCTTCGCCGGGATCTACTACTGGTTCCCGAAGATGACCGGCCGGCTCCTGGACGAGACCCTCGGCAAGGTCCACTTCGTGATCATGATCATCGGCTTCAACCTGACGTTCTTCCCGATGCACATGCTCGGCCTGCAGGGCATGCCGCGGCGCATCGCCGACTACGCCAGCAACGCCGGCTGGAACGACTGGAACCTCGTCGCCTCGATCGGCGGGTTCATCATCGCGGCGTCGATCCTGCCCTTCATCTGGAACGTGTTCATCTCGCTCCGGAACGGCAAGATCGCCGGCGACGACCCGTGGGAGGGCAACACCCTGGAGTGGGCGACTTCGTCGCCGCCGCCGCCCTACAACTTCGACCGACTGCCCGAGATCCGCTCCGAGCGGCCGCTCTTCGACGTCCGGCACGGCCGGCTCGACCACGGCGACGCGACCGCGTGACGATCCGATGACGGCCGAAGGCGCACTCCAGCCCATCGACGCGACCGGCGCTCCGATCGTCGTCCAGGAGGGCCATGTCGCCCGCGGGATCAGCAACCCGATCCTCGGGATGCTGCTGTTCATCACCTCCGAGGTGATGTTCTTCTCCGGCCTCTTCGCCGCCTACTTCTCGACCCGGGCCCACAACGCCGACAGCGATGTCTGGACGAAGCCGCAGCAGTTGCTCAACCCACTGTCACTGATCCTCGTCGCGACGATCCTGCTCATCACGAGCTCGTTCACCTGCCAGTTCGCGGTCTGGGCGATCCGGCGGGGCGATCGCCGCGGGTTCATCCGGAACATCGCCTTCACGTTCGTCCTCGGCATCGTGTTCCTGCTCCTGCAGGGCTACGACTACACGCTGCTGTTCGGCGAGGGCATGACCCTCGGGTCGGGCGTCTTCGGGACGACGTACTTCACGCTGACCGGCTTCCACGGCGCCCACGTGTTCGGCGGCGTGCTGATGCTCGGCGTGATCCTCTACCGCGGGATGTCGGGCCAGTTCTCGTCGAAGCACCACGACGCGGTCGAGGCCGTCTCGCTGTACTGGCACTTCGTCGACGTCGTCTGGATCATCCTGTTCTCGGTCCTGTACCTGCTGTCGTGACGACCCGCCGACGGAACTCGATCCTCATCGGCGTGACGTTCGTCGTCGTGTCGGTCCTGTACGGCGGCCTCGCCCAGCCGCTCGGCTACCACGTCGAGCCGGCCGGGGTGACGCTGCTCTTCGCCCTGGGCTTCGCCCTGGGGATCATGTCGTACGTGCTGACGTCCGGCTCGAACGACTGAGGCTTCCCGGCCGGTGGACATCATCCAGACGCTCCTGAACGTCGCGGCCACGTTCATCACGCCCGACTGGGGCGCGCTCATCGGGCTCATCCCCGTCGGGCTGGCGCTCCTGGTGATCGCCTGGCTGCTCCTGATGATCCGGCTGTATGCGACGGCCGGCCCGACCCGGCGCGCCCCGGCCCGGATCGCCCCGATCGCGCCACCGACCATCCACATGCCAGGCGGCTCCGCCGCCCCGATCGTCGCCGCGTTCGGCGCCTTCGCGCTGTTCGCCGGTCTCATCCTCGGCGGCGCCTTCCTGGTCGCGGGGCCGATCGTCCTCGTGATCACGCTGCTGTTCTGGGGCCGCGAGGCGGTCCGCGACTACCAGCACCTCGAGCCGACCCCGGCGCTGCCCGCGGTCGTGCACGTGCCGCCGGCCGGCCTGCACATGCCCGGCCCGTCGATCCGGCCGCTCATGGGGGCCATCGGCGCGACGGCCCTCTTCGGCGGCCTCGTCATCGGTGACTGGGTGCTCGTCGTCGGGGTCGTAATCCTCGCCTGGACGCTGATCGGCTGGCTGGTCGACTTCACCGCGGAGTACCGCAAGGTCGAGGAGGCCGACCGGACCGGGCACCTGGAGAACATCCCGGCCCGGCCGATCCCGACGCTGGCGATCGGCGCCTTCCTGGTCGTCTTCGTCCTCGTCGGCCTCGTCCAGGCCGGCATCTTCCCGCCGCAGGTCGCCTCGAACGGCGGCGCCGGCGGATCGCCGGCAGCCTCGGCTGCGGCCTCGTTGCCGCCCGGGACCGTGGCCCTGACCGCGAAGGGCATCGCCTTCGACACGAAGACGTTGACCGTCGCCGCGAACAAGCCGTTCGCGATCCTGTTCACGAACGACGACATCGGCGTTCCCCACAACGTCCAGATCCGCGACTCGAGCGGCAAGATCCTGGCCGACCAGCCGACGATCGACGGCGTCACCTCGACGACCTACAACTACGCCGCCCTGCCAGCCGGGACGTACACGTTCATCTGCAAGATCCACCCCATCGCCGCGATGACGGGGACGCTGACGGTCGGTCCCTGACACGGGCACCATCACGCGGGCTCCCCGCCGCCCCATCCTCGTGGCCCTCGGACTGGCCGTGCTGGCGACCGTCGTCATCGTCGGCGTGGCGACGATTGCCCGGCCGAAGCCCGCGACCGATTCACCCGGCATCGCGAAGGGCAGCGTCGCGCCGGAGATCAGCGGCACGACGCTGACCAGCACGACGTTCGACCTCGCGGCGCTGCGCGGGCACCCGGTGATCGTCAACTTCTGGGGACCGAGCTGCGTCCCCTGCCGCGACGAGTTCCCGCTGCTCGAGCAGGAGCTCTCGGCCCACGCCGCCGACGGCCTGCAGATCGTCGGGGTCCTCATGTACGACGGACCGGACGACGCGCGGGCCTTCATCGCCCAGTACCACGCGACGTGGCCGACGGTCCAGGATCCGTCCGGCTCGATTCGGACCGAATATCGGGTCGCCGCCCGGCCGCAGTCGTACTTCATCGACCCGGACGGGGTCCTCCGCGCGATCTCGGTCGGGCAGCTGACCTCGGACGACTTCGGGAGCTTCTACGACACGATCGTCGGAGCCGCCGGCGCGTCGACCTCACCGTGACGGCCACGGGTGACAGCCCCGGCGCAGCGGTCGCGGCGGTCGATGCGGCACCGGGCTCGGCAGTCGACGCGGCACCGAGCCTGGCCGTCGGTGTGCCACCGGCCCCGGCGATCGAGGTCCGCGGTCTCGTCAAGAAGTACGAGTCGCAGGCCGTCCTGCGGAGCATCGACCTGGAGGTCCGCGCCGGCGAGCTCGTCGCGCTCCTCGGACCGAACGGCGCGGGCAAGACCACGACGATCGAGATCATCGAGGGCTACCGGCGGGCCGACAAGGGCTCGGTCCGGGTGCTCGGCATCGACGCCGGCACGGGCGGTCCGAGCCTCCGGGCACGGGTCGGGCTGATGCTCCAGGGCGGCGGCCTCGACCCGCGATCGACGCCGCGCGACGTCGTCCGGCTGTACGCCGCCCTGCACGACGGCGCCCGCGACCCCGACGCCCTCATCGAAGAGCTGGGGCTTGGCTCGGTGGCTCATACCCGCGTCCGGCGCCTGTCCGGCGGGGAGCGCCAGCGCCTTGCGCTGGCGCTGGCGCTCGTCGGCGAGCCCGAGGTGCTCATGCTCGACGAGCCGACGGCAGGCATGGACCCGCAGGCGAAGCGGACGACCCGATCGCTGATCCGGCGCCTCCGCGACAGCGGTCGGGCGATACTCCTGACGACCCACGACCTCGCCGACGTCGAGCGGCTCGCCGACCGGGTCCTGATCCTGGCCCGCGGCAGGATCGTCGCCCAGGGCACGCCGGCCGAGCTCACCGCCGGGGCCGCGCCGGCCCTCCGCCTGCGGGTGACCGCGCCGTTGGCCGAGCCCGCCCGCGAGACCCTGACCGCCGAGCTGCGCCGCACGTGGCCGGACGCCCGGCTCGAGGCCGACACCTCGGACCCCCTCGAGATGACCGTGGCCGGTGCGGATCCCGAGCCCTGGCTCACGGCCGCGGTCGCGTCGTGGGCCGCCGCGAACGACGTGACGATCACCGAGCTGCGATCCCGGGCCGCCACGCTGGAGGAGCGCTACCTCGAGCTCACCGGCGATCGCGACGTGCAGGTGGCGGCGTGAGCCGGCCGGCGCCGCTCGCTCGGTCGACCGCCGCCCTCGCCTCGTCCGAGCTCCGGCTGACGCTCCGCCGCGGCGAGAACCTCCTCGTGACGATCGTCATTCCGACGGTTGTGCTCCTGTTCTTCGCGACCGTCGGCGTCCTGCCGGGCATCGCCGGGCGGCCGGTGGACTTCCTGCTTCCGGGCTCCCTGGCGCTCGCGGTCATCGCCACCGGCATGGTCAACCTCGGCATCGCGACCGGCTACGACCGCCAGTACGGCGTCCTCAAGCGGCTCGGCGGCGCGCCGGTCCCGCGGACCAGCGTCATCGTCGCGAAGGTCGCCGCGGTCATCGCGATCGAGGTCGCCCAGGTCGTGCTGCTCGTCGGGGTGGCGGCGATCGTCCTCGGCTGGCGCCCGGCAGCCACGGCGCAGCCACTGCTCCTCATCGCGGCGCTGCTGATCGGCACGGCGGCGTTCGCTGGGCTCGGGCTGCTGATGGCCGGCACGATCCGGGCCGAGGCGACGCTCGCCCTGGCCAACGGCCTGTTCCTCGCCTTCCTGATGCTCGGCGGGATCGTCATCCCGATCGACCACCTGCCCGGGCCGCTGGCCGACGCCGCCCGACTGCTGCCGGCGTGGGCCCTCTCCGAGAGCCTCCGGATCGCGCTCGGCTCAGGGGCCGATCCGGCCCTGCCGCTCGGGGTCCTCGGCGTCTGGGCGTCGGGCGCGATCGCCCTCGCGATCTGGACGTTCCGCTGGGAATGACCCGGTCCGCCTAAGCCGGCGGGAGCCACCACCGCCGCTCGACCACGCGCTCGCCGAGCAGCTCGGCCTCGATCGTCTCGCGGGGCACGAAACCGCGGGCCTCGTAGAAGCCCTCGCCCTTGCGGTTCCCGACGAGGACCTCGGCCGCGATCGGGGACCCCGCGTACCGTGCCTGCAGCTCGGCCAGCAGCGCCGACCCGGCGCCCCGTCCGCGCGAGGACGGCAGCGCGTAGATCGCGAAGAGCCGGACGTGATCGTCGACCGCGAGGGCGTCCGCGAAGGCGATGATCGCGCCGTCCTCGACCGCGACGAGGAACGTGTCCCGGGCGATGCGGGCGACGACGCGCTCGGCGGAATACGAGCGCGCGAGGAAGGCCTCGATGGTCTCGGGCCGGAGATGGGTCGCGTACGTGTCGCGCCAGGCGGTCGCGGCGATGCCACGGATCGCCTCGACGTCGAGGTCGGTCGCGTCCCGAACCGTCAGGTCCACGTGCCCCTCGCTCATCGCCCGCTCCGGAAAGAAAGAACCCCGGGTGGTCGGGACCCGGGGTTCTGAAGGGGATTCGGCGTTGGTTGCGGGGGAAGGATTCGAACCTCCGACCTTCGGGTTATGAGCCCGACGAGCTGCCGCTGCTCCACCCCGCGACCTCTCATTCTAGAGATGCCGCTCGATCGTGGCAAACGCACGACGGCCGGGACCCTGGTTGGCGCTTACCATCCGCTGACATCGAGCGGCGGTTCGATTCACCGCCGGCCCCCAGGGTCGCGCCAATGCCGGCGAACGCCGGCCGCCACGTCGTACTGAGGAACCGAACGATCATGCACGTCCCACCCTGGCGGATCGCCCTGACGGGCGTCGCCATCGTCATCCTCCTCGCCCTGGGGATCGGCTTCGTCGCCGCGAGCACCGGCGGCGTCCTCACGCCGGGACCCTCCGCCGCGCCGGCCGCGAGCACCGGCCCGAACGCCGGCAGCGGCCCGAACCAGCCCGCGGTCTCCGGCATCCGGCGCTGGCTCGCGAACCACGCCGGTCGCGCCGGCTTCGCCCGCCGCCTCGTCCACGTCACGCTGACCGTCACCGACGCGAACGGCAATCTCGTGACCGTCCAGATCGATCACGGGACCGTCCAGTCGGTCGGCAACGGCAGCCTGACGATCGCCGAGGCCGGCGGCGGCACCGTCACCGTCACGACCGATTCGAACACGAAGGTCTGGATCGGCCGGACAACGGCGGCGCTCGCCGACCTGAAGTCCGGCGAGACCGTCTTCGTCCAGAGCCGCGTCGACGGGTCGACCCTTGCCAAGCGGATCCTGATCGTGCCGGCCGGTGCCACGGCACCGGCGACGGGCGGCTGACCCGACCCACCGAATCGACACCGCATCGTCACCGATGGGCGGGCCGCTGGGGCGTCCGCCCATCGTTATGCTCCGGCCGTGCGACCGTACGGGCCGGAGGCTCCCTGGCGGTTCGAGCCCGGCCTCGTCTACCTGACCCACGGGACGTTCGGCGCCTGTCCCGCGCCGATCCTCGAGCTCCAGCGAGCCCTGATGGATCGGCTCGAGGCCGACCCGCTCCAGATCCTCGACCGGGAGCTCGAAGGGCGGCGGGACGCCGCTCGGCGCGAGGTGGCGGCGTTCCTCCACGCCGACCCCGCCGGCGTCGTCATCGTGCCGAACGCCACGACCGGGGTCTCGACGGTTCTCCGCTCGCTGCGGATCCGGCCGGGCGACGAGCTGCTTACCGACGACCATGAGTACAACGCCGTCCTCAACGCCATGACGCTCGCGGCCGAGGAGGCGCGGGCCCGGGTGGTGATCGCCCGGATCCCGCTGCCGATCCGCCACCCCGAGGAGGTCGTCGAGGCGATCATCTCGGCCGTCACCCAGCGGACGCGGCTCGCGGTGATCAGCCACGTGACGAGCCCGACCGGCCTGGTCTTCCCGATCGAGACGATCGTCCGCGAGCTCGACCGGCTGGGCGTCGACACGCTCGTCGATGCGGCCCACGCCCCGGGCCAGGTGCCGGTCGACGTCGACGGCCTCGGCGCCGCGTACTGGACGGGCAACGGCCACAAGTGGCTGTGCGGCCCGAAGTCGTCTGGCGTGCTCGCCGTCCGGCCCGACCGACGTCGCGGGATCCGGCCGCTCGTCACGAGCCATGGCCGGAACGACCCGCGCGAGGAGCGCCACCCGCTGTGGCGCGAGTTCGACTGGCAGGGCACGGTCGACCCGACCCCGTTCCTCGCGCTGCCCGAGACCATCCGGCTCGTCGGCTCGCTCGATCCGGGTGGCTGGCCGGGGCTGATGGCCGCCAACCGGGCGTTCGCGCTCGCCGCCCGCGAGCGGCTGGAGTCGGAGCTCGGCGTCGAGCCCATCGCGCCGGCCTCAATGGTCGCGTCGATGGCCGCGGTTCGGGTGCCGGGCCTCGCGGTGGAGGACGACGCACGCGCGCTTGCACGGGCGCTCCACGACGACGACCGGATCGAGGTCGCCTTCCCCAGCTGGCCTGTCCCCGCCGCTCGGAGCGATCCCGCAGCGCCACCGGTCCATGTCCTCGTCCGGGTCTCCGGTCAGCGCTACAACGACCCCACCGACATCGACGCGCTGTCGGCCGCGTTCGGACGGCACCGGGTCGGCCAGCCGGCCTCGGCTATCGTGAAGGCGTGACCACGACCGACCTCGAGCCGATCCAGGAGACCGAGCAGCTCGACCAGCTGCGATTCCTCCATCGGGTTGCCCGCCTCGCGACGACGGCCAGGACGTGGGACGAGCTCCTGGAGACGGTCGTCAACGAGACCCGTGACGCGCTCCGGGCGAGCGTCTCGTCGCTGTACCTGCTCGACCGCGACGGGCTGAACCTGACCCTGGCCGCAACGAACGGCCTCGATCGCTACCAGATCGGCCGCGCCCAGGTCCCGTTCGGGGAGGGCATCACCGGCCGCGTCGCGGCGTCTCGAGAGCCGCTCGTCATCACCGACGTCGGCAAGGACCCCCGCTTCCTGTGGGTCCGCGGCATCGACCAGCGCCGATTCGTCGCCTCGATGCTGTCCGTGCCGCTCGTCTGGAACGATCGGACGGTGGGCGTGCTGAACGTCCAGACCGAGCACCACCGCGACTTCGCCGAATCGGACGTCGCCCACCTTCGGGCCATCGCCGACCTCCTCGCCGGCATCGTCGAAAAGGGCCGCCTCCAGCAGGAGGCCGAGGCGCGGGCCGCGGAGCTCAAGCAGATCGACCAGGCCCGGACCGAGCTCATCGCCCTCGTGACCCACGAGCTCCGCACCCCGCTCGCCGTCGTCCGCGCCTACACCGACCTCCTGGCCGAGGAGCCCGAGCTCACGACCGATCGGCCATCGCGCGACCCCGAGCGCCGCGAGCGCCGGGCCGGCTGGTACCGGGCATCGATGGACCAGGTCGAACGCCTCGACCGCCTCGTCGATTCGATCCTCGCCTCGGTCCGCGTGGTCCCGGAGGAGCACGCCGACGTGACTCCGACCGATGTCCCGACCGTGGTCGACGAGGTGGTCAGGGAGCTCGAGCCGCTCCTCCGCCATCACCGCGTCGCCGTCGAGGGCGGCGTCCCGCTCTTCGCCCTCGCCGACGCGTCCCGGCTGCGCCAGATCCTCGAGCACCTCGTCGAGAACGCCGTGAAGTACGCCCCGCCGGACACGACGCTCACGCTCGCCTGGCAGATGGTCGACGGCTCCGTCCGCATCTCGGTCTCCGACGAGGGCCCGGGCATCCCGGAGGAGTGGCGCGAGCGGGTCTTCGAGCCATACGCCCGCCGCGAGACCGCCACGGCGCGAGGCTCCGGGATCGGCCTGTACGCGGCCCGCCGGCTGGGCGAATCGATGGGCGCCAGGCTATGGGTCGAGCCGGCCGAGGGCGGGCACGGAACGCGCTTCGTGATCTCCCTCCCCGCGGCGGCCGCGGTGTGAGCCGGCCACTCCGCATCCTCGTCGTCGACGACGACCCGGCGATGGTCGGCGCCATCACCGCGCTCGTGGGCACCGAGGGCCACCAGGTCATCACGGCCTACGACGGCCTGACCGCCGTCCGCCGCTATCGCGAGGACCGGCCGGACATCGTCCTGCTCGACCTGGCGATGCCGGGCCCCGACGGCTTCACGGTCGCCGGCCAGATCCGGGCCGAGGGCGACGCGCCGATCGTCGTGGTGTCGGGCGAGAGCAAGGAGGCCGCCAAGGTGCGGGCCCTCGGGATCGGTGCCGACGACTACATCGTCAAGCCGTTCGGGCGCGCGGAGCTCCTCGCCAGGATCTCGGCCGTGATGCGCCGCGCCGATAGGGCGATGGGTGGGGGCGGCGCGACGTCCGCGGCGTCGACCGCGCTGACGGCCGGCGACCTCGTGATCGACACCGGCCGCCACGAGGTCCGCGTCGGCGAGACCGTGCTGAACCTGACACCGATCGAGTACCGCCTCCTCGAGGTCCTCGTCCGGGCCGGCGGTGACGTGGTCCCGCACCTGCAGCTGGCTCGCGCCGGCTGGCCCGCGGAAGCGGATCCGGACCTGCTCTGGCTCAAGCCGCACATCGCCCGGCTGCGGTCGAAGGTCGACGCCGCCGGCGGCCCGCAGCTGATGCCGATCCGCGGCGTCGGCTACCGCCTCGATGGCTGAGGCGCCGCTGGGAGCCCGTCGTCGCGCCTCCCTGGCACAACGGGTCGTCGTCGGCCTCGGCGTGCTCGCCTCGATCGTCCTGGTGACGATCGGGGTCGGCACGATTCCGCCAGCGGACCTGTTCGCCACGCTGGACTACCTGGCGTCGATCGGCGCGGCCGTGGCGCTCGTCCTCAGCGGAGCGGTCCTCGTCTGGCGCCTGCCGGGACATCCCGTCGGCTGGCTCCTGTGGACGGCTGGCTGCCTGTTCGCGGTCGCCAACGGTTCACTGGGGCTGGCGGAATTCACGGCGGGCAGCGCGCCGGCGGTGGCCGGCTGGCTCGCCCTCATCGGCAACTCGGTCTGGGTCCCGGCGATCGTCTGCATGACGGTGCTCCTGCCGCTCGTCTTCCCGACCGGCCAGCTGCCGTCGCCCAGATGGCGGATCGTCGTCGCGATCGGCGTGCTGGCAGCGGCCTTCGACGTCCTGCAGAACCTCCTCACGCCGTTCGATCCGGCCAGTGTCCCGATTAACGTCTCGAACCCGATCGGCGCGGGCGGCTTCGCGACCGACCTCGGCAGCCTCCTCGGGACCCTGTCCTCTGCCTCGGGTGTGGTGTTCCTCCCGCTCGTGGCGGCGTCGCTCGTGCTCCGCTTCCGCCACGCGAGCGGCGTCGAGCGTGCCCAGCTGAAGTGGCTGGCCGCGGCCGTCGCGGTCGCCGGGCCGGCACTTGCGTTCGGGATCGTCCTCTCGCGGCTGCCCGGCGACGCCGCATCGGTCGCGAGCGATCTCGGCTTCCTGGCCGCTTTCATCGGCCTCGGGCTGCTGCCGGTGGCGATCGGCATCGCCATCCTCCGCTACCGCCTGTACGACATCGACGTGATCATCCGGCGCACCGTCGTCTACGTCCCGTTGACGGCCATCCTCGCCGGTCTGTACGCGGCCACGACGGCCCTCTTCCAGAAGGTGTTCATCGCCGTCACCGGCGAGCGCTCCGACGCCGCCGTGATCGCCAGCACCTTGATCCTCGCCACGCTCTTCACGCCGATCAGGAGCTGGCTGCAGGGCATGGTCGATCGACGGTTCCGGGACCGGCTCGACGCCGGCCGGCAGCTCGACGCGTACGTGGCGCGGGTGGCGAGCGCGGAGTGGAGGCCGGATCCGGCGCGGACGCTGCGAGGATTCCTCGCCGTGGTCGTCCAGGCGCTCGACTCGACGGGCGGGCGCGCGTGGGTCGACGACGGCAGCGGGCTCCGCCTCGTGGCGACGATGGGCACGCCGGCGGAGTCGGCCGTCAAGGTCGACGTCGCGAGCGGTGGCCACCGCGTCGGGCGGATCGACCTCGGCCTGCGGGACCGCGGCCGGGACTACCGGACGGGCGAGGCGGTCCTGCTGCGGGAGGCCGCCAGCCGCCTGGCCGAGGCGATCCTCGACGATGCCTGGGTGACCGAGGGCTCGACGTCCGGAACGGCAGCCAGACCGGTCGGGGACGCCGGCGCCGCTGAGGTCACCGGCTAGCCTCCGAGATCACCGGCCGGCCGCCGACGGTCCGCGCTGGCGGCGTCAACTGGAGGTTCGGCGCTCAGAGCAGCCCGGGGAGGACCCGGGCGGTTCGCGCGGCGTAGGCACGATAGGCGTCGCCGAAGCTGGCTTCGAGCATCCGCTCCTCGTTGCGGATCCGCCACGCGTAGGCGACGCCGAGCAGGATCGCGACGGCGATCGCGGCGATAGCGCTGTGGAACGCCAGCGCGGCGCCGACCCAGACGCCGAGGCTGGCGACGTAGCCCGGGTGGCGGATCCAGCGATAGGGGCCGGAGGTGACGAGCTGCTGATCAGCGGCGGTGCGGAGCGTCCGCGTGTATAACGCCCCGAGCGTGCGCATCGCCCAGGCACGGAGGCCGAGCGCCAGCCCAGCCACCGCGACACCGAGCCAGGCAACATCACCGACGGTGTCCAGGCCGGCGACCGCGAAGGCGATCGGCAGGAGGATCGCGACGCCGTAGCCCGTCACGAGGAGCGGCGTGGTGTACCGGTCCGCCTCGGTGCGGGACAGGCTCGCCGCGCTGCCCGACGCCCGCAGGATGACCTCGAGCGACAGCCAGCCGAGGAGGATCAGCGCCCCGAGGACGTTGGTGGCCATCGGGCGGCGAGGCTAGACGGCCTCGGCCAGCGCCTCGGTGAACTGCGAGTTGTAGAGGTCGGCATAGAAGCCGCGCTTCGCGAGCAGCTCCTCGTGCGTGCCCTGCTCGACGATCTGGCCCCGGTTCATGACGAGGATCGTGTCGGCGTCGCGGATCGTCGAGAGCCGGTGGGCGATGACGAACGCGGTCCGACCGCGCATCAGCCGCGCCATCGCCCGCTGGATGAGCACCTCGGTGCGGGTGTCGACCGAGGACGTGGCCTCGTCGAGGATGAGGATCGACGGATCGGCGAGGAACGCCCGGGCGATCGTCAGGAGCTGCTTCTCGCCGGCCGAGAGGTTCGTGGCATCGTCGTCGATGACCGTGTCATAGCCGTCCGGCAGCGTCCGGACGAAGTGGTCGACGTGGGCCGCCTCCGCCGCGGCATCGATCTCGGCCTGGGTCGCGCCGTCCCGGCCGTAGGCGATGTTGTCCCGGATCGTGCCGTGGAACAGCCACGTGTCCTGGAGGACCATCCCGAACGTCCGCCGCAGCTCATCGCGGGTCAGGTCGCGGGTGTCGATTCTGTCGATCGTGATCGCCCCGCCGTCGAGCTCGTAGAAGCGCATGAGCAGGTTCACGAGCGTGGTCTTGCCGGCGCCCGTCGGCCCGACGATCGCGATCGTGTGGCCGGCGTCGGCCTCGAGCGAGAGATGCTCGATGAGCGGCTTGTCCGGCTCGTAGCGGAACGAGACATCCTCGAACGCGACCGCGCCCTTCGTCTCGCCGAGGACCCGCGGCGTCGCCGGATCGGCGAGCTCCTCGGGCTCGTCGAGCAGCTCGAAGACGCGCTCAGCCGAGGCGACGGCCGACTGCAGGACGTTGGCGATGGAGGCGGTCTGGATGATCGGGAACGTGAACTGGCGCGAGTACTGGATGAACGCGATGACATCGCCGAGCGTCATCTGGCCGCTTGCGACCCGAAGGCCGCCGATGACTGCGATCGCCACGTAGTTGAGGTTCGAGACGAACGTCATCGCCGGCTGGATCGTGCCGGAGATGAACTGGGCCTGGTACGACGCCTGGTAGAGCTTCTCGTTCTCGCGATCGAAGGTCTCGATCGCCTCCTTCTGCCGTCCGAAAACCTTCACGATCGAGTGGCCCGTGTGCATCTCCTCGACGTGCCCGTTCAGGCTGCCGGTCGTGGCCCACTGGGCCACGAACCGCTTCTGCGATCGGCCGGCGATCACCACCGTGATGAGGACCGAGGCCGGCACGGCCAGGATCGAGATGACGGCCAGCTGCCAGCTGATCGTGAGCATGAGGATCAGGACGCCGAGGATCGTGAGGACCGACGTGATGAGCTGGGTCAGGCTCTGCTGGAGCGTCTGGCCGATGTTGTCGATGTCGTTCGTGACCCGGCTGAGGATGTCGCCGCGCGGATGCGAGTCGAAGTAGCTCAGCGGCAGCCGGCCGAGCTTCTCGTCGACGTCGGTCCGGAGCCGCCGGACCGTGCGCTGGGTGACCCCCGCCATCGTGTACGCCTGCATCCAGCTGAACAGCGCGCTCAGCAGGTAGATCCCGATCAGGACGAACAGGATGCCGGCCAGGGCGCCGAAGTCGATGCCGGTCCCGGGATGGAGGTCCATCTGCGAGACCATGTCCGCGAACTGGTCCTGGCCCTGAGCCCGGAGGCCGGCGACGATCTGGTCCTTCGTGACGCCGGCCGGGAGCTTCGAGCTGATGTAGCCGTTGAAGATGTCGTTCGTCGCGTTGCCGAGGATCTTCGGACCGATGACGGCGAAGGTCACGCTGACCACGGCGAGGCCGATGACGAACAGGACGAGGGTCCGCTCCGGCGCCAGCCGGCGGAGCAGCCGTCGGAACGACACGCGGAAGTTCGCCGGCTTGGCCGCCGGCATCATCATCCCCATCATCCCGGGTCCGCCACCGGCGCCGGGGCCGCGGCGCATGGGCGGCGGCATGCCGGGGCCGCTCGGCCGCGCGCCGGGGAACGCCCCCGTCGGCCGCGAGCCGTTGCCGCCCGGTGTCGAGCCGTTGCCGCCCGGCGTCGAGCCGTTGCCGCCCGGCGTCGACCCGTTGCCGCCCGGTCGGTAGCTCGGGCCGCTCATGCCGCGGCCTCCTCGGCGGAGAGCTGCGAGAACACGATCTCGCGGTAGGTCTCGTTGGAGTCGAGCAGCTCGGCGTGGGTGCCGCTGCCGACGATCCGGCCGGCATCCATCACCAGGATGCGGTCGGCCTTCATGATCGTGCCGACCCGTTGGGCGACGATGATCCGGGTCGCCCAGCCCATGTCCCGGTCGAGGGCGGCTCGCAGGCGCGCGTCGGTGCCGAAGTCGAGCGCCGAGAAGCTGTCGTCGAAGATCAGGATCCCGGCGCGCTTGACGAGCGCCCGGGCGATCGCCAGGCGCTGGCGCTGGCCGCCGGAGACGTTCGTGCCGCCCTGCGTGATCGCGGCTTCGAGCTGGCCGTCCATCTCCTCGACGAAGTCGCGGCCCTGCGCGATCTCAAGGGCATGCCAGAGGGCGTCGTCGGTCGCCTCCTCGTCGCCGAAGCGCAGGTTGGTCGCGACGGTCCCGCTGAAGAGGAACGCCTTCTGGGGGATGACGCCGAGGCGGGCCCACAGGTCGGCCCGATCGAGCTCTCGCACATCGACGCCATCGACCAGGACGGAGCCTGACGTCACGTCGTAGAAGCGCGGGATGAGGTTGATCAATGTCGACTTGCCGCTGCCGGTCGAACCGACGATCGCAACCGTCTCGCCCGGGTTCGCCACGAACGACACGTCGTGGAGGACCGGGTCCTGGGCGCCCGGGTAGCGGAACTCGACGTCGCGGAACTCGATCCGCCCGCCGCCGCCGTGGCCGTTGTGGCTCGCCTCGACCGGCGCGAGCCGGACGGGCTTCTCGGGATCGCGGATCGTTGGCTCGGTCGTCAGGACCTCCTGGATCCGGCCGGCCGAGACCGCGGCCCGCGGCACGAACACGAACATGAACACGGCCATCAGGACCGCGAACAGGATCTGGAGCAGGTACTGGAGGAAGGCGGTCAGGTTGCCGATCGGCATGCCGCTCTCGACGCGCATTGCGCCGAACCACATGACCCCGACGGTCGACATGTTGAGGATGAGCGTCATCACCGGGATCGTGACGGCGAACAGCCGGTTGACCTGGAGCGCCGTGCTGTAGAGATCGACGTTGGCGACGTCGAACCGCTCCTCCTCGTGGTGGGTGCGCACGAACGCCCGGATGACGCGGACGCCCGCCAGCGTCTCGCGCATGACCTGGTTGATCCGGTCGAGCTTGACCTGCATCGCCCGGAAGAGCGGGATCGCCCGGCTCATCACGAGGCCGATGAAGACCGCCATGAGCGGCAGCACGACGACGAGCAGGCCCGACAGCGGCAGGTCCTGGCGGACGGCCATGATGATCCCGCCGATGATCAGGATCGGGGCGGTGAACAGCAGGGTGAGGGCGAGGAACACCAGCATCTGGACCTGCTGGACGTCGTTCGTGTTCCGGGTGATGAGCGACGGCGTGCCGAAATGGTTGACCTCGACCTGGCTGAAGCTCTCGACCTTCCGGAAGATCGCGCCGCGGACGTCGCGGCCGAAGCCCATGGCGACCTGGGCGGCGAAGAAGACGCCGACGATCGAGGCCGCGCCGACCACGAACGTGACCAGCAGCATGAAGCCGCCGGTCGAGGTGATGAAGTCCGTGTTCCCCTTGGCGACGCCGTCGTTGATGATGTCGCCCTGGAGGGTCGGCAGGTAGAGGTTGCCGATCGCCTGGACGAGCAGCAGCGCCAGGACGATCGCGATCCGGCCGGCGTATGGCCGCAGGTGGTTGCGCAGCAGGGCGATCACCTCGCGCCCTCCGTCCGGCTCGCGGCGGCCGCATGGCGGGCCGCTCGCAGCGCGCGATGGCCCTCGAGCAGGCCGCGGAGCTGGTCGTCAGTGAGCTCCGAGAGGACCTTGCTCAGGCCGTGCCGGCGCCGCGCGTTGAGCTCACCGAACACGCGCTCGGCGCCCTTCGCGGGCACAACCAGGACGACCCGCCGATCCTCGTCGTCGCGGCGGCGCTTGACGAGGTCGCGCTTCTCCATCCGATCGATGATCCCGGTCATGCTCGCGACGCTGACGTCGAGCGAGTCGGCGAGCCGGCTCATCGACTGCGGGCCGGTCGCCTCGAGCAGGGTCAGGACATTCAGGTGGGTCAGGCTCAGCTCCCCGTGATGCCACCGTTGGAACGCGGCGATGAACTCCCGCGGGTTCCACGACGACAGCTCGTCGACGACGTCGCGAACGAGCGGTCGGGAGGCCGGCGTTGGCTCGGTCGTCGAGGCCGTGGTCGCGGTTGTGGGCGCGGCCGTGGTCGTTAGGGCCGCCTCGATATTCAACGTCACGCTGACAATCTACGCCAGATGTATGTCGAGCGCAAGGAGCCCGTGTGAAGGGATCGTGGAGATGGCGGGCGCGGCGCCGCGGCCGCGGCTCGATCAGGCCGCGAGTGCGGCGTGGCCCTCCACGTCGTGCGCGGCGTCGATGCAGCTGACGCGGCAGCCCCGGGCGTCGCGGCCGGCCATCCGGCCGAAGTGGAACCAGGAGACGGACTCGCCCTCGCCGATCGTCTCGAGCCGGCAGCCGCAGGCGAGGCACGTCACGGGTGCGAGCTGGCCGGCGCGGACGGCCTGGGCGGCGGGCTGGTCGATGGTGCGGTCGGCGGTCATGGCAGGATCCTCCGCCCAGAAGGTTGTCACCGCGTCATCGGCCGGTCAGGGCCGCTGTCAGGCCGAGTCGGTTGCGGTCTGGTTACGAGGGGTCGAAGACCCAGCGATCGACGTCGGTGATCGGCTCATAGCCGATCTCTTGGTAGATGCGGTTCGAGGTCGGGTTGGCGAGATCGGTGAACAGGAAGCAGAACCGGTTGCCGGCCGCGAGCGCCTCGTCCGAGGCCGCGGCGACGAGGTTGCTCGCGTACCCGCGGCCGCGCCGGTCGGGCGGCGTGTAGACCGGCCCGACCCGGACGCCATGCGGCGTCGGCGAGCCGACGCCGGCCATCGAGACCGGCAGTCCGCCGTCGACCCAGAGGTACATCGTCCGGCTCGCCCCCTCGATCCAGCGGTCGGCGATCGGGCCCAGGTCGCCGATCGGATCGCCGGGGACGGCCTCCGCCATGAAGTCGGCCAGCCATTCGAGCAGCAGGGCGCGCTCGGTCGGCCGCACGGGCCGCATCCTCCCGGACGCCGGCCGCGGCCGCTCGACCCGGGTCAGCTCGAAGATCCGCTCGCGCATCGCGAGCCGGCTCGATTGGCTCGTCTCCCGGGACCAGCGTTCGGCGAACCGGGCCGCGAGCCGCGTCGGACCGAGGACACCAGGCAGCGGATCCTCGCGCCGGTCCGCCACGACCAAATCGACGACCCGCGCGTCGTCCATCTCCGACAGCACGATCTGCCAGGGCGGCGTGCGGATCGCCACGCCGAGGACGCGGCCACCGTCGACCCCGGCCGCGAAGTAGGGCGCCGGCCGTTCCTCGTCCGGGCGGGCCATGAGGTTGCCGAGGATCCCGAGGATCAGGTTGTGCTGCGCCTCGCGCTCGACGAGGAAGTCGCTCGCGACCGCGAGGAGGCCCTCCGGCGTCGCGAATCGCTGGAGTTGCATCCGCGCACCACGCGTTTCCGGCATGTCGCCAGCGTACCTGCCGCTCGAGCGCGTTTGGACTACGCTCGCCCTCCAACCAGTGGCCTGATCGATCCGTGGAGGTGCCATCGATGGCAGGATCGCGCCGGCTGGCGCTCGCGTGCCTGTCCGCCATTGCCCTGATCGCAGCGGCGATCCCGACGGTCGCCCTCGCCGCGCCACCCGCGCCGAAGGCCCCGCCACCGGGACCGACGCAGCTCGGCTTCTGCAGCGGCGACGACTGGGAGCCGGAGCTCGCCCACCAGGGCTCGACCGTCTACGCGGTCATAACCCACTACCCGACCACGAACGCGTGCGACCCGTCCGCCTCGGCCCCGAACTCGATCGACATCCAGAAGTCGACCGACGGTGGCCGGACATGGACCCATCCGAGCCCGGTGTTCACCGGCTCGGTCGGTGGGGTCAGCTACCCGGCGCAGGCCGATCCGATCGTGGAGATCGACGCCAGCGGCCACGTGTTCGTGTCTTTCCTCGGCTACGGCAACAGCGGTGGCCACACCGACGTGATCGTCGCGAAATCGACCGACGGCGGGACGACCTGGACCGCGGCGAAGGCCAATGCCAAGGACTGCAAGAACTGTGACCACCCGAAGATGGTCATCACCAGTGCCGGCATCTACCTCGCCTACTCGCAGGCCACGAACCACTTCATGGCGCTGTCGACCGACGGCGGCTCGACCTGGACGCAGGCCGATGTCCTGACGAACGGCGGCAACGTCGCCTTCGCCGAGGGCATCGTCGCCGACAGCTCGGGCAACGTGTACACGGCCTGGGGCGATTGCCTGTCGAGCAACTGCACCGGCACGCCGGCGGCCATCTACCGCGTCTCGAAGACGCCGGCCGGCCAGCTCACCAGCACGACCTTCGTCCAGGTCGCGACCGGCGCCCAGGGTCCGGCGTGCCCGTTCTCGAAGTGCGGCTTCGCCTTCTTCGGCGCCCAGGACGACATCGGGATCGATGGCGCCGGGACGCTGTATCTCGCCTGGCAGGACGGCCAGGTCCCGACGAATCGGGGCGGGCCGACGATCGTCAACGTCTCGAGGTCGACCGACCACGGCGCCACGTGGTCGCTCGTCGGCCGGGCCGACGACAAGGCGGCGAGCGGT